>DDXB01000062.1 GCA_002347405.1 Rhodocyclaceae bacterium UBA2271 | reverse complement strand
ATGAGTGACGGTTCCTATCAAAGCTTGCTGCAAAGCACCAACCCGGATATTCGGGTTGGTGATCGCGTGCAGATCGACAACGGCGTCGCGCGGCGGTATTGATTCTTTTAAATCTGCCGTCTTCATTATGCGAATGGCGAATTCATGCGCATGGTGTTCGACAACGCACGGAGCCAGCCCCGCAAGAAGGTCACACTTGCCTGAAAGCTGGGCGCGCGCAAACCCGGCAGTTGTAATTGTTCCCGCCGGGGTTGCGCGCGGTTCCGATAGTTAAACCAACCTGAAGGAAACGAAAATGAACTGGGATCGAATTGAAGGCAACTGGAAGCAACTCAAGGGCAACGTCAAGCAGCAGTGGGGCAAGCTCACCGACGATGAGCTGGATGTCATCGCCGGCAAGCGAGAGCATCTGGCGGGCAAGATCCAGGAACTATACGGGGTCACCAAGGATGAGGCGGACAAACAACTGTCCGACTGGCAGAAGCGGCAAAAGGACATCGCCGACACCAACAGCTAGCCTGTCTGCAGATCGAACGCCGCGTTGACGTCGAAACGCAGCTTGCCAGGAAATAACAAATTAGCGGTAAGCCGTCTCGGCTCCGCTGTGTGGCTTCACCAAATCAAAGGAAAAGACAATGAACAAACTCAACATCAGCATGATCGCGATGGCGATCAGCCTGGCATTCAG
Source organism: Rhodocyclaceae bacterium UBA2271 (assembly GCA_002347405.1). Taxonomy (GTDB): domain Bacteria; phylum Pseudomonadota; class Gammaproteobacteria; order Burkholderiales; family Rhodocyclaceae; genus Sulfuricystis. The sequence goes on along the minus strand of DDXB01000062.1, from coordinate 4,102 downwards.
CACGGGAGCGATAGCGCAAAACATGTCGAAGGACGACTACAAGGCTGGCAAGGACAAGATCGCGGCCGAGTACAAGTCGGCCAAGGCCGCCTGCGACTCGTTGTCCGGAAACCCGAAGGATATCTGCGTAGCCGATGCCAAGGGCAAGGAAAAGGTCGCCAAGGCCGAACTCGAAGCCGGCTACAAGCCCAGCAACAAGGCCACCTACGAGGTGAGCGTTGCCAAGGCAGAGGCAGACTATGCGGTGGCGAAGGAACGCTGTGATGACCTGGCCGGCAATGCGAAAGATGTCTGCGTGAAGGAAGCGAAAGCCGCGGAGACTACAGCCAAGGCCAACGCCAAGGCGCAGATGAAGACCGCGGAGGCAAACGTCACGGCCAAGGAGAAAACCACCGAGGCGCGTAGCGACGCAAGCAAAAAGGCGACTGACGCCCGTAAGGACGCCACGGCTGACAAGCGAGACGCCGAGTATGCGGTGGCGAAGGAAAAATGCGACACATTTTCGGGTGACGCCAAGGATCAATGCCTTAACCAGGCGAAGGCGCGCTTCGGCAAGTAGTCAGTCGCACTCGACCTGACAGGAAGCACCGGCGGCGTCATCGGTGACGAAGTCGGTAATGATCGACTAGCGATGCGCCTGTGCTACCCGGCAGGTGCGTCGCGGTCACTGGTTGTCCTTATCCAGAAGATAAAACGATGAAACTAAGCGAAACCCTTGGCGCAGACTTGGTCATGGGTGCGTTGCCTGTTATCATGCCCACCTGCCAGAAGCGGGATGGTCCCGGATCTGGGGAGATGTTATGAGGCGCTGGTGCCTATCGATCGGGCAGTACGACCCGTCACGGGTTTTTTTGCAGTTGCGGTGGGCGAAACGCGCGCTCTGGAAATGAAATATGCGTTGGTGCTGATTGTGGCGGAGCATGAAAGGCGTAGAAAAATTGTATTTTGAAACAGTGAGTTCCAAGTCCGGATTCTCGCTGTCGGCAACCGCGACCGTTGCATTGTGCCTGACCTGCTTCTCGGGCCATGGGGTGGCGGCAGACGCCGTCGTCCCCATCCTTGCAGCAACCGTGCCTGTGGCCAATGGCGGGGCGGGGTTGGGCTTTGCTTCGCGGTTTGAAGACTCGCCCTATCGTGGTGGGGGGACGCGCCATGATTTTGTTCCGCTCTATTTTTACGAGGGCAAGCATGTCTTTCTTGAGGCCACTCGCATTGGTCTGAAACTCGATGAAACACCCGAATCACGTTTCGACGTGTTCGTCAGTTATCGGTTCGAGGGCTTCCCGTCCGACCCGATCCCGGCAAGTCTGGCTGGCATGGCCACGCGTGAGCCGGGAGTGGATCTGGGACTTGGCTATCAACAGCGCAAACCGTGGGGCACGCTGTTTGGCGAAGTGCTGAGCGACGTCGCCGGTGGATCGGGCGGCCGCGAAGTACGGCTTGGCTATCGCCATGACTGGAAAATCGACAAGCTGCAGTTGCAGCCCAAACTCGTATTCGCCGCGCGCGACGCCAAGCTGAATAATTACTACTATGGGGTGCTGTCGGCCGAAGCGACGCCGACGCGCCGTGCCTATGAGCCTGGCAGCGGGGTCAGTGTCGAACTCGGCTTGTCTGCGGCGTACCCACTCTCCGACCGCTGGCGGCTGATCGGTGGGGTATCCGCCAAGCGTTGGCCGTCAAGTGTGCGTGCCAGTCCGATCGTCGACAATCGCACGCAACTTGCCGGGCAACTCGGCCTGGTTTACGACTTTTCACCGAACCATGATGCCTGGCCCGAAGGTCGGCCGCTGATCGTCAAGGCGATGTACGGCAAGGCCACCGATTGCGATGTGGCCAAGGTGATGCGGCTCAAATGTTTTTCGACCAATACCGCAGACCAGACGCGCGTTAGCTCGATTGAACTGGGTCGCCCCTTCATCGAGCGCCTCAACGGCTGGCCGCTCGATTTCGTCGGCTACATTGGCCTCCTGCACCACAACGAACGTGGACTGCAGAATGACATCTGGCAAGCCAACATCTATATGAAGGCGTTTTACTACGGATTCCCCTGGAGCGAACGCGTGCGTACCCGCCTGGGTTTCGGTGTCGGCGTCTCCTACGCGGAGCGCGTGCCTTTCGTCGAACAGCGCGACCAGGTGGCACGCGGCCGCAACAGCTCAAGGCTGCTCAACTACCTCGATCCGAGCATTGACTTCAGTTTGGGTGATCTGATCGGCGTGCAGTCCATGAGTGAAACCTATGTCGGCCTCGGTGTGTCGCACCGCTCGGGAATTTTCGGCGCCTCACGCCTGCTCGGCAATGTGAATGGTGGTTCGAATTACATCTATTCCTATTTGGAGTGGCGCATGTAGCTGTCGCCCGGGCTCACGGCGTCAGCCGTGCGGCCCCGCGCTTGCGCACGAAGCTGTCACCGTGCCGTGGCCGCGCAGGACGGTGGCCCGTACCATGGTCACTTGCGACGCCTCAACCCCATAATGAGGGAGACGACAAACAGGATGAGAAACACGAAGAACAGTATCTTGGCGATCTCGACGGCACCGGCTGCGATGCCGGTAAAACCGAGCAGCGCCGCGATCAACGCGATAACCAGAAATACAGCGGCATAGTGCAGCATTTCTTTTCCTTTCATTGACGGTCAGTCAAGCTCGGGTTGCGCCGTCCGTTGCGCGCCCTTCAGAAGGCTAAAGCGTGGCAGCGCGCTATATCTTGCCCAGCAGCCACAGAATCAGCAGGATCACCAGCACCAATCCAAGACCACCGCTGGGGCCGTAACCCCATTCCCGGCTGTGGGGCCAGGTTGGGATCGCGCCGATCAGCATCAGTATCAAAATGATCAGCAGAATCGTTCCTAAGGTCATTTCATTTCTCCTCCAAGCACATAAATTGCAGCTCCCTATCGCTGGCTTTCATGCTACTCACATGATGGCCGCGGTCTGTGCGCCAGCGCACCCTGCCCGAAGTATTGTCCGAGTTGTTCCTGACGTCCTTGATCTCAGGCGCGTGCGCTGAGTGCGCTGGCGTACAGACCACGCGTCCGGCGCGGAGCAGGATGTCTAGCTGAGGAACGCTTAAATGCACCTGTCCGTGGCTTGCCGTCAGGAGTGACGTGCGCATCCGCTGGATACGGCAAGACGATTCCTCGCCAATGGCAATGACGCGGAGTTGGCGCCGGCCGCTCAAACTTTCAATCACACCAGGAGGCATGATGACTACTGAACTGATCGCAGGCCATGGGACTGTCCAGGGCAGCAAGGAAAACCTTGTGAAGGATCTCAAAAAAGTTGTCGGCGATGCCGACGACCTGCTGAAGGCGGCGGTTAATTCGACTGCCGAAGAGTTCGCCACAGCGCGTACGAATATCGAGGCCAAGCTCGGCGCGGCCAAGTCCAGACTCAACGAGGCGCGTAGCGCGGTCGCCAGAAAGGCCGGCAGCGCCGCAGACGCGACCACTGAGTACGTCAGGGAAAACCCCTGGAAGCTCGTCGTGGGCGCTGCCGTGGTCGGACTCATCACCGCTTTCTTGATCCGCCGCCGCTGATGCAAACGACTTATTGATATTTCTTTAAAACATGACAACCTTTGATCATCTGAAGCGTTGTATCTCCAAGGGTGATATTGGAGAATATTGTCATGGCACAAAAGCGGTTGAGCGAAGCAACAAAGAAGCGATTGAAGGCAGGTCGGATGCTGCTCGCGGGCAAAGGCTGCGCAGACGTGGCGAAGGCAGTGGGTGTGGCACGACAGACGGTATATACGTGGAAAGGGTTGTTGGATGAAGGCGGCATTGATGTGCTGCGAGCCGTGCCGGAACGAGGCCGCCCGGCCCAACTCGATGAGCAGCAGTTGGCGGCAGTGCGAGCAACCCTCCTGCGCAGTCCGACGGAGTATGGATTTGGCACCGAGTTATGGACGCTCAAGCGTGTTGGGGCCGTCATCGAGCGCCTGCATGGGGTGCGCTTCGGGCAAACACAGGTCTGGCGAATCCTGGGTTCGTTGGGCTTCAGTCCGCAGCAACCTGAGAAGCGCGCCATTGAACGTAACGAAGATGCTGTGCGCAGTTGGAAGCGCAGTACCTGGCCCAGCCTTAAAAAAAAGCCCA
>DDXB01000040.1 GCA_002347405.1 Rhodocyclaceae bacterium UBA2271 | reverse complement strand
GAATTCACCCTTCCACGGTTGACCCTGGGTCAGGGCAGCCCACATCGCAACGTAGGTCGCCGCCGGCGTCTTGCCGGATTTGAGGATGCGCGGGTTCTGGCCAATCAGTTCTTCGGCGGCAAGGCCACTGACCGTAGTGAACGCTTCGTTCACGTATTCAATATTGCCGGCCAGATCGGTGATGACGACGCTTTCGGGGCTTTGCTCCACGGCCAGCGCCAGCTTGCGCAATTGCTCCTCGTAACGCTTGCGCTCCGTGATGTCGGCCATGCGGCCATGCCGGCCGACGCATACACCCTCTTCATCGACTGCCGGGGTGCAGACGCGGGAGATCCAGCGCTCCGAGCCGTCGCGATGCATGATCCGGAAAGACGTCTCGGTCATGCCGGAGGACATGTTCTGCATGAAGGATTGGACACGGGCGCAATCGTCGGGATGGATGATTTGCAGCATCAGACCGGGATCGGCCATGAATTCTTCCGGCGCATAGCCGGTGAGCTTTTCGCAGGCGGGCGAGACGTAAATGAAGTTGCCCGTGGGAGAAAACCAGAAAATGAAATCGCTGGCGTTTTCCGCAATCAGGCGAAATTTCGCTTCCGATTCGCGCAGGGTGCGGGTGGCGGCCTGTTCGGCGCTCTGGTCACGGAACACCAGCACCACGCCGGAGACCCCATCCGTTTCGTCTGCCGCGCGGATCGGTGCGCCGCTGTCGGAAATCGGCGTTTCACGACCGTCACGGGCGATCAGGAGCGTATGGTTGGCCAGGCCGACGATCTTCCCATCGCGCAGCACGCGCCGCACCGGGCTTTCCGCCGGCTGACGGGTTTCTTCATTGACGATGACGAAGATTTCTTCCAGTGGTCGGCCGCGTGCGTCGTCAAATGACCAGCCGGTCAGGCTGGCCGCGATTGGATTGAGGAATTCGACATTGCCGGCCGCGTCGGTCGCGATCACCGCATCGCCGATGCTGTTGAGGGTGATGCCGAAGCGTTGTTCGAGCAGGCTGATGGTGCGTTCCTGTTCGGCCTGCGCCAGGGCCGTGCGTAATTGTTGCTGGTGCCAGAACATGAAGACCAGGGCTCCAGCCGCGCCAATCGCCAGCAGCATCAGCACGAGCGTGGTGGCGCCCAGTTGCCGCAGGCCAGCCGTCACCTCCGCTTCATCGACCTTGGCCAGCAGCATCCAGGGCGTGCCTGCCACCGGATAGGCGGCCAACAGCACCGGCGTATCGTTATAGTCGGGGCCGGCATAGATGCCGGCGCCATGCCGCAGCGCCTGGACGGCGGGCCGCTGCGTCTGGTCCATGGGGATACCGAGACTCATCGGCGCGCCCTGGCCATGATGGACGCCGGTGAGATGCATCGCCTGGTCGCTGTCGCGGCGCACCAGCACGATCTCGCCGCTGGCGGAAGCCCGCGGCCAGTCCTTGATCAGCGGCAGCAGGCCTTTCTCGGTGTTGATGCTGTAGAGCAGCAGGGCCGCCGGCGGCTGGTCGAGGGCGGCCGAGTCGCGCACGGCGGCGAGAAAGCCGAGGTGAACCACCCCGTCGGCATGTCGGTGCAGGTCGAGCAACAGGGGCGCGGATTGCAGGAGCGCCTCGGGAATCAGGGGGAGTAATGCCGCCTGGGCATGGCCGGATTCGCCGACGCCCAGCAGCTTCTTGCCGTCCGGGTCGAACAATTCGATGGCGTCGGATTGTTCGACCCGCTGCAGGGTTTCAAGTCGGACGCGCACGCGCCGCTCCAGTTTGGGGTCGCCGGTTTTCACCCAGTTTTCGATGGCTTCGGCGAACACGACCGAGCCGGCGGTAACCTTTACCAGCGCGCGGTTGTAAACCAGCCAGTCTTCCACCTGCCGCGCCTTGAGTGCGGCCACCGCCGTCAGTTCTTCATGCCGGTCCCGCATCAGGTCGTCGGCCAGTGCCCGATAGAAGAAGGCTCCGGCGGCGGTGATCGCCAGCGAGAAGGCGACAAAGACCGCCAGCAGCATCCTGCCGCGGGCGGATGGCGGCAGTGAGTTATCAGGCGTCGGCATGGCGCTCGGCGATGGTGACGAAGGCGTCGAAGCCGGCAAGAAAGGCGTCGGTGACGTCCGGATCGAAATGTGTGCCGCGCCCGGCGGCGATGATGTCCCGCGCTTCGTCGAAAGGCAGCGGTTTCTTGTATACCCGCCACGAAATCAGGGCATCGAAGACATCGGCCAGCGCCATGAGGCGGGCCGCGGGCGGAATCGCCTCGCCCGCCAGTCCGTCCGGATAGCCGCTGCCGTCCCATTTCTCGTGGTGCCAGTGGGCGATCTCCTTCGCCAGCATGAGGAAGGGCAGTGGATCGCCGCTTGCCCCTTCGGCGCGTTCGATGGCGTCCGAACCCAGTTTGGCGTGGGTTTTCATGATGCGCCACTCATCGATGTTGAGACTGCCGGGCTTGAGCAGGATGTTGTCGGGGATGCCGACCTTGCCGATGTCGTGGAGTGGCGCGGAACGGGTCAGCAGTTCGATGTTGCGCCCGGACAGGAAGGCGGCGAAGCGCGGGTGCTGCCTGAGTCGCTCCGCCAGCAGGCGCACATAGGATTGGGTGCGCAGGATGTGGTTGCCGGTTTCCGGGTCGCGCGTCTCGGCCAGGTTGGCCAGCGCCAGGATGCTGACCGCCTGGATATGCTCGTTCTCGGCCATGCGCCGCGCGATTTCGGTTTCGAGAAAGGCGTTGTGATCCTTCAGGCAGTCATGGGCGCGCCTGAGTTCGAGTTGGGTCTTGACGCGCGCCAGCACGATCGGCGGCTGGTAGGGTTTGGTGATGTAGTCGGCGGCGCCTTGTGCCAGGCCGTACTGTTCGTCAGCGACATCGGCGAGCGCGGTGAGGAGTATGACGGGCGTATCGTGAGTGGCCGGGTCGGCCCGCAGCCGCTCAAGTACCGCGTAACCGTCCATTCCGGGCATCATCACATCAAGCAGGATGACTGCGGGGCGTGGCTCCTGCGCGGCATAGCGCAGCGCGGTCTGCCCCGAGTTGGCCGCCCGCACCTGATAGCCGGCGTCGCGCAATAAGCCACCCAGTACCGCCAGGTTCTCTGGCATGTCATCGACGATTAGCAGCGTGGCAGTGCTTGTGGCAACAGCCAGTGGCTCACTGAGGCTCGGAGGGTATCCCATGTTCGCTAGCGAATCTATCACTAAAGTGACTGTATAAGCCGATAAAAAGTATCACTTATGTTATTCGATAGAAAAATATCACTTATGTTTCGTAGTGACATCCGTGCGCATGAAAGTGGCCAAGTATTGAAGGCGGCGGAGAAAGGTTGATTGTGTACAATTGACTATTCCTGATGACATCCGTCGGGAATATCGCATCAGGCATGCACCATGCAGCACTCGACAGGAGGTAACACAACATGGCCACCGACAATAACAACGGGGCACCCCTCGACACCGACAGCCAGGAAACCCGCGAATGGCTGGACGCCCTCGAGGCGGTAATCGAACAGGAAGGCCCGGAGCGCGCGCACTTTCTCATCGAGCGCCTGGTCGAACTCGGCCGCCTGGCCGGCATCAACCAGCCCTACTGTGCCAATACCGAATACATCAATACCATTCCGGCCGACCGCCAGGTCATCGCGCCGGGCGACTACGCCATCGAGAACAAGATCCGCTCCTACGTGCGCTGGAACGCGCTGGCGATGGTGCTGCGCGCCAACAAGGGCAACTCGAATCTCGGCGGCCACATCGCCAGCTTCGCCTCGGCGGCCACGCTGTATGACGTCGGCTTCATCCACTTCTGGCGTGCGCCGACCGAAACGCATGGTGGCGACCTGATCTTCGTGCAGGGCCATTCGGCGCCCGGTATCTATGCCCGCGCGTTTCTGCTCGGTCGCCTGAACGAAGATCAGCTCGACGGTTTCCGCCAGGACGTCAACGGCAAAGGCCTGACGTCCTATCCGCACCCCTGGCTGATGCCGGATTTCTGGCAGTTCCCGACCGTGTCGATGGGCCTCGGCCCGCTGCAGGCGATTTACCAGGCGCGCTTCATGAAATACATGCACGACCGTGGTCATGTCGACGTGACCGGCCGCAAGGTCTGGGCCTTCATGGGCGATGGCGAGATGGACGAGCCCGAGTCGATGGGCGCCATCGGCATGGCCGGGCGCGAAAAGCTCGACAACCTGATCTTTGTCATCAACTGCAACCTGCAGCGGCTGGACGGCCCGGTGCGCGGCAACGGCAAGATCATTCAGGAGCTTGAAGGCGATTTCCGTGGCGCCGGCTGGAACGTCATCAAGGTGGTCTGGGGCAGCTATTGGGACCCGTTGCTGGCGCAGGACAAGAAGGGCCTGCTGCGGCAGCGCATGATGGAGTGCGTGGACGGCGAATACCAGACCTTCAAGTCGAAGGACGGCGCCTATGTACGCGAGTATTTCTTCAACACGCCGGAACTCAAGGCGATGGTCGCCAACTGGACCGACGACGATGTCTGGCGGCTCAACCGCGGCGGCCACGATCCGCACAAGGTGTATGCCGCCTACCAGGCCGCCATGAATCACACCGGCCAGCCGACCGTCATCCTCGCCAAGACCATCAAGGGCTACGGCATGGGCGAATCGGGCGAGGCGCAGAACATCACCCACCAGCAGAAGAAGATGGGCACCACTTCCATCCGCGCCTTCCGCGATCGTTTCAAGTTGCCGATCAGCGATGACGAGCTGGAAAACCTGCCTTATCTCAAGCTGGCGGATGGCTCGCCCGAACTCGAATACATGCGCGGCCATCGCATGGCGCTCGGTGGTTACCTGCCGCAGCGGCGCCGTGCCGTTGAGCCGCAGCCGATTCCGCCGCTGGCGGCCTTCGACGCGCTGCTCAAGGCCACCGGCGAAGGCCGCGAAATCTCGACCACCATGGCCTTCGTGCGCATCCTCAACGTGCTGCTCAAGGACAAGGTGCTCGGTCGCCGCGTGGTGCCCATCGTACCCGACGAGTCGCGCACCTTCGGCATGGAGGGCATGTTCCGCCAGTACGGCATCTGGAACCAGCAGGGCCAGAACTACGTGCCGCAGGACGCCGACCAGCTGATGTTCTACAAGGAGTCGAAGGACGGCCAGATGCTGCAGGAAGGCATCAACGAGGCCGGCGCCATGTCGGACTGGATCGCCGCCGCCACCGCCTATTCGACCCACGGCGTGCAGATGCTGCCCTTCTACATCTTCTACTCGATGTTCGGCCTGCAGCGCACCATGGACCTGTGCTGGGCGGCCGGCGACTCGCGGGCACGCGGCTTCCTGGTCGGCGGCACCGCCGGGCGCACCACGCTCAACGGCGAAGGCCTGCAGCATGAGGACGGCCACTCGCACGTGCTCTCCGCGACCATTCCGAACTGCATCTCCTACGACCCGACCTTTGCCTACGAGCTGGCGGTGATCGTGCAGGACGGCCTGCGCCGCATGGTGGCCGAGCAGGAGGACGTGTTTTATTACCTGACGGTGATGAACGAGAACTACGAGCATCCGGCACTGCCCGCGGGGGCCGAACAGGACATCCTCAAGGGCATGTACCGCTTCCGCAAGGGTGCCGCCAACAACGGTCCGCGCGTGCAACTGCTGGGTTCGGGGACGATCTTCCGCGAGGCCATCGCCGCCGCCGAACTGCTGCGCGCCGACTGGGGCGTCGAGTCCGACCTGTGGAGCTGCCCGAGCTTCACCGAACTGGCGCGCGACGGCCACAACTGCACGCGGCATCACCTGCTGCATCCCGATGAGCCGAAGCGGCTCTGCCATGTGGCGACCAGCCTGGGCGACTCACGGGGCCCGGTGATTGCGGCGACGGATTATGTGCGCCTGTTTGCCGAACAGATCCGCCCCTATGTTGCGGCCATTGGTCGCCGCTATGTGGTGCTCGGCACTGACGGCTTCGGCCGTTCGGATACGCGCGAGCAATTGCGGCATTTCTTCGAAGTCGACCGTTACTGGATCACCCTGGCCAGTCTGCGCGCGCTGGCCGATGAAGGGCAGATCGAAGTCGCCAGGCTTGGCGAGGCCATCAAGAAATACGGCCTCGATCCCGATAAACCCAATCCCGTTACCGTCTAAGGAGTCCGCAATGATCGAAGTCAAGGTTCCCGACATCGGCGACTTCAATGACGTGCCGGTGATCGAAGTGCATGTCAAGCCCGGCGACGTCATCAAGGCCGAAGACACCTTGATCACGCTGGAATCCGACAAGGCGACGATGGACGTGCCTTCCCCGGCAGCCGGCACAGTCAGGGAAGTGAAGGTCAAGGTTGGCGACAGGGTGGCAAAGGACACGCTGGTGCTGCTGCTCGATGCCGCTGCTGGCGCGGCCGCGGCTGCGCCGGAGCCGGCCAAAGAAAAACAAGAAAAAGCAGAAAAAGAAGAAAAAGGGGCCAGGCTCGAATTAAATGAGGCGCTTAATTCGAACCAGGCCCCTTTTTCAGCGCCACCTTTTTCAGCGCCAGTCGCCGTACCGCCAGCGCCGACTTTTGCCGCACCGGTCGTCGCGGGCGAGGTCTGTGAATTGCGCCCGACCGAAGCTGAACCCACCACCGCCCCACAGCGGATCACCATGCCGACGCCCGGCGCTACCGCGACCGAGATCCAGGGCGGCAAGGACCGGATCAGGGCCCACGCCAGTCCCTCGGTGCGCCGCTTTGCCCGCGAACTGGGCGTCAATATCGTGCAGGTGAAAGGCAGTGGCCCGAAAGGCCGCATCACCCAGCAGGATGTGCAGATCTTCGTCAAGAATGTGATGAGTGGCGCGGCTGCACCGGCAGCGGGTGCTGCCGGTGCAGCCGGTGGTGGAACAGGGCTGAATCTGCTGCCCTGGCCGCAGGTCGACTTCGCCAAGTTTGGCCCCGTCGAGGTCAAACCACTATCGCGCATCAAGAAGATTTCCGGACCCAACCTGGCACGCAACTGGGTGATGATCCCGGCGGTTACCTATCACGAGGACGCCGACATCACCGACCTCGAAGCCTTGCGGGTCCAGCTCAATAAGGAGAATGAAAAGGCGGGTGTCAAGGTCACCATGCTGGCATTTATGATTAAAGCAATGGTCGCCGTGCTGAAGAAGTATCCCGAGCTGAACAGTTCGCTGGATGGCGACAATCTCGTTTACAAGAACTACTGGCACATCGGCTTTGCTGCCGACACGCCGCACGGCCTGATGGTGCCGGTGCTGAAAAACGCCGACCAGAAAGGCGTGTTCGAAATTGCCCAGGAAACCTCCGATCTGGCGAAGCAGGCGCGCGACGGCAAACTGCCGCTCGCCGCCATGCAGGGCGCCACCTTCACCATCTCCAGCGTCGGCGGCATCGGCGGCACGGCGTTTTCGCCGATCGTCAATGCCCCCGAGGTCGGCATCCTCGGGGTCAGCAAATCGAGCATGAAGCCGGTCTGGGATGGCAAGCAGTTCGTGCCGCGCCTGATCGTGCCGCTGTCCTTGTCGGCCGACCACCGCGTTGTCGATGGTGCGCTGGCAACGCGCTGCAATGCCTATCTCGCCCAGTTGCTCACTGACTTCCGTCGGGTAAATTTATGACTACCTTCCCCCCATCCCCCTTCCCAAGGCAGGGGGTGACTCGGGTTCGCGGGCTGCGCCCGCTCCATTGTGTTGACTCGCTGCCTCCTTGGGGCAGCCCTACGGAGGCAGCATGAGTTCCATAGTGGAAGTTAAAGTACCGGACATCGGCGATTTCAAGGATGTGCCGGTCATCGAAATTCATATCAAGCCGGGCGATGTGGTCAAGGCCGAGGATGCACTGATCACCCTCGAATCCGACAAGGCGACGATGGACGTGCCGAGCCCGGTGGCCGGCACGGTTAGCGAAGTCAGGATTGCCGTTGGCGAACGGATCGGCGAAGGTGCGCTGATCGCCCTGGTAAAAGTCGGCGCTGGTGATACGGCGGCTGCTGCTCCTGCACCGGCCGAGCCAGCGTCGGCGCCCAGAAAAGAAGAAAAAGGGGCCAGGCTCGAATTAAAAGAAGAAGAAAAAGGGGCCAGGCTCGAATTAAATGAGGCGCCTAATTCGAACCAGGCCCCTTTTTCTGCTCCTGCTGCAGGCAGTTACAGCGGCAAGGCCGACAGCGAAACTGAAGTGCTTGTTCTCGGCGCCGGGCCCGGCGGCTACTCGGCCGCCTTCCGCAGTGCCGATCTTGGCATGCGGACGGTGCTGGTGGAACGCTATGCCACGCTGGGCGGTGTCTGCCTCAATGTCGGCTGCATTCCATCCAAGGCGCTGCTGCATGTCGCGGCGGTGATGGACGAGGCGCAGCATATGAGCGTTGCCGGCGTGAGCTTCGCCGCGCCGCAGGTCGATATCGATCAGTTACGCGCGCACAAGGCAAAGGTCGTCGGCAAGCTGACCGGCGGCCTCGCCGGCATGGCGAAGGCGCGCAAGGTCGAGGTCGTGCGTGGTTACGGCCACTTCCTCGATGCCCATCATCTCGAAGTCGAGGCGACCACCGGCACGGCGCAGGAGAAAACCGGCGAAAAGAAAGTCGTCCGTTTCGAGAAGTGCATCATCGCCGCCGGTTCGGCGGCTTTCCATCTGCCATTCATTCCCCGCGACCCGCGCATCGTCGATTCCACCGGCGCGCTCGAACTGCGCGCAGTTGACGGCAAGCTGCCGCAACGCATGTTGGTCATCGGCGGCGGCATCATCGGCCTGGAAATGGCGACGGTGTATTCCACACTCGGCGCCAAGGTCGATGTCGTCGAGATGCTCGATGGCCTGATGCAAGGTCCGGACCGTGATGCGGTCAAGGTCTGGGAAAAGCAAAACAGCCACCGCTTCGACAAGATCATGCTGAAGACGAAGACGACTGCGGTCGAGGTGAAGGACGATGGACTCTGGGTCAGGTTCGAGGGCGCCGCAGCGCCTGCCGAACCCCAGCGCTACGACCTGATCCTGCAGGCTGCCGGGCGCAGCCCCAACGGCAACAAGATCGATGCCGACAAGGCCGGCGTGGTGGTGAACGAACGCGGTTTCATTCCGGTCGACAGCCAGATGCGTACCAACGTGCCGCACATTTTTGCGATCGGCGACATCGTCGGCCAGCCGATGCTGGCGCACAAGGCCGTGCATGAGGCGCATGTCGCCGCCGAGGCCGCCGCCGGGCAGAAGGCGCATTTCGACGCGACGGTGATTCCCGGCGTTGCCTACACGCATCCCGAAGTCGCCTGGGTCGGCCTCACCGAAGAGCAGGCCAAGGCCGCTGAACGGCCGGTCGAGGTGGCAAAATTCCCCTGGGCGGCGTCCGGTCGGGCAATCGCCAATGGCGCCGAATACGGTTTCACCAAGCTGATTTTCGATGCGGAAACCCATCGCGTGATCGGCGGCGCGATCGTCGGCCCCAATGCTGGCGACATGATCGGCGAGATTGTGCTGGCCATCGAGATGGGCGCCGACGCCGTCGATATCGGCAAGACCATCCATCCGCACCCGACGCTGGGCGAAAGCATCGGCATGGCGGCGGAAGTGGCGCACGGCAGCTGCACCGACCTGCCGCCGATGAAAAAAAGGTAACTTTCATGATGCGAGGGCTACGCCCCCGATCATGAAAGACACCGCCCCCCTTCCCCCCCCTCCCGGAGAGTTTCAAACGGCGCGCTGGCGCTCGAATATCACGGGGTGCCGCGCTTATGCGCCGGAGCGGATTGCGGCTTTCGCCGCGTGTCGCGCTTGCTTGGGGCGGCCCGGCGCAAATGCTGCGGTGATTTCACGTTACAAGTCGGCGCTGGCAGGACGGCGTATACTTCGCACCCATACAACATGCCCGGCCTGACCGGGCGTCTTTTTGCAAGGAGGCAGCATGACCCAGGACGAACTCAAGCAGGCGGTGGCCAATGCCGCACGTGACTATGTGGCGGAAACGGCGCCGGCGGGCAGCATCATCGGTGTCGGCACCGGATCGACCGCCAACCTGTTCATCGACGCACTGGCGACCATCAAGGACCGCATCGGCGCGACCGTCGCCAGTTCCGAGGCGACCCGGAAGCGCCTGGAGGGACATGGCATCCGGGTGCTTGACCTGAACGATGTCGACGCCATGCCCATCTATGTTGATGGCGCCGACGAGGTGACCGTCAAGCTGGCGATGGTCAAGGGGGGTGGCGGCGCCTTGACGCGCGAGAAGATTGTCGCGGCGGTGGCCGACAAATTCGTCTGTGTCTGTGATGACAGCAAGCTGGTCGATCTGCTTGGCAAATTTCCGTTGCCGGTCGAGGTGATCCCGATGGCGCGTGCCTACGTCGCCCGCGAGATCGTCAAGCTGGGTGGCCAGCCCCGCCTGCGCGAAGGCTTCATTACCGACAACGGCAATGTCATTCTCGATGTACCGGGCTTGCGGATTGCCGATCCGGTCGCTTTTGAAACCGCCCTGAACGGTATTGTCGGTGTCGTCACCAATGGCCTGTTCGCCTGCCGCGGCGCGGACCTGCTGCTGCTTGCCACGCCGCATGGCGTCAAGCACATGACGCGCTGACTGCAATAAATCCGTCATCAAAACGTCGTAGACTGCGCGCATCATTTACCAAGCCATTCAGGAGCGTCACGTCATGACCGAGCATATCCTCAAGCAGTTCGATGCCGAACTGGAAGATATCCGCAGCAAGGTGTTGCGGCTGGGCGGGGTCGTCGAGCGCCAGATCATCCAGGCCATGACGGCTTTGGGCAACGCTGATCTGGCCCTCTGCGAGGCGGTAATCACTGGTGACCAGGAGGTTAACCGGCTCGAGGTTGAACTGGACGATGACTGCGTCCACATCATCGCCCGGCGTCAGCCGGCGGCCCGCGACCTGCGCATGATCATGACGGTGGTCAAGACGATTACCGACCTTGAGCGCATCGGCGACGAGGCCAAGAAGATTGCCAAGAAGACGCGTGCCATTTATTCCAACGACACTGCCTATGTGCCGCGCATCGAACTGCATCATTCCGCCGAAACCGTCGTTTCCATGCTGCGTCAGGCACTCGACGCCTTCGCCCGTGCCGATTGCTCTGTGGCAACGGAGGTGGCGCGGCGCGACAAGGATGTCAACGCCGAATTCAAGGCGGGGATGCGCCAGCTGATCACTTACATGATGGAAGATCCGCGCACCATTTCGCGCGCGCTGGACCTGCTGTTCATCGCCAAGTCGATCGAACGCATCGGCGACCACGCCAAGAACATCTCGGAGTATGTGGTCTACATGGAAAAGGGCCGCGATGTCCGCCATCTCGGCCTGGCCGGGCTGGAAAGCGCAATACTGAAGGACTAATTTCTGACAGTAGAGCTAACGTCGCAAAGTTGCACGTTTAGCCTACTTATGCAGGGCGGTTTCAAGTCCGAAGTGCA
>DDXB01000009.1 GCA_002347405.1 Rhodocyclaceae bacterium UBA2271 | reverse complement strand
GGATCGAGAACGGACTGCATTGGTGTCTGGATGTCACCTTTGGCGAAGACGCCAGCCCCATCCGCCTGAGAAATGCGGCGCTGAACTTCTCATTCCTGCGGCGCGTGTCATTGAACCTGTTTCGGAGCGATAAGTCCCGATCCACCAGCCTCCCCAGAAAACGCAAAGCCGCCGCGTGGAACCCTGACTACCTCGCTGCCGTCTTGCAGCTCAGGGAGATTTGATGCTCCGGCCCTGGGGGCGCTTTGGCTGAAATTGACCGCAGCCGGATGCGGTCGTTATAATCGCGGCCTTTCGGACACGGTGGGCTGAAGTCATGCGCAAAAAATTCGTTGCCGGTAACTGGAAGATGCACGGCAATCTGGCGGCCAACTCTGCTCTCCTGCAGGAAGTGCGTAAGGGCGTGGCCGGGATGGTTGCCGATGTGGCTGTTTGCGTGCCTTACCCTTATCTGGAACAGGCACGCGTTGCACTGGCGGGCAGTAATGTCGCCTGGGGGGCGCAGGATGTTTCAGAACATGCGCAGGGCGCCTATACCGGTGAAGTCAGCGCGCCGATGCTGGCTGATTTTGGTTGTCGTTATGTAATTGTCGGACACTCCGAGCGCCGCAGCTTCTACGGTGATACGGACGCGGTGGTCGCGGCAAAGTTCGAGGCGGCACTAAAGACCGGACTTGTGCCAATTCTGTGCGTCGGGGAAACCCTTGATGAGCGTGAAAAAAACGTCACCGCCGAGGTTGTTTCACGCCAGCTCGATGCCGTGTTGACGCGTTGCGGTGTTGCTGCTTTGGCCAAGGCCGTTGTGGCCTATGAGCCGGTGTGGGCCATCGGTACCGGCAAGACCGCCAGTCCGGAGCAGGCCCAGGAAGTGCATGCGCTGATCCGTGCACGCGTAGCTGCGGCGGATGCCAAGGTTGCCGCCGGCTTGCAGATCCTTTACGGCGGCAGCATGAAACCCGGCAATGCAAAAGAACTCATGGCCCAGCCGGATATCGACGGCGGCCTGATCGGTGGCGCGGCATTGGTTGCTGCTGATTTCGCTGCCATCTGTGCTGCAGCGGTTTAACTAAGGAAAACATATGGACGTTATTTTTACTATTACGCTGACCGGGCATATCCTGGTCGGACTGACCGTCATTGGCCTGGTGCTGATGCAACACGGCAAGGGTGCCGACATGGGCGCTGCCTTTGGCGGCGGGGCTTCCGGCAGTCTGTTCGGTGCCACCGGCTCAGCAAATTTCCTGTCGCGCGCCACAGCCGTTCTGGCAACGATCTTCTTTCTGACCAGTCTTGGTTTGGCTTATATGGCGGGCAAACAGCCGACCACCGTAGGTGGTAGCGTAATGGATGCAGCCGTACAAAAGGCACCTCCGACAACGGCACCTGCCACTGTTCCGGTGCCAGCTCCGGATGGTTCGAAGGCCCAGGACATTCCCAGATAATCAGGAATATCGTAAATTCGGCCAATCAATATGAGCCCGCCTCCATTAGCCATCCGCGAGAAATTGCGCGAAGAACGCTTCGGCACGGTCTGGAAAGACGACCTGCATGACGTTTTCGTCGATGTCGCCCCGTATTACGATCGAGCCAACTACGTTGCCAGCTTCGGCCTGTGGGGCTGGTTCCGGCGTAACTTCATGTCGCTCATCGAGTTGCAGCCCGGTCAGCGGGTCCTTGATGTTTGCGCCGGTACCAATGCTGTTGGAATAGCACTGCTTGAACGTGAGCCCAGCCTCGAGGTGCATGCCATTGATCGCAGCGCGGCGATGCAGGAGGTCGGACGCAAGCGTGCGCAGGAGCGAGGCTTCGAGATTCGCAGCAACATCGGCGATGTGCATGTGCTGCCCTTTCCGGATAATCATTTCGATGTAGTCACCCTGCAATGGGCGTCGCGCCATCTGCGGGTGCGCGACCTGTTCACCGAGATCCATCGGGTGCTGAAGCCAGGCGGTCGCTTCCATCACTGCGACATGCTGCGGCCCGGCAACCCAATTGTCGAAAAGCTTTATTACGCTTATCTGCGTGGCAGTCTGGCGGTCACCGGCTTGTTCTTCCGTAGCGGTTCGGCCGCCTGGGGCGTCAAGAAATACTTCATCGATGCGATCGAACTGTTCTACTCGGCCGATGAGTTGTCGCAAGTATTGCGTGAACTGGGTTATCGCGATGTGGTTGCCAAGTCGTTGCTTGTTGGCATGATCGGTATGCACCGCGCTGCGAAACCCTTGTCTGACGGCGCGACTGAGTAGCTGCGTCCCGCCAGCGAGCGGATCACTCATCAGGCTTTGACATGAATCCTGTAGATGCTTTGGTCGCCATCGACCGCAGGATTCTTGTTGCTTACAGTCGTCGCACCACCGATGCCTTGCGTGCCGTGTTGCCGCTGCGCATTGCCCTGCCACGCATCGAACCATTTCTGGCTCTGAATGTTGCCAAAGAGGTGCAAAAAGACGCGCTGGTAATTCGTCGTGCCCAAGACGCCCTGCGTCACGGGACGAGTCCGGGTGATGCCATGTACCGACAGTTATATCAGGCCACTCGGGAGATTGATCACGCTTTTCTGGCGCGGGTGAGGGGCCTGCCCGTGGGCATTGTGATTCGCTATGAGGAAATTGAACCGATTCGGCTGCGGCGGATTGAACGATTGCTTGCTGCGGCATACATCATTCTTGAACGCTGGCCGAAGGGAAAAAATGGTCGAGAGGCTCTACAGGCCAGTTTTCCGCGTGTCGAACTGCAGCAGTTGATCCATGATCTGTTGCGCTTGTATGCGCTCGAAACACAGGCGTTGAGCCGTTCATTGCGTCTCCCGGCCCTGCTGGTTCCCCTGCGTGACGGCATTGCACGTAATTTGTATCGAATCATGAATGAAGTAGGCGGACGGATGGCGCGCGATCTGGTCGTTACCGTATACCGTCATGGGCGGAACTGAACGATGCTGTCGACGATAAACGACATTGCTTAAGATCCACGTGGTTTGATGCGGCGATCACTATTTTTTTTGCGCTGCACCACGATTGGTGCTTTATACTCGCGCCCTGAAATTTCGGTACATCTGTTTGTTTTCTTTTCTGAGCGTACCGGGCAGTTGATGACGGTTGAGCAGTACCGCAAGACAACGTCCGCCGACGTGGTGAAATTGGTAGACACGCTATCTTGAGGGGGTAGTGGCGAAAGCTGTGCGAGTTCGAGTCTCGCCGTCGGCACCAGGTTTTCTTTGGAGTTCATTTTTAGGAGTTGAGCAGCGCAGGAATGACGCGGCACAAACCACAAAAATGCTGGAAAATTATTTCCCGATTCTCGTTTTCGTATTTGTTGCCCTGATCTTTGGCTGTGCGCCCTTGATCATTGGGCGCCTGGTCGGTCCGCACCGTCCCGATCCGGCCAAGCTCTCTCCCTACGAATGTGGTTTCGATGCCTTCGAAGATGCCCGCATGAAGTTCGATGCGCGCTACTATCTGGTTGCCATCATCTTCATCATCTTCGATCTCGAGATTGCCTTTCTCTTTCCCTGGGCGGCAATTTACGGCGAGATCGTGGCTGTCGATGAATTCAAGTATTTCGGCTTTTTCACCATGCTCGTATTCCTCGCCATTCTGATCATCGGCGACTTCTACGCCTGGGCTAAAGGCGCACTGGACTGGGAATGATGTTGGAGATCATGGCGTGAGCATAGAAGGCGTGTTGCAAGAGGGTTTCGTCACTGCCTCCCTCGACAAACTCATCAACTGGACCCGCACCGGTTCATTGTGGCCGGTAACGTTTGGCCTGGCCTGTTGTGCCATTGAAATGATCCATACCGGTGTGTCGCGCTACGACCTTGATCGTTTTGGTGTCGTCTTCCGGCCGAGTCCGCGTCAGGCTGATGTCATGATCGTGGCCGGAACGCTGACCAACAAGATGGCACCGGTGATGCGCAAGGTTTATGAGCAAATGGCCGAGCCGCGCTGGGTGATTTCGATGGGTTCCTGTGCCAATGGTGGCGGCTACTATCACTACTCTTACTCGGTGGTGCGCGGCTGTGACCGCATCGTGCCGGTAGACATCTATGTGCCGGGTTGTCCGCCAACAGCCGAGGCCTTGCTCTACGGCATCATCCAGTTGCAGAACAAGATTACCCGCACCTGCACGATTGCCCGCTGATGAGCCACGCCAACAAACTTTACGCATTTCACGTATGCCAATGAGCGCCAAGCTGGACCGGCTTTGTCAGAACCTGCGGGATGTGCTCGGTGAGCGCATCGAGAGCCTCGTCGTCGATCGAGGTGAGGTTGCCCTGGAAGTTGCCGCGGCAGACTATCTGGCGGTGGCAACCACCTTGCGCGATCACCCTGATCTGCGCTTCGAGCAAGCCATGGATTTGTGCGGTGTTGATTACGCATCCTATGGCGCGGTGGCATTCCCGGAGGCGGACCAGATCGGCGCGCGGCGTTTTGCCGCCGTCACGCAACTCCTGTCGTTGACGCACAACTGGCGGCTGCGTTTGCGCGTGTTCGCGACAGACAACGACTTTCCGGTCCTCGATTCCTTGATGGATGTCTGGAATGGTGTCAACTGGTTCGAGCGCGAGGCCTTCGACCTTTACGGCATCATGTTCAGTGGCCATAACGACCTGCGCCGTATCCTGACTGATTACGGTTTTATCGGCCATCCGTTCCGCAAGGATTTCCCGATCTTTGGCTATGTCGAGATGCGCTATGACCCGGAGCTGCGCCGCGTGGTTTATCAGCCGGTGACCATCGAGCCGCGCGAGAATACGCCGCGGATCGTGCGCGAGGAAAATTACGGCAAGGTGGGTGACCGTGGCTGAAATCAAGAACTACACGATCAACTTCGGACCGCAGCATCCGTCGGCGCACGGGGTGTTGCGGCTGGTGCTCGAACTTGACGGCGAAGTGGTCGTCCGTGCCGATCCGCATATCGGCCTGCTCCATCGCGGCACTGAAAAGCTGATGGAGACGCGTACCTGGATTCAGTCGCTGCCCTACATGGATCGGCTCGACTACACGTCGATGCTGGTCAATGAGCATCCCTTTGTCCTGGCGATCGAGCGTCTGCTCGGCATCGAGGTACCGATCCGCGCGCAATACATCCGCGTGATGTTCGCCGAGATCACCCGGATTCTGAATCACCTGTTGAGTATCGGCACCCACGCGCTGGACGTCGGTGCCATGGCGATGGTGTTGTACACCTTCCGCGAGCGCGAAGACATCTTCGATATGCTCGAAGCGGTTTCCGGCGCGCGCATGCATGGCGCCTATTTCCGGCCGGGTGGCGTGTATCGCGATCTGCCGGATAGCATGCCGAAGTACGAGATCAACAAGTTCAAGAACGCGCAGACGGTCAAGGAACTCAACGCCGCACGCGAAGGTTCGCTGCTCGATTTCATCGAGGATTTCACCAGCCGTTTCCCGGTTTATTGCGACGAGTACGAAACCCTGCTTACCGATAACCGTATCTGGAAGCAGCGCTTGGTCGGTGTCGGCGTGGTATCGCCCGAGCGTGCCCTGCAACTCGGTTTTAGCGGTCCGATGCTGCGCGGTTCGGGTGTCGAATGGGACTTGCGCAAAAAGCAGCCTTACGAGGTTTATGACCGTCTTGATTTCGATATTCCGGTAGGCGTCAAGGGTGACAGCTACGATCGTTATCTGGTGCGCATGGAAGAGATGCGCCAGGCCAACCGTATCATCAGGCAGTGCATCTCCTGGCTGCGGGCCAATCCCGGCCCGGTCATTACCGACAACCACAAGGTGGCGCCGCCTTCGCGCGAGAAAATGAAGGGCAGCATGGAAGAGCTGATCCATCATTTCAAGCTCTTCAGCGAGGGTATGCATGTTCCGCCCGGCGAAGTGTATGTCGGCACCGAGCACGCCAAGGGCGAGTTCGGCGTCTACATGATCTCGGATGGCGCCAACAAGCCCTACCGCGTCAAGTTGCGTTCGGCAGCCTTCCAGCACCTGGCCGCCATGGATGAATTGGCCAAGGGCCACATGCTGGCCGATGTGGTGACCCTGATCGGGACGATCGATGTTGTGTTCGGTGATGTAGATAGATAAGACCATGTTGAGCGAAGCCACCCTCAGAAAAATTGACCGCGAGGTCAGCAAGTACCCGGATGATCAGAAGCAGTCTGCCGTCATGGCGGCGCTGGTTTTCGCCCAGGAGGAAAAAGGCTGGCTGGCGAACGCGACGATCAGTTATGTCGCCAGTTATCTCGAACTGTCAGAGATGGCAGTGTTCGAAGTCGCCTCGTTCTACAACATGTACAACCTGGCGCCGGTCGGCAAATACAAGCTGACCGTCTGCACCAATCTTCCCTGTGCATTATCGGGCGGCGTGCATGCGGCTGATTACCTGAAGAGCAAGCTTGGCATCGGTTTCAACGAAACCACACCGGATGGCAAGTTCACCCTGAAGGAAGGGGAATGCATGGGCGCTTGCGGCGATGCGCCGGTCATGCTGGTGAACAATCACCACATGCGCTGCTTCATGACCCCGGAAGAAATCGATCAACTGCTCGCGGAGTGCAAATAACATCATGGCAATCCTCGAAGCGATCAATCCCACGCTGACCGCCGGATGGCACCAGCCGGATCTGCGCGACATGAATCGTGATACTGGCTGGCGGCTCAAGGACTACGAGGCGCGCGGTGGCTATCAGGCCTTGAAAAAAGTGATCAGCGACAAGCTGAGCCAGGACCAGGTTATCGCCGAAGTGAAGACGTCCGTGCTGCGCGGCCGTGGCGGCGCCGGTTTCCCGACCGGCCTGAAGTGGAGCTTCATGCCCAAGGGCGCGCCGGAAAAATACATCGTCTGCAATACCGATGAAGGAGAGCCGGGTACGTTTAAAGACCGTGACATCATGCGCCTCGATCCACACTCGGTCATCGAAGGCATGATCATTGCCGGCTACGCCGTGGGCGCCACGCGCGGCTACAACTATATCCACGGCGAAGTTTACGAGTTGTATCAGCGCTTCGAGGAAGCCCTTGACGAAGCGCGTGCCGCCGGTTATCTGGGCAAGAATGTTCTGGGCGCCGGATTCGACTTCGATCTGTTCGCGCACCAGGGTTATGGCGCTTATATCTGCGGCGAAGAGACTGCGCTGCTCGAATCTATCGAAGGAAAAAAGGGCCAGCCGCGTTACAAGCCGCCGTTTCCCGCCAACGTCGGTCTTTATGGCAAGCCGACCACGATCAACAATACCGAATCGCTTGCTTCCATTCCCTACATTCTGCGCAGTGGCGGGCAGTCGTTTCTCGATCTCGGCAAGCCCAACAATGGCGGCACGAAACTATTTTCAGTGTCGGGTCATGTCAACAAGCCCGGCAATTTTGAAGTGCCGATGGGTACTCCGTTCGCGACACTGCTCGAGATGGCGGGTGGCGTGCGCGCTGGCCGCAAACTGAAAGCGGTAATTCCCGGTGGTTCGTCGGCGCCGGTTTTGCCGGCTGACCTAATCATGGATTGCACGCTCGACTACGATTCCATCGCCAAGGCCGGTTCGATGCTGGGTTCCGGCGCGGTGATCGTGATGGACGAGACAGTCTGCATGGTCCAGGCACTGGAGCGCCTGTCCTGGTTCTACTACGAAGAGTCCTGCGGCCAATGCACGCCCTGTCGTGAAGGCACCGGCTGGCTGTACAAGGTTATCCATCGCATCGAGCATGGCCTGGGACGTCCCGAGGATATCGATTTGCTCAACGATGTGGCCGGCAACATCATGGGCCGCACCATTTGCGCGCTTGGCGATGCCGCGGCGCTGCCGGTACGGAGTTTCGTCAAGCATTTCCGCAGCGAGTTCGAATATCACATCGAGCACAAAAAGTGTCTGGTGCCGCGCGATGTGCAAAAGGCGGGGAGTACCTTCCACACCCGTTTGATGGCGGGGGCATTATGCTAGCCCCCCTCGCTCGTAAACCCGGCTCGCTGCCCCCCACGGGGGGGCGGATGCCTCCTTGGGACGGCCCGGCGGAGGCATCATGCTAGAAATCGAAATTGACGGCAAGCCGCTGCAGGTTGAAGAAGGCAAGATGCTGATCGAGGCGGCCCATGCCGCCGGTATCTACATTCCGCATTTCTGCTATCACAAGAAGCTTTCGATCGCCGCGAACTGCCGCATGTGCCTGGTGGAAATCGAGAAGGCACCCAAGCCGATGCCGGCTTGTGCGACACCCGTGGCCAAGGGCATGAAGGTCTTTACGCATTCCGCGCTGGCAGTCAAGGCGCAGAAGGATGTGATGGAGTTTCTGCTCATGAACCATCCGCTCGACTGCCCGATCTGCGACCAGGGCGGCGAGTGTCAATTGCAGGATCTTGCCGTCGGCTATGGCAGTAGTGCCGCCCGCTTCCAGGAAGAGAAGCGCGTCGTTTCCAACAAGAATCTCGGTGCGCTGGTTGCCACCGACATGACCCGCTGCATAAACTGCACGCGGTGCGTGCGGTTTACCCAGGAAATCGCCGGCCTGATGGAGTTGGGCCAGGCGTTCCGCGGTGATCGCGCCGAGATCATGTCCTTCGTCGAAAAAACGGTCGACTCGGAACTCTCCGGCAACATCATCGACCTGTGCCCGGTCGGCGCGCTGACATCGAAGCCCTTCCGGTTTTCCGCACGCACCTGGGAAATGGCACGCCGCAAGTCGGTCAGCCCGCATGACGGTCTCGGCAGCAATCTGATCGTGCAAACGCAGCATGATCGCGTCAAGCGCGTGTTGCCGCTCGAGAACGAGCAGCTCAACGAATGCTGGCTCTCGGACAAGGAACGCTTTTCCTATGAAGGCCTGAACAGCACCGAGCGGCTGACCCGGCCGATGGTCAAGCAGGGCGGCAAGTGGCAGGAGGTCGACTGGAACGTCGCGCTTGATTACGCCGCGCATGCGCTACGCGATGTCGCCAAGAATCATGGAGCGGCCGAAATCGGCATGCTGGTCAGTCCGCATGCCACGCTTGAAGAAATGACCCTGGCGGCAAAGCTGACGCATGGCATCGGCAGCAAGAACATCGACTTTCGTTTGCGCCAGGCCGATTTTTCGGCCGATGGCAAACGCAAGGGCACGCCCTGGTTGGGCATGAAGGTGGCCGAACTCAACACGCTCGACCGCGTACTGGTAGTGGGCAGTTTCCTGCGCAAGGATCACCCGCTGCTTGCCCAGAGACTGCGTCAGGCGGCGAAAAAGGGTGCGCAGATATCCCTTGTTCACTCTGCTCAGGATGATCTGCTGATCAAGCTGTTCGCGCAAGCGACGGTCGCGCCGTCGCAACTGCCGACGCAACTTGCCGAGGTGGTCAAGGCCGTCGCTGCGCTCAAGGGCGTCGCCGCAGATCCCGCCCTGGCAAAAGTCGGCGCAGGCGGAACGGCGTCAGCCGGGTCCGCCGCCAACCAGGAGACGGCGCAAAAGATCGCCGCCAGCCTCGTGGCGGGCAGCAAGGCGGCGGTCCTGCTCGGCAATTTCGCCCAGCAGCATCCGCAAGCCGCGCTGCTCAATGCGCTGGCCCAGCAACTCGCCGGTCTGCTGGGTGCCAAGTTCGGTTTTCTCGGCGAGGCCGCCAACAGCGTTGGCGGTTACGTCGCCGGCGCGATCCCCGCGGCTGATGGCATGAACGCGGCAGCCATGCTGGCGGCTCCGCGCAAGCTGTATCTGCTGCTTGGTGCCGAGCCCGAATTCGACTGCGCCGACGGTATGCGTGCCATGGCGGCACTGCAACAGGCCAGCAGCGTGATCGCATTGTCTTCCTACAAGTCGGCGGCGGCACTCGATTACGCCGACGTCCTGTTGCCGGTGTCGCCCTTCAGCGAAACCTCCGGAACCTTCATCAACACCGAGGGCCGGGTGCAAAGTTTCTATGCCGTGGTGAAGCCGCAGGATGAAACCCGTCCGGCCTGGAAGGTGTTGCGCGTGCTGGGCAACATTCTCGAACTTGACGGCTTCAATTACGAAAGTTCCGAACAGGTGCGCGACGAATTGCTGGGTGGCAAGACCGATTTCGTTACCGGCCTCGACAACGCCATCGACGCCATGGCGAAGGAAATCCCGACGGCCGCTGCTGGCATCGAGCGGATTGCCGATGTGCCGATCCATTTTGCCGATGCCCTGGTGCGGCGGGCATCCAGCCTGCAGGCCACCGCTGACGCCAGCGTCCCGAGCGCCCGCATCAACGCGGCAACTCTGGCCAAGCTGGGCGTGGCGGCCGGCGACATGGTAAAAGTCGGCGCTGGCGGGTTGGCGACGTTGCTTGCCCGACTCGATGATGGGGTCCCTGACAACTGTGTCCGGGTCGCTGCGGCGCATGCTTCGACCGTTGGACTTGGCCCGATGTTTGCAACCCTGACCGTGGAGCGCGCATGATGGAAGCACAGCTCCTGCAATTCCTCCAGAGCCAGTTGGGCACACAGTGGTCCCTGATCGAACCCGTTTGGCCGCTGCTCTGGTCGTTGATGAAAATCGTCGCGATCCTCGCTCCGGTGGTCGCAGCGGTAGCGTACTTGCCCTATTTCGAGCGCAAGGTCATCGCTTACATGCACGTGCGAATCGGCCCCAACCGCGTCGGCCCCGCAGGTTTGTTGCAGCCGATTGCCGACGCGCTCAAGCTGGTGTTCAAGGAAATCATCGTACCCACCCAGGCCAGCAAGGTACTGTATGTGCTGGGACCCATCATGGCCCTGGCGCCAGCCCTGATCGCCTGGGCGGTAATCCCCTTCGATGCCGGCCTGGTGCTGGCCGATATCGATGCCGGTGTGCTCTACCTTCTGGCGGTCAGTTCGCTCGGCGTCTACGGCATCATCATTTCCGGATGGGCTTCCAACTCCAAATACGCGTTCATGGGGGCCATGCGGGCGACAGCGCAAATGGTGTCCTACGAGGTTTCGATGGGCATGGCGCTGATCGTGGTGCTGATGATTTCGAACACCCTCAACCTTTCGGAAATTGTTGCTGGCCAGGGCCGCGGCATGTTCGCGGAAATGGGCATTGGCATTCTGTCCTGGAACTGGTTGCCGCTGCTGCCCATGTTCTTCGTATTCCTGGTTTCAGGTGTGGCCGAAACGAACCGTTCGCCTTTTGACGTGGTTGAAGGCGAGTCCGAGATTGTCGCCGGCCACATGGTTGAATATTCGGGCATGGCCTTTGCCCTGTTCTTCCTCGCCGAATACGCCAACATGATTCTGGTGTCGGCGGCGGTTTCCATCCTGTTTCTTGGCGGCTGGCTCTCGCCGGTGGGATTCCTGCCGGATGGAATCTGGTGGCTGATCGCCAAGATCTCGGTCCTGCTATTCCTGTTCCTTTGGCTCCGTGCCACCTTCCCGCGCTATCGCTATGACCAGATCATGCGTCTTGGCTGGAAAGTATTCCTCCCGCTCTGTTTCGTCTGGATCATTGTTGTCGCCATCTGGATGCTGACGCCTTTCAACATCTGGCAATAAGAGAGGACAAAGGACAACCATGGGTGCCATGAAAGAATTTGTTAAAAGCCTCTTCCTGACGGAGCTTTTCAAGGGCTTGAGCCTGACCGGGCGTTACTTCTTCGCCCGCAAGATCACGGTCCAGTATCCGGAGGAGAAGACGCCGCAAGGCTTCCGCTTCCGCGGCCTGCATGCCTTGCGCCGCTATCCCAATGGCGAGGAACGCTGCATTTCCTGCAAGTTGTGCGAAGCGGTCTGTCCGGCGCTGGCGATCACCATCGAAGGTGAGCAACGCGAGGACGGCAGCCGCCGGACGACACGCTATGACATCGACCTGACCAAGTGCATCTTCTGCGGTTTCTGCGAAGAAGCCTGCCCGGTGGATGCCATCGTCGAGACCCACATTTTCGAATATCACGGCGAAACGCGTGGCGATCTCCACTACACCAAACAGATGCTGCTGGCCAATGGCGATCGCTATGAGTCGGTAATCGCCAAGAATCGCGCTTTGGACGCTCCTTACAGGTAACACGCTGACAATGGAATTCAAGACCCTCGTCTTTTATGTGCTTGCAGCGATGCTGCTGCTCTCAGCGCTGCGCGTGATCACGGCCAAGAACCCCGTGCATGCCGTGCTATTTCTGGTACTGGCGTTTTTCTCGGCCGGCAGTCTCTGGTTGCTCCTGCAGGCAGAGTTCCTCGCCCTGGTACTGCTCATGGTGTATGTCGGTGCCGTGATGGTGCTGTTCCTGTTTGTCGTGATGATGCTCGACATCGATGTAGCGCGCCTGCGTCACCGCTTCTGGAGCTACCTGCCATTGGGGGCCGTGATCGGCTTGCTGATTGCAGTACAGATGGCGCTGGTGCTGGGCGGCAATTATTTCAGCGCTGATGCGCTGCCGGGGCACTCCATGCCCGCCGACTACAGCAACACCAAGGAACTTGCCCGTCTGCTCATTTCCGAATATTACTATCCGTTTGAACTGGCCTCGGTGGTGCTCCTCGTTGGCATCATCGCTGCTGTCATGCTGACTTTGCGGGCCCGCAAGGACACCAAGTATCAACAGCCACATGAGCAGGTTGCCGTCAGGCGCGAGGACCGCATCCGCATGGTCAGCATGGCTGCGGAAAAAGAGCAGCCGTCCGGTACCGAGACGCCCGCAGAAAAGCAGGGAGGTCAATAAGTCATGCTGTCACTCTCCCACTATCTGATTCTTTCTGCGCTGCTGTTCTCCATCAGCATCGTCGGTATCTTTCTCAACCGCAAGAACATCATTGTCCTGCTGATGGCCATTGAGTTGATGCTGCTGTCGGTGAACATGAATTTCGTTGCTTTCTCGCACTATCTCAACGATGCCGCGGGTCAAATGTTCGTCTTCTTCATACTTGCAGTGGCGGCAGCCGAAGCAGCGATTGGTCTGGCGATACTCGTGGCGCTGTTCCGCAACCTCTCGTCCATCCATGTCGATGATCTCGACAGCCTGAAAGGGTGATTCGCTGACATGAAGACCCTTTATCTCATCGTACCGTTCGCTCCGCTGCTGGGCGCCATCATCGCCGGATTTTTCGGCGGGCTGATTGGCCGCGTCGGCGCGCATGTCGTCACCATCCTCGGCGTCACCATTTCCTTTCTGGCTTCGCTGGTCATTTTGCAGGATGTCATGGCCGGCAATACCTTCAATGGCGACCTCTACACCTGGCTGGAATCGGGCGGCCTGAGTCTGAAGATCGGCTTCCTGATCGATCAGCTGACGGTCGTGATGATGGTTGTCGTCACCTTCGTTTCGCTGATGGTGCATATCTACACCATCGGCTACATGGCGCATGACGAGGACAACTGGCCGGCCGGCAGCAAGGCCGGCACAAATAGCTACCAGCGTTTCTTTGCCTATATCTCGCTCTTTACCTTTTCGATGCTGATGCTCGTCATGAGCAACAACTTCGTCCAGCTCTTCTTCGGCTGGGAAGCGGTCGGCCTGGTGTCCTACCTGTTGATCGGCTTCTGGTCGACCCGGCCGACAGCCATCTACGCCAACCTCAAGGCATTTCTGGTTAACCGCGTCGGCGATTTCGGTTTTCTTCTCGGCATCGGCCTGATCGCCGCCTATGCCGGCAGCCTTGACTACGCCACCGTCTTCGGCATGTCCAAGGAACTCGCGACCATTACCGAAAGCGTCACCGGTTGGCCGCTGATCACCGCCATCTGCATCGGTCTGTTCATCGGCGCGATGGGCAAATCGGCGCAGTTCCCGCTGCACGTCTGGCTGCCTGATTCGATGGAAGGCCCGACGCCGATCTCCGCGCTGATCCACGCCGCGACCATGGTCACGGCCGGTATCTTCATGGTTGCGCGCATGTCGCCGCTGTTCGAACTGTCCGACACCGCGTTGTCCTTCGTCATCGTCATCGGCGCGATCACCACGCTGTTCATGGCGCTGATCGCCATCGTGCAGACCGACATCAAGCGCGTGGTCGCCTATTCGACGTTGTCGCAACTCGGCTACATGACCATGGCGCTCGGCGCCTCGGCTTACTCGGTCGCCATCTTCCACCTGATGACGCACGCCTTCTTCAAAGCGGTGCTGTTCCTCGGCGCCGGCTCGGTGATCATCGCCATGCACCACCAGCAGGACATGCGCAAGATGGGGGGGTTGCGCAAGTATCTGCCGATCACCTACGCGACGATGCTCATTGGCGCAATCGCCAACGCCGGCCTGCCGCCCTTCGCCGGATTCTTCTCCAAGGATTCGATCATCATGGCGGTGCAGGCATCGCAGATCCCCGGCGCTACCTTCGCCTATGTCTGCGCGCTGGCGGCGGTGTTTATCGGCGGCCTGTATTCCTTCCGGCTCATTTTCTTCACTTTCCACGGCAAAGAGCGTTTTCGTGAGCAGGCGCATGACGCCCATCACGGCCATGGTCACCATGGTGTGCACGTTCCCCATGAATCGCCCAAGGTCGTCACCGTGCCGCTGATCCTGCTGTCGATCCCGGCAATTGCTTCCGGCTGGCTGATCGGTTCCTTCCTCTACGGCAGTTGGTTCGGCGACGCGATCTACATTGCCGATGCGCATGCCGGCATGGCGCAACTGCAGGCGGCCTTCACGGGGGTATTCGGCATGATGGCGCACGGCGTGGTGACGCTGCCATTCTGGCTGGCGCTTGCCGGCGCGGTGACGGCCTGGTTCCTCTACATCAAACGCCCCGACCTGCCAGCAGTCATCAAGCGGAAGTCGGGCGTGCTGGCAACCATCCTCGAAGAGAAATATGGCTTCGACAGGTTCAACGAGTGGTTCTTTGCCGGTGGCGCGCGCGGCCTGGGTCGCGGCCTCTGGAAGGTCGGCGACCAGACACTGATCGATGGCGTGGCGGTGAATGGTTCGGCGCGCCTGGTGGGCTGGTTCTCCAGTGTCGTGCGCCTGATCCAGTCCGGCCACATCTATCAATATGCGTTCTCCATGATCATCGGCGTGTTTGTGCTGCTGACCTTGTGGTTGAACCGGGTTTGATGGCCTAATTTGACGAGATAATTGGATAACGTGCAGATGAGTTCCTATCTACTGAGTCTCGCGATCTGGGTGCCGATCCTGGGCGCCCTGATGGTCTTCGCCGCTGGACCGAACAAGAATTTGGCGCGCTGGACGGCCCTGCTGGTCGCCATGGCCGGTTTTGTCGTGACCCTGCCGCTGTATCTCGGCTTCGACATGACCGAGGCCGGCATGCAGTTCGTCGAACAACGTGCCTGGATTCCGCGCTTCAACATCGAATACCTGCTGGGCGTTGACGGCATCTCGATGTTGTTCCTCCTGCTCAACAGCTTCATCACCATCATCGTCGTGATTGCCGGCTGGCAGGTGATCGAGGACAAGGTCGCGCAGTACCTGGGCGCCTTCCTGATCATGTCGGGCCTGATGAACGGCATCTTCAGCGCGCTCGACGCGGTTTTGTTCTACGTCTTCTTCGAGGCTTCGCTGATCCCGATGTACATCATCATCGGTGTCTGGGGCGGTCATAACCGCGTCTATGCGGCCTTCAAGTTCTTCCTCTACACGCTGCTTGGCTCGTTGCTGATGCTGATCGCGCTGATCTATCTGTTCCTCTCTTCGGGCGGCAGTTTCAACCTGCTCGAGTGGCACCAGTTGCGCATCGACATGACGCCGCAGATCCTGATCTTCCTCGCCTTCCTGGTGGCCTTTGCCGTCAAGGTGCCGATGTGGCCGGTACATACCTGGTTGCCGGACGCCCACGTCGAGGCGCCGACCGGTGGTTCGGTGGTGCTGGCGGCAATCATGCTGAAACTCGGTGCCTATGGTTTCCTGCGGTTCTCGCTGCCCATCGCGCCGGATGCCAGCCAGTATCTGGCGCCGATGATGATTGCGCTGTCGCTGATTGCCGTCGTCTATATCGGCTTTGTCGCGCTGGTGCAGACCGACATGAAGAAGCTGATCGCCTATTCTTCGATCTCGCACATGGGCTTTGTCACCTTGGGTTTCTTCATCTTCAACCAGATCGGCGTCGAGGGCGCCCTGGTGCAGATGATCTCCCACGGCTTCATCTCGGCCGCGATGTTCCTTTGCGTCGGGGTCATGTACGACCGCATGCACTCGCGCAACATCGCCGACTACGGCGGGGTGGTGAATACCATGCCGAAGTTCGCCGCCTTCTTCATGCTGTTTGCCATGGCCAATGCCGGTTTGCCTGCCACCTCCGGTTTCGTCGGCGAGTTCATGGTGATCCTGGGTGCCATCAAGTTCAACTTCTGGGTTGGTTTTGCGGCGGCGACGACATTGATCCTGGGTGCCGCCTACACCCTGTGGATGTACAAGCGCGTGATCTTCGGCGAAGTGGCCAACAGTCACGTGGCGGAACTTGCCGACATCAACAGCCGGGAATTCCTGTTCCTTGCACTGCTGGCGTTCTGCGTGCTGGCCATGGGTATATATCCCTATCCATTCACTGAAGTGATGCATGCCTCGGTGGACAACCTGCTCAAGCATGTCGCCGTGAGCAAGCTGTAACCGCGAGACGAGAGAAGCGATGCTCAAGAATTTTGTAATGCCCGATTTCTACCCGGCCGCGCCGGAGATTTTCCTGTTGGCGATGGCTTGCGTCATCCTGCTGGTAGATGTCTTCCTCGGTCGCTCGCAGCGCTGGATCACACCTGCTCTGACCATCATTACCCTGATCGGCTGCGCGCTCATCACCTACCTGACCATGGATGGCCAGGTCGTGTTGACCTTCAACAACATGTTCGTCGACGATCTGCTCGCCGACTTCCTCAAGTTGATGGTTTATCTGGCGGTGATTTTTGTGGTGGTCTATAGCCGGGGCTATCTGGTGGCGCGCCAGCTGGACAAGGGGGAGTACTACCTACTGGTGTTGTTTGCCACGCTCGGCATGATGGTGATGATTTCGGCGTCGCACTTCCTGACCCTTTACCTCGGCCTGGAACTGATGTCGCTGTCACTGTATGCCCTGGTGGCGATTGATCGTAACAGCGTGCGCGCCACCGAGGCGGCAATGAAGTATTTCATTCTCGGCTCGCTGGCCTCCGGATTGCTGCTCTACGGCATGTCGATGGTGTATGGCGCGACCGGTACGCTCGAAATCGGTGGCGTCGCCCAGGCTCTGCATCTTGGCGTCGCCAACAAGACCGTGCTGGTATTTGGCCTGGTCTTTGTCGTCTCCGGTATTGCCTTCAAACTGGGTGCCGTGCCTTTCCACATGTGGGTGCCGGACGTCTATCATGGCGCACCGACCCCGATCACGCTGCTGATCGCTTCCGCCCCCAAGCTGGCCGCCTTCGCCATGGCCATGCGCCTGCTGGTGTACGGCCTGTTCGAACTGGCCGAGCACTGGCAGTCGATGTTGATGATCATGGCCGTACTCTCCATCGCGCTCGGCAACCTGGCGGCGATTGCCCAGACCAACATCAAGCGCATGCTGGCCTATTCGGCCATCGCCCACATGGGTTTCATGCTGCTCGCACTGATGAGCGGCGTGGTCGGCCCCGACCGTCACTACGCATTGAACGCCTACAGTTCGGCAATGTATTACGCCGTGGCCTACGTGATCATGTCGCTGGCTTCCTTCGGCATGGTCCTGCTGCTGTCGCGCGCCGGCTACGAGGCCGAGCATCTGGAGGATTTCAAGGGCCTGAACCAACGCAGCCCGTGGTTTGCCGCCGTGATGATGGTCACCATGCTCTCGATGGCCGGTGTTCCATTCTTCGTTGGCTTCTTTGCCAAATTCTCCGTGCTGATTGCCGCGGTCGATGCCGGCTATGTCGCGATTGCCGTCTTTGCCGTGATGTTCTCGCTGATCGGCGCCTTTTACTACCTGCGCGTGATCAAGCTGATGTATTTCGATGCGCCGGTTGACACCGCGCCGATTGTCGCCAATCTCGACATGCGCTTCCTGCTCTCGCTCAATGGTATTGCGATTGCCCTGTTCGGCCTGTTCCCGAATACGCTGATGTCATTGTGCACCTACGCGCTGCTTCGCTCGCTATAAAAATCACCCGGCTGGCGCCTCGCGGCCAGTTCATGGCGCGAACGGGCAAAGGCCTGCAGCACCCCTCAAGTTGTTGCGGTGCCGGCCGTTAAGCTGACCATGGTAAGCGGCCTGCATTTTGAAAACCTCTCCCTCCGGCAGCAACTGGAAGGCCTGCTCAATGAGGCGCGGCAGAACGAAACCAAGATGCGCCGCTTTGACCGGCTCGAACGGCGTTTGATCGGCGCCCGGTCGCTGGCCGAACTGTTGCAGTCTTTGCTGACCGATTACAAGGCAGCCTTCGGTATCGAATTTGTCAGCCTGGCCCTGATCGACAGGGAATACGAAGCAACCCGTATTCTCGACGCCGATTTGGGCAGCGAGTCGCTTGACGGCTTGCTGTTGCTCCAGTCGGCCGAGTTGCTGGAACCGCTTTACCAAAATCAATGTTCCACCTATTTGTGCGCATTTGATCCGGAATTGCACGGGCCGTTGTTCGAGGCGCCCGTCGCTGCCATCGCTTCGGTCGCCCTGCTGCCGCTGATGCGTCAGGGGGAACTGATCGGCAGTTTGCATCTGGGTAGTTCCGTGGCAGAACGCTATGGTGCGGAAGCCGGCACCGATTTTCTGGATCGCCTGGCGGCAGTGGTGGCCCTCTGTCTGGAAAGCGCACTGACACAGGAGCGCCTGAAACGGGCAGGCCTGACCGACAGCCTGACCGGCGTGGAAAATCGCCGTTACTTCGAGCATCGTTGTCTGGTTGAAATCGGCCAGGTGCGGCGTCACCGCCAGCCGCTCGCCTGCATGTTCCTCGATATCGACAAATTCAAACGCATCAACGATACGCATGGCCACCAAAGTGGCGATGAGGTGCTGCGTGGCGTGGCCGGCGTCATCCAGTCGCAACTGCGGGCGGGCGACACGATTGCCCGCTACGGCGGTGAGGAGTTCATCGTGCTCCTGCCACAGACCAACACCATGCATGCGCTGGAAATTGCCGAGCGCATCCGTACAGCCGTCGCGGCCAAGCCATTTCAGCCCCAATCAGCAACAGAAGTGCCCGTCACCATCTCGATCGGCCTCGCCATGCTGCCGCCCGACACTGCAACCGACGCGATCCCGGCCCAGGCTGAAATGCTGGTGGCGGCTGCCGACCGGGCCCTGTATCAGGCCAAGCATGGTGGGCGCAACCGCGTGGTCGGTGATCCGGCTACTTGTGCGGTAGCACGGAATAAACATGATTCAAGGCCGGGCAGGGTGCGTGAGTGGTTGTCGGGCATATTGCGCCACTTGCGCAGCAAGACTTTGAGCCACCTGCTCTAGGGCGTGTTTCGTTGGTGCGTTGCGCCACAAGAACGCCGTATCGCCAGAGCCGACTTTTCTTGGGTTGATAGGACGGCATTCGTCTGGTGCCGCCGCGCCGCCTATAATCACGGCCCGTTCAACGCTTAATCTTCCCAATGTCCATCCAGTGGTTCCCCGGCCACATGACCTCGGCGCGCAGAAAAGCTGCCGAGACCATGGCGCGCACCGACGTGGTGATCGAAGTGCTCGATGCCCGCCTGCCCGAGGCGAGCAGCAATCCGATGATCCGCGAACTGCGTCTGGCACGCCAGCGGCCCTGTCTCAAACTGTTGAACAAGGCCGACCTTGCCGATCCCGTCGTCACGCAGGCCTGGCTCGACCACTACAGTCGCCAGCCGGGCGTCAAGGCGGTGGCTATTTCATGCAAGAAGCCGGGTGACGCCGCGAAAGTGCCGGCCCTCTGCCAGCAGCTGGCGCCGCACCGCAACGACAACGTGAAGCCGCTGCGCATGATGATCATGGGCATCCCCAACGTCGGCAAATCGACCTTCATGAACGCGTTGCTGAAGCGCCGCATCGCGGCGGTCGGCGATGAGCCGGCCGTC
Source organism: Rhodocyclaceae bacterium UBA2271 (assembly GCA_002347405.1). Classification (GTDB taxonomy): domain Bacteria; phylum Pseudomonadota; class Gammaproteobacteria; order Burkholderiales; family Rhodocyclaceae; genus Sulfuricystis. Next base: position 66,097 of record DDXB01000009.1, on the reverse strand, counting down.
ACCAAGAGCCAGCAGAGTTTCGACCTTTCATTGCGGCAGACCATCATCGATACGCCGGGTCTGATGTGGCCGAAGATCGAGCATGATGCTGATGGCTTCATGCTCGCCGCCAGCCACGCCATCGGCCGCAATGCGGTGATCGATGCCGACGTGGCCATCTTCCTCGCCGGCATTCTGCTGGCGCGTTATCCGGCGCTGCTGGCTGCGCGTTACAAGGTGGATGCAATTACGATGGCAGCTATGGATGCCGTCGGCATCGTCGAAACCGTCGCCCGCAAGCGCGGCTGCATCATCAAGGGCCGGGGCGGCGAACTCGACCTGGAAAAGGCGGCGATGATCCTGCTGACCGACTACCGCGGCGGCGCGCTGGGGCGCATCAGCCTCGAAACGCCCGAAACGCGCGCGGCGATGCTCGCTGCCGGCGTTCTGCCAGCGCCGACTTTGGACGACGAATGATGGAAGAGCGCCTCACCGAACTCGAAGTCAAGCTGGCCTTTGCCGAAGACCTGCTCGAAACGCTGAATCACACCGTTTATCGCCAGCAGGAACAGATCAGCCAGTTGCAGCACGAGTTGCGCACGCTGCGCCAGCAGATGCTGCAATCCCAGCCGGCCGAGCAGCGCAACCTGCTCGACGAAATTCCTCCCCACTACTGAATATGCTGCCCTCCATTCCAGACCGCATCGCCGCGGAAATCGGCGTTCGCCCCGCCCAGGTCAGCGCCGCCGTCCAGTTGCTCGACGAGGGCGCGACCGTCCCTTTCATCGCCCGTTACCGCAAGGAGGTGACGGAGAACCTCGATGACACGCAGTTGCGCACGCTCGAAGAGCGGCTCGGCTATCTGCGCGAGCTCGAAGAGCGCCGCGCCACGGTGCTGGCCAGCATTGCGGAGCAGGGCAAGCTCACGCCCGAACTGCAGGGCGACATCGAGAATGCCGAGACCAAGCAGCGCCTCGAAGACCTCTATCTGCCCTACAAACAGAAACGCCGCACCAAGGCGCAGATCGCCCGCGAGGCCGGGCTGGAACCGCTGGCCGATGCCTTGTTCAATGACCCGACCCTGCACCCCGAAACCGCGGCGGCGCGCTATGTGAATCTGGAAAAGGAGCCTCCCGAGAAGCACGTTCCCGACGTAAAGGCCGCGCTCGAAGGCGCACGGCAGATCCTGATGGAGCGTTTTGCCGAGGATGCGGCGCTGCTGGAAAAGCTGCGCAACTACCTGAATGAACATGCGCTGATCGTGTCCACCGTCGTCGCCGGCAAGGAAAACGAAGGCGCCAAGTTCCGCGACTGGTTCGACTTCCGCGAGCCGCTCAAAACGGTGCCCTCGCATCGCGCGCTGGCGATGTTTCGCGGCCGCAACGAAGACGTGTTGCGCGTGTTGCTCAAGACCGATGCCGAACTGCGCGACCCGCCCGAACCTTCGCCCTGCATCGCCATGGTCGCGGGTCATGTCGGCATCCGCGAGCAGGGTAGGGCGGCCGATGCCTGGCTGGCGGAAACCGCGCGCTGGGCCTGGCTGGTCAAGCTCTCGCTGCATCTCGAAACCGAACTGATGGGGGCGTTGCGCGAACGCGCCGAGGCCGAGGCGATCCGCGTCTTTGCGCGCAACCTGCACGATCTGCTGCTCGCCGCGCCGGCCGGGCCACAGACGGTGATCGGCCTCGATCCGGGCATCCGCACCGGCGTCAAGGTCGCCGCCGTCGATGCCACCGGCAAGTTGCTGGAAACCGCCACGATTTATCCGCACGAACCGCGCCGCGACTGGGACGGCAGCCTGCATGCGCTGCAGCGCATGGCGCAACGGCATGGCGCGGCGCTGATCGCCATCGGCAACGGCACGGCCAGCCGTGAAACCGACAAACTGGCGGGCGAGCTGATGAAACGGCACCCGGAACTGAAGCTGACCAAGATCGTCGTGTCGGAAGCCGGTGCCTCGGTGTATTCGGCTTCGGAACTGGCGGCACGCGAATTTCCCGATCTCGATGTTTCCCTGCGCGGGGCCGTGTCGATTGCCCGCCGCCTGCAGGACCCGTTGGCGGAACTGGTCAAGATCGATCCCAAGAGCATCGGCGTCGGCCAGTACCAGCACGATGTCAATCAGGGCAAGCTGGCGCGGAGCCTCGATGCTGTCGTGGAAGACTGCGTGAATTCGGTCGGCGTCGACGTGAATACCGCCTCGGTCGCGCTGCTGGCCCGCATCTCCGGCCTCAACGGCACGCTCGCCGCCAATATCGTCAGCCACCGGGACAGCAACGGTGCCTTCACCTCCCGTGCCGCGCTGAAGAAAGTGCCGCGCCTCGGCGACAAGACCTTCGAACTGGCGGCGGGGTTTCTGCGCGTCAATGGCGGAGACAACCCGCTCGATGCTTCCGCCGTGCACCCCGAGGCTTACCCGGTGGTGGAACGCATCCTCGCCGATATCAAAAAAGGCGTGCAGGAACTGATCGGCGACGGCCGCGCGGTGCGCGCCCTGCAAGCGGAAAAATATACCGATGAACGCTTCGGCCTGCCCACCGTGCAGGACATCCTCAGGGAACTCGAAAAGCCCGGCCGCGACCCGCGCCCGGAATTCAAGGCAGCCTCATTCCGCGAGGGCGTCGAGACACTCAAGGACCTGGAGCCGGGCATGCAGCTCGAAGGCGTGATCACCAACGTCACCAATTTCGGCGCCTTTGTCGACATCGGCGTGCATCAGGACGGTTTGGTGCATATCTCGGCGCTCGCCAACAGCTTCGTCAAAGATCCGCACACCGTTGTCAAAGCCGGTGACGTGGTGAAGGTGAAGGTGCTGGAAGTCGATATTCCCCGCAAGCGCATCGCGCTCAGCATGCGCCTGAGCGACGAGGCAGTGCGCAAGCCTGCTTTGCGAGACACACAAGTCGGCGCTGGCGCGAAAATTGGACGTCCTACCAACGCGCCAAAAGTCGGCGCTGGCGGGACGGCGCCAGCCGCCGCGTCGCGTAAATCGGGGGCGGCGTCAGCCGGAGCGCCGCGCCCCGCGCAGCGCCAACCCGAACCAACAGGCACAATGGCGGCCGCGTTTGCCAAGCTGAAACGCTGAACGGCGTGTAGTCAAGAAAAAGGGCGGCTCGCGCCGCCCCAAACTGGTTGAAACTAGCCGATCATCAACCAGACGCTCTGGTTAGAATTTATAGATGTAACGGGCTCCGACGAAGTTGACTGTCTGCTTCGGGTTCGCCGTCACGGTGGTGCCGTCGGTAGTTGTACCGTAGGTGAACGGTGCGCCAGTGCTGAACGACCAGGTCCAGTCGTCGGTCTGCCAGCGCTCGTGGATCGCTTCGATGCGTACGTTGCTGTTCTTGTCCAGCGCGTAGTCGCCAAACAGCTTCAGGCGGGTGAGTTTGTTGTTGATGTCCGCCAGGGGGACTAATGACACCCCACCTGATGTCGTTGCCGTGTAAGCACCATTCAGAGTCTGAGGATACTGGCTGACACTCTTGACCCATTCCAGATTTGCCCCGACCTGCAGCTTGGCGCTGGGCCGTCCGCGCAGGCCAAAACCGAACGAATCGCCAATTTCACGCAACTGCGCATCTCTAGTCGTCGTGGCAGAGATAGGCAAGAGGGCACCGACTTCGCGTGCTTTGGTGTCGTCGCGTGTATACCAGCCGGAAACCTGCCAGTTGTCGCTCATGGTGTAATTGACATCGATTGTGTAGATGTCCGCGCTGCCATCGACAAGCCCGTAGGGACGGTTGCCAGGGCCGTACTTATCCTGTGCCTGATCAACCGCAAACTGGAATGACAGCCGTTCGGTCGGCGACCAGTCCAGCATGGCGCGCCATTTGTCCCGCTTGCGGTCTGCGATATGCGTCGGGTTGACCAGATCCGCTGAGTTGCTAGCGGGGTTGTTACCGGTCGGAACATAGCCCGGCCCACGGCGGTCGCTGTTCAGGTAGGCCAGGGAACCATTGAGTGTGTCCGATAGCGAGCGGCGCAATTGCAGGCGATAGGTTGTCTCATCCAGCTTCACCCGGAAGGGGACGCTATAGGTATTGACGCCTGCACCCGAAACGGTGCTTCTAGTTGGCACGGAACGATCCTGATTATTGATTTCAATGCCGCCGATCAGGTTGAATTGCTGTGGCAGACGATAATTTGCCTCGACCTTTCCTGACGTTTTTGTAAACGAGTGCGGGGTGTTGTAGACCAATGTTGTGCCGCCACCTGAAGGACCGGGACCAATATAAGCAGCAACCGGGGTTTTGTCCTTGACGTCGTGGTAGCGCAGATTGGCTACCAGGGAAAGTTTAGGTAGAGGACGCGAGGTGAGACCAAATTCCGCCAGCGAGGTGTCGATCCGGCCATTAAGATTAGACGGTGCAGCCGTTGCCGGTGCCACGTTAAAAGCGACCGGAATCGTCTCATCCTGGGTTGCCTTGCCATAGGACAACTTGAAGGTGCCCCGGGTCGTCGGCGTGAAGGCGTAGCCGGCATTCATGAAGAGTTGATGAGCCTGATTGCCCAACGGTAGTGAGAGGGACGTCGGGTTGGTGGGGTTGGCATTGATAGCGCTGATTGCCAGGCCATTTTGATAACCAAGCACCAGTGAATTGGCATTGTCGTACCAGCTACCGTAATAGCCGCCCGAAATCTGCAGCCTTTCGTCCGCGTAGTCGAGGATGGCTTCCAGTTGTCGCACAGTACTGTCAATTGGCTCGGTCAGAAAAATGGCATTGCTGCCCAATCCCCATTGGCGCGCACCGTTCTTCTCTTCGTTCTTGAAACTGACCTTCAGGTTCAGGTGGGGCATCAGGTTTTTGTACAGGCCCAACTGGGTAAGGTCGCGCTTTGTGCTCAGGCTGACATCTCTGCTTGGCAATGTATTTGCCCCTGCTGTACCGCTGAAAATCTGATTTGCAGTGCCAATGCCGAGGAGACCCGTGGTGAAGGTCAGTGGGTTATCGCGCTGTATGCGGCTGTAATCAAGCGAGATGCCGATATCGCCCTGACGCAGCCACTCGGCACTGAGTTCGGGCGTATCGAGTCCCAGGTTGCGGCCTTCCAGCGAGAACCAGGTGCCGGTGGCGTTGTCGCGCTTGACAAGAGTAAGGTCCAGCAGGCCGTAGGCCTTGCCCTCGCGCATGCCGTCGTAGATGCCCTGTTGATGGCGATTGCCCGACCAGTTGCCGATGCCGACAGAAACTGAACTTTCCGGTGTGGTGAGCCGGCTGACTTCGGCGGCAACAGCGGCCAGCGCCGCTTTCTCATCATCGTCGGCCAGCGCCGTTCCATAACTGGCTGCCAAGGCTGCGGCCAGAGCCGTCATCTTGAACGTCTGTTTCATCTTGCTGCTCATGATTTTTCCCCTTTGGCCGAATCAACGACGGAAACGTCCGGCGGTGGCATTGTTGACCTTGCTGTTGCCGCCATGGATGTTGGTGTGGCAGTTGACACAACCTCTGCCGACTGTGGAGGCAAGTCCCGTACTGGTTGTTCTGCCCGTCGGCAAACCGGCCTCCACCAGGCGATGCGAACTGGATGAATGGCATTCCTGACAGAGGAACGGCGATCTCGACTTGAGCAGGTTGGGCACTGTCGTCCCGTGGGGCTGGTGGCAAATGCCGCAGTCTTCCGCTACCGGTTGGTGGTTATGCACGAAGGGTCCGCGTTTTTCCATGTGGCAGGAGTAGCAGGTGTCATTGGTGCTGCTCTTGATCAGTTGCTTGGGATTGTCGCCATGCACGTTGTGGCAGGACGAGCAGGCCATTTTGCCTTCCGGTACCGGGTGGTGCGAGGGCTTGTTGAACTGGGTGCGCTGTTCCTTGTGGCAGGTGTAGCAGAGTTCGGTTTGCACCGTCTTGTTGCGCACCTCGTCGCCGGCGGGGTTGTGGATCTTGTGGCAGGAAGTACAGGCGACGTCGCGGTTGGCGTGCGTACTCGACTGCCAGCTGATGCGATTGCCACCCTGGTGGCAGGTGAGGCAGGCCTTGTTGCGGTCGACCACCGGCGTGTCTGTTTTCTTGCCCTGCTGGCCAAAGAAAACATCCACCCGGTTGTCGGCAGGTACTGTCAGCAGCTGGCCGCCAAAGGTCAGGTCGGGCTTGGGCCGATCCTTGAGTTTCTTGGAATTGACGACGTGTTCTTCGCTGAAGCCGTGGCAGGAAACACAGGTGGGGCCGCGCTTGTCCGCGGTGACGCCGTGGCGCGTCTTGCCGATATGCAGCATGCGCGGGTCATCGGCTTCGTCGTGGCAGGTCGTGCAGCGCGCATCGTCCTTCATGAACAGATCCTTGACCACCGGTTTCTGGCTTGCCGGCGTTATCTGCGCGAAAGCCATTCCGGCTGCGCCTGCCAGCATGCACAGGAACATCACCTGTCGTAGTAATTTCACGTTCATTTCCCCTTTCATACCCGATTTAAAAACAGTTGTGCCCGACGGGTTAAAGCAAGGCGCGTTCCATGCTTAGGAAAACGGGACAGCGTGCGGCGAATTGCGCTCAATGTATGCTATCCGAATGATGTTTATTTCTTAACATCATGTTATTAAATGACTTATTGAGAGTGATGAAATTTCTGGCGGCAATCGGCGCCAGCTGGAATTTCCTGAAAGAACCGGCGTGGCTGGTCCGATGTTTCGTTATGGAAACAAATAAAACCACAATCCTGTATAAAGTCACCTAACACTTTGAATGTAAATGAATGTAAGTAATTTGTAATGTTTCCAAATAGAAACGACATCTTTCGCGACTGGTTTCCTAATGGAAACGCGTTCATGCCGATGCGCGGCCCGATTCTCTCCGACTGGTCGGGGCGAGTGCTGTTATTGCTTTGCCTGATGGTTTTTCCGCTGGCCAGTCTGGCGGATTGGCACGAGGATCGGCCGCTGCGGATCGGCGTCAACGCGTCCGTTCTTAAACAGCACCCCGAAGTCTTGCCCGAGTGGGAACGCTATCTTTCCGCCCGCTTGAAGCGGCCAGTGGCATTTGTTCACCGCGATACTTACCGGGAGATGATGGATGTCATCAAGCAACAGGAGGTTGAGTTCGCCTGGCTCTCTACTTTCCCTTATGCCTACATGGCACACCGTGGGCGGGTAAAACTGCTGGTCACTCCGGTTCCCCGCAACAAGAGCGGCGGCTACGCCGCCTACTTGCTGGTGCCTTCTTCCGATAGCCAAACCCGTTCGATTGAAGACCTCCGGGGGCGTGTGTTTGCCTTTGCCGATCCCTATTCGCTGACCGGCTATCAGGTGATGCGGCTTTGGTTGCGGCAACTCGGCGAGCCTGATCCGAACCGGTTTTTTCGCAAGACATTTTTCACCCGGTCCCATCACAACACCATTACGGCCGTGGCGAGCGGGCTGGCAGACGGCGGCATGGTGGACAGCTACGCCTGGGACCGGGCTATCGACAGCGCGCCCGGTCTGGCCGCGGAAGTTCGCATCGTCACCCGTTCTGTCGAGTATGGATTTCCGCCGGTCGTGACCGTGTCCGGGGTTGCCGCGCGGTACGCCGCAGCAATGCGCGATGTGCTGCTGGCCATGGACAAAGACGATGAAGGTAGGCGATTGCTGCAGGGGGTTGGCCTGATCGGTTTTACGATTGGCGATCCGCGGCGATACAAGAATTTGTCGCAACTCCTGGATGCGGCGGGCAATCCATGATGCCGCAATTCACTTCCAGTCTGCGCTATAGGCTGCCGCTCTGGGGTGTGCTCCTGATCGCGGTGACGACCCTGGCGATCAGTCTGGCGCTGATGGCGGATATTCGCGGCCGGGTGCGTGACAATATAGCGGCCAACGCCATGGTCGTCGTCAAGTCGGTCGAAGCGAGGCTGCTTCCCGCGCTGGCGAACGACGATGTCTGGATGGCCTACCAGAGTCTGGCCTGGCTGATGGAGATCAGCCACCCTGGCCGCCCGGCGACCATCCACCCCCACAATTTGCTGGTGGTGGACGAGAATCGGCGCATCGTGGTTTCCGCCCGGCCGAAACAGTTTCCGATGTTCATGGCGCTGCAGGACGCCACTTCGGAATATGCCCGAATCGTTCCGCTGCTCCCCAAGAAGTCATCGTTGTGGTTAACGGAAATCGATTTGCCGGACACCGAATATTTTTATTTCGCCCGTCGTATCGGCCCTGATGGATCAACGCTGATTGTCAGTTATCCGCGGCAGGTGATCGCCGAGCGTTTCAGCGCAATTGTCGGCCGGAGTGTCGTGACCGGCGGGCTGGTGCTGCTCCTGCTGCTGCCTTTCAGTTGGTATTGGGGACGCAAGATATCGCTGCCACTGGTCGATATTGCGGAGCGCATCCGCGCGCTCGCGGGCGACCCCTTGTCCAAGGTCAGTGCCGCGGCCGACCGTCACCAGCAGGACGAGGTTGCGCAGCTTTATGACGCTTATATGTGGATGCAGACAGAACTCGAGGGGAAAAAACTGCTCCAGGACCAGGTGGTGCGCGCGGAGCGGCTCGCCGCGGTGGGTCAGCTGGCTGCGGGTGTGGCGCATGAAATCAACAACCCGCTGAGCGGCATGCTGACCGCCATCGATACGCTCAAGGAATATGGCCAGGGGGATTTCCGCACCATGAAAACCATTGGCTTGCTGGAGCGCGGGCTGGTGCAGATCAAGGAAATTGTCGGCGCAATCCTGGTGCAGGCGAACGTCAAGGGACGGCTGCTGGGGCGTGACGATATCGAGGATATCCGGGTCTTGATCAAGCTGCAGGCGGACAAGAAGCAGGTGAACTTTGTCGTGACGCACGAAATGCCGGCCAGCGTGCCGATTGCCGCCACCGTTGCCCGGCAGGTCATGATCAACCTGCTGCTGAACGCCCTGCAGGCCGCGCCTGAGCAAGGTCGCGTGACACTGCACGTGGTCGCTGGCGATGCGCTGTTGGAGATATTGGTTTGTAACAATGGCGAGCCGATTCCACCTGAGCGCTTGCCGGGAATCTTCGAACCCTTTGCCTCGAAAAGCCGCACGGGTCTTGGCTTGGGGCTGTGGGTCACTTACCAGATCGTCAGCCAGCTGCAAGGCCGCATCCAGGTCGAACGACAGGCTGAACTGACCTGCTTTTCCGTCAATCTGCCGTTGGGGGCGCCACCATGACCCACAGTTTTAGTGTCTGTCTGATCGAGGATGACGAAATTGTCGGAGAGGCTCTTTCCGATCGTTTCATGCTGGAGGGTCTCCGCTGCGACTGGTTCAAGGATGGCGGCAGCGCCATTGCCGCCCTGCGCCGGCAGCGTTATGACGCTGTCGTCTGCGATATCCAGCTGCCCGATATCAGCGGTGAAACCGTGTTCGTCACCTTGAAAGACATGGCGATCGACCTGCCGCCGTTTATTTTCACCACGGCCTATGGTTCCATCGATCGCGCCGTCAATCTGCTGAAGCAGGGCGCCCACGATTTTTTAACCAAGCCGCTCGATGTCCGCATCCTGCTGGAAAAATTGGATCAACTGTTCGAGCATGGTCAGCCGGTCGCCGGGCCGGGGCTGGGACTGGGTGTCTCGCTGGCGATGCGCCATATCGAGTCACTGCTGCCGCGGCTGGCAGCGCGCTCGGGCTCGATTCTCATCACCGGCGAGTCCGGCGTCGGCAAGGAGGAGGTGGCCCATGCCATCCACCGGCTGGCCGACCCTGAAGACCAGCAGCCTTTCGTGGCCATCAATTGCGGCGCCCTGACCGAAACGCTGCTCGAAGCCGAACTGTTCGGCTACATGAAGGGTGCTTACACGGGAGCCAGCCGCGACAAGAAAGGCTGTTTCGAGCTGGCGCACGGCGGCACGCTGTTTCTTGACGAGATCGGTGAAATGTCACCGGGCATGCAGGTCAAATTGCTGCGTGTTCTGCAGAACAGGGAAATCATGCGCGTTGGCGGCGATGTGCCCATCCACGTCGATATTCGTTTGATTTGCGCAACCCATCAGGACTTGAAGCATATGGTCGAGGTCGGGCGGTTCCGCGAAGACCTCTACTACCGCGTGCACGTCGTCCATGTCCATGTTCCACCGTTGCGCGAGCGGCGCGACGACATCCTCTGGTTGGCTCGCAAGTTTCTTGCCGGCAACGAGGCGGCGCATCACGAGGCCTGCACTTTGACCCCTGACGCTGAATGGGCCTTGCTCGACTACCCGTGGCCAGGTAATGTCCGCGAACTCAAGCATTGTCTTGAGCGGGCCTGCATTCTGCATGACACCACCCAGATGACACCGCAAATGCTGTTTGGCCAGCCGGAAGCACCTGCCGACACGGCAGATGCGACGGCGGTACTGGATAACAGCAGATCGCTCGGCGACTATTTGAATCAGTGCGAGCGCAAATATCTTGAAAACCGTCTGATTGCCAACGCCTGGCGCATTGGTGAGACGGCAATCTCGCTGGGCATCGGGCGCAAGAGCCTCTGGGAAAAAATGAAGAAGCTCGCAATCGAACCTCCCCGGTAAGGGATCGCCGTCCCACCAGCGCCGACTATTGCTATGGGCCGGGACTGTGCGGTTGCGCTGGTCAGCCCAGCAAAAATCGGCTACAGTGCCGGCTCGTTTTTCCAACCATAACTCAGTGAGGTCACTATGAGCAGCAAGGGGCAGATGCTACAAGACCCTTTTCTCAACGCATTACGCCGCGAGCACATTCCGGTTGCAATCTATCTGGTCAACGGTATCAAGCTACAGGGGCAGGTAGAGTCTTTCGACCAATATGTCGTGTTGCTCAAGAATACCGTCACCCAGATGGTTTACAAGCACGCCATCTCAACTGTGGTTCCAGCCCGCCCGGTCAATATCAGCACAGAGCCAGAATCCGATTCCGAGTGATTCTTGTAATAAGCCCCCCCCCGAGAAAGCCGCTTTGCGGCTTTTTCCCACCAGGGGGCCAAGAAACACTTGGGACGGCCCGGCGTGTTTCTTGGAAGTCGGCGCCTGGCCAATGATTGAGCGGCCAGCTCCCGGTGAAAGTGCTGTGCTGGTCCAGCTGGATTTCGGCGATGGTGACTTTGCCGAACGCCTGGAAGAATTTCGTCTGCTGGCGACCAGTGCCGGTGCGCGTCCGGTCGCGACAATAACCGGGCGACGCGGCCGACCCGACTCCGCCACCTTTGCCGGCAAAGGCAAGGTAGAGGAGATCGTTTCGGCGGCGGCGGCGGCTGGCGCCGACCTGGTGATTTTCAATCACGAACTGTCGCCCGCACAGCAACGCAACCTGGAGCGCGCCTGCGAGTTGCGTGTGGTCGACCGTAGCAGTTTGATTCTTGACATCTTCGCCCTGCGCGCAAAAAGTCACGAAGGCAAATTGCAGGTGGAACTGGCCCAGCTTGAACACTTGATGACGCGCCTGGTACGTGGCTGGACTCACCTTGAACGTCAAAAAGGTGGCATCGGCTTGCGCGGCCCCGGCGAAAAGCAGCTGGAAACCGACCGCCGACTGCTGGGCAAACGTGTCGCCTTGCTGAAGGATCGTTTGAAGCTGCTCGAGCGCCAGCGTGCCGTGCGCCGTAAGGCGCGCAGTCGCAGCGAAGTACTGTCGATCTCGCTGGTGGGTTATACCAACGCCGGCAAAAGCACCCTGTTCAACGCACTGACCAAGGCGGGCGCCTATGTGGCCAATCAATTGTTTGCTACCCTGGATACGACCTCGCGCCGCCTGTATGTACCGACCTGTGAGATGAGCGATGGCCGCTCGGGTTGCCAGATTGTGCTTTCCGACACGGTCGGTTTCATTCGCGATTTGCCGCATGCACTGGTGGCGGCTTTTCACGCAACGCTGGAAGAAACCGCGCATGCCGATTTGCTGCTGCATGTGGTCGATGCCGCCAGTCCAGACCGTGAGCAGCAAATGGCCGCCGTGGCGCGGGTTCTCGATGAAATCGGCGCTGCCGGTGTGCCGCAAATTGTTGTCATGAACAAGCTCGATCTGACCGGGCTTGCGCCCGGATTGGAGCGGGATGAGTGTGATAACATCGCTCGGGTTCGGGTTAGTGCCCGGACCGGCGCTGGCCTTGATCTTTTGCGCGCTGCGCTGGCCGAAATGTCGCGTAAGCTGGCGGCCCCAATCGAATATGAAAATAATTAACCCAAGACTAAAATTATGATCACCGGAATTCTGATGTCTCTCAATGACCACGGCTGGGGCAACGACCCCAAACGCGGCGGCGGTCGCAACAACCAGGGCCCGCCAGATCTCGACGAACTCTGGCGCGACGTCAATCGCCGGTTGTCCGGCCTGTTCGGCAAAAAACGCGGTGGCCCAAGTGGTCCAAGTAATTCTGGCGGCGGCGGCGATGATGGTGGCGGACCCCATATGCCGACCCTGACGCCTGGCCAGTTCGGTGGCGGCGTCGGCCTGCTATTTGGTCTGGTGGCCGTAGTCTGGTTTGCCAGCGGCTTCTATATCGTCGATGCCAGCCAGCGCGGCGTGGTCTTGACCCTCGGCAAATACAGCGAAACCACCGACCCCGGCCTGCGCTGGCGCCTGCCCTGGCCGATCCAGACTAACGAGGTGGTGAATCTGACCGGCGTGCGTACCGTCGAAATCGGCTATCGCGGTTCGGAAAAAAACAAGGTGCTGAAAGAGGCGCTGATGCTGACCGATGACGAAAACATCGTCAGCGTGCAGTTCGCCGTCCAGTATCTGCTCAAAAGTCCGCAAGACTACATCTTCAAGAACCGCCATCCAGATGATTCAGTCACGCAAACGGCCGAGACGGCGATTCGCGAGGTGGTCGGTAAGAACCGCATGGACTTCGTGCTCTACGAAGGCCGTGACGTGATTGCCGCCAACACGCAGAAGTTGATGCAGGAAAACCTTGATCGTTACGAAACCGGCATCCAGATTCTCTCGGTGACGATGCAGAGCACGCAGCCGCCAGAGCAGGTGCAGGCGGCCTTTGATGATGCCGTCAAGGCCGGGCAGGACAAGGAGCGCCACAAGAACGAAGGCCAGGCTTACGCCAACGACGTGATCCCGCGCGCTCAGGGCGCGGCCTCGCGCCTGAAGGAAGAGGCGGAGGGTTACAAGGCCCGCCTGACCGCCACCGCCGAGGGCGAGGCAGCGCGCTTCTCCAAGCTGTATGTCGAATATGCCAAGGCACCCGAAGTGACGCGCCAGCGGCTCTATCTCGAGACCATGCAGCAGCTTTATGCCAATACCAGCAAGGTGATGATCGATACCAAAGGCTCGGGCAATCTGCTGTATCTGCCGCTCGACAAGTTGATGGCCACCGCCGGGGCTGCTGCACCGATCGTGCACGACGCCTCAACTGATCGTTCAGGTGCGCCGGCGTCCGCCCAGGATAACCGCGACGTGCGTACCCGCGGTTCGATTGGCACGCGCGAACGGGGAGACCGTTGATGAAACGCCTACCTTTTATTGCGGCGCTGATGTTCGCCGCCTTCGTCACGGCCGGCTCAGTGATGTTTACCGTCGATCAGCGCCAATACGCGCTGGTTTTCCAGTTGGGCGAAATCAAGGAGGTCATCCAGGAGCCGGGCTTGTCGTTCAAGTGGCCGATGATCCAGAACGTGCGTTTCTTCGACCGGCGCATCCTGACGCTGGATTCTGTCGAGCCCGAGCGTTTCCTCACTGCCGAGAAAAAACCGGTGCTGGTCGACTCCTTTGTCAAATGGCGGATTGCCGACGTCCGCCAGTATTACATTTCGGTGGGCGGCGACGAGATGCTGGCGCGCACGCGCCTGTCACAAACCGTGAATTCCGGACTGCGCGAGGAATTCGGCCGGCGCACCGTGCATGATGTGGTGTCCGGCGCGCGCGACAAAATCATGGCCGATGTGCAGAAAAAAGCGGATGCGGATGCGCGTGCAATCGGCGTCGAGATTGTTGACGTGCGCCTGAAACGCGTCGATCTGCCGCCGGAGGTTTCCGAGTCGGTCTATCGCCGCATGGAAACCGAACGCAAGCGCGTGGCCAACGAGCTGCGCTCAACCGGCGCGGCGGAATCCGAAAAGATTCGTGCCGATGCCGACCGGCAGCGCGAGGTGATCGTTGCCGAAGCCTATCGCGATGCCCAGAAGGTCAAGGGCGAGGGCGATGCCAGGGCCGCATCGATTTACGGCAAGGCCTTCGGCGAGAATCCCGAGTTCTACGCCTTCTATCGCAGCCTTGAAGCCTATCGCCAGAGCTTTGGCAACAAGAATGACCTGCTGGTCGTTGACCCGAGCGCCGATTTCTTCAAGTATCTGAAGAACAGCGGCAGGGGCGGTGGCAGCAAGTAATTCGCAGAGCGCTTCATGACCACTCTGCTGCTGGCACTGGCCTTGATGCTGGTGATCGAGGGCTTGCTGCCGTTTGTCGCGCCCCGCGTCTGGCGCGAGACTTTTCGTCGTGTCACCGAACTCGGCGATGGGCAGTTGCGTTTCATCGGCCTGACCTCGATCATCATCGGTCTGGTGATCCTGTTGTTGCTGGCATGAGGTTCAAATGACGCACGCCTGGTTACTGCCCGAGGCCATCGAAGACCTGCTGCCTGCCGAGGCCGCACAGGTGGAGGCTCTGCGTCGCCGTCTGCTCGACGAGTTCTCCCGGCACGGTTACCAGCTGGTTGCGCCGCCGATGCTGGAATTCGCCGATGCGCTGCTTTGCGAGAGCGGTCGTGACCTGGATTTGCGCAGCTTCAAACTCGTCGATCAGCTGTCCGGCCGGACGCTGGCGCTGCGCGCCGACATCACGCCGCAGGTTTCGCGCATCGACGCCCACCTGCTGAATCGCCGTGGTGTCACAAGGCTGTGCTATTGCGGCAGCGTGCTGCATACGCGACCGTCCAGCCTGCTGGCCTCGCGCGAGCCCTTGCAGATCGGCGCGGAGCTGTATGGTCACGCCGATATCGAAGCCGATCACGAAGTCATCCGTCTGCTGGCGCGTGCGCTGCGGCTCGCCGAGCTGCCGCCCAGTCGCATCGACCTGGGGCATGTCGGGATATTCCGCGCATTGACCGCCGGGTTGAAGCTGGCGCCGGGCGTCGATCAGCAATTGTTCGAGGCCCTGCAGGCCAAGGATCTGCCCACCCTGCGCGAACTGACCGCCGATTTGCCGGCCACGGCGCGCGACGGACTGCTGACCTTGCCGACCTTGTATGGCGGCGTGGAAGTCCTGACGGGCGCTGCTGTTTGCCTGCCGGGGCTCCCGGAAATTTCCAGTGCGCTTGCCGATCTGCTGCGGCTGGCGAACGAATTGAGCGACCTGCCGCTTTCCTTCGATCTGGCCGATCTGCGCGGTTACCACTATCACAGCGGCGTCGTGTTTGCCGCCTACTGCGACGACAGTCCGAGCGCGGTGGCGCTGGGCGGGCGCTACGACTCGATTGGCGAGCGCTTCGGCCGCGGCCGGCCGGCAACGGGTTTTTCGCTTGACCTGCGCGCACTGGCACGTCTGTCATCGCCACAACCAGGGCCAGGGGCAATCCTTGCACCCTGGCCTGAAAATGCCACATTGCAGGATGAAATCGAGCGCCTGCGCGCGGCCGGAGAGATTGTCATCGCTGCCTTGCCCGGACACTCGGGCAGTTGGCGCGAGGCAGGCTGCGACCGCCAACTGATACAACGTAACGAAAACTGGATAATCGAACCTTTAGAGGAAAATTGATATGGCCAAGAACGTAGTCGTGATCGGTACGCAATGGGGCGACGAGGGCAAGGGCAAGGTTGTCGACCTGCTGACGGATCATTCCCAGGGCGTGGTGCGTTTCCAGGGTGGCCACAATGCCGGCCACACGCTGGTGATCGCCGGCAAGAAGACGGTACTACACCTGGTGCCCTCCGGCATCCTGCGCGACGGCGTGATCTGCTACATCGGCAACGGCGTGGTGCTCTCCCCCGAAGCCCTGCTCAAGGAAATCGACGGATTGCAGGCGGCCGGGGTCAATGCCGAGGAACGCTTGCGGATTTCGGAGGCTTGTCCGTTGATCCTGCCCTACCACCAGGCGCTTGACATCGCCCGCGAAGCTGCCAAGGGCATCAACAAGATCGGCACCACCGGCCGTGGCATTGGCCCGGCCTATGAAGACAAGGTTTCAAGGCGCGGCTTGCGTGTGCAGGACCTGTTGCGGCCCAAGCGCTTTGCCGAAAAGCTTGCCGAGATTCTCGATTATCACAACTTCGTGTTAAAGAATTACCTGGGTGCCGAGACCGTCGATTTCCAGAAGACGCTGGACGGCGCCATGGCCATTGCGCCACGGCTGACGGGCATGATCGCCGATGTCCCGCGCGCGCTTTACGATGCCCACAAGGCGGGCGCCAACCTGTTGTTCGAGGGCGCGCAAGGCACGTTGCTCGACATCGACCACGGCACCTTCCCCTATGTCACCTCGTCCAACTGCGTTGCCGGCGCGGCGGCGGCGGGCGCGGGCGTCGGCCCCGGCATGCTGCATTACATTCTGGGCATCACGAAGGCCTACACCACCCGCGTCGGCGGCGGCCCGTTCCCGACCGAGCTTTACGATGCCCTCGACAAGCAGGATCCGACCGGCAAGCACATGGCCACCAAGGGCCACGAATTCGGCGCCACCACGGGGCGTGCGCGGCGTTGCGGCTGGTTTGATGCTGCGGCGATGAAGCGCTCGATCCAGATCAACGGCGTGTCCGGCCTGTGCGTCACCAAGCTCGACGTGCTTGACGGCATCGAGGAGATGAAAATCTGTATCGGCTACAAGCTCGACGGCAATTTCACCGACATCCTGCCGGTGGGCGCCGACGATCTCGAACGTTGCGAGCCGGTCTACGAGTCGATGCCCGGCTGGCAGGACAGCACCGTTGGCGTCAAGGCGCTCGATGGTCTGCCGGCGACGGCGCGCGCCTACATCAAGCGTATGGAGGAAGTGTGCGGGGTTCCGGTCGACATGGTGTCAACCGGCCCTGACCGCGAGGAAACCATCATCCTGCGTCATCCGTTCAAATAAGACGGGAATTATCGCGCCGGGCCGGTAAAAGTCGGCGCTGGCGGGACGGCGTTGGCCGTGGCGTAGGGGCTTGTTTGCAATGATTGCTTACAATTCCACGTCCTGACGTCATCATCGGGAAACCTCCGCGCGTTTAAATATGCTTAACCTGAATTATCAGGAGACAGGCTATGAAAACGAATTCCAGCGGAGTTTCAGTGCAGGCCGGTGCCTGCACCAAATGGCGTGAAGTCGCAACCCGGATCAATCCGCGCGCATGCTTGCTGACCTTGGTGCTGGCGTGCTTTCTTGCCGGCAATGCCTGGGCGGGACCGCGGGGCTGGCCGCATGGTCATCCGCGCAGTTCGGTGCAGTTCGGTGTCTATGTTGGCGTGCCTTGGGTATATCCTCCCTTTGGCTACTATCCTCCCCCGATCTACTATCCGCGTGTTTATGTCCCGCCTGTTGCCCCGGTAGTGGTAGTGCCAACGCCGCCCGTCTATATCGAGCAATCCGGCATACCACCAGCATCGCCGGTGCTGGAAACGGGCTACTGGTATTACTGCAGCGAAGCTCAGGCGTACTACCCTTACGTGAAGCAATGCCCGGGCGGGTGGCAGCAGGTTGCTCCCCAACCCCCACAGTGATGGAGTGAATCTCATGCGAACCCGACTGATGCTATCCCTGACTGCCTTAATGGTACTTGCCGGCTGTGCCAGTGTGCCGACCGGTCCCAATGTCATGGCCTTGCCGGGAACCGGCACAACTTTCGAGCAATTTCGTGCCGATGACATGATGTGCCGCGATTTTGCCTATCAGCAGATCGGCGGCAAGGCCCGTGAACAGACTGGTAGCAATGCCGCAATCGGTAGCGCGGCCATGGGCACGGCCATTGGCGCCGTTGCCGGTGCCGCCATCGGTGGACAGCGCGGTGCCGGAGTGGGTGCCGGAACGGGACTGATCATCGGTAGCGCTTCGGGGGCAGAAGCCTCCCGATCAGTGGCCTATGGCAGCCAGCGCCAGTACGACATCGCCTATGTGCAATGCATGTATGCCAAGGGCCATCGGGTCCCTGTCAGTGCAAGCTATACCCCTGCGCGAACACCTCCGGCAGCCTCAACCAATCTGCCTCCCCCTCCAGCAGGGATGCCGCCCCCGCCGCCAGATCGTTAAACAGGCTCTTTGCCGGTCAATAGAAGAATTTGGCTGCATTGGCATTGACCGCAAAAGAGCAGATCAGTAGAATGCGCCCTCTTCGGGGTGTAGCGCAGCCCGGTAGCGCGCCTGCTTTGGGAGCAGGATGTCGAAGGTTCGAATCCTTTCACCCCGACCAGAGACACGCAAACCCGGCCTGCACCACCGAGACCGCCAAACGAAATAGCTTTCAACCGCCCGTAGCTCAACCGGATAGAGCACCGGCCTTCTAAGCCGGGGGTTGTGAGTTCGAGTCTCGCCGGGCGGACCAGATTTATCGGTAGCGCCGCCGGGCGTGCCGTGCAGTTTAAAGGTGGTGGCTGTAGCTCAGTTGGTAGAGTCCTGGATTGTGATTCCAGTTGTCGTGGGTTCGAGCCCCATCAGCCACCCCAAAGAATCAAATAAAAAAACCGCCAGAATCGGCGGTTTTTTTATGGCGGACTACCCGGTCGCTACCCCGCAAAAAAGTCCCTTACCTTGTCCAGCCAGCCTTGCGCCTTCGGGTGATGAGTGGCGGCGTTGCCCTGGCTGATTTCCTCGAACTCGCGCAGCAGTTCCTTCTGGCGGTCGGTGAGGCTGACGGGGGTTTCGACGACAACGTGGCAGAGCAGGTCGCCATGAGCGGCTGAACGCACGCCCTTGATGCCCTTGCCACGCAGGCGGAAGACCTTGCCGGATTGGGTTTCGGCGGGAACCTTGAGTTTTGCGATACCGTCCAGTGTGGGGATTTCGATTTCGCCGCCAAGCGCAGCGGCGGTGAAACTTACCGGCATTTCGCAATGCAGGTCGTCATGGTCGCGCTGGAACACCTGGTGCGGCTTGATGTGGATCTGCACATACAGGTCGCCGGGAGGTCCACCATTGACGCCGTGTTCGCCCTCGCCGGAGAGCCGAATCCGATCGCCCTCGTCGATGCCGGATGGAATCTTGACCGAGAGGGTCTTGTGCTGCTTGACGCGGCCGGCGCCGTGGCAGGTGCCGCAGGGGTCGGCGACGTAGCGGCCACTGCCGTGGCATTTCGGGCAGGTTTGCTGAATGGAGAAAAAGCCCTGCTGCATGCGCACCTGGCCGTGGCCGCCGCAGGTCGGGCAGGTCTTGGGTTCGGTGCCTTTCTTGGCGCCAGTGCCCTCGCAGCTTTCGCATTCAGCCATGGTGGGAATGCGGATGCGTGTCTCGGTGCCGCGCGCGGCTTCTTCGAGCGTGACTTCAAGGTTGTAGCGCAGGTCGGCGCCACGATAGACATTGGAACGCCCGCCGCCGCCCCGGCCGCCGAAGATGTCGCCGAAGATGTCCGAGAATGCATCGCCGAAGTTTCCGGGACCACCGCCCATGCTGGCCTGCTGGTCGACTCCGGCGTGACCAAACTGGTCGTAGGCCTGACGCTTCTTGGGTTCGGAAAGGATTTCGTAGGCTTCCTTGGCTTCCTTGAAGCGATCTTCGGACTTCGGATTGTCCGGGTTGCGGTCCGGGTGATGCTTCATCGCCAGGCGGCGATAGGCCTTCTTGATCTCTTCGTCGGATGCGTCGCGATTGACGCCGAGGACTTCGTAGTAGTCGCGTTTTGCCATGACTGTCCTGATAAAACGGCAATGGGCCGGGGCTAGAAACTAGCCGGCGGCCCGCTGCCGATGTGTTGCAGGTGAATTACTTCTTGTCTTTTACTTCGGTGAATTCGGCATCCACTACATCCGGGTTGTCTTTCTTGGCTTCGCCGCCTGAAGCGGCACCCGCAGTGCCAGCACCTTCAGACTGCTGCTGGGTCTCGGCGTAAATCTTCTCGCCGAGTTTCTGCGAAGCCTGGCCAAGTGCCTGCGTCTTGGCTTCGATGTCGGCTTTGTCGTTGCCCTTCATGGCATCTTCGGCCTCCTTGATGGCGGCTTCGATCTTGGCCTTTTCGTCGGCGTCGACCTTGTCGCCGTGCTCGGCCACGGCTTTCTTCACCGAGTGCACCATGGCATCGCATTGATTGCGGGTATCGACCAGTTCGTGGGCCTTCTTGTCTTCTTCGGCGTGGGCCTCGGCATCCTGCACCATGCTCTGGATCTCCTCATCGGAGAGGCCGGAGTTGGCCTTGATGGTGATCTTGCTTTCCTTGCCGGTGCCCTTGTCCTTCGCCGAAACGTGGAGGATGCCGTTCGCATCGATGTCGAAGGTGACCTCGATCTGCGGCATGCCGCGCGGGGAGGGGGGAATGTCGGTGAGGTTGAACTGGCCGAGGCTCTTGTTGCCGGCGGACATTTCACGCTCGCCCTGCAGCACGTGGATGGTTACTGCGTTCTGGTTGTCGTCGGCGGTGGAAAATACCTGGCTGGTCTTGGTCGGAATCGTCGTGTTCTTCTTGATCAGCTTGGTCATCACGCCGCCCAGGGTTTCGATGCCGAGGGAGAGCGGCGTGACGTCGAGCAGCAACACATCCTTGACCTCACCCTGCAACACGCCGCCCTGAATGGCGGCACCGACGGCGACGGCCTCGTCGGGGTTCACGTCGCGGCGCGGCTCCCGGCCGAACAGTTCCTTGACCTTGTCCTGCACCTTGGGCATGCGCGTCATGCCACCGACCAGGATGACGTCGGCGATGTCCTCGATCTTGACGCCGGCATCCTTGATGGCCATGCGGCAGGGCGCGACGCAGCGCTCGATCAGTTCGTCCACCAGCGACTCGAACTTGGCGCGGGTGATCTTCATTGTCAGGTGTTTGGGACCGGAAGCGTCAGCCGTGATGTAGGGCAGGTTGATCTCGGTCTGCTGGTTGGAGGACAGTTCGATCTTGGCCTTTTCGGCAGACTCTTTCAGGCGCTGCAGTGCCAGCACGTCTTTCTTGAGGTCGACGCCCTGTTCCTTCTTGAACTCGGTGACGATGTAATCGATGATGCGCTGGTCAAAGTCCTCGCCACCGAGGAAGGTGTCGCCGTTGGTCGACATGACCTCGAACTGATGCTCGCCCTCGATCTCGGCGATGTCGATGATGGAGATGTCGAAGGTGCCGCCGCCGAGGTCGAATACCGCGATTTTCCGGTCGCCTTCCTGCTTGTCGAGGCCGAAGGAAATTGCCGCGGCGGTCGGCTCGTTGATGATGCGCTTGACTTCAAGCCCGGCGATCTTGCCGGCATCCTTGGTGGCCTGACGCTGGGAGTCGTTGAAGTAGGCCGGCACGGTGATGACGGCTTCGGTGACTTCCTCGCCGAGATAGTCTTCGGCGGTTTTCTTCATCTTGCGCAGCACCTCGGCAGAAACCTGCGGGGGGGCCATTTTCTGGCCGCGTGCCTCAACCCAGGCGTCGCCGTTATCGGCCTTGACGATCTTGAAGGGCATCAGGTCGATGTCCTTCTGCACTTCCTTCTCGTCGAAGCGACGACCGATCAGTCGCTTGACGGCGAACAGCGTGTTCTTCGCGTTGGTGACGGCCTGGCGCTTGGCGGAGGCACCGCACAGGATGTCGCCATCTTCGGTGTAAGCGACGATGGATGGCGTGGTGCGTGCGCCCTCTGAATTTTCGATGACCTTGGGCTTACCGCCTTCCATGATTGCGACACAGCTGTTGGTGGTGCCCAAGTCGATGCCGATGATCTTGCCCATGTTTGATTTCCTTTATTGCTGATATTTGTGGAGAAATTCTTGCCTGCACCAAATATGGGGTTATTACCCCATGCTTCAAGCGGTGGCAGGCGAATGGCTTGTTATTCCCTGGATTTGGCGACCGTTACCAGGGCCGGACGCAGGATGCGCTCGTGCAGGGAATAGCCCTTCTGCAGCACGCTGACGACCGTATTCGGTTCCTGCTCGGCATCCACCATGGCGATGGCCTGATGGAAGTGCGGATCGAACTTCTCGCCGAGCGGGTTCAATTCGACAACGGCAGATTTTTCGAAAGCGGCGTTGAGTTGCTTGAGTGTCAGCTCGACACCGGCCTTGAGCGCTTCAGCCGTCTGGGTTTCATTGCCCAGCGCGGCTTCCAGACTGTCTTTCACGGCCAGCAGTTCACCAGCAAATTTTTCGGCAGCAAATTTGTGGGCCTTGCTGACGTCTTCCTGGGCGCGGCGGCGCAGGTTTTCGGTATCGGCCTTGGCGCGCAACCAGGCATCGTGGCTTTCGGCAGCTTTCAGTTCGGCGGCCTTGAGCAATTCTTCCGGGCTGGGGGTGCTATCGACGTCGGTAGTTTCAGGCGCAGTTGCTGCACCAGCGTCTTTGACATCTGCTTCTTGTTCGGAAATCGAAAGGTTTTTTTCTTCCTGCATGGGACGGCGTCCTTTATTACGTTAAACCATGCAGTGAATGAGGCCACTTTGCCAATTTTTCAAGGGCAAAGTGGCGATTAAATAAACTTAAACCGTCAAATCGATCTCCTGCAGGCTACCGGCCTGGCCGGACTCGGTGAGATAAAGCCCGCTGGCCTTGACCTGCCCAAGATCCCTGTTGTCGCTGCTGCGCAAGGCGAACGGTGTCGTGGCATGGGCCAGCGCGAGGGCGCCGATGCCGAGTTCGGCCAATGATTTCAGCGAACCGGTTCCGCTGCCGGCAGGCACCCAGACACCGAGGTGCTTGAAATCAGGATCGTTTGCGTCGATCCAGCCATTGCCGTCGGCATCGAGGCGAGCCAGTTCGGCAAAGCCCTTGCCGGTTTGCGGACCAAACAGTTCCTTGCCGGAATCGATGCGGCCGTTACGATTGATGTCGAGTGCCAGATAGCCACTGCCGGAGGTGAACAGGGGCAAGTTCTCGGCATGGCCATCGCCATCCAGGTCGAAACTGAACCGCTGGTTCGCCAGGCCGGACAATTGTGCGGCCGTACCGCCGAAATTGACGACCAGCGGGTCTTTGCGCACGGCATCGCCGAGACGCAGGCTGACACGGGTTTCTTCCCGGTAATAACGGGTCATTTCAAGGTTTAACTGGAAGCTGAACTCCTGCCCGTCGGCGGTGCGTACCACGCCCTGGGCCGAAAACCGGCTGATCTCCAACTCTTCGCGCACCGCGTGGTAGTCATATTCGATGCCGAAGCCTGCGCGTTGATTGCCGCTGTTTGTCGCTCTACTCGCCGTGATCGCCTCGGCGTTCAGTTCGCTGCGCTGCGTCTCGGCAGAAAATGCTTTCATATCAATGACGCGCATCTTTTCGCCGGTCAGCAACTCGATCATGTGCCTGATGAGGACAAGAAATGGATCCTTGTCGGCGGCCTCGAAGGCGGCATCGATGGCCTCGGCTTGCGCGGTGTCGGTTTTGGGTGCGGTAAAAGTCGGCGCCGGTGGGATGAAACGCCCCGCATGGGGTACGGCGGTAGACGCCACGCCACGTAAATCCGGGACGGCGACAGCCGGAGCACCGCGTAAATCCGGGGCGACGGCAAATGCATGGCGCGCCGGGGCCGAAATGCTGGCGATT
The DNA here is from genome assembly GCA_002347405.1 of Rhodocyclaceae bacterium UBA2271. GTDB lineage: Bacteria > Pseudomonadota > Gammaproteobacteria > Burkholderiales > Rhodocyclaceae > Sulfuricystis. Next base: position 42,666 of record DDXB01000009.1, on the reverse strand, counting down.
GCAGAGGGCAGGGCCGGTCGGTCCGCGCGTTCAAAATCCGGTCGTTCGCCACGCCAGGCACGCAGGGTTTCACTGCTTTGCTGGCGCGTCTGTGCAGCATGGTCGGCTTGCAGGGCAAGCTCGCTACTGGCGATTTTCATGAGTCTTCTCCTCCGGGCAAAGCTTGCCCATCAGGAGAGTAACGACGCTCGGGAAGCTGGCTTTAGGAGGTCGCCGTACCCGCTACGGGGCATTTCATTTGGCCAGCGCCGATTTTCAAAGCGACCAAATTACATGATAAACAAGATTAACAATGACAAATAACTATATGTTAATTAATGTAAATATTATTGTTGTTCAGCTTGGAATTTGCAGTAAATGTGCGACTGCCGCCGGATCATGCGCTGCCTGATGGGGCAGGACGCCGAGCAGCGGTGCGGGCAGTCGATCCACCAGCGCCGTGATGTTTTCCGCCCTTCTGGGCATCGCCGGATCGATATTGTTGGCTACCCAGCCCGCGAGGGTCAGGCCGCGTTCAAGGATGGCTGCGGCGGTGAGCCGGGCGTGGTTGATGCAGCCGAGGCGCAGGCCGACCACCAGAATCACCGGTAAATTCAGATGAACAGCCAGATCGGCGGTGTCAATCGATTCGCCCAGCGGTACCAGAAAGCCGCCCGCACCCTCGACCAGGGTGAGTTCGGCCTGTGCGGCGAGTTGTTCGAAGGCGCTGCGAATCACGTCGAGATCAATGGCCAGTCCCGCTTCGGCTGCGGCGATATGGGGGGCGATGGGTGGTGCGAAGCAGTAGGGATTGACGAGTTCCGGCGCCGCGTCGAAGGAACTTGCGGCGGTCAAGCGCTCGACATCCTCGTTGCGGCCGTTGTTATCCGTGCCGGCGGCAACCGGTTTCATGCCGACTGCCGTGCGGCCCTGTTGCCGGGCAGCGTGGAGCAGGGCGCAGCTGACAAGGGTTTTGCCGACTTCGGTGTCGGTGCCGGTGATGAAGAAGGCTTTCGCAAGGGAGCGGTTCATTTGTTTGCGGTGCAGAGGATCACTTCGTAGGTGGCGGGCAGACCGGCATCTACGCGCAGGGTTTCGTAGCGCGCTTCGACAGCCTGCCAGACGCGGCGCCCCAACAAGCCAGGTCGGCGGTTTGCCCCGACCTGATTGGCCCCGAGCGATTTCAGTGTGCGCAATAGTGCTTTCAGATCAGGATGGTAGCGACGGATGCTGCGGGTGGCCAGCGTCACGTTCTGCAATCCTGCTGCGGCACATGCATTGGCCAGTGCCTGGTCGGGAGAAAATTCGAGCACATGGCGGTGCGGGTCGACGCCGGCGAAAGCCGCATGCAGTTCGCTCAGTGTGCCGGTGCCGAGGCTGCTGACGGCGAGGACGCCGCCGGGCGCAAGTACGCGGGCGGCTTCGGCGATGGCGCGTTGCGTGTCGCACCACTGGATCGACAGGCTCGACCAGTAGAGGTCAAAGGTAGCGGCCGGCAGGGGCAGTGTCTCGATATCGGCGCAGATCCGTTCGCCTGCCGTGTTTTTCAGCATCGCGTGGGCAAAATCGGCGGCAACCAGGCGTGCCGCCGGCCAGCGTGCGGCGAGCAGGCGCTGGCCGTAGCCGGTGCCGCAGCCGGCATCGAGGATCATGCGGGTAAGAGTCGGCGCTGGCAGGACGGCGTCCAGGAGTACGCAGACCTGCCGTTGCAGCCCGGCGACAGAATCGTAGCTGGCGGCGGCGCGGTCGAAGGACTGGCGAATTGCCTGTTTATTCATCAGAAACACGCCGGGCCGTCCCAAGTGTTTCTTGCCCCTTGAGGGGCGAACCGGGCGAAGCGAAGGTTTGCGGGGTGGGCCCATATGCAAAGCTTGCCAGCAATTGCGCGCAACGCTCGGGTTGCGCCAAAAAAACTGCGTGGGCTGTGCCGGGAAAGACTTCCAGCCGGGCATCCGGCAGATGCTCCAGCAGCCATTCGGCCGCCGCAAGAGGGATCAGGGCGTCGCGCGCGCCGTGCAGCAAGAGGACGGGTTGGCGGATGCGGTTAACCTGCTGGCGCAAGTCCGTGTCGCGCAGGATGTCCAGTCCGGCGGCCAAGGTGGCGGGGCTGGTATCGCTTGCAAGTGCCGCGGTGAGTTCGCGGGTCAGACGACGTGACTCGTCATCACCCTGATTCAGCAGCGCGGCAAAGCGCCGCAGTGCGGTGCGCGGATCGGCGGCGACTGCCGCGGCAAAGCTGTCGAGCAGTCCCGGCGGCTGACCATGCGGCCAGTCGGGCGACTGCACGAAACGCGGTGTTGCACCGATCAGGAAGAGGCGGGCAATCTTTTCAGGCTGATTCAGCGCCGCTTGCATCGCGGTTAGCGCGCCTAGCGACCAGCCGCAAACTACCGCGTCAACTCCGGCAGGCAGGCTCTCTGTTGTCGCATGGATGCGGAAGTCTTTTGCCAGCAGTTTGGCGAGCGGCTGCCAGACGCGGGCGTCGAAGCCCCAGCCGGGCAGCAGAACCAGATCTTTCACCGCGTGATTTCCGCGAGCGCTTCCAGCAAACGGTCCACCTGCGCCTCGGTATGCGCGGCGGAGAGCGAAATGCGCAAGCGCGCCTGACCCTCAGGCACGGTCGGCGGACGGATCGCCGGCGCCCAGACACCGCGCGCCTTCAAGGCCTCGGCCAGCGCGACGGTCGCATGGTTGTCGCCGATGACGAGCGGCTGGATCGGCGTGCTCGATGGCGGCAGCCGCCAGCCGCTGCGGGCGCAAAGCGGTGCCAGCCCAGCCCTTAAGCGGGCGATCAATGATTGCAGGTGGGCGCGGCGGTCGTCTGCTGATTCAATGAGTTTCAGGCTTTCTTGCAAAACCGCGGCCAGCATGGGCGGCGTGGCGGTGGTGAACATGGCCGTGCGCGTTTTCTGGGTCAGCCACTCGATGACCGTGCTGTCGCCCGCGATGAAAGCGCCGGCGACCCCGGCCGCCTTGCCGAGCGTGCCCATCAGCAGGATGCGGCCACCCGGCTTGAGACCGTGGTGGGTCAGTGTGCCGCGACCTTGCGGACCGAGTACGCCGAAGCCGTGGGCGTCGTCCACCAGCAACCAGGCGGCGTAACGTTCAGCCAGTGCCGCGAGTTCCGGCAAGGGCGCGATGTCGCCGTCCATGCTGAAGACGGCATCGGTGAGGATCAGCCGCTGCTTGGCGCGGTTGGCGGCCAGCTGCCCTTCCAGCACGGCGACATCGAGGTGCGGATAGCGATGGTTGAATGCTAACGAGAGGCGCACCGCGTCGATCAGTGAGGCGTGGTTGAGCTTGTCGGCGAAGATGACGTCGCCGCGCCCGGCCAGCGCAGGGACCACGCCGAGGTTGGCCATGTAGCCGGTGGAAAAGAACAGCGCGCGCTCCGCGCCGACAAAGGCGGCAAGCTGCTCCTCCAGTTCCTGATGCGGCCGGAAATGGCCGCCGAGGAAATGCGAGGCGCCGGCACCGACGCCCCAGCGGCGGACCGCCGCGACGGCGGCTTCAACCAGCCGCGGGTCGGCGGCCAGGCCGAGATAGTCGTTGCTGGCAAAGGCGAGCAGCGGCCGGCCGTCGAGGATCATTTCCGGCCCGCAGCAAGAGTCGGCGCTGGCGGGACGGCGCAACAGGCCGGCCGCGGCCAGCGCTGCCAGTTCGGCGTCGAGATTCATCTTGTAAAAACCTCAGTTCGCACCACGGAGAGCACAGAGGACACGGAGAACGGGCACAAGTACACAAAATTCAGGCGCAACCAACGGGCGACATTCAAATATTTCGTAACGCCTTGTTTTTTCTCCGTGATCACCGTGTCCTCCGTGGTGCACTGCTATTTCCAGGTTCATCCCGCTTGCTCATCAGGCTGAAGCGCGGCATCCAGCGCCGCGACGGTGGCGTGACACAGGTGCCGGGTTTCCGCCGCGTCGAGGATGTAGGGCGGCATCAGATAAATGGTGTTGCCGATCGGCCGCAACAGCACTTCGCGCGCCAGTGCGGCCTGGTAGAAACGTCTGGAAAAGCCGGCGTCGGCGACGACGTCGAATGCGAAGATCATGCCGCGGCGGCGGTAGTGACAAACGTTCGGGTGATCGGCCAATGGCGCCAGCAGCGTGTCGATGCGCGCCGCCAGGGCCGTGTTGGCGTTGATCACGTCGTCCGTCGCAAAGATGTCCAGACTCGCCAGCGCCGCGCGGCAGGCGAGCGGGTTGCCGGTGTAGGAATGCGAATGGAGGAAGCCGCGTGTCGTGGCGTCGTCGTAGAAGGCGGCATAGATCGGGTCCGTCGTCAGCACGGCGGAAAGCGGCAGATAGCCGCCGGAGATGCCCTTCGACAGGCAGAGAAAGTCGGGCGTGATGGCGGCCTGCTCAAAGGCGAAGAAGCTGCCGGTGCGGCCGAAGCCGACGGCTATCTCGTCGCAGATCAGGTGCACTTCGTACCGGTCGCACAAGGCGCGAGCCAGCCGCAGGTATTCGGGATCGTGCATGGCCATGCCGGTGGCGCACTGCACCAGCGGCTCGACAATCAGTGCGGCGACCTGGCCATGGTGCTCGGCCAGATGAGCTTCCAGCGCGGTGGCGGCGCTTTTCGCAGCTTCGACTGCAGACGCCGCGTTGCGCGCATCGGGCGAAGGCAGCACCGTGGCGCCGCGCAGCAGCGGCCCGTAGGCAGCGCGGAACAGCGGGATGTCGGTGACCGCCAGCGCACCGACGGTTTCGCCGTGATAGCCGCCGGCGAGGCAGAGGAAGTCCTGTTTCTCCGGCCGGCCGCTGTTTTGCCAGTAGTGGAAGGACATCTTCAGCGCGATCTCGGTGGCCGAAGCGCCGTCGGAGGCATAGAAGCAGTGGCCCAACTTGTTGCCGGTCAGCGCCGCGAGGCGTTCGGCGAGTTGCACCGCCGGTTCATGGGTGAAGCCGGCGAGCATGACGTGCTCCAGCTTTTCCAGCTGGTCGCGCAGGGCCGCGTTGATGCGCGGATTGCAGTGGCCGAAGAGATTGACCCACCAGGAACTGATGCCGTCGAGCCAGCGCCGACCATCGCTGCCATACAGCCAGGCGCCTTCCCCGCGCGTGATGGACAGCAGCGGCAGTTCGCCGCTGTCGTGATGTTTCATCTGCGTGCAGGGATGCCAGACGGCGGCGCGACTGCGCTGGAGGAGGGCGTCCGGCCTGGGGTCTGGCATGCCGGAATCAGTCGCGCGAACGCAGCCGGTTCAGGGCGATGTCGGCCAGCGCGGCAATCCAGTCCGGTCGTTCGTTGAGGCAGGGGAGGTAATGAAATTCCTTGCCGCCATTGCCGAGGAAGGCGGCCTTGCATTCCAGCGCGATCTCTTCCAGCGTTTCAAGGCAGTCGGCGGCAAAACCGGGGCAGAGGATGTCGACGCGTTCGACGCCTTGTCTGGCCAGTTCTTCCAGCGTCGGCTGGGTATAGGGCTGCAACCATTTGGCCGGACCGAAGCGCGACTGGAAAGTGACGAGCAGTTGTCCGTCCGGCAAGCCCAGTCGGCTGGCGAGCAACTGACCGGTGCGCTGACATTCGTGGAAATAAGGATCGCCCAGTTCGGTGGAACGCTGCGGCAGGCCGTGAAAGCTGAGCAGCAGCCGGGTATTGTCCGTCGGCCGGCCATGGGCCTGCCAGTGTTCGCGCACGCTGGCGGCCAGCGCATCAAGGTAGCCCGGATGGTCGTGGTAGTCACGGACGAAGCTGATCTCGGGCAGGTTGCGCGCGCGCTGCATCCAGCCGGCAACGCTGTCCATCACGCTGGCGGTGGTCGAGGCGGCAAACTGCGGGTAGAGCGGCACGATCAGGATGCGCGTGGCGCCGGCGGCCTTGAGCTCGTCGAGTTTCGCTTCGATGGAAGGCTGGCCGTAGCGCATCGCGAAATCGATCAGCAGTTCGTCCAGTCCCTGTTGGCCAAGCAGGCCTTTCAACAGTTTGGTCTGCCGTTCGGTATGCACCTTGAGCGGCGAACCTTCCGTCATCCAGACCGCCGCATATTTTTCGGCGGATTTTTTCGGCCGGGTGTTGAGGATGATGCCGTTGAGGACGAACCACCAGGCCAGGCGCGGGATTTCAACGACCCGCGGATCCCAGAGAAATTGGCCGAGATAGCGGCGCACCGCCGCAGTGGTCGGTGCTTCCGGCGTGCCGAGATTGACCAGCAATATCGCGGTGCGTGGCGCGGCGGCGGTGTCGCGGACAGGTTCGGGTCGGTAGCGTGGCATGCCTGGTTGACTTGGTTGACTTAGTGGGTATTGAGCGCGGAAGAAAGCAGTCGCGCGCTGATGTCGACGATCGGGATGACGCGCTCGTAAGCCATGCGCGTCGGGCCGATGACGCCGATGGTGCCGACGATCTGGCCATCGACTTCGTAGGGGGCGGCGACCACGCTGCATTCGTCGAGCGGTGCGATGCCCGATTCACCGCCGATAAAGACATGCACGCCCTCGGCGCGGTTGGACAGGTCGAGCAGTTGCATCAGCCCGGTGCGCTGCTCGAACAGGTCGAAAAGCTGGCGCAGACGCTCCATGTTGGTCGATAGGTCGTTGGCGTTGAGCAGGTTGCGCTCGCCCGAGATGACATATTGCGAAGCTGTCTCGGCGGTGACGGCGGCGCCGGCATCGACGGCGGCGCTCATCAGTTCGGTCATGTCGCTGCGCAATTGCTGGAGTTCTTCCTTGAGCCGATGGCGGATCTGCTGGAAGTCGAGACCGGCGAAATTCTGCGTCAGGTAGTTGGCGGCGGTCACCAGTTCGGATGGCGAGTAGGGCCGCTGGGTGAGCAGAATGCGGTTCTGCACCTCGCCGCTGGCGGTGACGATGATCAGCAGGATGCGCGTCTCGGTGAGGCTGAGAAACTCGATCTGGCGGATGCGCGGCGCCTGGCGGTGCGGGGCGATCACCACGCCGGCAAAATGCGTAAGCTCCGAGATCAGCTGCGAGGCCTGGCTCAACACGCGTTGCGGCGCATCCGGATGGAGTGCGCCCTTGAGTTCGGAAATATGCTTGGGGTCGAGCGGCCGCACCGTCAGCAGGGTGTCGACAAACAGACGATAACCCAATGGCGTCGGCACGCGGCCGGCGGAGGTGTGCGGGCTGGTGATGAAGCCCATTTCCTCGAGGTCGGCCATGACGTTGCGGATGGTCGCCGGTGACAGTTCCAGGCCGGAGTATTTCGACAGCGTGCGCGAGCCGACCGGCTGACCTTCGACGATGTAGCGTTCGATCAGGGTCTTGAGCAGGGTTTTGGCGCGCGGGTCGAGCATGGAGTGGATTGTAACGAACTGAATGGCCGGATTGCAGCTAGCCTTCGTGGTTAAATTCGCGCTTCGCAAGTTATTCGCCGTCCTGCCAGAGCCGACTTTTAAACCATGTCCCGCCAATTGAATGTCCACGCCCTTGGCCAGGTCTTCACTCCTGCGGCGGTGGTCGAGCGCATGCTCGCCCTGCGCCAGCGGCGTGGACGCAGCCTGGACCCGGCCGCCGGCGACGGCGCCTTCTGTACGCGCATCAATGGCTGCGAGGCTATCGAGATCGATTCGACGGTTGCACCGGCGGGTGCCCAGGTGATGGACTTCTTTGCCTATCCGACCAGCGAAAAATTCGACACGGTGATCGGCAATCCACCCTATGTGCGCCAGCAGGACATTCCGGCGGAAACCCTCGGCCGGCTCGACAACAGCCTGTTCGACGGGCGCAGCAACCTCTGCCTCTATTTCATCGAGAAGTCGGTGCGCCACCTGCGGCGTGGCGGCGAGCTGATCTTCATCGTCCCGCGCGAATTCACCAAGCTCACGGCGGCGCGCAAGCTGAATACCTTCCTCTACGAGGAGGGCGACATCACCGATTTCATCGAACTGGGCGATACGCGCATCTTTGGTTCGCACAATCCCAATTGCGCGATATTCCGTTTCGAGCGCGGCCGCCACACGCGTCGCCTCAACGATGGCCGCTATTTCGCGCTGGTGGATGGGCAGTTGATGTTCTTGCGCGGCGATTACCGCCTGCCGCTCTCCGAACTGTTCGATGTGAAGGTCGGCGCGGTGTCGGGCGCCGACGAGATATACGAACACCCGGCAGGCAACACCGAATTCGTCTGTTCAAAGACGGTGGATGACGGCCTGACGCGGCGCATGATCTTCGGCCAGTCGCTCCCGGCGCATTTGCTGGCGCATCTGGAGGCGCACAAGGAGCGCCTGCTCGGACGCCGGGTGCGGCCCTTCGACGAATCCAACTGGTGGCACTGGGGCCGGCTGCACCCTGTCAGCACCTCGCCAAGGATCTATGTGAATGCCAAGACGCGGCGCGCCCGCCCCTTTTTCCTGCATGATTGTCCCAACTACGACGGTTCGGTGCTGGCGCTGTTTCCGAAAGTGGCGGGGTTGGACCTGCAACTGGCGACTGAAATGCTCAACGATGCGGTGGATTGGGAGGAACTCGGCTTCGTCTGCGACGGTCGCCACCTGTTTTCCCAGCGTACCCTGCAAAGCTGTCTGGTGCCGCCCGACTTTGAAAAACTGCTTAAACCGGTAAGGTGAAGATGCGCGCAAATCTGGGAACTCATTTTCGTACCATCGCGCTGATCGGCAAGGATGGCAGTCCGGAAGCCACGGCGGCCCTGCTTGCGCTTCTGGGACATCTGCGCCGCGTGAATGATGGCGGTTTGACGATATGGGTGCGGACGGAAAACGCCGCCGCAATCGGCGAGCCGGAATTGGCCGCAAGTTTCGCGAAGATTGCCGAATGCGCCGATGTCGCGATTATCGTTGGTGGCGACGGCACCCTGCTCAAGGCTGCCCGCCATCTGTCAGAGCATGATGTGCCGCTGGTCGGGGTCAACCAGGGCCGGCTCGGTTTCATGACCGACATCGCCCGTGCCGACATGCTGGGCGCGATTGACCGGCTGCTGGCGGGCGAATTCTCCGAAGACCGCCGCCTGCTGTTCGATGCGCAGGTGTTGCGGGCCGGCGAACAGGTGTTTCAGACACTCGCCCTCAACGATGTGGTGGTCAACAAGGGCGATATCGGCCGCCTGATCGAAATGGAGGTGCGCGTCAATGGCGAGTTCCTCTATGTGTTGCGCGCCGACGGCATGATCGTCGCCACACCGACGGGCTCGACCGCCTACGCGCTTTCCGCCAACGGTCCCATCCTCCATCCGTCCGTGGCAGGCATCGCGCTGGTGCCGCTGTGTCCGCATTCCCTGACTTACCACCCCATCACGATTGCCGACTCGAGTTGTGTCGACATGGTGCTGATCACGCCAAACGATGCCCGCGTGCATTTTGATGGTCAGCAGAACCTGGATATTGCGGCGGGCGACATTGTCCGTGTGGTACGTTCCAAGCATGCCCTCACCCTGTTGCATCCGCCCGGCTACAGTTATTTCGCCATGCTGCGCGAGAAACTGCACTGGAGCGCCACGCCCAGAAATTGATGGCCCCCCGCGCGCATAAATTCATTTTGCTGCCCCCCACCCCCAGATGGGGCAAGCCGCGTCGCCTCTCTTGGGGCGGCCCGGCGAAAGGCTAGGTCATGCTGCTACGCCTCGTCATCCGCGATTTCGTCATAGTCGACCGGCTTGAACTCGAGTTCGCCGGCGGCTTTGGCGCGCTGACCGGCGAAACCGGCGCGGGCAAGTCGATCCTCGTCGACGCCCTGTCGCTGGCGCTTGGCGAACGCGGCGATGGCAGCATGGTCAGGGTTGGTGCCGAGAAGGCCGAGGTATCTGCCGAATTCGACGTAACACCGGGCTCCCCGCTGGCCGACTGGCTGGCGGCTAACGATTTCGACATGGATAGCTGCATTCTCCGCCGCATCGTCGATGCCGGCGGTCGTTCGCGGGCCTACCTCAACGGTGCGGCGGCAACGCTGGGCCAGTTGCGCGAAGCGGCGGATTTTCTCGCCGACATTCACGGCCAGCATGCCCACCACTCGCTGCTGCGCGCCGATGCCCAGCGCGCCTTGCTCGATGCGCATGCCGGAGTGCAGGCGCTGGCCAGGGATGTGGCGGCTGCTCACGCTGTCTGGCGCAATGCCAGCACGGCGCGTCAGGCGGCGGAAAAGGATGTCGCGGCGACCACGCGCGAACGTGAATTGCTTGAATGGCAGGTCAAGGAACTTGCCGCATTGGCTTTCGATGCGCATGAATGGCAGGAAACCGAACAGGAACAGCGTCGGCTCGCCCATGCCGCCAGCCTGCTCGAGGCCAGCGATGCCGCACTGGCCGTGCTTGACGAAGGACAGGGCGGCGGTGATGCGGCGCTCTCGGCCTTGCAGCATGCCAGTGTCCGGCTTACAGAGCTGACCTCTTACGATGCCGCCTTGGGCGATGCCGCGGCGCTGTTCGACAGCGCGCTGATCCAGTTGCAAGAGTCGGCGCTGGCGCTACGGCGCTATCGCGAGCGGCTCGACCTCGATCCCGCGCGACTCACCGAACTCGATGCCCGCATCGATGCCGTGACGCAAATGGCGCGCAAGCACCGTGCCACGCCGGAGGAGTTGCCCGCGGTGCTGGCCAGCATGGCGGCACGGCTGACTGAACTGACGCTCGCCGCCGACCCCGCTGCGCTGGCCGAACGTGAACAGCAGGCGGCGGCGGCCTACCGCGCGCTGGCTACGCGCCTGACGGTCGAGCGCACCCGCGCGGCAGCGGCGCTCGGCCAGACCGTCAGTGCCGCCATGCAGGAACTGGCGATGGCCGGTGGCCGTTTCGAGGTGGCGCTGACGCCACTCGACTCAGGAGTCGCTTATGGGCTCGAGGCCGTCGAGTTTCTGGTCACCGCCAATGCCGGCCAGCCGCTGCGGCCACTCGCCAAGGTGGCGTCGGGCGGCGAACTGTCGCGCATCGGCCTCGCCTTGCAGGTCATCGCCAGTCAATCACACGCGGTCGGCACATTGATCTTCGATGAAGTCGACGTTGGCATTGGTGGCCGCGTCGCTGAAATTGTCGGCCAGATGCTCAAGCAACTCGGCACGGACCGCCAGGTGCTGTGCGTCACCCATCTGGCACAGGTCGCGGCACGCGCCGACTGGCAGTGGTCGATTGCCAAGGAAACCTTGAACGAGAAAGGCGGCGCGGCAACGGTCAGTCGCGTCACCCCCCTCGACGCAGACGGTCGTATCGAGGAAGTCGCCCGCATGCTGGGCGGTGTGAGAATAACCAACACCACACGCCAGCACGCGCGGGAAATGCTTGAGTTGTAGGCGCCATTCTGTATCCTTCGCCCTAAATAAATAACTGGATTTACATCAGGGTTATTTCTATCTGTCTTGGCAGGGAGGCGCGCAGGGTGAGGTATCACGACAGCGTTGAAAAAAGTGGCGAAAACCTGCGGCTTGCGCTGCCGCTGATGGCCCGACAGGCGGCGGCACTGGATCCGATCAGCTACGCTATCTGGTACGAATATGTTGCAGGCATCAATCCGCAACTACGCACCAGCATCGACGAGTTGTTACGGAATGGTGAAGTGCTCGATGAGGAAGCGACCGTACAGCTATATCATGCCCACATCGCTGAACTTGATGGAGAAACGGTACAGAAGATCAGTCAGGGTTTCCAGCGGGTCATGACCGATATCTCAGATTCTGCGGCTAAGGTTGCAGGAGAGGCAGGCGGGTTCGGCGATGAATTGGCGGCCTGGTTTGACGGCAACGGTACGGGCAAGTTGGGGCTTGATGCCATTCTGAGTCGCTCGAGCGAGGTGCGACATACCGTTGAAGAACTTCAGGGACGCCTCGACCAGAGCCGACAAGAAATCGAGACGCTTCGTCAGCAAGTGGCGCGAGCGCGGGAAGATGCGCTCGTCGATGGCTTAACCCGGTTGACCAACCGCAAGGGGTTCGATTCTGCGTTGTTGGCCTTTTTGGAAGAGGCTGCTGCCGAATCGCGTCAAGTTAGCCTGCTGATGGCCGACATCGACCATTTCAAGCACGTCAACGACACCTATGGTCACCTGTTCGGGGATAAGGTGATTCAGGCTGTCGCTGCAATTCTCCGCCAAAACGTCAAGGGCAAGGATACGGCGGCCCGCTATGGTGGTGAGGAGTTCGTCGTCATCCTGCCGGATACCATGATTGAAGGCGCCCGCCATGTCGCCGAAACGGTTCGCAAGGCCGTCGAAGCCTGCCGCATCAAGCGCATCGGCAACGGTGAGATTGTCGCGGGCATTACCATTTCACTCGGCGCAGCCACTTATTCGGCGGGCGAGTCTGCCCAGGAGTTCGTCATGCGAGCCGATCAGGCGCTCTACGAGTCCAAACAGACCGGACGCAATCGGGTCACGCTTTCGAAAACAAAGGAATAGAACAGGCGGTTTCCCGATCGGGACCGTAACGGCTTTCCCGGGCTTGCCGGAGCGTCCATACCTTGATCATTCAGTCCATGAAAAGTCGGCGCAGGTGGGACTGTGCCTCTATAATCCCAAGCTCCAAGGAGGTCATGACAATCCATGCCGCATGATGTCGGAGGTCATATCGATGCTGTCCAGCAACGCTGGCAGGCCTATCGTGATGACGGCACCTTTGATCGCTTCGTTGAGTTCACCCTCGCGCTGAACAGCCTGGCTGAACAATTGAGTCGCCTCAGGCTGCCGGGCTTGGTACGCCAGTGTGAGAGCCTCGAAAATGCGGCACTCGCGCTGTTTGGCGACCCCTCCACACACCCGCTTGTCGCACAAAGCGTGACGACACTCGATCAGCGGGTCGGTCCGCTGTTGGGCGCAATCCTCACTGCACGGCATGCTGCAGTCGATGCCGAAAAGCGCATCAACGAAACAATGACCTCGATCGGCATGCCGGAATGGGTCAGGCCACGCACCGTGTGGATGGTCGTCGAGCTGAAAAACGGATGGGCCAAGGGGCTGCGCGAGCAGCTGTCGTTCTATGGTTTCCGCGTGGTCGAGTCGAGTTGGGATGAACCACTGCCCCAGCGTGAAGCCCCATTTGCCATCATCTTCGTCCCGAGCGATGAGCATATCGATGGTGGGAAACTGGCGCTTATCAAGCGGGCGCGCGCCAGTTGTCCTGCCACCCAGCTGTTCTATGTGGGTGTGCCGCGCGAACTCGATGTCATGGTCACCTTGATGCGCGCTGGCATCGATATCACCATTCAGCGCGAAGAACAGGCCGCCAACCTGCTGTCCAGGATCCTCGATTTCATCCAGACCCGCGAACAGGAGAGCTTCAAGGTGCTGGTGGTCGAAGACTCGCGGGTGGCGGTGGCGCAAATTCAGCGTGCCTTGAATCAGCATGGCATCCAGTGCGAGGTCATCATCGATCCATCCGGTCTGCTCGCTACCCTGGATGCCTACCGTCCCGATCTGGTGCTGATGGATATGTACATGCCGCATTGCAATGGTGTCGAGGCGACCCGGGTATTGCGGCAACTGCCAGCCTATCAATCCGTTCCCATTGTCTATTTGTCCAGTGAAACCGATATCGGTCTGCAGGTCGAAGCGCTGCGACTGGGCGGTGACCAGTTCCTGACCAAGCCATTCAATCCTGTGGTTTTGGCAGCCACCCTGAAGACCACAATCGAGCGCCATCGGGAAATGCAGCGCTGCAGCCAAAATGATGGACTTACCGGGCTGCTGACACACACCGCATCCAAGGCCAGGCTTGATGCCATGCTGGCTACGCTGCCACCCGATGGCAAGCTGTGTGTCGCCATGCTGGATATCGATAAATTCAAGTCGGTCAATGACAACTACGGTCATCCGGTGGGCGACCAGGTGATCCGCAGCCTCGCCTGGCTGCTCAAGGGACGTTTGCGCGGGAGCGACCTCATTGGTCGTTACGGCGGCGAAGAGTTCGTTCTTGCCCTGCCCGATGTCGGCCCGGATGAGGCATGGGTCGTCATTGATCGCATCCGCAGCGACTTCGCCAAGCTGCCGCACGCCCACGGCAATGGTTCTATGCGAGCCACCTTCAGTGCCGGGATTGCTTCCTTTCCGGAATATCGTACTTCAACCGAATTGATCAACCTGGCTGATTCTGCCCTGCTCGAGGCAAAGCGCAGCGGCCGCAACCGGGTCGACCGTGTCGATGACCTGGCGCAGCGAAAAAGTCACACGGAAACTGCGGGAGAAGGGTTCAGTCTGAGTTTTGGCAGGGCATGACTGAACGGGACAGGCTGAACTTCCCTTTTGGTTGTGCAAGTAATTGAAACGATTGATGTTTTATTCTGGCATGGCACCCTTGGGTTATCATTGACCCAATCGCTGTGCGGACATTCCTATCCGCTCCTCCGCCAGAACAGGAAAATCCATGCAACTGATCGTATTACTCAGCATCGTCGTGGCCATCGGCGGTGTTTCCTTCGCTTTACAAAACCAGATGACGGTGACCGTGTCGTTTCTGCTGAGGCGTTTCGACAGCAGCCTGGCTATGGCGATACTGGTTTCGCTCGCGCTTGGCGCCTGTGTGGTGCTGCTGGCGGCGTTGCGCAAACCGGCCGCCAGGCAACTCCAGGATGAAAATCTTCCGGCGTCCAGCACCGGCCCGATTCCCGGTTTACCTGGTTAAGCCGATGAACACAATGTCCTTGCAGGTTGCCGGACCTGCCCGCAACCTTTTGCAGTATGCGCTGTCACTGCTGGCTGTACTCCTGCTGGTGGGCTGTGCCAGCCTGCCGATCGTCTATCCGGATGTCGTTCCACCTGAAATTGCCGTGGTCGAACCGCTCAAGGCAGCCGGGCGCCCGGTGATCGGACTGGCGCTGGGTGGTGGCGCGGCACGCGGCTTTGCTCACATCGGCGTGATCAAGGAACTTGTCGCCAGCGGCATTCACCCGGATATCGTGGTCGGCACCAGCGTCGGCAGTTTCGTCGGCGCCCTGTATGCCGGTGGATACGATGCCGCGGCGCTGGAGAAACTGGCAAGCGATATGAAGGAAGAGGAGTTGCGCGATCTGATCTATCCGAATCGCGGTTTCATCAAGGGTGAGCGCCTGCAGGACTTCGTCAATCAGCGATTGGACAACCGTTCGATTGAAGACCTGCCGATCCGCTTTGCGGCGGTGGCGACCGACCTCGGTGACGGATCGATGGCGGTATTCACCCGTGGCAATACCGGCATGGCGGTGCGCGCCTCCAGTTCGATTCCCGGCGTTTTCCAGCCGGTGCGCATCAACGGTCGCGAGTATGTCGATGGGGGGCTGGTCAGCCCCGTGCCGGTAAATGTGGCGCGTCAACTCGGGGCCGACCTGGTGATCGCCGTGGATATCGCCAACCGTCCTGCCGATAATGAGCAGCTGGCCACGACAGCCGGTATCGTCGGGCAGTCGCTCAACATCATGATGAACCATCTGGCACATCAGGAACTGGCGTTGTCCGATATCAAGATCAGTCCGGCCACCCGCGACCTGATCTCGACCGATTTCACCACCCGGCTTGACGCGATCGATGAAGGCATCCTGGCGGCACGGGGCGTGACGGGGCGTGTGCTCGACTGGTTGTCGCTGAGGGGCAGCGAAAAGATGGAGCGCGTGGTGGAACGACTGCAGGCCATCGAAGGCACCCGCTGGGGTCCGCCCATCCCGGCAAAATAACCAGATGGCCCGGAGCCGGCCGGCGCTTCAGAGTTGTTTGTCGCGTCCGGCCCAGTAAGGATCGCGCATATTGCGCTTGAGCGTCTTGCCGGCGGCATTGCGCGGGAATTCCGGCAGGATGATTGCTGCCTTGACGCGCTGATAACGGGCGGCGACGCGCGCGTTGATCCAGTCGCGCAACTCTTCCGCCGTCGCGCCAGCGCCGACTTTCAGTACCACCGCAGCCACCGGCGTTTCGCCCCATTTCTCGTCGGGCACGCCGAATACCGCCACATCGGCGACCGCAGGGTGGCCGGCGGCAATTTCCTCGATGTCGCGCGGATAGACCTTGACGCCCCCTGAATCGATCATGTCCTTCTTGCGGTCGACCAGATACAGATAGCCTGCCTCATCGAGATAGCCAATGTCGCCACTGTAGATCCAGCCGTCGCGCAAGGTCTGCGCGGTGAGTTCCGGCTTGCCCCAGTAGCCCTGCATGACCAGCGGGCCGCGCCCGACGATTTCGCCGGACTGACCGGTAGGCAGGTCGCGACCGGCGTCATCGACGATGCGCACCGCGCTGAACAACGGCGGGCAGCCTACCGAGCCGGCCTTGCGCACCGCATCCGACTTGTCGAGAATGGTGACGAAACCTTCGGTGAGGCCGTAGAGTTCATGAAAGCGCCCGGGCAGCAGACGGTTGAGTTGATCCTTGCGTGCCTGCGGCAGCGGTGCGCCGAGCGACAGGATCATCTGCAGCGAGTCAAGCTTGCCGGCATTGAAATCCGCTGCGTCGAGCAGGGCGGCGATTTGCGCCGGCACGACCATGATGTGGCTGACCTTTTCGCGGGCAATGGTATCGAGCATCGCCGCAGCGTCGAACTGGCGGTGCAGGATGTATGTGGCGCCCAGATGAAAGGTCGGCATCAGGGTGACGAAGGCTCCGTTGAAGACGATCGCGCCGGTGTGCAGCACCACCGATTCGGGCGTCATGCGCCAGGCCGGGCCCAGTGTCAGCGCATACATGGCGCGGACGCGATGGCTGTGCATGATGCCCTTGGGCAGCCCGGTGGTGCCCGAGGTGTACATGATGTTGAACAGGTCGTCTGCCGTGACGCCGGCAGGTGGCGGCGCGGACTCGGCTGCGGCAGCGGCCAGCGCGGCATAGCTGCCCCAGTCGGGCAGGGTGGCGTCGATCAGCAGGATGCGCGAGCGTTCGAGCGTGGCGCGCGGCAAGACATCCGCGACGACGGGCAGCAGCGACAGCTGGGTGACCAGGCAAACCGCGCCGGCATCGTCGATCAGTCCTGCCAGGCCGGTGCCGGTGAGCAACGGCGACAACGGGACGACAACTGCGCCGATCTTGGCGCAACCCCAGTAAAGCTCCAGCAATTCCAGAGTATTGGGCAGAAATGTTGCCACGCGCTGGCCCTTGCCGATGCCGAGTGCCAGCAGCAGGTTGGCGGTACGATTGCAGCGGGCATTGAAGCCGCGATAGTCGAGCCGCTGCTCCGCAAAGACAACGGCGGTGGCATCCGGCCGGTAGCGGGCGTGATGGTCGAGCAGGGTGGTGAGTTCCAAGGGAGGCTCCGGAGCAACAAAACGGACGGCAGTTTTGCGCCGCGGCGGTGGCCTGTCAAATATTCTTTCTTGACCAGCGCAACAGGCGCAGCCCCTGCCAGGTGCCGACCACTGTCGGCATCGACACGCCGGCAGATAGCGGAAACCGATGAACGGTGCGCCCATTTCCGGGCTGTGCAGGCCATATAAACGCGCTTGGCAGCCAGTATGGAGAAAAATTGATTATTTATTGTCCAATGCACATTGTTAAGCAGCGTGTAAGCATTCGCCAGTTTTCAATGAACCATCAACCTGCCATGATGTGTCAAATGAATTTGCTCGGGTACGTCGCCCGCTCAGCTTGTTTTACCGATGCAGAGCCATCTCGGCGGGATGGTCGATGCAGAAATGTCATCTGTTTTATAACGGAGAAAACCATGGATCGTCGTCATTCATTGAAATGGTTGTTGGGTTTGTCCGCGCTACCCATGCTCGGCATGGGTTTGACGCGGGCGAGGGATGGTTCCGGCCCGGTACTGAAAAAAACCAAAGCCGAGTGGGCGGCCTTGCTGCCGGCACCGGCGTATCACGTGCTGTTCGAAGAGGGTACGGAATCTCCCGGCTCGAGCCCATTGAACCAGGAAAAGCGCGATGGCACCTTCATCTGTGCTGCCTGCAATCAACCGCTGTTCGACAGCAGCCGGAAATATGAAAGCGGCACCGGCTGGCCGAGTTTCTGGGAACCGTTGCCGGGAAACGGCGTCGGCACCAAGACCGATTTCAAGTTGATTTTTCCGCGCACCGAGTATCACTGCTCGCGTTGCGGCGGGCATCAGGGCCATATCTTCAATGACGGCCCGAAGCCGACCGGCAAGCGCTATTGCAACAACGGGGTGGCGCTGAAATTCGTGCCGCGTGCCGACAAGCTGCCGGAGCTGCGGACATGAAGAATAAACTGAGATTGACCGGCTTTGCCGCTGCTGCCGTGCTGGCGTTCGGTACCATCGGCTACGTGGTGGGCGCGCAGCCGGCCAAGCCCGCCGCGACCCCGACGCCCGCTGCCAGCTCGCAGGTTGCGGGCGCGCCCACGGCGACGGCCATTCTCGCCGGCGGCTGTTTCTGGTGCGTGGAATCCGATTTTGACAAATTGCCGGGCGTGATTGCAACGGTATCCGGCTATACCGCCGGTCGCACGCGCAATCCCACCTACGAACAGGTCAGTGCCGGTGGCACCGGCCACACCGAAGCGGTCCTCATCACCTACGACCCGACAAAGATCGGTTATCAGCAACTGATCGAATATTTCTGGCGACATATCGACCCGACGGTGAAGGATCGCCAGTTCTGCGACGTCGGCACGCAATATCGCAGCGGCATCTATTGGCAGAACGAGGACGAGCGCAGGATTGTCGAAGCCAGCCGCGACGCCTTGCTGAAAAGCGGCAAGCTACCGCGAATCCATACGGAAATCGCCGCCGCCACGACGTTCTATCCCGCCGAGGAATACCACCAGGACTACTACATCAAGAACCCGATCCGCTACAACTACTATCGCAGCAGTTGCGGCCGCGATAACCGGGTCAAAGAAATCTGGGGAGGCAAGTAAGTGATGCGCCAGCAGCGAGCTCAAGTTCGCGGACTGTGCGCGCAGCAGGTGTGCTCTATCTGGCCGTGACGGAAAGTAGCCTTGCCTCGAGCGTGACGCGTGGCGAAAACCGTGGGGCGAGGCTGGCGCACGATAACCCGCAGGAGGCCATTCCAGAGCCCGCAACTCCGCTGTTGTTTGTGCCCGCCCTATGGCTGCTTGGCCGGTTTTATAAAATGGGGATATGGCCAGTGTCACAGCAATGATGGAATAAATGTCCGGCGGGAGTCGATGACACGACTGTTTTTCTACCCCAAACCAAAAGTCGGCGCTGGCGGGATGAAATGCCCCGCATGGGGTACGGCGTCTGCCCGCGCCTGACGGCTTACCAGAGCGTTTCGCGTTCCGCGCCGGCCGATATCTTGTGGATGGACAGGTCGGCGCCGTTGAATTCATCCTCGGGGTTGAGGCGGATGCCGACCGCTATCTTGAGCAAGCCATACACGGCAAGCCCGCCGACAAAGGCGATGGTGACGCCCAGCAGTGTGCCGGCGACCTGGCTCATGAAGGCGACGCCGCCCATGCCGCCCAGTTCCTTGAGCCCGAAGATGCCGGCGGCGATGCCGCCCCAGGCGCCGCAAAGGCCATGCAGGGGCCAGACGCCAAGCACATCGTCGATCTTCCAGCGGTTCTGGCTTAACGTGAACATGACGACGAACAGGCCACCGGCAATGCCGCCGGTGAGGAGCGCACCGAGTGGGTGCATCAGGTCGGAGCCGGCGCAGATGGCGACCAGTCCGGCCAGCGGCCCGTTATGCACGAAGCCCGGGTCATTCCTGCCCAAGGCTAGGGCAACCAGTGTACCGCCGGCCATGGCCAGCAAGGAGTTCATGGCGACCAGGCCGGAGACGTTTTCGAGCGTCTGCGCGCTCATGACATTGAAGCCGAACCAGCCGACGATGAGGATCCAGGCACCCAGCGCGAGGAAAGGAATCGAGGAGGGCGGGTGCGCGCCGGCGATGCGGCCATCCTTGTGATAGCGGCCGCGCCGAGCACCCAGCAACAGCACGGCAGCCAGGCCGACCCAGCCGCCCACGGCGTGCACCACCACCGAGCCGGCAAAGTCGTGAAATTCCTCACCAAAGCTGGCCTTGAGCCAGCCCTGAATGCCGAAAGCCTGATTCCAGGCGATGCCTTCAAAGAATGGATAGAGAAAGCCGACCAGCAGGAAAGTGGCCGCCAGTTGCGGTCCGAAACGCGCCCGCTCGGCGATGCCGCCCGAAACAATGGCGGGAATCGCGGCGGCGAAGGTGAGCAGGAAGAAGAACTTGGTCAGTTCGTAGCCGCTCTTTTGCGTCAGTTCTTCCGCACCGACGAAGAAATGCACCCCGTAGGCGATGCCGTAGCCGATGAAGAAATACGCCAGCGTCGAGACGGCAAAGTCGGAAAGTATCTTGACCAGCGCATTGACCTGGTTCTTGCGCCGCACCGTGCCGAGTTCGAGGAAGGCGAAGCCGGCATGCATCGCCAGAATCATGATGGCGCCTAGCAGAATGAACAGCACGTCGGCGGAAGTTTTGAAGTTGTCCATTATGGTGCCCCAGAGTTTCGAATCCGGCACAATGAAGCAACAAGTGTTCCTGAAAAATTGTTAAACCCTAGAACCTCAGTTCACACCACGGAGATCACGGAGGACACGGAGACAAGACGCCAGCGGAAAAATGCGGGAGCACCCGACGGGTGGCGTCCATTGCTTCCGTAACGACTTGTTTTTCTCAGTGACCTCCGTGACCTCCGTGGTTAACTGCTTTTTCCAGGATCAATGACCCGGCGCACCAGCATCGCGCCCGATCATCAGCCAGGCACCTGAACGGTGCCTGGCATGCACCATTGCGATGCATCATGCTTGCCGGTTTTCTCTAAAAGGCGGTCGGGCAGGGCTGCTGCTCCCTGGGGCGACATAAGAAAGTCGGCGCTGGCGGTACGGCGTTAATTGGGCATCTTGCACTCGCCGACATAGGCATCGGGGTGATCGGTGAAGATCGTGCCCATCAGCTTGTTGGTGATGCGACCTTTTTCATCCTTGCGCACCACGCGCAGGAAGTAGTCCTGCACCGGGAAGTGGTTGGTGTTGAACTTGAACTTGCCGCGCACGGAATTGAATTTTGCGGCTTCGAGGGCCTTGCGCACGGCAGCCTTGTCTTCGAGCTTGCCTTTGGTGGCGCGCACCGCTGAATCCATCAGCATGGCAGCGTCGTAGCCCTGCGAGGCATACAGCGAGGGCAGGCGCTTGTATTCCTTCTCGAAGTCGGCGACGAACTTCTTGTTGGCGGCATTGTTCAGGTCATGCGCCCAGTGCGAGGAATTGAACAGGCCGAGCATCGGTTCACCAACGGCCGGGATGGTGTCTTCGTCGGCGGAAAAGCCGGAAGTGATCAGGCGCATGTCCTTCGACAATCCGGCGGCGACGAACTGCTTGATGAAGTTGATGCCCATGCCGCCCGGCAGGAAGAAGAACACCGCATCGGGTTTGGCGGCACGCAGTTGTGCGAGTTCGGCGGCATAGTCGAGCTGGCCCAGCTTGGTGTACATCTCATCGTCGACCTTGCCCTTGAAGAAACGCTTGAAGCCGTTGATGGCATCCTTGCCGGCCGGATAGTTGGGGGCGATGCCGACGACGGTCTTGTAGCCTTCGTCACTGGCCCACTTGCCCATGGCTTCGGCGACATTGTCGTTTTGCCAGGCGACGTTGAAGAAGTAGGGGTTGCATTCCTTGCCGGCGAGTTGCGACGGGCCGGCATTGGCGGAAATGTAAAAGGTCTGGCTGTCGAAGACCGGCTTGGCGACGGTAAGCAGGATGTTCGAGAAGACGATGCCGGTCATGAAGTCGACCTTGTCCTTCTTGATGAGGCGTTCGGCGGTCTGCTTGGCGGTATTCGGATTCTGCTGGTCGTCGGCGACGATGATTTCGGCCGGCAAACCGCCCAGCTTGCCATTCAAATGCCGCATGGCCAGCTGGAAACCGTCGCGGATGTCGACGCCGAGACCGGCAGCAGGACCGGACAGGGTGGAGAGGAGCCCGACCTTGACGGTATCGGCAGCATGGGCGGCCTGGGAGGCGCAGATGGCGGTGGCGAGCAGGGAGGCCAGCAGGGTGTTTTTCATGGGGTTTCCTCTTGTTGAAATGGTTACAGGCTGTCCCGCCACAGGCGGATCGCGCCAAAGGTGGCGACGTCGCTCGCCGGTGCATGGCCGAGACGCGTTGCGGCGGCGGCGATGACGGCGGGCGACTGCCAGCGCAGGAAGGGGTTGGTGGCCAGTTCTTCGGCGAGCGTGGAGGGCACGGAAGGCTGGCCTTTGGCACGCAGTTCGGCGACCTGCGCACTGCGGGCGGCGAGGTTCGCGTTGTCCGGTTCCACCATGTGGGCAAAGCGCAAACAGGATTGCGTGTATTCGTGAGCGCAATAGACCAGCGTCTCAGGCGGCAGGGCGGCCAGGCGGGCAAGCGAGGACTGCATCTGGGTCATCGTGCCTTCGAAGACGCGGCCACAACCGGCGCCGAACACGGTATCGCCACAGAACAGCATCCCCAAGCGATAATAGGCAATATGACCCAGCGTATGTCCCGGCACCTCGATCACCGTGAATTCCGCGCCCAGCCCCGGAATATGCACGGTGTCGCCATCATGCAACGGCTGGGTGACGACCTCGCCGGCTTCCCGCGTCGGCCCGAACACGGGCACCGGGCAGCGCGCGACGAGTTCGGCGATGCCGCCGATGTGGTCGCCATGTCGGTGCGTCACCAGAATTGCGCACAGGCGGTCGCCAGTTTGCTCAATAAAGCGCAGCACCGGAGCCGCATCGCCGGGATCTACGACCGCAAGCTGACCGCCGTGGCGCAAGGCCCAGATGTAATTATCCTCAAATGCCTTGATCGGTTCGATTTGCATGGTATTCAATTGTAATGGCGATTAATGGTTTTGCCGAATGGCTGAGAACTCCCCAGGGAAAGTATGTGCTGGCGTGGGAACAACACAAGCTCGATATTCTGGTGGCGGATATTTTCGGTTTCAATTCTGTCCAGATCGGCTTCTCGCAGCATGATTTCCTGCGCGCCAACCGCATGCCGTTCCATGTGTCCTGTTGCGACCGGGGCAGTGTCACGGTGCAAAGCGATCCGCGCTACCTGCCCTTTGCAACGAACAGCATCGACCTGATCGTCCTGCCGCATGTGCTCGAATTCAATCCCAACCCGCATCAGATTTTGCGCGAAGTGGAGCGGGTGCTGGTGCCGGAAGGCAGTGCCGTGGTCACCGGGTTCAATCCCTACAGCTTGTGGGGACTGCGCCGCGCCATGGCCCGGCATACCGGTCGCCCGCCCTGGCAGGGACGCTATCTCAGTGTGCCGCGGCTGCGCGACTGGTTCACCTTGCTGGGCTTCGAGACCCGCAGCGGCGCCTTCGGTTGTTATGTCCCGCCAGTGCGTCAGGAGAAATGGTTGAAGCGCTGGGGCTTCATGGATGCCGCCGGCGATCGCTGGTGGCCAATTGCTGGCGGGGTGTATGTTGTGCAGGCGATCAAGCGCCAGCATGGCATGCGGCTGATCACGCCGAAATGGCATGAGCGCATGGCGGCCGCCCGCGCGCTGGCAGCGGTAGCCCGCAAGCCACTGGCACATAAAACAAGGGAACAATGACCGAAACCGTTGATATCTATACCGATGGCGCGTGCAGCGGCAACCCCGGCCCCGGCGGCTGGGGGGCTTTGTTGCGGATGGGGGGCAAGGAGAAGGAACTGTCGGGCTATGACCCGGCCACAACGAACAACCGCATGGAACTGATGGCGGTCATAGAGGCTCTGCGTTCGCTCAAACGGCCCGTGACAGCACGCGTGCATACCGATTCGCAATATGTGCAAAAAGGCATCAGCGAATGGATTCACGGCTGGAAAAGGCGTGGCTGGAAAACCGCCGGTCGCCAGCCGGTAAAGAATGTCGATCTCTGGCAGGCGCTCGACGCCGCCACGGTCGGTCACAAAATCGAATGGCTGTGGGTGCGCGGTCATTCCGGGCATGTGGAGAATGAGCGCGTCGATGAGCTGGCCCGACGCGCCATAGAGGAAAATGTATGAGCATCATTCGTCAGGTCATGCTGGACACCGAAACCACCGGGCTCGAATGGCGGCAGGGGGAGCGGGTCATCGAAATCGGTTGTGTCGAGATGGTCAGCCGCAAGCTCACCGGCCGGCATTTCCATTGTTATCTGAATCCCGGGCGGGCGATTGGCGCGGGGGCCCAGGCCGTGCATGGCCTGACCGACGAGTTTCTTGCCGACAAGCCGAAATTCGCCGACGTTGCCGACGACCTGCTCGAATTCCTCCATGATGCCGAAGTCATCATCCACAACGCGCCTTTCGACGTCGGTTTTCTCGACAATGAACTCGATCTGCTCGGCCGGGAACAACTGAAAGCCGCCTGCACTGGCATAACCGACACGCTCAAGATGGCACGCGAACTGCGGCCCGGCAAGAAAAACAGCCTGGATGCGCTCTGCAACGAATTCGGAGTCGATAACTCAAGCCGGCAGTTGCACGGAGCGCTGCTCGATGCCGAGCTGCTGGCCGAGGTCTATCTGGCGATGACGCGCGGCCAGGAAAGCCTGATGATGGACCTGGAAATGGGTTCGGCCGAAATGGTCGCCTTGATGTCCGGCGAACGCCCGTCCGTGCGCGTACTGGCCGCGACTGCCGACGAACTGCTCGAGCATGAGCGCGTGCTGGCCGAAATCGACAAGGAAAGCAAGGGCAAGACGCTCTGGCGGACGCTGGCCGCCTGAGATTAGCCCCCGCCAGGACTGCTCCGTCACATGTCGCTCCCCGTCATTCCCTTCGTCGACAACGCCGGCGAGCGCACCTACGCCGCATGGGTGGCCGCACTGCAGGCCGCCATGCCGGACGAGCGCATCGTCGGCTTCAGGCAGCTCGGCGCGGCAGACAAAAACCTGGCCACGCTGGCCATCGTCGCCAACCCCGACCCGGCCGACCTCAGGCAGCTGCCGCAACTGCGCTGGGTGCACAGCGTCTGGGCGGGCGTCGAGCGGTTGGTCGCCGACCTCGGCGACACGCCGCTGCAGATCGTCCGCCTCGTCGATCCGCAGATGGCGGAGACCATGGCCGAAGCGGCGCTGGCGTGGACGCTCTACCTGCATCGCGACATGCCGGCCTATGCGCGCCAACAGCGCAGCAACACCTGGCGGGCGCTGCCCCATGTGCGGCCAGAAAACCGGGGCGTCGGCCTGCTCGGCCTTGGCAGCCTCGGCGCGGCGAGCGCGCAACGCCTGCTGGCCGCCGGCTTCCGGGTAAGCGGCTGGAGCCGCACGCCGAAATCGCTGCCCGGCATCGCCTCCTTTGCCGGCGCGGATGGTCTGGCCGCCATGCTGCGGCAAACCGACATCCTCATCTGCTTGCTGCCGCTGACCGCGCAAACGCGGAGCCTGCTCGACCGGGATGCCCTGGCCCGTCTCCCCCAGGGCGCCGCCCTGATCAACTTCGCCCGTGGCCCGATCGTCGTCGATGCCGACCTGCGCGCGGCGCTCGACAGCGGGCACCTCGACCACGCGGTGCTGGATGTCTTCGATGCCGAGCCGTTGCCTGTGGAACAGTGGCACTGGCAGCACCCGCGCGTCACCGTGCTGCCCCATTGCACCGCACAGACCGACCTGCCATCCGCCGCGGCGATCGTCGCGGCGGCCGTCCGCCGCTATCGGGAAAACGGCATCGTGCCCGGCAACGTCGACCCGGGGCGCGGCTATTGATTTGAAAAACAGTTTGCGGACTCAATCCGTGCAGCAGCAATTGCATTACGAGAAAGGTTTGGCAGTGACCTACACACCTGATTTAGTCGATGAACTCAACGCGTTGCTACGCTTTGACCATGAAACCAACCTGCAAGGAGTCAAGGTCCACAAATCGGCCGATCCACGCGTAATCGCAGCGACACGGCGTCTGCATGGCAAAGGTTTGATCACGCAAGTGGATGGCGGCTACCTGACCACTCTGGGACGCAACGCGGCGGAACATGCGCAAACCGTATTGACCCTGATTGCATTGAAGTAAAGCAGGCGCGGCAGCCGGACCTGCCCTTGATTAGCTCAGGTGGCGAAATTGCCGGCCGCTGATCTTCATCTTGCGGATGACATCCTCGGGCAGGTAGCCTTCCGCGGCAGGCAAGGCGATGCCTGACCAAGCCGCGACCCATTGCTGCACGGTTGCCTCATCGACCTTGAATTGGTGCGTGATGGTGGCCAGCGGGGTGCGGTCCGCGATGCGGCCTTCTTCAGCCCAGCGCAGGTAGCGAATGGCGGCTTCATGGGCCAGGCGCTCGCGGGGATCGGTGCCGGTCGGCTCTGCTGGCAGGGCGTCGCGCAAGGACTGCAGGCAATCCGCCAGCCCGCCCGCGACGATGCGCGCAGACGCGGCAATCATGAGATTGAGCGGCAGGGCGAGGTCCTCGATCGCCATGCCCCGATCGTCATGGCTGCGGGCCGGATCGGCATGCTCCAACCGATTGACGCGGGCGCGCAATATTTCCATGTCATTCAGGTAGCCATGCACCGGCTTGCCCAGCGCCACCGCATAGCCCAACTCGAAAACCGTGCCTGAATCCGGTTCCGCGCCGCGGAAGGGATTCAGGTTGGCGACCAGGGCGTCGGCCGTGCGGATCAGCGCCAGGTTGCCGGCGCAGATGGTGGCGGGCGTGGTTGCGCCATGATCGAGGGGCGTGAGGGCTTCGCAGCCGTATTGGCGGCAGAGTTTGCGCGCCTGGTTCGCCCAGTCCTCCGCATCCGGACGAAATACGTCGGGGCCGGCCAGGTAGATTTTCATGGCGAGACCGTGCCTTGTTCTCAGATCGCCAGCTTGCGGCCGAGCCTGGTTTCGACGGCGGCGATCTTCGATTGCATGCGGCTGGCCGATCCGGCGCGATAGTCGATCTTGATCTGCGCGCCGATGCGCTCGCAGTCGCTCCTCATCGCTTCGAAGCAGGCGCCGACGACGGCCATCACCTCGGCCCATTCGCCCTCGATGACCGTGCCCATCGGCGTGAGCTGGTAGGGCAGGCCGCTCTTGTCGATGATGTCGAGCGAGCGCGCCACATAGGGGCTGAGGCTTTCGCCCTTGCTGGCTGGCGACATGGAAAATTCGAGCAAGACCAAGGCAGACTCCTTTGGTGGGTGTAGTGGGGGAGGATACCGCTGCAAGGAGAAAAGCCGCGCCGTGTGTTTGTGGCCAGAGCAGAAAGTCGGCGCTGGCGGGACGGCGTTTCAGTAACGCACCCTTGCCGCCTCGCACAGGAAGCGCATGAAGGGCGTGGCGGCGCCGAAGCGTTCGGTGGCAATATCCACTTGGTCGGCGGCCGGGGGTTGTGGTTCAGGCTTGCTTGGTTATACGTCGGGTCTTCGGCCAGAACAGACGGTCGCTTGGGTTGATACGATATTGGCGAATGACAGGAATGTGGAAATATTCCGAATTCACACTCTCGGCCATCACCTGCCGGTCGCGGTGGTTATCCAATTTCAATAGTCAAGGCGTCCCCTGACCCGATCGAACGGCCGGTATTCGGCGAGCAACTTCATGTCGGCTCTGCCTCAACCCGGCCATAAAGGGACATTGGCGCCCCCAAAACCATGAACTATTGAATGACGTCCAGCGGGCCTTCGTTCTTCGCAATTTGATCGATAAAGATGCCACCACCAAATAGGCGAGGTGGCTTAAATCCTTCTAGGCTCCGATGGCCGTTCACCTTCGCCAGAAACGGTTGCGTCAAAAATTAAATGCCTGGTTCAGGGCCAGGCGAAGTTCGTCAATGCTTTGCGGTTTACTCAGGAAGCTGACGTTTCGGCCGTCTCCCGAGAACAGCAGAACGACGCCATCGCGGGCGCCATGGTGGCGGGCGAATTCCTGACCGTCGGCCATGCCAAGGTGGGCGACCAGAAAGTCGACGCGCCCTGAGTAGTCGTCGCGGATTTCGTTCATCAGATACATTACTTCCATGCCGCCCGAGTAATTCGAGTCATGTGCCAGCACCAGAGTGGGGCGTCCGGTGCCGATTTTCGTCAGGTCCGTCGGGTAGCCGCCATCGGGGAGGTGGCTCCAGATGAAACTGCTGACGCCAACGATGAAAAGGATCGTGAACAGACGGTTTCGCCAGAGTGACGCTGGGGACTTTGACGGGGTTTCAGCGGCATTTGTCATGGGCAACCTTCTTTGACAGACGATTTGAATGCACTTGGACTTCGTAATGGATTTCACCATTGTGATTAAGGTTGTGCCGAGGGCAAGAAGTTCAATAGGGTGATTCCGGGACGGATGCGCCGGAGATCGACACATCGTTTTGCTGGGCGAAAGGTAACCGATGCATTGCTGCCACTCAAGCAGCACGCGTCCAATGGCGATTGAGGCCGAACTGATGTCGGATGGATGGTTCAGGTGAGCGGCAGCTATAGGATCAGTAATCTGTCGTAGCCCATGAAAAAATCATCAGGCCGTTGAGGGCACCGAGGACTCAGTGACGACCGGCCGCTTACAGGAAGCGAAATTTCACTGGCCGCTTTCTGGCAATGAATCTTGAAAGGCGACAGTCGCATCGGTGCCCAATCCCGCCGTTGGGCTCTTCGGGGTTCCAATGGCAGGTAACTGAATCGAGCAGTCGTACAGCGGGATCTTCCACCGACAGCGCGTCGGCCAGAACGGCCATTCGACTCGCTCGCCGCTTCGGTCAGCAATGCAACATTTACCTGACGCCCAGACGAATCGCAAGCGACTATGACCTTCGTCCGAGGGGCATCCTCGTTTTGCATCCTCGGTGTTGCGGAGGGGGTTTAAAACGCCTATCCTCGCCGCATTGGACCCATGGCGATCAGCAGCGAAGGAGGAGACGGACAATGGCGACGCGCAAGGCTTCCCATGCCAAGACGATGGCACCGACCCAGGCGACGGCGATGACGGCTGTCGCTGCCACAGCGGCAGACGCCTTGGAAACGCCGGCGGCGACGACATTCCCGCCCAGCGACTGTGGCGCCGCGTTGCCGGCCAGCACGTCGTTCCACGACGTGACGTTCGCCGAATTCAAGCGGCTCAACCGCACCATCGACGACTTGCCGTATGCCATCGTCCTGGCCGACCTGGATCCGGAAAAATTCGTCAAACATATCGCCATGAACCGGCGTTCGGGCTATCGCTCGAAGGCGCAGGCGAGCAGTGCCGAATCCGCGAGTACGGTCGATGTGCTCGGCGGGGTGCCGCTGGCACGCTACCTCGACAAGTCGCTCACCGACCTGACCAAGTCGCTGTTCACCGATGTCGAGGTCAAGGATGTCTACAAGGTCATCGACGACGGCCACGTCTCGTTCGGTGGCGCGAACAAGAAAGTCCCGATCTCCCTGTCCGACGCCGATCGTGCCGACCTGCTCGCCGGCGACCCTGCCCTGGTCCGTGTCCGCGTCGCCGGTGTTGACCAGATGCTGCGCCTGATGCCGGCCGAGCACCGCGATTCCGTGCCGATGCGCAACGACTATCATGTCGGCACGGCCGACGAGTTCATCCGCAGCCCGTATGTCGAGGCCACCGATGGCTCGCTGCTGCGTGTGCCGATGAACATCACCCAGCTCAAGGCCTTGTCGACGATCGGCCAAGCCTCGGTGACGGTGGCTGGCCGCAAGATCTTGCTGCGTGCATCCAAGCCATCACAGGATTCCGGCGGGCGTGGGTCCGTTATTTCCTACGCCATCAAGGATGGTGGCCTGCGCAGCGACAACACGGACTACAACGACGGCGAGGGCACCCCGCCACCGCGCCCGCCGAAGAACCCGGGAACCGGCTCAGGCGGCAGTGGTACCGGCACCGTCGTCCCGGGCACCGGATCCTCGGCGGGGGCCGAGGTCGAAACCTCCTACCCGGACGAGGCGCCATCGCAGACGCGCCTACCGCTGGCCTTGTACATCCCGTGGCGGCACCGGTGGATCCTGCGCGGCTATTCGCGCGGCGAACTGCTGCACTCGATGGCACTCGGGCCACAAGAGGAAGTGACGCTGGAAATCTCGACCTGGGATCGCCGCAAGCGGACCTTCGAAGACAGCGCGCATTCGGAATTCGAACAGACCACCGAATTCACCGAGACCAGCAAGGACGCGCAGAGCGTGATCCGTGAGGCGAGCAACCAGACCGAACTGGGCTTGACCATCGGCGCCACGGTCGGCGTCAAGGCCGAGGTCGTGAACTTCACGGGCAGTTCCACCGCCCAGGCCAAGGCCACCCTTGCCAACTCAAGCAAGAACAACCTGGAAATCCTGCGCGAGACCGTCGCCAAGGCCAGCAGCAAGCTCAAGCTGCAGCGCGAGACCAAGATCAGCGAGTCGACCGAATACGGGGTCGAGAACAAGGTCACCCGCAAGGTCCGCAATCCGAACCTGTGCCACACCCTGACGCTGAATTATTACGAGGTCCTGGCGCACTACGACATCGTCACCGAGTTCAACAAGGAGGATGCCCGCCTTTGCGTGCTCGACCCGAACCCGGTGCAGTCCGAGGAGTTCTCCTACATAAACATCCGTTACTACGAAAGCGTGCTCAAGCGCGTGCTGTTGGTGTCGGACCTGTCGCCCGGGTTCGACGCCGCGAAGAAGCTCTTCGCCCAGGACCAGCTGTGCGAAGCCCGTCGCCGCAACGAACTTTGCACCGCCGTTTCCAAGATCACCACCACTGACGATCCCGCCAAGCAGCAATTGGCCGAGCAGTGCAAACGCGCCGTTGATGCCTATGTCTCCCTCGCGGCCGCAACGCCGCTCCTGGGCGCAGCCTTGCCGGTCCCGTCGCCCTGGCAACTAATCTCGCCATGGCCGGTGCTGACGATGCAGCTGCTCGACAAGGCAAAGGTGCAGAAGTACATGTACCTGCGCCGCGCACGCGCGATCGCGCCGAACCTGTTCGACGTGCTTGCGGCGATCCGCACCGATCCGCAGTCGGAAGCCAGTGTGCAACGCCTGGCCGAGGCCCTGAACGGAATCACGTTCAGCACGCTGGGCACCTCGGCGATTAGCCAGGACAAAGACGCGATGTACAAGGTGCTACGCGCCGACCTGAACATCCCGCCGCCCGTCATCTTCACCGACATCCCGGAGGATGCGTACGCGGTCAACGATGCCGGGTTGATGTCGATGCTCAACACCTTCACCGAAACCGTGCGTGCGATCGGGCAGGCCCAGCAATTGGCCGCCGGCAAGGCGGCGATGGAGGCCAACCAGGGTGCGGTGCAGACCGACTATTCGAACAAGGAAATCGCCGAGGCGCTCGAGGCCGTCCAGTCCCTCTCCAAACACCTCAATCGCTATCGCAACTATTACCGCACGTGCATCCTGACCCTGATGCCGTTCCCAGATTCGTTCCAGAACCGCCTGTCGATGTTGCCGATGGTCGAACGTCGCGTCCTGGGTTTCGACAATAACGATGTCGCGTTGCCCATCAAGGCCGCGCTCGACCCGCGTACGGATGCCTTGTTCCGTGAGTTGGTGCTGGAGAACAACGAGCTTACGTCCACGCGCACCCAGCAGGCGGTCTCGCTGCCGACCTCGGGCGTGCACGTCGAGGCGAGACTCGGCGAGTGCTGCGCCTGCGAGGACTATATCGACGACCTGCGGGATCTGGACCTGCGCGGCAAGCAGGCCGATATCGACCTCAAACGCGAGATGATCGAACAGCAGAAAGCCGAGAACGAACGCCGCCGTGCGCGCCTGACCGCACATGACCTGGACGATCCTGTGGCGCATGCCCCGGTGCTGCGCGTGGAAATGGCGCCGGTACAGGTTTCGCCCGGCATGCCACCGGCAACACCGTCGGCACCCGCGACGCCGACGCCGTAGTCCTGCGGTGGACGAAGATTTTCCCCATGTCGTCGTACTGGTCGTGGGCGCCCTGCAGTCGGCGGGTGATTTTCCGGTCGCGGATCCGGTGTCAGGAGCCGCCGCGCGAGCCGTGGCGGCGCCGACGCAACTGGCCATCGGCGCACCGACGGGCCAGTTCATCGATGACGCGGTACTGGCCGCCGCCAGCAGTGGTGTGCCAGATCGTTCGAATCTCCCGGATGCCACGTTGTCGTTCGACCTCGACGGCGAGAACATCGGGGTGACGATCGCACCGGAGTACGTCGAGGACGCGATGCTTTCACTCTATGTTTCCTCCGGTTGGGACGGCGTCCAGGCGCTGTTGTTCGCGCTCGGTCGCGAGGTATTTCCGATCACGGCTGCCGGTCGGCCGCAAGGGCTGTCGCCTGCGTCGGCGGTGCAGGCACGCGTGGTGGAACAGCGCCAGGCATTCGCCACCGCCGTTTCGGCAGGCCTGGTCACGCTGCGTGGCCTGATTGAGGACACCTTAGTCGAATTTGCCGAAGCGGGATTGCTCAAGGCCGAGGGCTTGGCCACCGCCGCGCGGGAACAGCTCGACCGCGCCGAAAAAACCTATGGCGTCCGCCTCAAGCCGCAACCGCTACCGTCAACGACGGGCGCGGGCGGCAGTGGTGGTACCAGCGGTGCCGGGGGCGGCGGCAACACGGGCGGCAACAGCGGGGCGGAAGGGGGCTCGGGGCACGACACGCCTCCGGAATACGAAATCCATGATCCCGCCGTTCCAGGCGCCGCCGAAGACCTGGCTAATGGGGTCAGGGCGCTTGCGAAGGCATACGCCAAGGTAGAAGACGCGCAGGGCAAGATCGATGCGTACAAGAATTCACCGGCCGGCGCGGCTCCTGCGAATGCAGGCACGGGTGGCAGTGGGGGCAGCACGCCGCCGTCGAATCCGCCGGGGACACCGACGCCGTATCCGGCCCGGCCCGACCCCGGCGAGTTGCCCGAGGCCACGAAGGCGTTCCATGACCTGATGCGCCAGGTCGGCGAGCAGCATCCCGTCGCGCCGGGTGTGCTGGCGATGTGCCTGCCGGAGCGCGAGAGCGGCACCGACCTCAAAGATCAGGTTGTCCTCGCGCAATTGTTCGCCTATCTTCCGGCCGCGCGCGGATACCTGACCCAGATTCCGAAGAAGTATCCGACGGCCATGTTCCGCTACGAGCTCGGACGCTCGGTCAATTCGATCAATCGCGAACTCAAGCTCAATCTCAGCGACACGCCTGAAACGCGGGCCGCGCTCTGGGCCGGTCGCGATGGCCGCGGTGGCATCCTCGAGCCCTTGCTCGCCGATCAGCTGCTCGGGGCGGTCCGTGCCGACCTGGTTGCCGCATCCACGGCGGCCGACGAGGAGACCCTGCTGCGCACCGCTTTCGCGTTGTCGGTGCTGAACAGTTACTTGGCGGCCGGCGACGCGCGTGACCTCGTCCGATATGCGGCCCTGGACAAGGCAGAAGCACCGCTGCGCCGTTATGACAAGACCGTGGCGTTCCTGTCGATCGTCGGCTACTTCGTCAAACCGGTCGCCGCTGTCTCTGCCGTGCTCGGCGTGATGACGGTCTACGGCCACATGTTCAACCAGTTCGCAGTTCTCGCTGCGGAGAATGCCGAACTCGACAACGTCGCGCTTGAGGCGCTGTTGCTCGACGACACCGGGCGTTACGTCACCACGCTGGCGAACAAACCGCGTGCGGGGAAAATCGTCGAGGAGATCCTGCTGTCCACCGGAAAATCGATGGCGTTGAGCACCTGCGTCCCGGCACTGGGACTATTCTTCCAGGTGGTGTCAGACGTGCAGACCCTAGCGGAGTAGTGCGACATGGCCGTTAAAGCTTCGACGGGCAAGATCGGACCGTCGGTCCGGGTGCGCAAGCCCGTGGCCAAGCCCTTGTTGCAAGGCGCGAATCGCCACGCCTTCGAGCAGCTCAAGAAGCAACTTCGCGCTGCGATACATGGTTCCGATGTTGACCAGGTACTCCAGGCGACGAAAGCCCAGCTCAAGGCACTCGGGTCGGCGAAAGAAGCGCTGACCCTGGTGATCGGCGACCGGCAGGGTGGCGGCGCCAGCAAGACCCTGGCGCAGATCCTGCGCGAGGCGTCGGGCCTGGGCCGCTTGCCGACGCCGGCGGCGATGGTTGCCGGCGTGCCGAAGGCATTGCGCAAGGCGGCGCGCAAGATCGTCTCGGCCGAGGCGCTGCCCGGCGAGTTTCGTGCCCTCGAACAGGTTCTGGCGGCGGCGAAGCCGGGCCTCAAACCCGAGCCGATCATCACTGCGGCCTCGCACCAGGCAGCGAAACGGCTGGGCTACGAGCTGCCCGAGCTGTACCAGTTCCTGTATCCGTTGCTGCAGCGGCAAATGCTCAAGCGACCAGAGCACGCCGGGCAATTCTACAACCTGTTCGGCTGGGTGTCGGAACTGGGCCTGCATCGCAGCGATGCCGTGCGCAACGCCGAAGAAGCCGCGGTCGCCGCCGTGCTCAAGGACCTGAAGATCGTTCCGGAGGCGCTCCCCGCCGGCATCGTGCCCAAGCGTCCGCGCGGACTGCCGAAATCCATCGCGATGACCGATCCGTCGGCGATGTTGGCGCGTTATCGTCCGGCGCCGGGTCTTCTCGATCTCGAGTTGCAGGGTGTCCGCGATGCCGGTGGCCAGTTGGTCACCGATCGCTTGCGCGGCATCCTGAACCTGCGCAAGCAACCGCCGGAGTTCATCATCGTCTCGATCGGCGAATCCAAGGCACAGAGCGGCTACAACAAGATCATCGACCAATTGACCGAAGACGTCCCCCGCCTGCTGCAGGAATTCCAGACGCCGCTGGACGGCGTTTCGCCGCAGGCGTTCGTGGGCACGCAGGTGCGCTTCGGTCCGAAGCTGGTCGTCGCATGGTTGTCTGAACGGGCGCCGCCGGCCGGTCACGTGAAGCGCGGGCCGAAGGACATCGCGGCGGTTTTCCGGCGCAAGAAGCTCGGCCTGCCGGACATCGAGACCGTGTCAATACCCCCGGGGACGAATTTCTCGGATGCGCGCACGGTGTCGCGGGAGATCCAGGCTGCACTCAACGCCTTGTGGGCGACGATGCCGCGCTGAGCATCGCCGGCGACTCGCGCCGGGCGCCACCAGGCGGCACAATGCCGGCACCCGCAATCCCTTG
Source organism: Rhodocyclaceae bacterium UBA2271 (assembly GCA_002347405.1). GTDB lineage: Bacteria > Pseudomonadota > Gammaproteobacteria > Burkholderiales > Rhodocyclaceae > Sulfuricystis. The sequence continues at coordinate 7,918 of DDXB01000009.1, read as the reverse complement.
CCCATTTTGGCGGCGTCATGAATGTCAGCAATCTGCGATGGCTGTCGTTCAGTCGGCGCGGCACGACCGACGGCAAAGGCCGAGTTGTGTGAATTGGCCTTCTGGCAGGTTTCGAGGTACAGCAGTCTCTCGGATGGCTGCTTTCCTGAATCATCGAGCGGCAGCAGTTGGCCGGTTGTGTGAGGTCGGCTACGGCCGCTTTGTAGAACTCCAATGCGCAAATACCTGGTTTGGCTGGGCGGCCGGTTTGGAGAAAGTTGACGGGCCGTTTTGGGCACTTATGCGGAACTCTCGATTATGTGGAATAGTTTTGGCATCACGTTACAAAGGCCTTGCCGTAGGGGACTCCCTAGCCGCTGACGTGACAGAAAGGTCGACATAATTTCTGCGGTCGCATGAAGCAACGGATCCACTTCAGAAGGTCGACGCGGACATTAGCGTACGAGCAAATTGGCTCGGATATGAGACACGGGCATCCATCCATTGCAACGTCGACGCTGGTCTAGCCATGAAGGCGCAAGCCTGCCAGCTTCATGAACAGGACGCCAATATCCGATGCTACCGGGCACCAGATTAGCTGTTGGATTTCCTGAGAATACTGCGATTATGTGGAGATCGAAATCAGCTCCTGTCTCTGGTAAGAAGCGGTGGGAGCCTGTTTCGTGTTCCCACTCCACATAATCGAGAGGTCAGCATAAGTGCCCTTATGTGGAGTTCCACATAAGGGCACGGAGTACGCATTCGTGGGAATAGGGAGCAGACATTCAGAGCGATTACGTGATGTAGCAACCGCGAATGACTCTTGTGGCCGAACTCCGGCCATCGAAGTCGGGGCATCGTGCTCGCGATTCTAGATTCCGGCCGGAATCTTGGCGGCCATCATCTTTTTCCGGTCCAGCTTGCGCCCATCGACGATGAAGGTGCCGTCGCCGACGGCGTGCAGCGTGCGCTTTTCCTTGCGCATTGGGTCGGTGTAGGCGGCGACGCCTTCGAGCACGACGATGTTGTGCTTCTTCACGATGGCGATGACCTTGCATTCGATGTTGGCCAGGCATTCCTTGATCAGGGGCGCCCTGACGGTCTTTCCGGGCAGGGGGGTGAGCCGGAATTGGGCGAACTTGTCGGTGTTGGCGCCCGAGCACGTGCCGATGCCGACCACCTTGTCGATCATGTCCACGGTGGGAATGGCGATCACGCATTCGCGGGTCTTGCGCAGCGCGGCGTAGGAAAAATTCCACGCGCCCGTGGTGATGGCGAAGAGCGGGGTGAAGTCCACCACCATGGTCCAGGAGATGGTCATGATGTTGTTGCGCTGGCCGTCATGGGTCGTCACTAGGACGACGGGGCCGGATTCCATCAGGGTGAAGGCCCTGCCGAGTTTCAAGCGTCGCATGGGAAAACCTCCGGGTGCTTCCGCTCAGTATAGGAATCCCCCTGAATTCTTCAATTTGCCATGTGCCGCCACTGGGATAATGGCGTCCCTTTCCACTCCTCTCGAAGCAAGGAAACATGGACACCCGCAGCGCACTGGACGGCCAGGCCGTTGGCATCATGCTGGTCCTCTGCCTGATCTGGGGCCTGCAGCAGGTCGTCCTCAAGGCGGCGGCGCACGACATTGCGCCGCTGATGCAGATCGCACTGCGCTCGGGGGTGTCGGCCGTGCTGGTGGGGCTGCTGATGCTCTGGCGCAAGGAGCGCATATCGTTTGCCGACGGCACCTGGCGGCCCGGCCTGCTGGTCGGTTTCCTGTTCGCGCTCGAATTCCTGCTGATCGGGGAGGGCCTGCGCCATACCTCGGCATCGCACATGGTGGTGTTTCTCTACACCGCGCCGATCTTCGTCGCCCTCGGTTTGCACTGGAAGCTGCCGGCCGAACGCCTCAGCGTGCTGCAATGGATCGGGATCTGCCTCGCCTTCGCCGGCATTGTCGTGACCTTTTTCTTTCGCCAGTTGCCGGCCCATGCCGGGGCACCGTTGGACATGCTGTGGGGCGACATCCTCGCCCTGCTGGCGGGGATCGCCTGGGCGGCAACGACGGTGGCGATCCGCGTCAGCAGCCTGGCGAGGGCTTCGGCGAAGCTGACCCTGCTCTACCAGTTGGTGGCGGCGTTCGTCCTGCTGCTGCCGGCGGCCTGCTTGCTCGACCAGGCGAGCATCAATTGGTCTCCGCTGGCCTGGGGCAGCCTGCTGTTCCATTCGCTGGTGGTGTCGTTCGCCAGTTACCTGGTGTGGTTCTGGCTACTGCGGCATTACCTGGCGTCGCGCCTCGGGGTGTTCTCGTTCATGACGCCGCTATTCGGCATGGCCCTCGGCGTCTGGCTGCTCAACGAGCCGCTGGAGCCGAGTTTCCTCGCCGGCGCCGTGCTAGTGCTCGCCGGCGTCGTCATGGTGAGCGGCTACGGCTGGTTGCGGTACGTCGTCAATCGCCTGAAGCAACGCTGCTGACCTGTCCGATCAGGGCTCGAGGCGCATGATAAAAAAGCCCGACCTGGGGTCGGGCTTTGCTATCTGGTGGGCGGTACTGGGTTCGAACCAGTGACCCCTGCCGTGTGAAGGCAGTGCTCTACCGCTGAGCTAACCGCCCAAAACGCGCGTTTTGGCGAGGCGCGATTAGATCACAAACGCCTCGCCATGGTCAATCCGGCTGCGCTTATTTGCTCACCGTCGCGATGGCTTTCGCCACGTATTCGATGTTGCGCGTATTGAGTGCGGCGACGCAGATGCGACCGGTGCTGACGGCATAGATGCCGTATTCGGCGCGCATTTTTTCCACTTGGGCGGCGGTCAGGCCGGTGTAGGAAAACATGCCGCGCTGGACGTTGATGAAATCGAAGTTTGGCGCCCCTGCTGCCTTCAGATTTTCAACCAGGCTGGCGCGCATGGTGCGGATGCGGTCACGCATGCCGGCGAGCTCGTCTTCCCACATCTGGCGCAGTTCGGGACTGGACAGAACCGCGGCGACAATTGCGCCGCCGTGGGTGGGCGGGTTGGAGTAGTTGGTGCGGATCACGCGCTTGACCTGTGACAGCACGCGGGACGACTCGTCCTTGCCGGCGGTGACGATGGTCAGGGCGCCGACACGCTCGCCGTAAAGCGAGAACGACTTGGAAAAGGAGCTGGAAACGAAGAACTGCAGACCGGAAGCGGTGAACAGGTCGAGCGCTGCCGCGTCCTGTTTGATGTTGTCGGCAAAGCCCTGGTAGGCCATGTCGATGAAGGCGACGAGGTTCTTCTCCTTGATGGCGGCAACCACCTCGGCCCACTGGGCGGCAGTGATGTCGGCGCCGGTCGGGTTGTGGCAGCAGGCATGCAGCACGACGATGGACTTGGCCGGCATGGCGGCCAAGGAGGCCTTCATGGCGGCGAAATCGACGCCGCGCGTTTTGGCGTCATAGTAGGCGTATTCCTTGACCGGGAAGCCGGCATTTTCGAACAGGGCGCGATGGTTTTCCCAGCTGGGGTCGCTGATATAAACGGTCGAACCCGGCAGCAGTTGCTTGAGGTAATCGGCGCCAACCTTGAGCGCGCCGGTGCCGCCCAAGCATTGGAAGGTGATGGCGCGGCCGGCGGCGAGCAGTTCGGAATCCTTGCCGAACAGCAGGTTCTGCACGGCATTGTTGTAAGCGGGCGTACCATCGATGGGCTGGTAGCCGCGCGGCGGCTGGGCTTCGAGGCGGGATTTTTCGGCGGCCTTGACGGCGGCCAGCAGCGGAATCTTGCCATCGTCGCCAAAATAGACGCCAACGCCGAGGTTCACCTTGCCGGGATTCTTGTCGGCATTGAAAGCTTCGTTGAGACCGAGAATCGGGTCGCGGGGGGCCATTTCGACGTTGGCAAACAGTGAAGTGCTCATGAAAACTCCATAAGGTTGGCGGGTTGGCAGATAGGCGGCCAGCCGGGGCTTAGGCCGCAAGACCCTTAATAATACTCCCGGACCTGCCTGCGCATGCCAGTCGTCTCGTATAAAATCAGACGAAATCAAAACTACTATCACAAGATAAAAAGGGAACTGGATATGGCAATCCGCAAATTTGTTTATGCCTTCGAAGAAGGTGATGGCAAGAACAAGATGCTGTTGGGCGGCAAGGGCGCGAATCTGTGCGAGATGACCCAAATCGGTCTGAAGGTGCCACCTGGCTTCACCATCACGACAGAAGCCTGCCTCAGCTATCTGGAGCATGACACCCTGCCGGCAGGTGCGATGGACGAAGTCCTCAAGCACATGAAAGCGGTCGAGAAGAAGTCTGGCAAGGTCTTCGGCGGCAGCAAGAATCCGCTGCTGGTGTCGGTGCGTTCCGGCTCCTCGATGTCGATGCCGGGCATGATGGACACCATCCTCAACCTGGGCCTCAACAAGACCACGCTGCAGGCGCTGATCAAGTTGACCAACAACCCGCGCTTCGGTTACGACGCCTACCGGCGTTTCATCCAGTTGTTCGGCAAGATCGCGCTGGGCGTCGAGGACAAGCATTTCGACGAAGCCATGGTGGCGATGAAGAAAAAAGTCGGCGTCGCGCAGGACGTCGATCTCAAGGCTGAACATCTCTCGGAACTGGCGGACCAGTTTGCCAAGATCATCGAGGCCAATACCGGCAAGCCCTTCCCTGAAGATCCCTACAAGCAGCTCGAAATCGCCATTGGCGCGGTGTTCCGTTCCTGGAACGGCAAGCGCGCCGTCGACTACCGCCGGCAGTTCAGGATCACCAAGGAACAGGCCAACGGCACGGCGGTGAGTGTGTGCACCATGGTTTTCGGCAACATGGGCAACGATTCTGGCACCGGCGTCGGCTTCACCCGCAACCCGGGCACCGGCGAGGACATGATCTATGGCGAATATCTTGTCAATGCCCAGGGCGAGGACGTCGTGGCCGGCATTCGCACGCCCAAGGCCATCGCCGAGATGGAACAGGACATGCCGGAAATCTACCGGCAACTGCTCGAGCTGCACAATCGGCTCGAAGAGCATTACAAGGAAGTGCAGGATTTCGAATTCACCATCGAGCGCGGCACGCTGTATTGCCTGCAAACCCGCAACGGCAAGATGAACGCCCAGGCGCTGGTGCGCACCTCGGTCGAGATGTTCAAGGAAGGCCTGATCAGCAAGGAAAAGGCCTTGTTGCGCGTCGATCCGGCCATGCTGGAGCAGTTGCTGGTGCCCCAACTGTCGCCCAACTTCAAGGGCAAGCCGCTGGCCACCGGCCTGCCGGCCTCGCCCGGCGCGGCCTCCGGCAAGATCGTGTTCGACGCCGATACGGCTGAATCACGCGGCATGGCGGGCGAAAAAATCATCCTGGTGCGCGAGGAAACCAAGCCCGAGGACATCCACGGCTTCTTCCAGGCGCAGGGCATCCTCACCAGCCGCGGCGGCAAGACTTCCCACGCGGCGGTGGTCGCGCGCGGCATGGGCAAGCCCTGCGTGTCCGGGTGCGAGGCGATCCACATCGATGATATGAAACGCTGTGCCACCATCGGCGACACGACGCTGCATGAAGGCGACGTGGTGACCATCGACGGGGGCAACGGCAAGGTCTACGCCGGCGAAGTGCCGACCGTGCAGGCCGAGTTCAACCAGTACATGGAAACCCTGCTCAAGTGGGCCGACCAGATGGCGCGCCTCAAGGTGATGGCCAACGCCGACACGCCGGAAGATGCCGTGCGCGCCCGCGAGTTCGGCGCCATGGGCATCGGCCTGTGCCGCACCGAGCGCATGTTCAACGCCACCGACCGTCTGCCGATCGTTCAGGAGATGATCCTCGCCGAGTCCATCGAGGAACGCCAGGCCGCGCTCGACCGCCTGCTGCCGATCCAGCGCAGCGACTTCAAGGGCATTTTCAAGGCCATGCGCGGGCTGCCGGTCACCGTGCGCCTGATCGACCCGCCGCTGCACGAATTCCTGCCGACGGCCGCCCAGCTCGAACTCGAAATCGCCCACCTGCACCACCTGCGCGACTCTCTCAATGCACTCGAGGAACTGCCGGAAACGCTCAAGCTGCTGAATCCACGGCTCTATATGCAGTATGCCGACGGCCTCTCCAAGCTGGGCCGCAGCATGTCCGACTTCAAGGACAGCCACCTTGAAGAGGATGTCATCGCCAAAAAGGAGAAGACGCTCAAGAAGGTGCGCGCGCTTTCCGAAGTCAACCCGATGCTTGGCCACCGCGGCGTGCGGCTCGGCATCACCTATCCCGAGATCTACTCGATGCAGATCCAGGCGATTCTCGAAGCTGCCGCGCTGTGCGCCAAGGAGGGTATCGAGGTGTATCCCGAGATCATGGTGCCGCAGGTGGCGACGGTGGAAGAGCTGGTGCGCATCCACAGCTACGTGAAACGCATCCACAAGGTGGTCGAGCTCACCCATGGCATCAATGTCGGCTACAAGTTCGGCAGCATGCTGGAAGTGGTGCGCGCCTGCCTGCGCGCCGGGCGCATGGCGCAGGATGCGGAATTCTTCTCCTTCGGCACCAACGATCTGTCGCAGGCCACCTTCTCCTTCAGTCGCGAGGATGCCGAGAACAAGTTCCTGCCGGGCTACGTCGAGGCGGGCATCTTGATCGACAACCCCTTCGAAGTACTCGACCAGAAGGGCGTCGGCGAATTGATGAAGCTGGCGGTGACCGAAGGCCGCAAGACCAACCCCGATCTCAAGATCGGCATCTGCGGCGAGCACGGCGGTCATCCCGGCTCGATCGCTTTCTGCCATGCCATCGGCCTGAATTACGTGTCCTGCTCCGGCCCGCGCGTGCCGATCGCGCGCCTGGCCGCGGCACAGGCGCAGCTGCTCGATCAAGGTGGCCAGCTCACCAAGAACGCCTGATGCTCACCATCGAGATCGTTTCCGACGTCGTTTGCCCCTGGTGCTTCATCGGCAAGCGCCGGCTGGAGACGGCGCTTGCCATGGTCCGGCGGGATATTCCCGACTTTGCCTGCCAGACGATCTGGCGGCCGTTTTTCCTCAATCCGGACACGCCGCCCGCAGGCGAGCCCTACTTGCCGTTTCTCGTAAACAAGTTCGGCAGCCTGGAAAAGGTCGAGGAACTGTTCGACCGCGTGCGCGAGGCGGGGAAAGCCTATGGCCTCGACTATGCCTTCGAGAAAATCGCCCTGCGCGCCAATACGCTGAAGGCCCACCGCCTGCTGCACTGGGCGCAGGCAAAGGGCAATGCCGATGCGCTGATCGAAAGGCTGTTCGCCGCGCAATTCCAGCGCGGCGAAGCGGTCGGCGATCCCGAGACGCTGGTGAAGATTGCCACCGAGTGCGGTTACGACGCCAAAGAGCTTGCGGCTTACCTGGCTTCCGATCGTGACGCCGATATCGTGCGCCAGCGCGAAAGTGAAGCGCGCCAGTTGGGCATCACAATGATTCCGACCTTCATCCTTGGTGGCAAACAGATCATTGTCGGCGCCGAGGATCCGGCGATTCTCGCCGAGGGCATCCGCCGCTCAATCTGATCCGCCAGCGCTATGGAAGACAGCGATTTCATGGGCATGGCGCTGGAACTGGCGCGCCAGGCGGCGACGCTGGGCGAGGTGCCGGTCGGCGCGGTGATCGTCCAGGACGGCGTCGTCGTCGGGCGGGGCTTCAACCAGCCGATCGGCCGCCACGATCCCACCGCCCACGCCGAGGTTATGGCGCTGCGCGATGCCGCCGACCGGCTCGGCAATTACCGGCTGCCCGGCTGTACGCTCTATGTGACCCTGGAACCCTGTGTGATGTGCGCGGGCGCGATGATGCATGCCCGCATCGAGCGGGTGGTGTTTGGTGCCCGCGATCCCAAGACCGGCGCGGCGGGCAGCGTGGTGGATCTGTTTGCCGAGGATCGTCTCAATCATCATGCCGCGGTCACCAGCGGTGTTCGCGCAGAGGAATGCGGGGCGCTGCTGTCGGGGTTTTTCGCCGCCCGGCGCGGCAGAACGGAAG
>DDXB01000073.1 GCA_002347405.1 Rhodocyclaceae bacterium UBA2271 | reverse complement strand
CAAGGTTTTCACACAGTCTGGGCCATAACCCGCCGGTCGAGGTAGCCATCCAATTTCAATAGTCATGGCGTACCCTGACCCGGTCGAACTGCGGCACCACGCCAGAACCTGCCGGACAGTTTCAAACACCGGCCAACGTCCGCCGTCATTGAGTTGTTGACTCCCCCCCCCCCACGATAGCCTCCCGTGGCGCCTGTTGCCTGGCCCGTCAAAAACAATTTTATTCGAGGGGGAATCGCATGAAAACCAAAACATCCACATTGAAGTACGTCCTCGCCGTTGCCAGCAGTGCCGGCCTGCTGGCCACTACCCCCGCTATTGCCGAGGGCCCGATGGCCACCGATGACGCCGGTACGCTCGTCCCGGGTGGCATGAAGGTCGAGGCAGTCGTCAGCCGCGACGACAAGACACGCGGCAGTGAAATCGGCTTTGGCTACAGCCCGTTCGAGAAGGTCGAGATCGGTCTGATCTTCGCGCGCGAAAGTGATCGCAGCGACGATCCCTCCACCAATATCAACGGTACGGGCTTTGGCATCAAATGGGTGCCGATCCAGAACGATACCGGCTGGTCGCTGGGCGTCAGCCTGGGATATGGTCGCGCCAAGGTGGATGTACGGGCGGCCGACAACAAGTTCACCGAGAAGGAGTACGCCCTTGCCGGCCTCGCGACTTATCGCTTCGTGAGCGGCCAGGTGCTGCACATGAACGTCGGCGGCGCTCGCGTCAAGGCTGAAGGCGAAAGCGACACTGTCGGCACCTGGGGCATCGGCTACGAGTTCCCGCTCATGGAAAGACTCCAGCTAACGGTCGAAGCCTTTGGCGCGGAACATGCCCGTCCCGACAAGGCCATCGGCCTGCGCTACGAAGTTTTCGACGGCTTCAAGGTTTCCGGCGCCGTCGGTCGCGGTAACGACCGCAGCTTTGGCCAGCTGGGCGTAGCTTGGGAGTTCTGATCATGACGACGCATGGGGAATTTAATGTTCAATAATCTGAAAATTGGTCACAAGTTGGCGGTGGGGTTCGCCGTGCCGTTGGTGCTGTTCGCCGCCTTCGGGATATGGCTGCAAATGGCGACCGGAAATATGATCGACATCATCGGCCATGTCCGGGACGAGAGCGTACCCTTCGCGCTGAAGGCGAAGAACATGGAGAAGGAAGTCATCCAGGTGCAGCAGTGGCTGCAAGACATATCCGCGACGCGCGGACTGGATGGATTCGACGACGGCTTCAAGGGGGCCGCGGCCAGCAGGGATTCCTTCTACAGCGAGCTGGCGGCGTTCGAAAAGATGTTCAGTGCCGAGGGCGACCAACAAGGGCTGGACAGGGTTAAGCGCATCAAGGCCGATTTCGACGCTTATTATGCGAACGGTGTAAAGATGGCGCAGGCCTATGTCAGTGGCGGTCCGGCGGAGGGCAATAAGTTCATGATGCAGTTCGATCAGTTCAGCGAGTCGCTGCAGAATAATCTGGTGCCGTTCGTTAAATCGCAGACGGATGAAATGGAGACCTTTTCCGATAGAGCCTTGAGCACGGCCAACCAGCTACGTCAACTTGCGATGTATGTTTTGCTGGCGATCGTCGCGATCATTCTCCTGCTTGGGCGATCGATCTCGCTGTCCATCACCCGCCCTCTGGGAGGGGAGCCGCACGAGGCGATAGCCGTTTTTGAAAGCATTGCTGCCGGCGACCTCACCATTGAGGTGCCCGTCAAGGCTGGTGACAAGGAAAGCCTGATGTTTGCTGCCCAGCAAATGCGAGACCGCTTACGTAGCATGCTGGCCGATCTGCGCGAAACCGGCACAGCTATATCCGCCGCATCGCAATCCATGGCCACCGCCGGCGCGCAGGTGGAGCAAAGCTCGGGCGCACAATCCGAGGCGGCCTCGGCCGTCGCCGCCGCCGTCGAGCAAACCTCGGTGAGCATTTCGGAGACCGCCAGCAACGCCCACACGGCCGACGAGACGGCGACGCGGGCGCGCGCCGAAATCGAAAAGACGCTCACCGCCGTGCGCGAGACCGCCGACAACGTCGGCAAACTCGCCGGAATGATTGGTGAAGCCAGCAGCGATATCGTTCATCTGGCCGAAAGCTCGCGCAAGATCGACGGCATCGTGCGCACCATCAAGGACATCGCCGACCAGACCAACCTGCTGGCGCTTAACGCCGCCATCGAAGCGGCGCGCGCCGGCGAACAGGGACGCGGCTTCGCGGTGGTGGCCGACGAGGTACGCAAGCTTGCGGAAAACACCACCAAGGCGACCAGCGAAATCTCCGGCCTGATCGGCGGCATCCAGTCCGAAGTCGATGGCGCGGTCGCCCGCATGGCGGAAGCCAACGACAAAGCCGGGACGACCCGCGATCATGTCATCGCCTCGACCGGCGCACTCGACGCCGCGAGCGCCGACACCGGCCGGGTGACCGAGTCGGTGCGCAACATCGCCGACGCGGTGCGCGAGCAGGATATCGCGGTTCAGCAAGTCGCCCGGCGCATGGAGCAGATTGCCCAGATGACCGAGGAAAACACGACCGCCGCCGCCAACGCGGCCGACACCGCGCGCCAACTCGACGGGCTGGCCGGCAATCTGCGCGAGGCGGTGGGGCGGTTCAAGGTTTGAGCGGGGGCTGCGGGATGGTTTCGGGCATGGCTGAATCAATCAGCATTGACGACCTGCCGGCTTCGCCGGCCTGCAGTCGCATTCTCGCCGCCCTGGCCCGGCAGGGCGGGCTGACGCGCAAAGAGCTTGCGGCAGCCGCGTATGTCGGCGAAACCACCCTGTCCGGCGGCGGCTACTTGCAGCGGCTGCGCCAGCAGGGTTTGATCTACATTTCCGGCTGGCGGCGCAGCGCTTCGGGCTCGTTCTCGATTCCGCAATTCTCGCTCGGGGCCGGCCCGGATTTCCCGCGACCGACCATCAACCTGACCAACCGCGCGGCGGCCGGCATGGAACGCCTGGTCGATGCCATCCGCAGTGGCGGCCCGCTGGATTACCGGCAAGCCGCCGCCGCGGCAGCCCTGTCGCCCAACACGGTGAAAAATGCCGGCTATCTGGATGCCCTGCTGGCGCAAGGGCGTATCCACATCAATTCCTGGCAGCGGGGGCGGCGCGGCGCACCCCGGCCGTTGTTCATGGCGGGCCCCGGCGCAAACGCCCCGCGTCCCGTCGCACTCAGCCCCGTGGAGAAATCGCGCGCTTTCCGCCAGCGCAGGCTGGCCACCGCCGCAGCCGACTGCTTCGCCGACCAGCTGCGGCTTTACTCGTCCTGCCGTACCACCAGCGCCGACTTTTGAATTCTGCTTTCGGTCAAGTGTTGTCAGCCGCCAGATGGCTTGAGGGGCTACTGAACTCAGAAACCTGCCGCTGATTCACCGAGACGGTGAATGTCTCTTCCGGCACAAAGGGTGAGTTCAGGATTCAGGGGAGCAGACGCTCAACAATCCAACTCGGGCTGTCAGCACCACCGTCTGTTCAGGCCGACCTGCTGTCCGTGAGTGGATGCCCCAAGCGACTGCTCCACTCAGGTACCTTCCGTTGAACCCCTGAAGGATCGACCGGCAGCAACGGGTCGATAACCGCCGTACCCCATGCGGGGCATTTCATCCCGCCAGCGCCGACTTTCAGGCCGGTTCGATCGTGGCGATCAACGCGCCCTCATTGACGGTATCGCCTTCACTAACGAAGACCGCGACGATGGTGCCGGCGTGCGGCGAGGGAATGTCGAGCGCGGTTTTCCCGGTTTCGAGCGTGATCAGGTTGTCGTCGTGGCGCACGACATCGCCGGGTTTGATGTGCACCTCCAGCACCAGTACTTCACTCTGCCCGCAGTCGCCGCAGGTTTCCCAGCATTCCGGAAATTTCGGCAGGCGCACTTCGACGGCGGCTGCCGCCATCAGGCCTCGACCATCTTGCGGATCACGGCATTGAACGGGACGATCCATTCGCTGGCGAACTGGTTGTCGCAGGCATTGATTTCGGCGATGGCGCGTACCAGCGAGCGCGTCTGGCCGCGGTGGCTGTGCTTGAGCGTTACCGCTTCGAAGGCGTCGACGATGGCCAGAATTTTTGCGCCAGGGCAAATCGCCGCGGCCTGCAGGCCGGCCGGGTAACCGCCGCCATCAAGCATTTCATGGTGCTGGGCGACCATTTCGGTGGCGGCTGTCCAGCCGTGCATGCGTTCGAGCAGTTCGGCAGCGTGGCCGGGATGTTCGCGCAACTGGCGCTTGTCCTCGTCGCTGAGCTTGCCGACCTTGAGCCAGACCGATTCGGGTGCGAACATCATGCCAACGTCGTGCATGTAAACGGCGGCTTCGAGTTGGCTGGATTCGACGGGGTTGCCGGCCACGGCATTGGTGTCGAGCGCCAGACGCAGGAGCCGTTCGGTGCGGCCCTTGAACAATGGCGAGCGTGACTCGAGCTGTAATGCCAGAGTGCGAAAGAAGCGCAGGTCGGCAGCCAGGTCGGCAGGCAGGGCAGCCGGCGTGGGACGTGGCGCAATTGCCGCGCCTGCCGGCGGCGCTGCGCCGCCCGCTTGTATGGGTTTGAATCCGGTGACCGCTTCGATGGTGCCGACCGCGCGATTGATGATTTCGGCAGGGTGGGCCGTGGCCATGCCTTCCAGCCCGCCAACCAGTTCGGGCAACCGCAGATGCGCCACGTCATGGCCGGTATTCAGCGCCTCGACGGTCAGTTCGAGGCGATCGAGCGCCAGCAGCACCACTTCTGCCAGCAGCGCGGAAAACACCACCTCGCCATCGCGGCAACGCGACAGCAGGCTTTCGATGGGGTGACAGATCATCACGCCGACCTCCACCTTGCAGATGGCGGCGTCGCCCTTGATGGTGTGCAGGGAGCGGAACAGGCTGGCGATCAGGGCGCGGTCGGTGGGCGCGCGGCGCAGGGCGGCCACGTCGTTCTCGATGCCGGGCGCCAGATCCTCCAGGTCCTCGATGAATTCCCGCAGGCTTTCACGGTCGGTTACGACCGGTTGCAACAGGGCGAGCAGATCGACCATGTGGTTTCTCGATTTATAGAATGGGGATGTCCAGCTCTTCGCCTTGCTCATACACCACGTTGGCGCGGCCGACGATGAGCGGGTCGAGCGGGCCGATGCGGTCGGTGTCCTTGTTGGTGTAGGGCAGGCGATGCAGGATGTAGCGCAGGGCGTTCAGCCGTGCGCGCTTCTTGCAGTCGGACTTGATCACTGTCCACGGCGCGTCGGCGGTGTCGGTATGGAAGAACATCGCTTCCTTGGCCTTGGTGTAGCTGTCCCACTTGTCGAGCGAGGCGAGGTCGATCGGCGACAGCTTCCACTGCTTGAGCGGGTGCACGCGCCGCTCCTTGAAGCGGCGGCGCTGCTCCTCGCGCGACACCGAGAACCAGAACTTGATGAGGTGGGCGCCGTTGCGCACCATCATGCGCTCGAATTCCGGCGCCTGGCGCATGTATTCCTGGTATTCGGCATCGGTGCAGAACCCCATGACGCGCTCGACGCCGGCGCGGTTGTACCAGGAGCGATCGAACAGCACGATTTCGCCCGCCGTTGGCAGGTGCTGCACATAGCGCTGGAAATACCACTGCCCGCGTTCCACTTCCGAGGGTTTCTCCAGCGCGACGACACGCGCGCCGCGCGGATTGAGATGCTCCATGAAGCGCTTGATGGTGCCGCCCTTGCCGGCGGCGTCGCGGCCTTCGAAAAGAATCACCACGCGCTGGCCGGTTTCCTTGACCCAGGCCTGCAATTTGAGCAGTTCGACCTGCAGGCGATATTTGTGCCGCTCGTAACTGCGGCGCGTCATCAGGTTCTTGTAGGGATAGCCGCCGGTGCGCCAGTTGGGGGTCAGTTCGTGGTCGGGGTTGATGCCCTTGTTGTCGGCGACCAGCTTCTGTTCCTTGAGCAGGGTGCGCAACACGCTGCGTGCCTCGTCCCTGCCGATGCCGGAGGTAATGTCGCGGATCGCTGCCAGTCGGGCTTCCTGCGCGGCATCGACCGCCTGGCTCACGGCAAAGGTTTCGATCCGGCCGGCGGAACTGATCGGGCCGATATCGCCGGCGGTTGCCGGGCGAGGCAGGGTCTTGGCCGTGCCTGCTGCTTTTGCCACCGGCCTGAGGGAGGACTTGACGGAGGACTTGACGGATGGCTTGACGGATGGCTTGACGGATGGTTTGACGGATTTTGCCGCCGGCCTGGCTGCGGGCTTGGTGGCTGGACTGGTGCGCGGTTTGGCTGCCGGGCGGGCGGGTGGTTTGGCGGACTGGGCTGGCATGGCGGCTTTCCTATGAAAACAGGTCGTCGAGCGGGTTGTGTTTGGCAGCGCCGGCCGCGCTGACGCGGCGCGGATGCAGTTCTTCCTCGATATTGTCGCGGTAATAGCTCCACGGTGCGGTGGAAGATGACAGGCGCCGCCACATTTCGGGGGTGAAATCGTCGTATTCCAGCAGCGTGCCGTCGTCCATCTGTACGCGCAGACGGCGCGTTTTCTCGTCAAAGCCGATAGCCCGCAGCCGTCCGGAGTTGACTTTCTGCATCTCCATCACGGAGGCAGTGCCGAGCTATCGTCATCGACCGCCGTGTTTTCGGCACGGGCCTGTTTCTCGCGCAGCCGGGCATTCTTGTCTTCGTTGGCGAAGACGAAACGCCCCGCCAGTACACAACCCTTCATGCCCGGATCGCAAGGCAGGTTGTTGATCTTGCCGCAGCTGTCATTGACTTCGTGGGGGCAGCCCCAGCCGCCGGCCATTATTTTCCTTTGCTCCAGGAGTCTTTCAGCGTGACGGCGCGATTGAACACCGGTGCGCCCGGCCGGGAGTCGACGCGATCGGCGACGAAATAGCCGTGCCGTTCGAACTGGAAGCGTTCCTCGGCGGCGGCATCTTTCAGCGCGGGTTCCAGTTGCGCGGTGATGACGGCTTTCGAGTTCGGGTTGAGGTCGGCGATGAAGTTGCCGCCACCGCTGCCGGGTGCTTCGACGGCAAACAGCCGGTCATAGAGCCGCACCTCCGTCGCGTAGGCGTGCCGTGCCGACAGCCAGTGGATGTTGCCCTTGACCTTGTAGTTGTCGGCGCCCGGCGTGCCGGACTTGGAATCGGCGAAGTAGTTGCAATGCACGGCGACGACCTTGCCATCGGCATCCTTGTCGCAACCGGTGCATTCGATGACGAAGCCATAACGCAGGCGGACCTGGTTGCCGGGAAACAGGCGAAAGTAGCCTTTCGGCGGGGTCTCGGCGAAGTCTTCGCGCTCGATCCAGAGTTCGCGCGAGAACGGCACGGGGCGTTTGCCCAAGTCCGGCTGTTGCGGGTGGTTGGGCGCTTCACAGCGTTCTTCCTGATCCGGCGGATAGTTGTCGATGATCAGCTTGAGCGGGTCGAGCACGGCGATGCGGCGCGGTGCGGTTTCGTTCAGGTGGTCGCGCATGCAGCCTTCGAGCACGCTCATGTCGATCCAGGCGTCCGACTTGGCGACGCCGATCATCTCGGCGAAACGCCGGAAGCCCTCGGGCGTGAAACCGCGCCGGCGCGCGCCGCTCAGGGTCGGCAGGCGCGGATCGTCCCAGCCGTCGACATGCTTCTCCTCGACCAGCTGGATCAGCTTGCGTTTCGACAACACGACATAGCTGAGGTTGAGCCGGGCGAATTCGGTTTGCTGGGGCAGGGGCGTATTGACGCAGCCGAGTTCGGCCAGCCGCCCCAGCAGCCAGTCGTAGAGCGGCCGCTGGTCGGCGAATTCGAGGGTGCACAGCGAGTGCGTGATGTTTTCCAGCGCGTCCTCGATGGGGTGCGCGTAGGCATACATCGGATAGATGCACCAGGTGTTGCCGGTATTGTGATGCTCGGCATGGCGAATGCGGTAGATGGTCGGATCGCGCAGGTTGATATTGCCGGAGCTCATGTCGATCTTCGCCCGCAGCACATGGGCGCCGTCCGGAAACTCGCCGGCCTTCATGCGCCGGAACAGATCGAGGTTCTCGGCGGGCGCGCGGTCGCGGAAGGGCGAGTTTTTCCCCGCTTCGGTCAGTGTGCCGCGACTGGCGCGCATTTCATCGGCCGACTGCGACTCGACATAGGCATGACCGGCCGCGATCAGCTTTTCGGCAAACTCGTACATCCACTGGAAATAGTCCGAGGCGAAATACTGATTGGTCTCGCTGCCAAAGCGCCAACTCCAGCCCAGCCAATGCACGGCGTCGATGATGGCGTCGACGTACTCCTGCTCCTCTTTTTCGGGATTGGTATCGTCGAAGCGCAGGTGGCAGGCGCCGCCATAATCCTGCGCCAGACCGAAATTCAGGCAGATCGACTTGGCGTGGCCGAAATGCAGGTAGCCGTTGGGTTCGGGCGGGAAGCGCGTCCGGATTTTCGCAATATCCGCCGTATCGCCAACGCCGACTTTCTGCCGGGCCGCCGGACCGGGCCGCCCCGACCAGGTGCGGCTGGCAAACTTGCCGGCGGCAAGATCGGCCTCGATGATGTTGCGGATGAAGTGAGACCCCCCCGAAAAAGCCGCTTTGCGGCTTTCTCCCCCCAGGGGGTCAAGCACCACTTGGGACGCTTGGGACGGCTCGGCGTGTTGCTTGTTGGATATTTTGCTTTCTGAATCGGCCATGTTCTGCAAGGGACTGAGCGAAAAGCAGGATTCTACCGTCGCGACGTAGAATGCAGCCCATGAATATGCTTGCCTTTCTCGCCATCGGCATCGGTGCCGTCCTCGGCGCCTGGCTGCGTTACGGCCTCGGCCTCTGGCTCAATCCGAGCTTTGCCCAGATGCCGCTGGGCACGCTCGCCGCCAATCTGATCGGCGGCTATCTGGTCGGCGCGGCGATTGCGGTGTTTCATTTCAATGTCGACATTTCACCTGAGTTCAAGTTGTTCTTCATCACCGGTTTCCTCGGCGCACTCACCACCTTTTCCACCTTTTCCGCCGAAGTGGTCGCGCTGCTGCAGCGCGCCGAATACGGCTGGGCGGCGGGCACCGCCTCGCTGCACCTGTTCGGCTCGCTGCTGATGACCGGGTTGGGCATCGTCACCATTCACAAGCTTGCCCAGTAATCCGCCGCCGTCCCGCCAGCGCCGACTTCTGGCTCAACCGATCTCGACGATTGCCTGACCCGCTGCCAACAAGGCCAAAGCATCGGGAAATATTTTTGTAAACACTTCTTGCAGCCGACGATTGGTGACATTGCCGCAGGTTACCCAAAGCAACTGGGGCGGCGGGCCATGCCGGCTCACCAGTTCGACAAAATCGCTATCCTTGCTGATCATGACGACTTGCGCCTGCTGAGCTGCCCGGAATATTTCATCATCTGCGGCATCCCGAAGTCCAAGCTCCCGCAGGGACTGTGCCTCGACACCATGGTTTTTCGACAACCACTCGGCCAGCAAAGGCGGCAACTGGGCATCAACCCAGAACTTCATGCGGCCAAACGGACAATATCGGTGCGCCGCGCGGCAAATTGCAGGCTAGCCATAATATCCTCGCGTTCGAGGTCGGGAAAATCCGCGAGGATTTCCTCCGTGCTTACGCCTTCGCCAAGCATTTCAAGAATATCGCTGACGCGGATACGCATGCCGCGAATACACGGCTTGCCACCGCATTTTCCCGGTTCGATGGTGATTCGATTGAGCAGGCTTGCGTTCATGGAGCAATCATAAAGCAATGGGTGCCGTCCCGCCAGCGCCGACTTTTCGTCTAGAACTCGACCTGAACGCCAGCCACCCCTCTCGCCCCTGCGCCCGGTCGACTCACCACCGGAATGGCGCCCCAGATCCGCACGCTTCCGTTGCGCCAGGCCAGCAGCGGCCCCACGCCCAGATCCTTCTCGCCGTAGGCGCCGACGAAGAGCGAGTCGGCAACCCGCCAACTCGCTTGCCCTTTGTAGAACCAAGGTTCCCGATCTTCGCGGCCGTAACGTTCAGCGCTCAAAAAAGCTTCGACGGCATCTCCTGCGTAATTGAGCCATGGATTGACGGTCGGGTGTCTTCTGTCCTCATACCAGGCGTTGCCGAAACCGAGACCCAGCTGCAGATCGCCGAACTTCCGTGCGAGGCCCGTATAGACGGCACGGAATTCCCGGTCATGATGTACGACCGCAAATACCGATACACCCTGCACGAGGAGCGGCTTTTCAACGTAAAGCGCAGTGGCCAGCAGCGAGCTGCCCTTGCCGTGACCGGCGTAACCCGTTACCTGCAACTCGAACAGCGCTTCGTTCCCGGTATCGACGCTCTGCGCGCAAGCCGGGGTGACGCCGCAGGCAAGCAGGATCAAGCTACTACCCAGTAATCCGCAGGCGTTCATGATTTATCCTCCCGTCTTGAATTGATTGTGTCAGTCAGCCGCGCCGGCAGCACCTGCGACGCGGCCTGCATCTCCGGCGAATACCAGCGCACGTCCGGCGCGGCGCGTTCGAACAACGCGCGCATGGTCCGCAGCACCGCGTCTCCTTCCGGATAAGGGGCATTCTTTACCGCCGAAATCCAGGTAAACCAGCCGCCCAGATAGGTACAGGTCGCCAGCAATCCGGCACGGCTGCTTTCCGCGCCGAACACCGCCGCGACGTCGCCGCGCGCCCGGACGAACCCGTCCGTTTGCAGCAGCAGCGAGCCGCCATGGCGGACGAACACACCGCCGTCCTTCAGCGCGGCATGGCAGTCCGCAACGAAGTCCCGGCCAAACAGGGGCGTCGCGGCGCCGACCGGGTCGGGTGTATCGGCGACGATCAGGTCGAAGTGGTCGCGATGCTGTCGCACGAACTCGGCGGCATCGGCATTTACCGCCGTCAGGCGCGCATCGGCGTAGGCGCCGGCCGGGAGCTCGGGGAAATGCGCCAACACCGTTTCGCGCACACGCGGGTCGATGTCCACCACGGTCACCCGATCCACGCCGTCATGCTTGAGGCACTCGCGGGCAATGCCGCCATCGCCGCCACCCACCACCAGCACGTCGAGACCACCCGTTGGCGCAACGGTCTGGCGCAGCAGCACGCCAGAATGGGCCAGCATCTCATGGTAGATCGCCTCGTCCTTCTGCGCGCACTGGACGATCCCATCCAGCACCAGCACCTTACCCAGCACCGGCGTGTCGAGTATCAGGATGTCCTGAAACGCGCTGCGCTCGCGGTGCAGCACGGCGGACACCTTGAAGCCGCAGGCGATGTCCGCGTACAGGACTTCCTGAAACCACAGCCCGTTATTGGTTTCGATCAATGCCATGCCGTATCATTGAACGCAGTTGCCGCCGTCCCGCCAGCGCCGACTTTTGCTAGCATGCAAGGCAGCATTTCAAGCAAGGAGTTATTCATGTCCGCCATTGCCCCAACCCTGATCCGCAAGCTCGAAAGCCTGCCGCAGCAACGGCTTGCGGAAGTGGAGGATTTCGTCGAGTTCCTCGCGGTCCGCGAAGGCCGTGCTGCCGCCAGCGAAAGACTGGTCGAAGCCTTGGCGAAGCTCGATGCGGCCAACCTGCCGCCGCTGACCGACGAAGAAATCGCCGCCGAAATCGCGGCGGCACGCCAGGAACGCATCGCGCG
>DDXB01000071.1 GCA_002347405.1 Rhodocyclaceae bacterium UBA2271 | reverse complement strand
ATTTCTCGAGGCAACTTCAGATTAAGGCCCGCCCACCCCCAGCCCCTCCCTCGCGGGAGGGGTGACTGTGGCTCGCTGCGCTCGTCTGTTACGGGGCGCCCCCGTTTACATTTTGGAACGGATTGCGGCTTTCGCCGCGTGCCGCCTTGTGTGCGACAAAGTCGCATTCCGCTGCGCGGAACCAGCCTTCGGCTGTCCTGCGGCCTGCGGCCTACGGCCTTGTCTTGGGGCGGCCCGGCGGCAAGGCTACAGCGGTGGAAGGTTTCTTTTTTACGCCGTCTCGCCAGCGCCGAGTTTCTCCAAGGCCAATTCGAGAACGCCTCACCGCAGTCCCGGCGCCGGGTCGCTCCAAGCCGGGACGACACGCGGCGCCAGCCGCAATCCGCACCACTGCCTGAATAACGCTCCCCGTGATACACGAGCGAAGCGAGTCAACAGTCACATCCCCTTGAGGGGAGGTTGGGCGGGGTGGGCCACCCCCTGCCATTCGCGCAGCGTCAGCAAAGCCTTGTCATACTCGAAGCCGGCGATTTGTCTGGCGAGGGTCTCGAAGCGCCAGTCGAGTGTGTGTTGCAGAAAGGATTCGTTGTCGGCAAGGACCTCGGCGGCGCGGATGTCGTCCTCGCCCAACAGCTTGTCGAGACGGCGCAAGATTGCCGTGCCATCGCTGCCTGTCGGCAGCGGTTTCGCCGGTTGGGCCTGCCCAGTGGTCGGGCCAAATGTTGTTGCCCTGCCGGCTGCGGGTGACAGCCGCAGATCGATCCAGAAAACGCTGCCCTTGCCGGGCGTGCTTTGCATGTCGATGTCGGCGCCCATCATGCGCGCGGCCTGGCGGGTCAGCGCCAGGCCGAGCCCGACGCCGCCGTAGCGGCGGGTCGGGCTGTCGTCGAGCTGATGGAACGCGTTGAACAGTCCCGCCTGTTTATCCGCCGGAATGCCGATGCCGGTATCCGTCACGCTGATGCGCAGGGATAAATCACCATCCGGAGCCGTGCCGAGTACTTCGGCGCGCACGCGGATGCTGCCGTGCGTGGTGAATTTGGCGGCATTGGCGGTAAGTTGCCGGATCACCACGGCGATACGGCGGGCATCGCCATGCAGATACGCCGGCAGGTCGCCCGGTATTTCCATGACTGCGGTGAGGCCCTTGGCACGCGCGGCGGCGAAGGGGACCTGACAGGCTTCGGTCATCACGAGGCGCAGTGAGAATGGTGCGCTCTGGCCGGGTTCGTTACGGGTGAATTCGATGAGGCCGTCGACCAGACCGACCAGTTGCTCGGCCGCGTTCAGCACCTTGCCGGCCATCTCGTTTTCTTGTGCCGGCAATCCTGCCTTGCGCAGTAGTTCGGTGCAGCCGATGATGGCGTTCATCGGTGTGCGCAGTTCATGGCTTACCATGCCGAGAAAGCGGCTCTTGGCCTGGCTGGCCGCTTCGGCGGCATCGCGGGCGTGGCGCAATTCGTCAGTCGTGGCGAGCAGTTCGGCGGTCCGGGCATGCAGCTGCTCTTCGAGTTGTTTGCCATGCCGGTCGATTTCGCGCAACTGGCCTGACATCTGGGTATAGATACCCGTAACCGTCCGGCCGAGCACGGCCTGCGATGGCCATAAATAAGCACCCTTTGCCGCTTCATAGGCACGCTCCGCCGCCATGCCGGCCTGCATGGCACGGACCTGGCGGCTCATCGCCTGATCTTCACCCAGCACATGAAACAGCAGCCAGCCGGCGAGAAAGCCAAGGAACTGATGGCCGGCCAGCGCGTCGGCACGCGACAGGCGTGCCTGCCATTCCAGCAATTCCTCAAGCAGCCGGGTGTGGGACTGGCAATGGTGGCTTAACACGCGGGCATCAATGCCATGGACGCGCATCAACTCTTCTTCGGTGCGGAAGTGCTCGCCGGTGTAGTCGAGCAGACCCGTAAACAGTGCCTGGCGTTCGTCCTGGCGCTCCGGGCTGAAGTCCTGCAATACCGGTGCCGCCGCATTGATCAGTTCCACCAGGCGCCGATGCTGGCGATCGACAATCTCGATGCCGGTCAGAAAATCATCGGACCAGGTGAAGAAGGCCATGTTCAGGAGGCTCCGATATGCATCTGTGCCCTGAGCATCCGCACGGTTGCCAGCGCTGCCTGATAATTGAAGGCGATGATCTGTTGCTCCAGCGCTGTTGCCTCTTCCGCAGAAATCTGGCGCAGCAGGTCGCGGTTGTCGGCATGCAGGTCGGCAACGGTGATGTCGTCGGCGCAGAGCAGACCTTCCAGCCGTTCGAGCAGGCTGAGCATTTCTGCCGTGGATACCTTGCCCAGCGGTTCCCTGGGTGTTGTTGATGGATCGGCAGGCAGGCAGGCGACTGCGGTTTGCATGGTTTCCAATGCCTCGCCCAGGGCGGCGAGCAGCGGTTCCAGTTGCGCCGCATCGGTTTGGGCAAGGCGCAAGGCAGATTCGAGTCCGGCTGCGGCCATCTGCAATTTCTTCAGCCCCAGACTGCCGGCCGCACCCTTGAGGCCATGTGACAGATTACGCGCCTCTTTCCGCTGGTCGCTCGCCAGCAGCGCTCGGGTCTGTATCAGGTCGTTGCAGTGCCGTCCGTTAAAATCGCGCAGCATCTGGACATAGCGACTGATGCTCCCCCCCAGCAATCGAATGGCTCTTTGCATTTCCGGACCGTCAAGGCTGGCGAGCTGCGCGGGCAGCAATTGCCCGGTCATGTCGTCGTCGGAGCGGTGCGTGTTTGCCGCTGGAACAGGTACGAATCCAGTCTCGGCGGACGACTCCGGCTTGATTATCGAGGCGGTGTGCGGCAGCCATTTGAGCAAGGTATCGAACAAGTCATCCGGCGCCACCGGCTTGGTGATGAAATCGTTCATGCCGGCAGCCAGGCAATGCTCGCGGTCCTCGGCGAAGGCATTCGCGGTCATGGCCAGAATCGGCAGATGCGTTGCGTGGGCGAGATTGCGGATTTGCCGGGTTGCCTCCAGGCCATCCATGACCGGCATTTGCATGTCCATCAGTACAATTGCAAAACTGCGACCGCTGGCGATCTTGCGAACCGCCACTGCGCCATTTTCTGCCCGCTCGACCACCAGTCCGGTGCTCTCCAGCAGGCCGGCGGCAACTTCCTGATTGACAGGGTCGTCCTCGACCAGCAAGACGCGTGTTCCTTGATAGTCGTGGGCCAGGATGGCTTCGGCATCACGATGGTGTCTGGCCGGCGCGGCAGTGCTTGCCTCCGTGCCTTCGCCCTTGGCCAGTCTCGCGGTAAACCAGAATTTGCTGCCCACCCCCAGCGTACTTTCAACACCGGCAGAGCCTCCCATCAATGCGGCGAGGTGGCGGGTAATGGCCAGCCCGAGGCCGCTGCCACCATAGCGGCGGGTGGTCGAGACATCGGCCTGCTCGAAGGCGGCAAACAGGCGGGGAATCGTTTCTGCGGCGATGCCGATGCCGGTGTCCTCGACCTCGAAACGGACCACGCAACTGGCTGTGTCCTCAGACTGCAGGCGGCAACGCAGGCTGACCTGGCCCTGCCGGGTGAATTTGATGGCATTGCTGGCCAGATTGAGCAGCGCCTGTGTCAGGCGGGTCGGGTCGCCCAGCAGATTGGCCGGCAGGGGGGCGGTGTCGATGGTCAGCTGCAGCCCTTTGTCGCGGGCCGATTGTTCCAGCAGGGAAGCAATATTGGGGAGAATGCCGGCAACCGCAACCGGCACCGATTCGATCAGCAGTTTGCCGGCCTCCACCTTGGAGAGATCGAGGATGTCGTTGATGAGGCCGAGCAGGATGCGACTGGCCTGCTCGATCCGGTCGATCTGTTCGCCCTGTTTCTCGGTGACCTGTCCGCGGCGCATCAGGTAGGTCATGCCGAGAATGGCATTCATCGGTGTGCGGATCTCGTGGCTCATGTTGGCCAGGAAGGCTGCCTTGCTGCGGCTCGCTGATTCAGCCTTGTCCAGCGCGAATTCGAGTTGGGCGGTGCGCTCGGCAACCAGCTTCTCGAGATGGTGGCGGTGTCGATCCAGTTCCGTGCCGAGGCGTTTTTTCTCGGACACGTCTTCCTTGACGGCCACATAATGGGAGATAGTGCCATCCGGCTGGCGCAGGGGGGTGATGATGGCGAACTCGGTATATTCACTGCCATCCTTGCGTCGGTTGATGAATTCGCCTTTCCAGGGATGACCCTGGCTGAGCGCCGCCCATAGTGACGTATAGGTTTCCGGCGGGGTCTTAGCGGATTGCAGCATGCGCGGGTTCTGTCCCAGCAGCTCGGCGCTGGTGTACCCGGATGCCTGTATGAAGGCGGCGTTGACATACTCGATCTCGCCAGCCAGATTGGCGATGACGATGCTTTCCGGGCTTTGCTCCACCGCCTGCGCGAGTTTGCGCAGTTGTCCCTCGGCAGCCAGACGTTCGGTGATGTCGAGAATGATGGCAACGAAAAGTGGATGGGATTCCCTGGTCAGCTCCAGGTATATTTCGACGGGATAGCGCGTGCCATCCTTGCGCTGATGTACCGTCGCGGTGTGCAGGTGCTGTTCGGCTCCTGAAAGCAAGGGGGCGATCAGTGCTGCAAATGACTCTTTTGTCATATCCGGCTTGATATCCACCGGTGTCATCTGCCGGAGTTCATCCAGCGAGTAGCCCAGATTGCTGCGCGCCCCCTGATTGGCATCGACGAAGAGCAGGGTTTCGCTGTCGAACAGGTAAATCTCGTTTTGCGAATGATCGAGCACCTGGCTGAAACGTGCGATCTTGTTTTCGTTGCGACGTCGCTGGACGATGCGCCAGATATCGTTGGCGATGAGTTGCACAGTCTCCGCATCGGTGTCGTCGTAATCCTCGGCCTTGTTGCCGACGCCCGCCAGCATCACCACCTTGCCGTTCTCGATCACCGGCACCGTGACCAGACGCTGCAGCGCCGAATGACCTTCGGGCAGGCCGCGCTTGTGCGGGCAGGCGGGGTAGTCGTTGACCACGACCCTCTTGCGTTCGCGCAGGGCGTCGGCCCACAGCCCGGCCTCGCTGACCGGATAGTGCCTGTCGAAACTGGCCCGGCAATAATCTTGCAGGGTGCGCCGCGACCACGTCACCAGTTCGATGGTCTCTTCGTCGGCGTTGACGAAGTGGATGAAGGCAATCTGGCTGCCGGTGAGGTCTTCGGCCAGTTCCTGTCCGCGCTGCATGAACGCCGCCTCATCCATTTTTTCGGCGGCCCTGGGTAGTTCCAACAGAGCCTCGGCGCGGGCCGCCTGCAGTGCAAGGTTGGCTTCAGTGCGCTTGAATTCCGTGATGTCCACATGTCCGCCGATCAGGCGGATGGCTTGCCCGTCGGCATTTACCGCCGCCGCGCCCTTGGCGGCAATCCAGCGGTAGCTGCCGTCCTTGTGGCGCATGCGGTATTCCATGTCGAAGGCGCCGACCGGATGGCTTACGAAGGCGGTGACATCCGCCACGACTTGCCGCTGATCGTCCGGATGCAGGCGGGAATGCCACTCGTTGTAATCATTGGACATTTCGTCGTCACGGTAGCCGAGCTGTGCCTTCCATTCCGGGGAAAGAATGACCTGGTTGGTGACGATGTCCCATTCATACAGACCCATCTGGGCGCCCGCCACAGCGACGCGCAGGGACTGCTCCCGCTCACGCAACGCCTTCATGGCTTCGAGTTGTTCCCATTCCGCCGCCGCGCGTGCGGCCAGAATGCGCAATACGCCTTCTATCATGGCGCCATCCTGCAGTGGCTGGCGGCTGACGCCGACGCACAGGCCGAGGATTTCGCCGCTGCGCTGGAGCATCGGTTCGCCGATATAGCTTTCGGCGCCGAGATTTTTCAGGTCGGCATCGTCCGGATAGCGGGCCTGCACGTTGGACTCGACGCGGCAGTTCGCCGTGCGCACCACATGGTCACACGGGGTGCCGGCCAGGTCGTAGGACCAGTTGTCGATGATGCGGCCATCCAGCCAGGCCGCCAGCGTCTCGATCCGCTGCGTGCCGGGCACCAGATGGCCGACATGCACGTAATCCAGTTCAAGGGTCTCGGCGGCATGTCGTACGGCATCGCGGAAGAAACTTTCGCCCGCGGCGCGGGCCACGAAATCGGCGGTGCTGGCCAGCAGGCGCAGGGTGCGCAGTTTCTCGTGCTGGGCGCGTTGCATTCCCCGGGTGATCACCAGTTGCCGGCGCTGCCGCCCCGCCAGCAGGGAAACGACAGCCAGAATCAGGGCCAACAAACCGATCGAGGCGATCAGGATGGCACTGTAGACGGCTTCAGCATGGGTTTCGCTGCAGTCCTTCTTGACCAGCAGGAGCCAGTCGGTGCCAGGTACGGGATGGGCAATGCCATGCGTATTTAAGCGGCGGTAATCCAGTCCCTCCAGCAGGCCGGCCGGCTTGTAATCAGGCAGAAAGGCCTGGACGATCAGGGATTTCCGGTCTGTCATTGCCGCGCCCAGCTTCAGCGTTGCCCCGGAACTGAAGCGTGTCTCGCTGATGATCGCCACATGGTCGCCGTCGCGACGGAACAGCAGGATTTCGCCACTTTCGCTCGGCACCGGCCAGGTTCTTATGTCGGCTGGCAGGTAGTCCTCGGCGTCGCTATGCATGATGACGATGGGGCCGGGCTGCAGGTCGGGGAGTGTCAGGCGGAAGATGAAATCGAGATGAATGCGGCCGGTTTCATCGGCATACGGGCCGATGTGGATCACCCGGTCCGGCGCCACGCCGGCAAGGAAGCGGGCACGGGCCAGTGGGCTGATCTCCGGGCGTTGCCCCCAGTCGGGCAGGTTGGAGTCCCACAGGGGCTCGCCCTGTGCATCGAGCATGACGACCTGCTGAAAACTGCCCTTGCCGCGGAAGGTGGCCAGTCGCTTGAAGATGCGGTCGCGGCTGGCGAGGTCGCCATGCTGCTGCCAGTGCTGGTATGCCATGCCGAGAAATGGGCTGATGCTCAGCAGGCTGGTGTCGCGGTAGCGCTCGTTCAGCCATTCACTCACCTGCCGGGTCTTCAGCTCGGCGATGGCTTGCAGCTGGGCGATTTCGTTCGACTTTTTCTGTTCGACGACATACAGGATCAGGGCGGTGGTGATGCCGATGATCACTGCCGCCAGCAGCAGCATGGGCCACAACAACTCGCGCCAGACCGGCTTCTCCACCGCCACTCCCTTGTTTCCCGACAGATCACTGTCTTCGTGCGGCTGCGGGGCGGTCGCCGGGGTCATGGTTACGAATTGGCCAGCTCTGCGGGGGCCGGCGCAAGTCCGGTAACTGTATCGGCACAGGCTTCGGCAATGCTGACAAAAACGTCGAAACTGGCGAGGAATGCATCGACGATGGCCGGATCGAAGTGCTTGGCACGCCCGGCAACGATGATGTCGCGGGCGGCTTCATAGGTCATGGCGGGCTTATAGACGCGCTTGGTGATCAATGCGTCGAAGACATCGGCCAGCGCCATCAGGCGGGCCGAAAGCGGAATGGCTTCGCCGGCCAGGCCGTCCGGATAGCCGCTGCCATCCCATTTCTCGTGGTGCCAGCGGGCAATTTCCTTGGCGGTGATGAGAAAGTCGGCCGTCTTGTGTGCAGCCTGTTCGGCCTTTTCGATGGCTTCCGCACCCAGCCGGGCATGGGTCTTCATGATCACCCATTCTTCCGGCGTGAGCGGACCGGGTTTGAGCAGGATGTGATCGGGAATGCCCACCTTGCCGATGTCGTGCAACGGGGCGGACTTGACGAGCAACTGGATCGCATGGTCGTCGAGGTGCGCGGCAAAGCGGGGATGCTCGCGCAGTTCCCAGGCCAGGGCATGCACATATTGCTGGGTGCGATGAATGTGGTTGCCGGTTTCGGAATCGCGCGTTTCAGCCAGATAGCCGAGGGCATGGATGCTGACATCCTGGATCAACTGGTTCTCGGCCATGCGTCGGACCACCTCGGCTTCCAGCCAGGTATTCTGCACGGCGAGCCGGTCGCGGATCTTCTTCAGCTCGAGCTGGGTGGCTACCCGGGCCAGCACGACGGCAGGCTTGATCGGTTTGACGATGTAATCGACCGCACCGAGCTTGAGGCCGCGCTCTTCGTTGATCTCATCGTCGAGGGCAGTAACGAAAATGACCGGGATGTCGCGCGTTGTTGGATCGGAGCGCAGTTGGGTCAATACGGCATGGCCATCGAGGCCGGGCATCATCACATCGAGCAGGATCAGATCCGGTCTGGGTGGCGCGGTCAGTGCCCGCAGGGCTTGTTCGCCTGAGCTGGCGGCGCGCACGCGGTAATGGGGGCGCAGTGCCCAGGCCAGCACGGCCAGGTTGGCGGGTTCGTCATCAACGATCAGGATGGTTTTTTCGTCCATGCGCTGCGCTCACTCAAACCT
>DDXB01000014.1 GCA_002347405.1 Rhodocyclaceae bacterium UBA2271 | reverse complement strand
CGCTATCCTGTGGGGGGATTACCGGGCTTGATGTTTGAGTCCGAAGCTAGCCAATTTCAAGCGGCAGGCATCCAAGTAGGCGCGGACCTTCAGCAGGCTGAAGAGCGCCTTCTCTCTGAAGCATTGTCACCCTTTGGAGTTATTCGTCGAAACAGCGCCCTTGAAATGGCACGACTTTATTCCGTCCTCCATTGTTTCGAAAATGAGGTGCGCTCTTTGATACGCGAGACGCTTGAGGAAAAAGAAGGGCCTGACTGGGCGGACAAGCTCCCTGCAAAAATAAAGCAACATGCTGAATCGCGACAAAAGACTGCTTTTACTGATTCGTGGTTAGAAGGAGAAAAGTCAGACATTCTTGGCTTCGTCGACTTCGGCCATTTAGCATCCATTATTTTGGAAAAGTGGAAGCATTTCGAAGCATTGATGCCGTCTCAACATTGGCTCAAGCAGCGAATGGATGAGCTCGAAAAGTCGCGTAATTTCATTGCTCACAACCGCATGCTTTTACCTAGCGAATTCCAGCGAATCTACATGTATATCGCCGATTGGAATAAAGCCATTGGTCTTTAGGCGCCCATTAACGTTGGACACTATGAAAATCTTTGCTTGCGCCGCCAACATGTTTCACGAAATGACTGACTACCTTATGAAAAACTTCAAAGATATTGCGTACATAATTTTCGGACTCGTGTGTCTGTGCGGCACGCTATACCTAATCTACATTCCAGTCAGCGGTATTCAGATGACTGCCAAGGAGCAAGCACTTTCATCGAGCCTTCAGTTCGTGATCACGACGCTACTTTCTCTGATCTTCTCCTACTTTTTCGCAAAGTCAGGAGTGTTTGAAAAGAACGACCCAATAGCTGAAGCCTCAACCGAGAAAATCGTTAATCTCTCAATCCAAATCGACCGACTAAGGAAACACTGAATAAGCCACCGCAAAAATCGGCGACAAACTGAAATCGAGACAAAACCGTGACGGGAATATCATTTTCATTGGGTAGTTGGCCTTTTTCGAGCCAGGATGCGGGGGATTTGCGCCCATTCTGCTCATGCCGGACGCACCTCTCCCGTCAGCGGTCGTCCCCATTTGTTGATGTTGAGCATGGCCAGCATGGCAAAGGCCCGGTTGGCGTTCTTCGCCAGACCGCGATAACGGAAGGAAAAAGGGGTCAGGCTCGATTTGTTTTGCATGTTTTCCACTTGGCATAGATTGCTTATTTCACTAAGTTTCGCAATGTCGCAGCCCGTCGCGAATTTAATTCGAGCTTGACCCTTAACGGGCCCTTAACGATTGACACAGTCAGATTAGGTGGCCGGCCAGAAGCCGCCAAACAGAAAGCTGACTGAATCGTAATCCTCCGATCAGCTTCCTGTTGGTATGCAACTCCTAAGATGGCATCACCGTCGGACGAGAAATACCCGATGGCCTCATCCCAACATCACAAGGAGATAACCATGAAAACCAAATTTGCAAAGCTGGCCCTGATTGCTGTTCTGAGCACCGCGGGTGCAACGGCTGCGTTTGCCCACGATGCCGCTAGCGCCGCAGCGAAACAACTGATCGATCTGAAAGATGGTTCGACACTCTACGTCTTCAAGGACGGCAAGATGGCAGTGGAAGATAAGTACGGTCACGCCATGCGTATGAAGCGTGGCACGGAACTGGAAACCAAGGATGGCCAGAAAATCCAGATGCAGAGCGACGAAGTTGCGCGCCTGGATTCCCTGCTCCGGGAGGGGCACGATGGATGATGCTAATTAACCGACCATCCTGAACGAGAAGCGGCTCCTGCGAGGGCCGCTTCTGTTGTTAATGAAAAGAGGCCAGGTTCGTTTTTATTTGGACATTCGGCAGCTTCGACATGGGCATGGAAAAGACCAAGGGCTGGATCGCGGAGCGCTTCATCCGCTAACGGGCTTTCCGGAACGACCCGGCTTTTGATACAAGAGCAGAATCTGCCCGGTCATGATCCACAACGCGCAGAAGGCAAGCAGCAATGGGTCGAAGTACAATTCATCGTCCCAGACGTAATCGCCTGAAATCAAT
Organism: Rhodocyclaceae bacterium UBA2271; assembly: GCA_002347405.1. GTDB lineage: Bacteria > Pseudomonadota > Gammaproteobacteria > Burkholderiales > Rhodocyclaceae > Sulfuricystis. Next base: position 15,655 of record DDXB01000014.1, on the reverse strand, counting down.
TCCTTCAGGTTGTTGAAGAAATGCATGGCCGCCACCACCAGGCCGAACACGGCAAACACCGACGCCACATAGCGCAAAACCCAGCGCTGCGGGTTGGGCAGGATCATCAGCAGGCCGAGCAACCCGATGACGGTGCGTTGCACGCGGCAGTAGGGGCACGTATAGACCCAGCCATCGAGATCAAGCCACCAGGCCACCACGCTGATGACGATGCCCATGAAACCGATGATGCGTATGTGACGAACCAGAAAGTCGAGCGACATGAGGATTCTCCCGGCGAATGACGCAGCATAGCCCGGAAACTCCTGTCGGCCTACGCCTTTTGGTGCCCGCTGACTATAGCATCGGCAGCACGCAACACCAGCGCATGGATCGTCAGGGACGGCAACTCCCATATTAAAAGGGTCTGGGTCACGCTATTTCCAGTGCCCTTCGGCATAAATAGTACACGGATCGCCGTACCGCCAGCACCGACTTTTCAGGAGCCCGACCGGGGATGCTTCCGGCCTGCCCGCTACTGTCCATGCCCGTGATACACCACCAGTTTCTCGATGTTATCCGCATTGCAATACGGGCCAATGGCATCCTGCCACCGAGTTGACGAACGATCCATGAGCCATGCTCCCACTTTGAAAGTCGGCGCTGGCGCAACGGCGGCAATTGGGTCACGCGCCCGTCCTTGGACGCCACATCATCGCCAAGCCAAGGTTCGATGCCCGGCTTTTTCCAAGGGCGGCCGACGCTTGTAACAATGCCGCCCTTGCGGGCAACCGCCCCGTTCGATACCATGACTACAGCATGGTTGATACCCATGGCCCGACGGTGGTATCTTGGCATTCCCAACCACCACAGGAGGGCTTCCTCATGAGTCGTTCGACCTCGATCGCGGCCGTTGGCGTCGTCTGTGCCGCACTCACACTTCCCGCCTTCGCGCAGAGCGTGAAGGTCACCCCGCTGGGCGGCATCGACGGCGAGTTCTGCCCCCAGGACCGCGCGCTGGTCTTCGAGGATCCGAATGGCACGCGCATCCTCTACGATCCCGGCCGTACCGTTGCCGGTGGCACTGATCCGCGGCTCGGCAAGATCGACGTCATCCTCATCAGCCACATGCACGGCGACCATGTCGGCAACGCGCACAACAAGGAACCGAACGCGGGCAGCTGCGACAAGCCCGACACTTCGGTTTCGGCAATGCCCAACTCCAACGTCGTGAACATCGCGCTGGCCAAGAAGTCGAAGATCGTGAGCGGCAGCGAGATGCCGCCCTTCTTTGCGGCCAAGCTCAAGGCGAACGACGGCGATCCCGCCAACTCGATCCTCACCCGCTTTGGCGGCAGCGTCACCCTCGGCGGCGTGCGCATCGCCACGGTTGCCGCGCTGCACAGCAACGGCCTCGATCCCGATTACTTCGGCGGCGTCGTCGGCAAGGCGATGAAGGAGGCCGGCATCGCCGGCAACGTCGGCCCGGCGACCGGTTTCGTCGTCCACTTCAGCAACGGGCTGGTGGCCTACCTCTCCGGCGACACCGGCATCACCGCCGACCAGGAACTGGTGGTGCGCAACCACTACAACGCCAAGCTTGCCGTCATGAACATCGGCGGCGGCTTCACGACCGGTCCGGTCGAGGCCACCTACGTGATCAACGATCTCGTCAAGCCGGCGGCGGTAATTGCCTCGCACGCCAACGAAGTCGGCACCGTGGGCGGCAAGGTACGCCCGGGCAGCAAGACGGAAGCCTTCATGAAGGCAGTCAAGGTGCCGGTGCACGTCCCGCTCTCGGGCAAGACGATGGAGTTCGACGCCACCGGGAAATGCACCGCGGGGTGCTGAGCGAATTCGCCTGACGCCGTGCCCCATGCGGGGCATTTCATCTCGCCAGCGCCGACTTTGTCGCGCACGCCCTTGGACATTCCCGGGCGCTTTGACGAGCCGCGCGTCAAGGTCTTGCATCCGCTGGTGCGTGCAAGACCTCGGGCGACCCTGCTCACGCTTACCTCAAGTTGCCCGGACGCCTGCAGCTACGCGCACGTGTTCCGCTCGGCTTCGAGCTCCGGGACTGCTCGAACCACAACGCAAACTTTCCCATCAGCACAGCAGTTTCGCTACACTTGTCTTTTAATCAATCACACTGGCATACGACACCATGTTCAACCAATTCCTGCTCTTCCTGCATATTTCCAGCGTCATCATCTGGGTGGGCGGCATGTTCTTTGCCTACTTCTGCCTGCGTCCCGCCGCCGTGCAGGTGCTCGAACCGCCCCAGCGCCTGCCGCTCTGGGTGGCCACCTTCAGGTCATTTTTTCGCATCACCGCGGTTGCCGTCGTCATCCTGCTGATCAGCGGCTTTGCCCTGTTCTTGCAGGTGGGCTTCAAGTTCGCGCCGCTCGGCTGGCACCTCATGATGACGCTCGGCCTGCTGATGGCGGGCATTTTCGGCCATGTTTACGCCGTGCTCTATCCACGGCTGAGCAAGCATTGCGCGGCAGCCGCGTGGCCAGCGGCGGCGGACACGCTCAACTCGATTCGCAAAATGGTAGGCGTCAATCTTCTGCTGGCGCTTTGCACCGTGGCGTCGGTGCTGCTGATTCGCTGATGCCGAAGTTTTGCAAGCGTCCCCGGATGGGCGGCATCGACCGCGCGGCCAGGTGCTGGCAGCGGTTATTGAACAGATGACTGAGGCAGACACATGCAAACATTCCGGTTCTATCTGGCAACGCTGGCGACAGTTCTGCTGAGTGCGCTGGCACAGGCGGAAAACACGGTGGTGGTTCTCGGCACGGCCACCCCCGGGGGCGGCTTCCAGCTTTATGGCCAGCATCTGGCCGAGGTGCTGACCGAAGTTGATCCGTCTTTGCGAATCGAGGCGCGCGCCACCCGTGGCAGCGCGGAGAACCTGCCGCTGCTGGAGGCCGGCAAACTCGACATCGGCCTGGTCGAAGGCAATGCCGCACAGGCGGCTTTTGCCGGCGCCGGTCAGCCGGTCAGCGCCTTGCGCATCATCGCCGCGATGTACCCCGGCCCCGGCATGTTCGTCGTACGCGGCAATAGTCCCTATCGCACGATTACCGACTTGAAGGGCCAGCCGGTCGCCTTCGGAACGCCCGCCTCCGGGCTGACGAAACTGGCCCGCGACGTGCTCGACGGCCTGGGACTGGTGCCGGAACGGGATTTTCAGGCGGTTTTTCTGGACAAGGCCGGCGACGGCCCGGCAATGGTGCTGAGTGGCAAAGTCGCCGCCTTGTGGGGTGGCGGCATCGGCTGGCCCGGATTCACCGAGGTGGCCGCCGCACCCGGCGGGGCACGTTTCATCGTGCCGGATGCAGGGCAGATCAGCCGCATCCAGGCCAGGCATCCGTTCCTGCGCCCCATGGAGGTGCCGGCGGGAAGCTATGCCGGTCAGCAGACGGCGCTTCAATCGGTCGGCCTGTGGTCGTTTGTGCTGGCGCGCGCCGATTTGCCGGATGAGGTCGCCTACCGTCTCGCCCGTGCCGTGCATCGCGGCGAGGCGAAACTGGCAGCGCGACTGGCGCAGGGCCGCTACACCACCGCGGCCAACACGGCCAACGAAGTACCGCGCAGCGAGCTGCTGCACCCCGGCGCAGCCCGCTATCTGCGCGAGATCGGCGCCTTGCGCTGAATATCCGCTACTTCGTGTCGGTTTTTTTGAAAAATGAAAGTGCCGCCCTGTCTGTAATATTAGCGAATGCCTGCCTTCTTTTAACTGACAGTCAATCGTTCTGTAATTGAATTGGAAGAAATATGAAACTGAAGAACGCGATAGTCTCAAGTACGGTGTTATTCGTTATCTCCTTCCCGTCATTTCCGCTGGGAGCCGAACCTTCCCGGCGCGCACTTGAAATCATTGAATCCCGCTGCATGCTGTGCCATGGACCCGAAGGTGAACGGGGAAGCAGAACCTACCCGCGCCTGGCAGCGCAAAATGTTGCGTATCTCGAAAAGCAGTTGAGGGATTTTCGCGATGGCCGCCGCACCAGCGAAGCCATGACGGGGTTGACAAGAGATCTGAGTGATCGCGATATCTCGCAACTTGCCGAATATTTCTCAAAGAACCCGCCGCAGTCGAGACCGGTGCGCAATGCTGTAGAGGCAGAGCTGGGCAAGAAAATCTATTTCGAAGGCCTCCCGGCTGCCGGGGTTTCCGCCTGTGTCGCTTGTCACGGCAATGATGCTCATGGCACCACCGAACTCCCGCGCCTGGCTGGCCAACTGCCTTCGTATATCGAAGACCAACTGATGAAGTTCGCCTCTCGGGAGCGCACCAACGACGGAAGCGTCATGAACGTTATTGCGGCAGGCCTGAACGGCAGCGAGAGGCGCGCCTTGGGTGTTTATCTCGGCAGTCTGCAGTGAATGTTCCGGACGGGGTTATTTCTTTCGCATAGCCGGTTTGGCGGCATCGAGATACCCCTCAGCCGGAGCGAAGGTAAATGATAAATGGGGGTTGCGACAGGAAAACCGTGGTCTGCCCCCCCATTTACACAATTTGCCTAACCCGCCAAATGAATTTGATTGAACAAGTGAACCCAACGTTCACGCATCTCGCGTCCTGCAACGGCGCCGGGTTCCTGTTCCTCGGCGCCCGAAAGTGCAAAGTCTCACATGGAACCTTGGCATTTCATCGGGCTCCGATCTTGAAACTCGGGAGGATGGTGCCATCGCGGCAGAAGTATTTGCGGCTGGCACTCCGCAAATCGAAAGCACGTTCCCCTGCTCCTGTTATTCTTTGTCATCCCTCTCTCGTTATCCTCTGAGATCGTATGCCGTCAAAATCCCACTGGAACAACATCTATTCGACCAAACCAGCAGATGCTGTCAGTTGGTTTCAGGAGCACGCCAGTCAGTCGTTAGGCATGATCCACGACACGGAAATTCCCCTGTCGGCATCAATCATCGATGTTGGCGGCGGCGCTTCAACGCTGGTCGACGACCTTCTGGCAAATGGTTATGCGAACCTCACGGTGCTTGACCTCTCCGCGGCGGCGCTCGCCGCCACCAAGTTGCGGCTTGGCGCAGCGGGCCACGCGGTGCACTGGCTTGAGGCCGACATCACCAAGGCAACCCTGCCGGCTGACACCTATGACTTGTGGCACGACCGGGCAGTCTTTCACTTCCTCACATCAGCCGATGACAGGCGGGCCTATGTCACGGCCGTCCTGCGCACGGTCAAGCCGGAAGGACATGTCATCGTTGCCACGTTTGCGGAAGATGGCCCCACCCAATGCAGCGGCCTGCCCGTCGTGCGTTACAGCGCCGGGCAGTTGCACGCAGCGTTCGGCGCGTCATTTACACTTGTGAAACATGAGAAGGTCGAACACCGCACACCTTCCGGTACGCTGCAGCAGTTTGTTTACTGCTGCTTCCGCAAATCCTCGACATGAACAGCAGGGCTCACCCATCCTCCAACACTGGCGCCGATAATTTTGTTGCCCGGGCCAGCCACATCAAACATTGGACGAGAATCTTATGACCGGAATGGCCATCGTGATCATTTTGCTGGCCATGGGCAGCAGTTGGCTTTTCCGCAACCTGCTGCTGCGCGTGCTGCAGGAGAAGCATCCTGACGAGTTCGCCGCGCTCGGCCAACCCACCAGCCAGCAGCTGGCTTCGCTCTCGCCGCGACTGCAGGAACTGCATATTCAGTTCTGGAAGTATCTGTGGGGCGGCAAGGTCTTTCAGGTCAAGGACAGGCTGGTTGCAGGTCTCGCCATTGGCGCCCTGTTTGCCGATGCCGCGCTGATTGTCGGTGTGGCGATTTTTCTGTGGTTTGCCGCCGCAGCGCAGCCACAGTAGTCAACGTCCCAACATCACGGCACCACCCTGAGGAGGATTCACATGATCACGGCCATGGCCACCTTCAAGCTGCCAAAACCCATGACACTGGATGAGGCACGCAAGATTTTCCTGAGCACGGCTCCCAAGTACCAGGGCGTAGCGGGACTGCTCCGCAAGTATTACGTGCTGTCGCAGGACGGCAGCACCGTCGGCGGCATCTATCTCTGGAACAGCAAAGCCGAGGCTGAAGCACTGTACACCGAGAGTTGGCGGGCCTTCGTCCGCGAAAAGTACAACACCGAGCCTTCGGTCACCTACATGGACTGCCCGGTCGTGGTCGACAACGTGTCGCACGAGATACTTTCCAGCGCGTAGCGTCGGCAACGAACGTTGCGTCCTTGATCGTCTTTATGCCACTCAAGTCTTGCGCTTGTTCATGAAGCCGTCGATGCCCGCCACGGCGTCGGCGGTCATCATGTTGCAGGCCATGGTTTCGGCGGCCAGTTGGTAGGCGCCGGCCAGGCCCATTTCGAGCTGGCGGTAGAAGAGCTGCTTGCCCATGGCGATGGCGTCCGGCGACTTGGCGCAGATGCTGTCGGTGAGTTTTTGCACTTCTGCATCGAGTTGTTCGGCCGGCACGACGCGATTGACGAGGCCGCGCCGCTGGGCTTCCGCGGCATCGATGAAGTCGCCGGTCAGCAGCATTTCGAGCGCCGGCTTCCGACCCATGTTGCGTGAGAGCGCGACAGCAGGGGTGGAGCAGAACAGGCCGACATTGATGCCGGACACGGCGAACTTCGCCACGTCGGCGGCAACCGCCAGGTCGCAGCTCGCCACGAGCTGACAGCCGGCCGCCGTGGCGACGCCCTGCACCCGGGCGATCACCGGCTGCGGCAGTTCGGTCAGCAGGGTCATGACGCGCCCGCACTGCCTGAAGAGCTGCTGCATGTAGGCCTTGTCGTGGTTGGCGCGCATCTGCTTGAGGTCGTGCCCGGCGCAGAAAGCCTTGCCCGCGCCGGCGATGACGACGACCCGCGCCGTCCTGTCAGCGCCGACTTTCTCGAGCGCCGTTTGCAGCGCGGTCAATAGCTCGGTCGACAGGGCATTGAACTGCGCGGGACGGTTGAGCGTCAGCGTCACCACGCCGTCATGGTTTTCGATCAGCACAATGGATTCGGTGGTCATGATCATGCCTCCGCAGGGCCGCCCCAAAGGGGCATGGGCGGGTTGCCCCCTCTGGGGGTGGGGGGCAGCGAGTCGAATTTACGAGCGTGGGGGGCCATTATTTCTCCTTGCACACATTGATGACTTGCGGCCGTTCGCGGGCCAGTTCATTCAACCATTGCGCCAGTTCGTCCGCCAGGGCCTGCGCCGCCTCACGCGTCGCCGCCACGCCACCTTGGGCGTCTGGAGTCGGGGCGTCGTGCTGTATCAGGAACGCACGCTTCGATAATGCTGTCTCGCCGCGCCGAGGCAGCAGGGTGGCGCTGACCTCCAGCACGAGCTGGCTGGTTTGCGGCGTGGCAAAGCGCTGTTCGATTTCATCCAGATGCAACTGCAGCCGGCAACCCGGCGCGGCAGACTCGGGCTGGCCGAAGACGATGCGCCGCTGCAGGAAGCGTTCCAGCAATTCGGCCGGCGGCGCTGCCCAGCGACTGTGCGCGTAGGCATGCCGCCGCGAGCTGTCGGCAGAGACAAGGCGATAGCGCATCTGCGGCCCGACCAGCCATGAATTCGCCCGCACTTCGATGGTGGCGATAGCGACGGCGATGGGCAAGCCGGATGCCGGCCTGGCGCCGGCAAAATCGCCGAGGTCGTAGAGCGCAGGTTCGGGCTGGCGTGACGAGGTTCCGGCGCAGCCCGCCAGCAGCGCGACCAGAAGAATGATGACGATTTTGCGCATGGAATTATTCCGTCCGATGGGGAATGACAAAACCCGCCTCGCCCGGCCCCGGTTTGGCCGGAGCGGGCCCGAAGATCACGGACTGCGGCGTGTCGCCGAGCGTTTTGAGCAAGCGGTCGAGACGGCGCGTGGCGGCGGCCAGATCGGTCATCAGCCGTTCCGCATGCGGCAGGGTGTCGGTGCCAAGCCGGTCGCTCACGCCAACCGCGCTGCCGGCAAGCTGATCAAGGCGCTGGGTCAGCGCGTTCATGGCGCCGACCAGCGCGCGCGCTTCGACCGTCAGCGGCGCGGCCTCGCCAGCGGTTTTTTCCAGATGGGTCAAGAGCATCCGCAGGCGCTCGAGATTCGCGTCGGACAAGGCGGCACGCAAGCCCGCCATCACACTCGGCAATTCTTTCAGTCCATCGGAAGCGCTGGCCAGGTTATCGAGCGTCCGGGAAACATTCTGGAGGTTGCGATCATCGAGCAGGCGATTGAGGCGCTGCCCGAGATCGGCGAGCTGGTCCGCAAGCGCACCGGCCTTGTCGTCCAGCGCGTTGAACAGTCCCGGCTGGATTTTCAAACGCGGCGGCGTCAGGCCTGTGGTATCCAGTGGCCGCCCGCCCTCCCCGGCCTCTTCCAGCATCACATAGGCCAGCCCGGTGACGCCCTGGAACTTGAGCTTGGCCACGGTCTTGTCGGTCAGGCGGTATTGACGGCCCAGCGTGATCTCGACCAGCAGCAGGCCGGGGTCCTTTTCATCCGGCTCGATGTCGATGACCTTGCCGGCGCGGATGCCGCGATAGCGCACCTGGGCCTGACGATTCAGCCCGGTCACGCTGCCGCGCGTTTCGAGGAGGTAAGTGTGCGTCGGGTCGCCGCCGCCCGCGAACCACCAGAGCGCCGCGACGGCGGCCAGCAGGAACAGCAGGGTGAACAGACCCGCCAGCAGGGCATGGGAACGGTTTTCCATGGATTCAGGGCGATCGGTGAAAAAATTTGCGGATGAAAGGATGGTCGAATTGCCTGACTGTATCAAGCATGCCATAGGCCAGGATATGTTGCTCGGCGAGCACGGCGACCTTTGCCGTCAACGCCGCCAGCGTGGCGACATCGTGGGTCACCAGCAGCACCGTGAGGCCGAGTTCATCCCCGAGCCGGCGGATCAGGCGCACAAAGCCGGCGGAGCGATCGGGATCGAGGCCGGCGGTCGGCTCGTCGAGCAGCAGCAGTTCCGGTTCCAGCGCCAGGGCGCGCGCCAGGGCAACGCGCTTGACCATGCCGCCGGACAATTCCGCCGGCAGCAACAGGGCATGTTGCGGCAGGAGCTCGACCATTTCGAGCTTGAGCATCACCAGGTCGCGAATCGTGGTCGCGTCGAAACACCTGAGTTCGCGCAGCGGGAAGGCGATGTTGTCGAACACATTGAGGGCGGAAAACAGCGCGCCCTGCTGAAACAGCACGCCAAACCGTTGCCGCAGCGCGCGTTCGCGCACCACCCCGCCACCGAACAAGGGTTCGCCGAACAAGCGGATCGTGCCCTGGGTGGGCGTCAGGAGGCCGATCATCTGCCGCAGCAGGGTCGTCTTGCCGCTGCCGGAGCCGCCGACCAGCGCCACCATCTCGCCCGCCGCGATTTCCAGATGCAGATGACGATGAATCCACACCCCGCCGAGGCGAGTGGATAAATCGTTGATGGCGATGACGGGATTCATTACAGTTTCGGCACGCCAACGCCGCGCAAGGCGACGGCAAACACGGCGTCGATGAAGATCACGACGGTGATCGCCGTCACCACGGCGGCGGTGGTGTTGGCCGACAGGCTTTCCGTATTTGGCTTGACGCGCAGGCCGAAATGGCAGGCGATCAGCGCAATCGCCAGGCCGAACACGGCGCCCTTGACCAGGCCGATCCAGAGGTTGACCACCGGCACCGCCTTGGGCAGCGTCTCGATGAAATAGCCAATACCGATACCCAATTGAAGTTCCGCCGCCAGCATGCCGCCCAAGAGCGCCAGCGCCGTTGCCCACAGCACCAGGAGCGGCGTCACCACGGCGAGCGCCACCACCTTGGGCAGGACCAGGCGCAGGCTGCTTGACACACCCATGGTCGCCAGCGCGTCGATTTCCTCGGTCACCCGCATCACGCCCAGTTGCGCCGTCATCGCCGAGCCGGAACGACCGGCCACCAGCACGGCGACCAGCACCGGCCCCAGCTCGCGGATGATGGAAAGACCGAGCAGATTGACGATGAACATGTCGGCGCCAAACTGGCGCAATTGCAGCGACGACAGGTAAGACAGGGCAATGCCGATCAGCAAGCCGACCAGCGCGGTCACCGGCATTGCCCGCACGCCGCTCTTGTAGATGTTGGCGGAAATTTCGCGTGCCGGCAGATCGCCAGGATGACGCAGCAGATGCAGCAGGTCCAGCGCCAGCTGCCCCAGCAAGGCGATAAAGTCGCGCACCTGCCGCATGCCCGCCAGCACGCCCGCGCCCAGCACGATCAGGCCCTCGAAAGGCGAGCGCGGCAGGACGACCGCCGCCGGCTCGCCATCGGCGGCGGCGATGCGCTCGAAAATGTGCAGGTGCTCGGGGCGCATCGACAGCCGTTCGGGCAGCTTGCGCCCCCAACTGCGCCACAACAGCAAGGCGCCGACCGAATCCAGCGCCTCGATGTCCAGGCAGTTCCAGCTCACCGCATCGCGGCAACCGAGTTCCCGCAAGCGGTCTTGCCAGGCAGTGTCGGCGGCGCCCCTTTCTGCCAGCGCACGCAACGTCCAGCGCCCGGTCAGCAGCAGTTCGCTCCGACCCGAGGCGCCGCTTGTCTCGCTATAGTGGGCGTGCAACATGGCGACGCACTCGACGCATTGGCAGTTCAGTCGGCGGCGGCGCGCCGCTGGCGGGCGCGCACCCGGAACTCGATATCGACGCTTGCCCACTGCTCGGTTTCACTGGCCAGCACGGCAGCCGTCAGCGGCGCGCTGGTGAGCCACGCCCGGTCGATGTGCAGTTCATAGCCCTTGGCCGTCATGGCCACCTCGATCTCGGGAACCGGCGCATCGTCGCGCGCCCGGTGCAGGAGCGCCGCGACGCGCAGACAAAAGATCGGCAGATAGTCCGGCAAAGACTGCGTCAACACCTGCACCCGCTCCAGCTTGCCGCGATGGGCGAGCACCAGTCGGGACAGCATGGACTGGTCGCGCTTCGAGAAGCCGGGCATGTCGGCATTCGCCAGCACATAGGCGCTATGTTTGTGGAAACCCGCGTGCGCCACCGACACGCCGATCTCGGAGAGGCGCGCCGCCCACGCCAGCAGCTTGGCAGTAACCGAATCCTCCACCAGGTCAGTGCTCCGCAGTTGCCGGAACAGCTTCAACGCCATCGTGCTGACGCGCTCCGCCTGTTGCGTATCAACCTCGTAACGCTGCATGAAACGCTTGACCGTCGCCTCGCGCAGGTCTTCATGGTGATAGCGGCCCAGCAAGTCGTAGAGCACGCCCAGGCGCAGCGCCCCCTCCGAAAAATTCATTTCATCGAGGTCGAACTCCTTGAACACCGCCGACATGATCGCCACGCCCCCGACGATCACCGGTACCCGGTCGGGGCGCATGCCCTTCAATCCGGCGCGCTCCGCGCCGCCCGCCTGCACCAGCCGGTTGCGCAGGCGCTCCAGACCCTTCCGGGTGATCGTGCCATCGGCATAGCCATTGAGTTCCAGAATGTCGCGAATCGCCTTGGCCGTGCCGCTGGAGCCGACCGCCGCGTCCCAGCGGGTGTCGCGATAGGCCTTGACGATGGTCTGCAGTTCGCGGCTGGCGGCCAGCTCGGCCTCCTGCATGCCACGCTTGTCGACACGACCCTCCGGAAAGAAGCGCAGGCTGAAACTGACGCAGCCCATGTACAGCGATTCAAGCTGCAGCGGCTTGATGTTCTGCCCGATGATGAATTCCGTCGAACCGCCGCCGATATCGACGATCAGATTGCGGACCTCCGGGTTGGGCAGGGTATGGGCGACGCCCAGATAGATCAGGCGCGCCTCTTCGCGGCCGGCGATGATCTCGATGGGAAAACCCAGCGTTGCCTCGGCTTGCGCCAAAAACTGCGGAGAATTTCTGGCCACGCGCAGGGTATTGGTCGCCACCGCCCGCACCGCATCCGGCGCGAAGTCGCGCAGACGTTCGCCGAACTGCGCCAAAGCCGCCAGCGCGCGCCGCTGCGAGGCCTCATCCAGATGTTTTTCCGGCGTCAGCCCGGCCGCCAGCCGCACCGTCTCTTTCAGCCCATCGAGCGGATAAATCTGGTTGCCGACGATCCGCCCGACCTGCAGGCGAAAACTGTTGGAACCCATATCGACGGCGGCGACGTGTTCGTGAATCACTATGAGGTGTAACCCGGGGTTGGTATTGAATTGGCAATTCTAGCCCAGGGCCAAAGTCGGCGTGACCGCAGGAAATCCCCGTGGGACTGGCTGGACGAAGTGCCCCGCAGNNGGGGTATGGAATGCCCCGCAGGGGTACGGCGCCAGCGCTCAACCCTGACGCTTACCGACAGCGCATCTCCGGCGTCAGCTGCATCCAGCGCATCAGCCATTGCTTTGCCCGTTCGCGCGCGTGGCGTTTGGCAATCAGCTCTTCCGGCGTCTGATCCTGGCGGAAGTCGAAGGCGCGCCGCGCCAGCGGGTAGACCTGATATTCGACCGGGACGCCGCGCTCCCACAGGGCGTAAAAAGCACGGCCGCCGTTCATGCGGCGCAGTTCGAAATCCTGCTCGCCAATCAGGAACAACATGGGCGTGGTGATCTGCATGATCTCCGGCGCGAAGCGGAACAGTTGGTCGGGTTCGGAGGCATTCGGATTCTGCATGTGGCCGTAATAGCTGACGATGGCGGCGATATCCTTGCCGCGCTTGGCGGCAAGGCGGATGGCGTAATACGGGCCGCGCGACAGACCAACGATGCCGACCGGCTGCCGGCAGGCCTTGGGCAGCGCCTGCAGATAGTCCAGCCCGGCTTCGACGTCAAGTTCGGTTTCGGGGTTGTGCGCTGCAGGCCAGCGTTCGATGAAGCGGCCGAACTGCCAGTCGGGCGCCACGACCAGAAAACCCTGCTCGGCCAGTTCGCGCACATGGCCCCGGTCTTCATCCGCATAGCCGCGCTTGGCATGGATGTACAACACGGGCGGAAATGGGCCTTTGCCCGGAGGGGTGGCGACTTCGACCGACACCTCCGACCCGTCGGCAGCCTTGATGGTAGCTTTGCTCAGCTCGACGCCGCTGGCCGCAGCCGGCAAGGCCAGCGCCGCTGCCAGAATGGCGCCCGCAAGGGAAATTTTGTTCATGCGTGCCTCAGCTGATCTCTGTTGTTTATTCCAAGCCGGGGTGACTTGATTGAACTGTACAGGAAGTCGGCGCTGGCAACATTTTTGACGTCCCGTCAAGGTGCCGGAAAGTCGGCGCTGGCGGAATTCCGGACGTCCCGCCGACAGCGCCAATAGTCGGCGCTGGCGGGACGGCGCACGAGCGTGTCATACTTATATAAATAAATTGCATCGCCATTCACCGACTGCCGCTCCATCGATAATCATGACACCCCAGTATCCGCTGCACGATTTTCCCGCCGAACACTTCCTCAATCGCGAGTTTTCGCTGCTTGCCTTCAATCGCCGGGTCCTCGCCCAGGCCGCCGATGTGCGCATGCCGCTGCTCGAACGCTTGCGCTTTCTTTGTATCGTCTCTTCCAACCTCGACGAGTTCTTCGAGATTCGCGTGGCCGGGGTCAAGGAGCAGATCAAGATGCGCAGCAATGCCACCGGCCCCGACCGGCGTAGCGCACAGGAGGTGTATCGGCGCATCATCAAGGAGGCGCACGTCCTGATCGACGAGCAGTATGCCTTGCTCAACGACAAAATCCTGCCGGCACTGGCCAAAGAAGGCATCGTCATCCCGCGCCGCACGGAATGGACGGAAGCGCAGCAGAACTGGGTGAGCGATTATTTTCACCGCGAGGTCATGCCGGTGCTTACGCCGATCGGGCTCGACCCGGCCCATCCCTTCCCGCGCGTGCTCAACAAGAGCCTGAACTTTGCCGTCGAGCTCGAAGGCAAGGATGCCTTCGGCCGCAACTCGGGCGCCGCGATCGTGCAGGCGCCGCGCACCCTGCCGCGCGTGATCCGCCTGCCGCGCGAACTGGCGGATGTCGATCACGCCTTTGTGTTCCTCTCCTCCATCCTGCACCGGCATGTCGGCGAACTCTTCAGCGGCATGACGGTACAGGGCTGTTACCAGTTCCGTGTCACGCGCAACTCCAACCTCTTCGTCGATGACGAGGAAGTAAAGAATCTGCGCACTGCCCTGCAGGGCGAACTGCCGCATCGCCATTTCGGCGACGGCGTGCGCCTGGAGGTCGCCGACAACTGTTCGGCGGACATGACCGATTTCCTGCTGCAGCAATTCGGCCTCAACCGCGATGATCTCTATCAGGTGCATGGCATTGTCAATCTGGTGCGCCTGATCTCGTTGCCGGACCAGGTGGATCGTCCCGACCTGAAATTCCCCGCCTTCCAGCCCGGCCTGCCGAAGCAATTGACCGGGCATTACGACATGTTCGACTGCATCAGGAAGAACGACATCCTGCTGCACCATCCCTTCCAGTCCTTTGCACCGGTCATCGGCTTTCTCAAGCAGGCTACCGAGGACCCGCAGGTGGTGGCCATCAAGATGACCGTCTACCGCACCGGCACCGACTCCGTGCTGATGGAGCACCTGCTGCGCGCCGCGCAAAAGGGCAAGGAAGTCACGGTGGTGGTCGAACTGATGGCGCGCTTCGACGAAGAGGCCAACCTGTCCATCGCCGCACGGCTTGAAGAGGCCGGCGCCCATGTCGTCTATGGCGTGTTCGGCTACAAGACCCACGCCAAGATGATCATGGTGCTGCGGCGCGAGGAGACCGGCTATCGCCGCTACCTCCACCTGGGCACCGGCAACTACCATCCGCGCACCAGCCGCTTGTACACGGACTTCGGCCTGCTGACCTGCAACGATGAAATCGCCGGCGATGTCAACGATGTTTTCAAGCAACTCACCGGCCTGGGCAAGGCCAGCGCCCTGAAGCATCTGTGGCAGTCACCCTTCACGCTGCACGTGAACACCCTGGAAGCCATCCACGCCGAAACGGCGGCGGCCCGCGCCGGCCGCAAGGCACACATCATCGCCAAGATGAATTCACTGCTGGAGCCCGAGATCATCGAGGCGCTTTACGAGGCGAGCCAGGCGGGCGTGCATGTCGACCTGCTCGTGCGCGGCGTCTGCTGCCTGCGCCCCGGCGTGAAAGGGCTTTCCGAGAACATCCGCGTGCGTTCGGTGATCGGGCGTTTTCTCGAACACCACCGCATTTACTACTTCTACGCCGACGGCGCGGAGCATCTCTATCTGGCCAGCGCCGACTGGATGGAGCGCAACTTTTTCCGCCGCATCGAGGTCTGTTTCCCGTTACTTGAACCCAAGCTCAAGCGACGCGTCATCAAGGAAGGCTTGCGCAACTATCTGGCCGACAACTGCCAGGCGTGGGACATGGACAGCGAAGGCCAATACCAGATCAAGCCTTCGCGCCGCGTGCGCACCTGCGCCCAGGATCTGTTGCTGGCGCAACTGGCGGAATAACTTTCATGATGCGCGGGCTATGCCCCCGATCATGAAAGACGCCCGCCCCCTTTGTTCGGCTGCGCCGAATCCCTCGCTGCGCTCAGGGCCGCCACTTCGTGGCGCCCTGCGGCCTGGTGCCCCCCCAGCGGAAGGGCTTTGGTTTTTTTCCTCCGGCCGCCGCTACGCGGCTTAACGCCGGCGTTGCCGGCATTAGCCTGCGCCGCGTGCCGCGTTTGCTTGGCAGCCCTCTCCCTCAATCCCTCTCCCGCAAGCGGGAGAGGGAAGCTATCTGCCTCCTCTCTCCCTCTGGGAGAGAGGTCGGGAGAGAGGGATTGGCCCG
>DDXB01000042.1 GCA_002347405.1 Rhodocyclaceae bacterium UBA2271 | reverse complement strand
AGAGGGAAACTATCTGCCTCCTCTCCCCCTCTGGGAGAGAGGTCGAGAGAGAGGGATTGGCCCGGCGCACACGCTGCATCTTTTCACGTAAGAGGATACTGAGGGGATGAAACCCGCACCCAACTGGTTGAAGCGAATATTGGCGCTCTTTTTTCTTGCCCTGCTGCTGTGGCAGGGCTGGTATGTCGGCTGGGTGGTCTGGTGGCGCTATGTCGATCCCGGCCAGACCAGCTTCATGGCGCTGCGTCTCGATGCGCTGCGCGAGAAGAACCCCAAGGCCAAGCTCCAACAGCGCTGGGTGCCCTACGAAAGAATCTCGGTGCAGTTGAAGCGCGCCGTGGTGGCGGCGGAGGACGACAAGTTCATCGACCACGAAGGCTTCGACTGGGAAGGCATCCAGAAAGCCCTCGAAAAAAACCAGCGGAAGGGCAAGGTGGTGGCCGGCGGTTCGACCATCAGCCAGCAACTTGCCAAGAACCTGTTCCTTTCTTCCGACAAGACACCCTGGCGCAAGGCGCAGGAAGCGATCATCACCGTCTGGCTCGAATTGCTGTGGGACAAGCGGCGCATCCTCGAGGTCTATCTCAACGTGGTCGAATGGGGCGACGGCGTATTCGGCGCCGAAGCCGCCGCCAATCGCTATTTCGGCAACAGCGCCAGCCAGTTGTCCGCCGTCCAGGCGGCACGCCTGGCGGTGATGTTGCCGGCGCCGCGCCGCTTCGAGAAGAACCCGAATTCCGAATATCTCGACCGGCGCACGCAGCTGATCCTGGCGCGCATGCACTATTCCGCGGTGCCCTGAGCGCCGCCGTCCTTACAGGCTTCGCCAAAAGGCAAGGGTCATCCGGGCCTTGCGGCTGCCGGATGACCCCTGTTGCACTACGGCCGGGCTTGCGCCGTTATTTGCCTGATGCCGACTTCAACGCCCCGAATGAAGACGCGTCCAGTCCGGTTCTTCCGTCCGGCACGGTTGCCGCTGTCTGCGCCGGCGTTGCCGGCTGGGCGCTGGCGTCGATGGCGGCACCCGCCTTGCCAACACCGATGGACTGGTCGACCGGCGGCATGTTGTGCGCGATACCCTTGTGACAGTCGATGCAGGTCTTGCCTTCCTGCCAGCCGCGCTGGTGGGTGCTGGAGGCACGCCGACCCTGTTCCGCGTAGTCCATGTAGTCGAAGTGATGGCAATTGCGGCATTCCTGGGAATCGTTTTTCTTCATCCGGTTCCATTCGTTCTGTGCCAGCGCCGCCCGCTTGGCATTGAACTTCTCGGGCGTGTCGATGGTGCCGAGAACCTTGTGGAACACCTCGTTCGAGGCCTGGATCTTGCGCACGATCTTCGGCCCCCACTCCTTCGGCACATGGCAGTCGGGGCAGGTCGCCCTTACGCCGGTGCGGTTGGAATAGTGAATGGTGTTGCGGTATTCCTGATAGACGTTCTTCTCCATTTCGTGGCAGGAAATACAGAAGGCCTCGGTGTTGGTCAATTCCAGCACGGTGTGGAAACCGCCCCAGAACACGATGCCCGCGACGAAGGCGATGCCGAACCCGCTGAAGGCCAGCGCCTTGAGCTTGCTGAAAGGTGATCCGCTCATGTCCGGTTCCTCACTGCAGGCCGACGCCGGGCCGGAAGGTGTTGCCGACCAGCGGCTGGGCGTCAGCCTGCGGGACATGGCACTGTGTGCAGAAATAGCGCAGCGGCGAGATATTCGACAATTCGACGCCGTCGCGTGTCTTGAAGTGCGTCACCGAGACCTTGGTCGCGCCGCTTTCGCGCGTCTTCGCCCAGCCGTGGCAGTCCATGCACTTGTTGAAGTTCATGGTCACCTGGTAGTCGCGAATCGAGTGCGGAATCAGCGGCGGCTGCTGGACGAAATCGCGCGGCAACGGCTTGGCGTCCTTGATCTGCCGGTACATGTCGGCGTCGGGCGTCTTGTCGATGGGTGTTTCCCCACGCAAGGACTGGACTCTCACCGGAGCATCGGCGGCATATACAGGGGCGGCGCCCAGGATTGCCACCAGTAGCAGGCTACGCAATACATTTTTGATCATGATGTTGTCCTCCGATGAGTCGAAGCAGAAAAACGGGTCGTGAAACGGAATACGTCGAGCGCACAAACTTCGATACAGCGACCGCAATTCGTGCATTCGGGGTCTTTGATGAGCGGTGAGTCGGTACCCTTGAGGGCGGGGCGTATCACCTGTGGTTCCGGGCAAACGGTGAAACAATCCATGCAATCGTCGCAGGCGGCGCGCCGCTCGGCTGATACGCGCGGCAAGGCGGTACGGTTGAGCAACGCATAGGTCGCGCCCATCGGGCAGAGGTGTCCGCACCAGCCGCGACTGGCCACCAGCAGGTCGTAGATGAAAACTCCCAGAACCACCAGCCAGCCGAAACCCATGCCGAAGATCAGGCCGCGGTGGAGCATGGATACCGGGTTCACGAATTCCCAGACCAGGTTGCCGGTCAGGAAGGCGGTGATGAGCAGGCCGCCCAGCAGCCAGTAGCGGGTGCTGGCCGCCGGGGCGCGACCGCCCTTGATGCCCAGCTTGCGCCGCAACGCGGCAGCGGCGTCGGTGACCGGATTGACCGGGCAGACCCAGGAGCAGAACACCCGTCCGCCAACCAGAAGGTAGAAGGCAATGACGATCGCGACACCGATCAGCGCATCCTGATAAGGGATAAAGCCGGTGGCAAGCGACTGCATGATCAGCAGCGGGTCGGTCAGTGGCAGGACGCCGAGGGTCATCGAGGACGACAGGTTGCCCGTGACGATCCAGATGCCGAACCAGGGGCCGAGCAGGAACAGGCCCAGAATTCCCGCCTGCGACAGGCGCCGCAACAGCAACCACTTGCCCCAGCGCAGCCGGGCGAAGAAAGTCGGCGCTGGCGATACGGCGTCAGGCGTGTTGCCGGGGGCGGCACTGGCCTTTTCCATCAAGGTTTCCATGTCGAATCGAGGGCGGGTTGTGACGGCACTGCGGCTGATCCGGCGGCGCCTTCCATGCCGCGCACCGGCATCTGGATTTGATCGCCGATCAGCGAGCCGCCATGCGCGGCCCTTTCTTCCCAGCTCTTGCGGTAGTGGTCCGGCAGCTTGCCCTTGGCCAGTTTGACCGGATAAATCTTGATCGCGGCTTCTGGCAACACGCAGGCCTGTTCGCACTTGCCGCAGCCCGTGCAATGCTCCGAGTGAACGGTCGGCAGCAACAGCGCGTGACGGTCCGAACGCGGGTTGTGAAGCTTTTCCAGCGTGATCGCCTTGTCGATGACCGGGCAGACCCGATAGCAGACGTCGCAGCGCAGGCCGAGGAAATTGAGGCAGGTTTCCTGATCGACCAGTGCCGCCAGGCCCATGCGCGCCTTGCCGATATCCTTGAGCGACCGATCCAGCGCTCCCGACGGACAGGCGACGACGCAGGGAATGTCCTCGCACATCTCGCAGGGCTTGTCGCGCGCGATGAAGTAGGGCGTGCCCGTCGCCACCGGTGTGCCGGGTGAAGCAAGTTTCAGCATGTCGTACGGGCAACCATGCACGCACAGCCCGCAACGCAGACAGGCGGCCAGAAATGCATCTTCCGCCAGTGCTCCCGGTGGGCGGAGCGCCTGCGCCGGCAGGGCCGAGGCCTGCCGTGCATAAAGCCCCAGTCCCAGCGAGAACAGACACGCGCCACCCGCCACCCCCGCCAGCTTCGACAAGGTGGCGAGAAATTGGCGACGTGAGTCCTTTACCGGCATTGATGCAACCATCGTCCATCCGGCATCAGGCCTTGACGACCTTCACCGCGCACTTCTTGAAGTCGGTCTCTTTCGAGATCGGGCAGGTGGCATCGAGCGTCAGCTTGTTGATCAACTTGGCCTCGTCAAAGAACGGGACGAAGATCAGGCCACGCGGCGGCTTGTTGCGGCCGCGGGTTTCGATGCGCGCCACCATTTCACCGCGCCGCGACACCACCTTCACCTCCATGCCGCGCGAGAATCCGCGCGCCTTGGCATCGTCGTGGTGCATGAAGATCTGCGCCTCGGGCACGGCACGGTGCAATTCGGCGACGCGTCGTGTCATGGTGCCGGTGTGCCAGTGTTCCAGCACGCGACCGGTGCACAGCCAGAGATCGTATTCCTTGTCCGGCATTTCCGGCGGGTCCTGGTAGGGCAGGGCAAAAATCACTGCCTTGCCGTCCTTGTGACCATAGAACTTCACGCCCTCGCCGGCCTTGACATAGGGGTCATAGCCTTCACGGAAACGCCACAAGGTCTCCTTGCCGTCGACCACCGGCCAGCGCAGACCGCGCGACCTGTGATAGATATCGAAATGCGCCAGATCATGCGCGTGGCCGCGACCGAACTGGGCATATTCCTCGAACAAACCCTTCTGCACATAATAGCCGTAGACCTTGGATTCGTCGTTCATGTAGCCCTTGAAACCGCTGGCGTGGGCGTTGGCCTTCTCGACATCGGCAAGCGGGAACTTGTTGACGACCTTGTTGGCATAAAGAACGTCGTAGAGCGTCTTGCCCTTGTACTCCGGCTTCTTGGCGAGCAGTTCGGCGGGCCAGACTTCCTCCATCTTGAAGCGCTTGGAAAATTCCATGTACTGCCAGAGGTCGGACTTCGCCTCGCCCGGTGCATTGACCTGCTGGCGCCAGAACTGGGTGCGGCGTTCGGCGTTGCCGAACGCGCCTTCCTTCTCGACCCACATGGCCGAGGGCAGAATCAAATCGGCGGCCAGGGCCGAAACAGTCGGGTAGGCGTCGGAAACGACGATGAAGGTCGCCGGGTTGCGCCAGCCGGGATAGATCTCGTCATTGACGTTCGGCCCGGCCTGCATGTTGTTGGTGGTGCTGGTCCAGTAACACTTGAGCTTGCCGTCCTTCAGGGCGCGGCTTTGCGCCACGGCGTGCAGACCGATCTTGTCGGAGAGCGTGCCATCCGGCAATTGCCAGAGCTCTTCGGTGATCTTGCGGTGCGCGGGGTTGGTCACCACCATGTCGGCGGGCAGGCGGTGGGCGAAGGTGCCGACCTCGCGTGCCGTGCCGCAGGCGGAGGGCTGGCCGGTCAGCGAGAAGGGGCCGTTGCCCGGTTCGCTGATCTTGCCGGTCAGCAGATGCACGTTGTAGATCATGTTGTTGACCCAGGTACCGCGCGTGTGCTGGTTGAAGCCCATGGTCCAGAAAGAGACGATCTTCTTGTTGGGATTGGCGTACATCTCGGCGAGTTGCTTGAGCTTTTCGGCCGGCACGCCCGTGAGTTTGGCGACCTTGTCCACCGTATATTCCGAAACGAACTTGGCGAACTCCTCGAAGGTGGAGTCCTTGGCTGCTCCGGTGTTCCCCTTGGGTTTGCCGTCGGCGCCCGGGTAGCCGTTGTTGGTGGCATTCTTTTCCAGGGCATGGGCCGGACGCAGGCCGAAGCCGATATCGGTTTCGCCCATCTTGAAGTTGACGTTTTTCTTGACGAACTCCTTGTTGACCTTGCCGCTGCTGATGATGTGGTGGCAGATGTAGTTGAGGATCGCCAGATCGGTGTTCGGCACGAAAATCATGCCCAGGTCCGCCAGATCGAAGCTGCGGTGCTCGAAGGTGGATAGCACCATCACCTTGGCATCGGCGTGCGTCAGCCGCCGGTCGGTGATGCGCGACCAGAGGATCGGATGCATCTCGGCCATGTTGGCGCCCCACAACACGAAGGTATCCGCTTGCTCGATGTCGTCGTAACAGCCCATCGGCTCGTCGATGCCGAAGGTGCGCATGAAACCGGCCACGGCGGAAGCCATGCAATGGCGGGCATTGGGATCGAGGTTGTTGGAGCGGAACCCGGCCTTCCACAATTTGGCAGCCGCGTAGCCTTCCCAGATGGTCCATTGTCCGGAGCCGAACATGCCGACGCCGGCCGGGCCGTCACTCTTCAGTGCCTCTTTCCACTTCTTGGCCATGATGTCGAAGGCCTCGTCCCATGAGACCTCGACGAAGCTGCCGTTCTTGTCGTATTGGCCGCCTTTTTTGCGCAGGAGCGGTTTTTTCAGGCGGTCGGCGCCATACATGATCTTGGACAGGAAATAGCCCTTGATGCAGTTGAGGCCGCGGTTGACCGGCGAATCCGGATCGCCCTGCGTCGCGACGACGCGGCCTTCCTGGGTGCCGACCAGCACGGAGCAACCGGTGCCACAGAAGCGGCACGCCGCCTTGTCCCAGCGGACGACTGTCGGGTTGGCGCCAGCCGCCTCCTTTTTTGCCGCAGCAGCGGTCAGGGGAAGCGAAATACCCGCCGCGGCCGCGGTGGCGGCAACGGCATTGGCCTTGATAAACCCGCGACGATCCATGTTCATGCTGTCATCTCCTTCATGAGATTCTCATCTGAATATTGATAAACCAAAGCTGCATCCGAAATGCCATCAATTAAATGCACCTTGAGCAGGGAATCCTCGACGCTGTAGCCGGTACCATCCTCCAGCGTCAGGACGATGCGTCCGCCATCCTCCTCGGCGGCGTGGATTTCCACGCCGGCGATGTTGCGCAGTGCGGTCAAAGTCTCGGGAAACTGCTCGGGCAGTGCCCGCACGAGTACGCCAGTAATATTCATGTCAATACCTCCGGATGCTCCGCCGTGATGCGCACGGCACGACTCGGACACGGCGCAACGCAGGCACCACATCCAGTACAAATCGACAGGTCAACCTCGGGCCGGGCGGCCTGCCCCACTTGCGGACGGAAACGGATCGCCCCCGGTTGGCAGATGTCGCCGCAGGAGCGACAAACCACGCCATCCCGGGCGAGACAGCTTGCGCCGATGGCCGCCACGTATTGCCACGCCACGCCGCCAGACCGGTCATGCAGGGCTTTCGGTGCGCAGGCGTCAACGCACGCGCGGCAGAAGCTGCACTCATGTTCTCCGCGCAAGAAATCGACTTCCGGAAAACCACCATCGCCGCGCACCACGATGCGCGAAGGACAGACATCAATGCAGGCATCGCACCTTGTGCATGTCGCCAGAAAGACGGCTTCCGCCTGCGCCCAAGGTGGACGCAGGCAGTGCCGCACCAAACTTCTGGCGCGAAAAAAACTGCGTCGAGATAAATTAACCGGGGCATCCATGGGAATTGCGTGTGTTGGCTCAAATCATCATTCATTTAAGAATAGGCCGCGAATAAAGCAAGCGCATTGATGGGCATCAAGTTTTTATAGACCACTTGTCCAATCCGATGAATTGGCATGTGCCGGTGTGCCTGTTAGCTGAAAGGGAAGCGGCGCGATCTTCCGGCGCGGGCGTAGAATTCGTTATCGATACCGGTATAACGTCCACTGCGGGCGTTAGCTTTTTCAGAAACCGCGCTCCGCGCGACTGCCACCAAAACCATGGCCGAACCACTCGACGTCAGCCCCCGCGCCGAAGACCTGCTCGAGCAGCACCTCTCCAAGGTGCAGCTGCTGTTGTCGCGACATCGCCGCATCGAGGATCTGGTGCACCGGCAGGACATGCCACGCCATGAGCTGGTCGAGGACCTGGTCCATAAGCAGCACCTGACCGAGTTGCAGATGTTGCTTGAAGGACTTGAGACAACCCACATCGCACGCATTCTCGAGATGCTCCCCGATGAGGACCGTGTCATCACCTGGCAGCAGGTCAACGAAGACCGCTGCGAACCCATCCTCGAAATCCTGCCCGACGATCTGCGCGAAGAACTGGTCGGCGCGCGTTCCTATGCCAGCGTGCGCAGCATGCTCAACGCATTCGAGCTGAAGAACGGTCGCCTCTCCCAGGTACAGGTCGACAGCCGTGCCGACCTGGCCAACATCAAACCGATCTGGGTGGACCTGGTCGCGCCGTCCCACTTCGTGCGCGCCTGGGTCGGCAAGTATTTCGGCCTCGAACTGCCCGACCCCGACGACCTCACCGACCTGGAGGCCAGCGCGCGCTTCTACATCGATGACGACGGCGAAGTGCACCTGCATTCCGACTTCCTGCTCGACACCGATACCGAATCCCGCAACGTTGCCGTGGCCTTCGTGCTGCATCGTGACATCCTGTTCTCGGTGCGCAAGGAGGAACTGCCGGTGTTTCGCCTGCAGCGGCTGCGGGCACGCAGCCAGCCCGGCTACGTCTCCGATGGCAAGGATGTGCTGCTCGACCTGTATGCCGCCGATGCCGAATACTCCGCCGATGCGCTGGAGGACGTCTATGCCGCGCTTGAAGAGGTCGGCAAGCGCGTGCTCGGACAGGAAATCACCGACGCCGAAGCCGCCAATATCCTCGCCGCCATCGCCACCGAAGAAGACTTGAACGGCCGCATCCGCCGCAACGTGCTCGACGACCGTCGCGCGCTCTCTTTCCTGATGCGCAGCAAGTTTCTCCTGCCCAACCAGCAGGACGACGCGCGGCAGATTCTGCGCGACATCGAATCGCTCGACGGCCACACCGCCTTTGTTTTCGGCAAGATCAACTTCCTGATGGATGCCACCGTCGGCTTCATCAACATCAACCAGAACAAGATCATCAAGATGTTTTCGGTCGCGGCGGTCGGCTTGTTGCCGCCGACCCTGATCGCCAGCATTTACGGCATGAACTTTCGCTTCATGCCCGAGCTGGAATGGCAATACGGCTACCCATTCGCTCTGGCGCTGATGGTGGCCTCGGTGGCCGTGCCGTTCTGGTTCTTCCGCAAGAGGGGCTGGCTGCGCTGAAACGTTGAGCCAGCGGGACGACGCTGGCAAAGTCGGCGCTGGCGGGACGGCGCAAGGCCCGGGAGCAAACAATGAAAAACAGCACCTTCAAATGGGACGCCCGGTACGAAACGGGGCTGGCGGAAGTCGATACCCAGCACAAAAGCCTGGTCGAGCTCATCAATCACCTGGGCGAGCTGCGCGCTTCAGGCGGCAGCGTTGCCGATCTGACCGCCGCGCTGGGCGCGCTGGCCGATTATGCAAAATACCATTTCAGCGCCGAAGATGCGCTGATGCAGGCGGCGGGCATCAGTCCGGAGCATTCCACGACCCACCGTCGCGAGCATGACCAGTTCCTTGATCAGATCAACCAGATCATCGGTGAAGCGCAAGGCGAAGTCATGCTGGCCATCGACCTGCTGCTGCGGTACCTCGTCAAATGGCTGGCATTCCATATCCTCGGCCAGGATACGGAGATGGCCCTGGAAATCGCCGCGTTGCAACGCGGCATCTCGCCCGAGGTCGCGCGCAAGGAAGCCCGGGAGCATGTCATGCGCGGCACCGAAGTGCTGTTCGATGCGCTCAATGTGCTTTACGACGATCTCGGCGCTTCCTATGTCGAACTGTCCCGCGCCTACGCCCAGCTGCAACAATCGAGCGAATCCCGGCTGAAGGAGGCGCAGCGACTGGCCCACCTCGGCAGTTGGGAACTGGATCTCTCGAAAAACCACCTGACCTGGTCGGACGAGATTTGCCGCATCTTCGAGATCGACCCGGAGCGGTTCGGCGCTTCCTACGAAGCATTCCTCAACGCAATCCATCCCGAAGATCGGGCTATGGTCAATCAGGCCTACCAGGATTCCCTGCGGACGCGCCAGCCCTACGAAATCACCCACCGCCTGCTGATGGCGGACGGCCGCGTCAAACATGTGCATGAACGCGGCAAAACCGACTACGACACGACCGGCCAGCCGCTCAGGTCGATCGGCACGGTGCAGGACGTGACCGAGCGCGTGGAACTCGAACACGAACTGCGGGCGCAGGCGCAAATCGATTATCTGACCGGGCTTGCCAACCGCCGCCATTTCATTCAGCAGGGGGAGCTGGAGCTTGCTCGCACGCTGCGTTTCGGGCGTCCGCTGTCCCTGCTGATGCTCGACATCGACCATTTCAAGGCCATCAATGACATCCATGGCCATCAGGCAGGCGATGCCGCCTTGCAAACGCTGGCCGCCCATTGCCGCGACGCCCTGCGCGAAATCGACATCATCGGTCGCATCGGGGGCGAGGAGTTCGCGATCATCCTGCCCGAGACCGACGGCGCGAGCGCCAGCCTGCTTGCCGAGCGACTGCGGGAATCCATCGCCCGGCAAACAATGGCCACCGAAAAGGGCGATGAAGTGAACATGACCGTCTCGATCGGGCTCGCCATCCATGCCGACGGCGCCGCGGCCAAGCTCGACGACCTGCTCAAGCAGGCCGATCTGGCGCTGTATCAGGCCAAGCGTGGCGGCCGCAATCGCATCCACCTGTTCGGCGTGTGAGTATTTGATATATCCTTCGCCTGATGCAGCGCACAATACAACAACAACAACTTTAGGGATGTTTGGAATGGAAACGATATCGACTGATGTGGCAATCATCGGCGCCGGTGGCGCTGGCCTGCGAACCGCAATCGCCCTGGCCGAAGCAGACCCAAAACTGCGCATTGCGCTGATCTCCAAGGTATACCCGATGCGCAGCCATACCTGTGCCGCCGAGGGTGGCGCCGCCGGCGTGATCAAGCCGGATGACAGTTTCGACCTGCACTTCGACGACACCGTTGGCGGCGGCGACTGGCTGTCCGATCAGGACTGCGTCGAATACTTCATCCACGAAGCACCCAAGGAACTGCTGCAACTGGAGCACTGGGGTTGCCCCTGGAACCGTGAGCCGGATGGCTCGGTAGCGGTGCGGCCATTCGGCGGCATGAAAAAGAAACGCACCTGGTTCGCTGCCGACAAGTCGGGTTTCCACATCCTGCATACCTTGTTCCAGACCTCCCTGCAGTTTGACTCGATCACCCGCTTCGACGAGTACTACGCGCTGGATCTGCTGGTTGACGATGGCCGTTGCCAGGGCGTCACCGCCATGGAAATGCGCAGCGGCCAGTTGCGCCAGTTCCATGCCAAGGCGGTGATCATTGCCGGCGGCGGGGCCGGCCGCATGTTCCCCTTCTCCACCAATGGCGCCATCAAGACCGGCGACGGCATGGCCATGGCCTATCGTGCCGGGGCACCCCTGAAGGACATGGAGTTCGTGCAGTATCACCCGACCGGCCTGCCGAACACCGGCAGCCTGCTGACCGAGGCCTGTCGCGGCGAAGGCGGCATCCTGCTCAACAAGAACGGGCGGCGCTACCTGCAGGACTACGGCATGGGGCCGGAAACGCCGGTCGGCCAGCCGCAACTCAAGACCATGGAGCTCGGCCCGCGCGACCGCGTCAGCCAGGCTTACTGGCATGAATTGCAAAAGGGCAACACGGTATCCACCCAATGGGGCGAATGCGTGATGCTCGACATGCGCCACCTCGGCGAAAAGAAAATCAACGAGCGCCTGCCGCTGGTACGCGAACTTGCCGCCAGCTACCTCGGCGTGGATATCGTCAAGGACCCGGTACCAATCCGCCCCGTGGTGCACTACATGATGGGCGGCATTTCCACCAATACCCAGGCCGCCACCCCGCTGCCCGGGCTGTTCGCCGCCGGCGAGTGTGCCTGCGTCAGCCTGAACGGCGCCAACCGGCTGGGCTCCAACTCGCTGGTCGAACTGCTGGTGTTCGGTCGCCGCGCCGCCCTGTCGGCACTGGAGCACATTCAGGGCCTGCCCGCGGCGAACACCACGGCGCTGAATGCGCTTGCCGAGGAAACGCAGCAGCGCATCCGCACCTTGTTCTCGCGCACCGACGGCACTGAGTCGATGTCCGGCTTGCGCAAGGAAATGATGGACACGATGGAAAAGAATGCCGGCATTTACCGGACTGAAGAAGGCCTGCAGGAAGGCGTCGCCAAGATTCACGAACTGCGCGAGCGTTACGGCCGCGTCATCCTGACCGACAGGACCAATGTCTTCAATACCGACCTGTTCCAGGCGCTGGAACTGGGCTCGATGCTGGATTGTGCCGAAGCGGTGACGGTGGGCGCACTGGCCCGCAAGGAATCGCGTGGCGCACACCAGCGCCTCGACTTCCCCGAACGGGATGACAAGAATTATCTGCGCCATACGATGGTTTATCACCAGGGACTGGATGCCCCGCGCGTCGATTACCTTGACGTGGTCATCACCAAATCGCCGCCGGGCGTGCGCGATTACTCGGGAGACCATAAATGAAGGAAAGACTGGTCCAGCTGGAAGTCCTGCGCTACAACCCCGATACCGACACCACCGCCCATTTCCAACGCTACGAAGTAAGCTGCCCGGAAGAAGGTGTGGTGCTCGATGCCCTCAACAAGATCAAGGAAACCATCGACCCGACGCTGAACTACCGCTGGTCCTGCCACATGGCCGTGTGCGGCAGTTGCGGCATGATGATCAACGGCGAGCCCAAGCTGTCCTGCCATGCCTTTCTGCGCGAATATGACGGCGTGATCCGGGTCGAGCCGCTGGCGCATTTCCCGGTCGAGCGCGACCTGGTCACCGCCCCTGACGATTTCATCGAGAAGCTGAAGCGCGTCAAGCCCTACCTCATCCCGAAAGCGCCCAAGCCGATCAGTGAAGGTGAATACCTGCAAACCCCGGCGCAGCTGAAAAAGTATCACCGCTTTACCTTGTGCATCAATTGCATGCTCTGCTATGCCGCCTGTCCCGAGTACGGACTGACGCCCAAGTTCATCGGACCGGCGGCCATTTCGCTGGCGCACCGCTACAACCTGGATTCGCGCGACGGCGGGCGTGACGCGCGGCAGGAGGTCATCGCGAGCAAAGAGGGTGTCTGGGAATGCACCTTCGTCGGTGCCTGCTCCGAAGTGTGTCCGGTGCATGTCGATCCGGCAAGCGCGCTGCAGCAGGTCAAGATCGCCAGTTCGATTGACTGGATCAAGGAACATCTTTTGCCGGGAGGTGGAAAATGAGCAAGCCACTGATTCGCGAAGTGCCGCCGACCTCCTGGTACTTTCGCCATCCACGCTACCTGCGCTACATGGCGCGCGAGATCACCAGCCTTTTCATCGGCGCCTACTGCGTGTTCCTGGTGTTCGCCATGCATAGCCTCGCCGCCGGACCGTCCAGCTATGAAGCGTTCCTGCTGACGCTGCGGAGTCCGGCCTCCATCGCATTCCATGTGCTGGCCCTGGTCGCCGCCCTGTATCACGCCGCCACCTGGTTCAATGCCACGCAAAAAGCCATGCCGATCCAGCTTGGCGAGGAATTCGTGCCCGGCAACCTGATATCCGGCGCGCACTATCTGGCGTGGGCGGTATTGTCGATTGCCATCCTGTTTCTGGCGGGAGTGTTCTGAACATGGCCAAATCAAACAAACCCATCATCTGGTTCCCCTTCGCCGCCGGCGGCACGGTGATCGCCTTCTTCATTCCGGTGATCGTCCTGCTGACGTTCCTCGCCGCGCTGGGCCATGTGCCGACGGGCCTGAGTTACGACAGCATGCGCGCCTTTGCCGGCAGCGGCCTCGGCAAGCTGCTCATCTTCGGCGTGATCGCCCTGTCGCTGTGGAGTTCGGCGCATCGCCTGCGCTGCACCTGCTACGATTTCGGTGTGCGCGCCGACAAACTGGTGGCCAACGTGCTCTATCTGGCCGCGGGGGCAGGCATCATTGCCACGGCGGTGTATCTGCTGCGCATCTAACCGGCCTGTACCGGCGCATTCTCGATGTGCAGGGTGCGTGTCGGGAAGGCAATTTCCGCGCCGTGGCGGGCGATGATGTCCGCCACCTGCAGGAGGACGTCCTGCTTCACCGCGTGGTAATTCACCCACAGCGTGGTCTTGGTGAAGGTGTAAATGAAGAAATTGAGCGACGAGTCGGCGAATTCGTTGAAGTTCACGATCAGCGTCTGCGTGGTGTCGATTTCCGGGTGGCCTTGCAGCATGGCCTTCACGTCGCTGACGATCGCCGCCATCTTGCCGATGTCCGCATAGCGGATGCCGATGGTTTCCTTGATGCGGCGATTGCTCATGCGCGACGGATTCTCGACGACGATGGTGGTGAACAGGGCGTTCGGCACGTAAATCGGATTCTTGTTGAAGGCGCGGATGCGCGTGTGGCGCCAGCTGATCGCCTCGACGGTGCCCTCGATCTGCTTGTCCGGCGAACGAATCCATTCGCCGACCGAGAACGGGCGGTCGAGGTAGATCGTCAGGCCGCCGAAGAAGTTGGCCAGCAGATCCTTGGCGGCGAAGCCGATGGCGATGCCGCCGATGCCCCCGGCGGCGAGCACGCCGGAAACGCTGAAGCCCAATGTTTGCAAAATCACCAGACCCGCGGTGATCAGCACCGTCAGGCGGCCCAGCTTCGAAAGCGCGTCGACGGTGGTGAGGTCGACCTCCTCGCCTTCCCGAACCCGTGACGCAACGTAGTGATCACCGGCCAGCCGGATGACGCAAAACACGAACCAGGCCAGACAGACCATCACGCTGATGTCGCGCAGCGGCACCACCAGATCGAACAACGGGTCGTCGGCATGGGGGCGCACGAGGCCGGCGGCGAAGGCAAGTCCGACGACCCAGATCAGCGCCGGCAGGGGGCGACTGGCGGCGTCGGCCAGAATGTCATCCCAGGCGCTTGGCGTTTTTTTCGTCGCCTGCGCCAGCCGGCGCAACAGGCGGTCGGCGACGAAACTGAGCAGCGCGGTGGCGAGGATGGCGAGCAGGGCTTTCAGCAGCCAGGGCTCGGCCAGAAAACCCAGACCCAATGGTTCAAAAAGTTCGGCAAGTTCTTTCATCCTAAAACCCCCGGTTCGCACCACAGAGAGCACAGAGGACACGGAGCAACGGCGCAGGCACACAAAATTCAGGCGCAGCCAACGGGCGACAGGCTCTTATTTCGTAACGCCTGGCTTTTCCTCCGTGATCACCGTGCCCTCCTTGGTGAACTGCTTTTTCCAGGTTCATGGCAGCATCTCCTTGCGCGATCAGCGCATGTCGCGGCACGGCGCCACAGGCAATTATCCCATGCCCGAAGTTGGCCGGCCGGCGATTGCCGGCACGGCGCTCGCCTGGCCGGACCTGTTGTGCCAGACCAGCCGTCCGTCCTCGATCAGCGTGACCGTGCCGTATTCGAAACTCATCGAAAACCATTGGTCGGGCGCAATGCCGGCCTGCTCGGCGACGCAGATCTTCATGACTCCGGCGTGGGCGACGAGTATCGCGGCGGCGGCGTCGTTTTCGCGCTCGGCGAGGAAGTTGCGCACCCGGGCCCGCAGGTCCGCGACCGCTTCGCCACCGGGCGGCGCAAAGTGGAGCGGGTCGGCGACCCAGGCATCGAGCGCGGCGCGATCAATGGCATCCCAGGACTGCATTTCCCAGGCGCCGAAATCGAGTTCGCGCAGCCGTGCGTCGAAGACCGGTGCCGGGTGCAGCAGTTCGGCGAGTTGGCGGCAGCGCGTTAGCGGGCTCGAAAACACCGCTGCGTCGGCCGGCAGCAGCGGGCGCAGCGCTTCCGCGCACGCCAGCGGAGCGGCGGCCAGCGCCAGATCGGTGCGGCCATAGCAGGTGCCGGCGGCGACAGCGGGCAGCGGATGGCGGATCAGAAACAGACGCATGCCAGTCCGAAATAGAAGGCGAGTTCGGCCAGCTGCTGCGTCGCACCGAGGCAGTCGCCGGTGTAGCCGCCGATGCGCCTGACGAAGTAGCGCGCGGCCAGCAGCGTGACCAGTCCGATCAGCGCCAGCGCGATGGCGACGCTCGCGGCCGGCAGCAGCAGGCAGGGGGCGAGGCCGAACAATGCGGCAACCGCCAGTTCGCCTTTGCCCAGGCGCGTGGCGAGAGGCTTCGCCTTGGCCGATGCATCCTCGCGTACGTAATCCAGCCCGGCGATCAGCGTGACGGCGGCGAAGCGGGACGTGGCGTGCCCGGCGATCAGCGCCGCCAGAAAAGTCGGTGCTGGCAGGACGGCGACGAGCTGCGCGAGCGCCGCGAACTTCGCCAGCAAGGTGAGGCCGATGCCGATGGCGCCGTAGCTGCCGATGCGCGAATCCTTCATGATCGCCAGCACCTGTTCCTTCGTCCAGCCGCCGCCGCAGCCGTCGATGCTGTCGGCCAGGCCGTCCTCGTGGAAGGCGCCGGTGGCGAGCAGCGTCGCCGCCATGCCCAAAATCACCGCGAGCGGTGCCGGCCACAGCTGCAGCGCCACCAGCGTGACGGCCGCGCCGACGGCGCCGACGATCACACCGACCAGCGGAAAATAGCGCGCGGCGTGGTTTAACTGCTCGGACGAATGCCCGACCCACGCCGGCACCGGCAGCCGCGTGAAGAAGCGCAGCGCGGCGAAGAAATATTCAGATTCTCTGCGAATCATCCTGAAAACCCCCGGTTCACACCACAGAGAGCACAGCGGACACGCAGCAACGGCCCAAGCACACAAAATCCAGGCACAGCCAACGGGCAACATGCTCTTGTTTCGTAGCGCCTGGTATTTTCTCCGTGATCACCGTGCCCTCCGTGGTGAACTGCCTTTTCCAGGATCATAGTTTTTCAGAAACGCGCGCCGACTCGAAGCTCGCCATCTCGTTGAGGAAGGCGCAGGCCGCGCGCACCAGCGGCCAGGCCAGCGCGGCGCCGGTGCCTTCACCGAGCCGCAGGTCGAGGGACATGAGTGGCGAAACATTGAGCGCGGCCAGTTGTGTGCGATGGCCGGCCTCGGCCGAGGCATGGCAGAACACCGCGTAATCGAGGAAGGCGGGTTGCAGTCTGGCCGCGACCAGCGCCGCCGCGCCGCAGATGAAACCATCGACGAGCACCAGTAGGCGATGGCGCGCGGCGCCCAGCATGGCGCCCGCCATCATCGCGATTTCGAAGCCGCCGAAACGGGCGAGCACCGCCCGCGGATCGGCGCTCCGTTCGGGCCAGGTGGCGAGCGCCTGTTCGAGCAGCATCTGCTTGCGTGCCAGCCCCGCGTCGTCGAGTCCCGTGCCGCGCCCGACGCAGGCTGCGAGCGGCGCATCCGTCAGGCAGTGCGTGATGAGCGCGGCCGCCGCCGTGTTGCCGATGCCCATTTCGCCAAAGCCGATGACCTCGCAGCCGTCCTGCGCGAGCCGCGCGACGATCTCCGCGCCACGCGTCATCGCCGTGGCGCATTGCTGCGGCGTCATCGCCGCGCCGTCGAGGTAGTTCGCCGTCCCGCCAGTCCCACAGGGATTTTCTTCGGTCACGCCGACTTTTGGCTCCGGCATAACGTTCGCTGCGCTCACGTTAGCCTGCACCGAAACTGCGCCTACGGCTTGTTTTGCATCGACCAGGTTCGGGCGTGGCCCGAAGTCGTGCGCCACGCCGGCATCGACCACGGTCAGGTCGATGCCGTTGGCGCGGGCGAAGACATTGATCGCCGCGCCGCCGGCGAGGAAATTCTCGACCATCTGCCAGGTCACGTCCTGCGGAAAGGCGGAGATGCCCGCCCTGGCCGCGCCGTGGTCGCCGGCAAAAACGACGATGTGCGGCCGGTGCAAAGTCGGCGTCAGCGAGCCGCGCACCAGGCCGATCTGCAGCGCGAGGTCCTCCAGCCGGCCGAGGCTGCCGGGGGGCTTGGTCTTGTTGTCGATCTTGCGGCGCAGCTCGGTTTCCAGACCGCGGTCGAGCGGGGGGATTGCGTGGGAATGCATCCGATTCATCCTTCCAGAAAAGCGAAAAGGGTTTCGCCGCACACGGCCAGGCATGCGGCGAAACCCTTGCCACAGGTTTCATGAAAATGACGCGGCAGGTCTTCTGGCTCCCGGATCGTCCGCAACGTCGCGCCTTCCCGTGTTGCCACAGTGGCTGCCTTGCGGCAGGCGACGTTCGTCCCCGGTTACAGCGGCGGGCCCGCTGCCGATTTGCACGGCATTCCCTTGACCGAATCGCCGTCGATTATAGCGGGCGCGCTAACTTTGATGATGCGCAGGCTGGCGCCGCGTGCCGCGTTTGCTTGGCCGCCCGCTCCCTCAATCCCTCTCCCGCAAGCGGGAGAGGGAAGCTATCTGCCTCCTCTCTCCCTCTGGGAGAGAGGTCGGGAGAGAGGGATTGGCCCG
>DDXB01000052.1 GCA_002347405.1 Rhodocyclaceae bacterium UBA2271 | reverse complement strand
TAAAAACACCAGTATTAACGCGCCTTACGGCGATTCCGCCGAGCTGCCCTCGTGAAATATCCGGGCTAGGCAGCGGCGGGCGCAATCGCCATCCGGCTGCGCCGGCCGGTACTGATCGCTTATATCGTCGTCGGCATCGTCGCCGGCCCGACAGTGCTGGGAGTGGTCACCGCGCAGGGCCAGATCGACCTGCTCGCTCAGGTCGGGGTTGCAATACTGCTTGTTTGTGGTTGGCCTGAAGCTCGATCTCCATCATGTCCGGCACATCGGGCCAGTGGCACTCGCCACCGGACTCGGACAACTCGGTTTCACGATTGCCTTCGGTTTTGTCCTGATCATGCTGATGGACAAAAGCGTCATGGCAGCCATCTACGTTGCCGACGGGTTGACGTTCTCCAGCACCATCATCATCGTCAAGCTGCTCTCCGACAAGCGCGAGCTCGATTCGCTCCACGGACGCATCGCCGTCGGCTTTCTGCTCGTGCAGGATCTGGCCGTAGTGCTCGCCATGCTGGCGATGAACGCCCTGCGCGGGGCGGGTGACGCAAGCAGCGGTGAAGTGGCCGTTTCACTCACCAGGCGCGTGGCGGCTGCGGCACTACTGATGTTCGTGCTGATGCGCTTCGTGTTGCCACGGGTCGTGGTTGTCATGGTGCGCTCGCAGGAACTGCTGCTGATCTTCGCCATCGCCTGGGGCACCGGTCTGGCAGCGCTCGGCGAATGGGCCGGCTTCTCGAAGGAAGCTGGCTCCTTCCTCGCCGCCTCACCGTGGCGCAGATCAGCGAGTTTTCGATCATTTTCGTCGCCATGGGCATTTCGCTCGGCCACGTCGGCAGCAGTGCGCTCGGTCTGACGACGCTGGTTGGACTTGTCACGATTGCGCTATCCACCTACATGATTCTCTATTCGTACCCACTCCATGAACGGCTGATGCCGTGGCTCGGCATGTTCGAGCGCCGCTGCCCGCACCGCGAACTGGCAGTCGAACGCGATCATCGGGCGCCGGATCAACCCGATGTCGTGGTCTTCGGCCTCGGTCGCTACGGTGGCCGCCTCGCGCCGGGCCTGCAGGAAGCCAAACTCGGCGTGCTCGGCGTGGACTTCGACCCGGAACTGGCGCGTACGCTGCGCCACAAGGGACTCCCGACCCGCTTCGGCGACGGTCTCGATCACGATTTTCTTGAAAGCCTGCCGCTCGACAATGCAGCGTGGGTGATCAGCACCCTGCCCGACATCGAGTCGAACCGCGCACTGCCGCACGTTCTGAAGGAGCGGCGTTATCAGGGCGGCGTGGCAATTGTGGCGCGCGAAGAAAAGGATGGCTCAGCCCTCAAGCAGGCTGGCGCACCGACAGTCGCAATGCCGTCGATTACACGGTTGAGCATCTCACCGCGCTGATTCGTCCGAAGGAGGCTCGCACATGAAATCAACCTTCCGCATTCTGGCCACGACCGACTCTCAACCGTCCGCGCAACGGGCTGCCGACCGGGCATTTCGCCGCGCCGCCGAAACCGGAGTACAGCTCACCCTGATGCACACCATTCGCCAGCGCGTTATCGACGAGTTGCATGCCATGCTGGGGGGGGCTCGGCATAACTTGAGCAGAACATCCACCAACAGGCACGCGCCAGCCTGGAAAAACTTGCAGCCGAACTGGGGCAAGCATGGCCGCGACATGGTCGCGGAATTCCTGCTCGACAGCGACACCAAGCACATGCTGGCCGAATCGCAGTGCGACGTGCTGGTCGTGACATAACAAGACGCTCCCGCTCACGGAAATAACCGCCTCGATCAGCTTTTCTGGATTAGCAATACCTGATAGAGCTACCCGTTTGGAATCTCTTGAAAACCCCTTTTTCTCGCTTAAACTGGCCGCCTGAATATCCATGTCATTAGCGAGGTGATTACCCATGAAGTCCCCCCCTTGCATTCTTGCCACGACCGACTTGCTGGCATCGACAAAACCAGCCGTGGACAGGGCATTTCGGCTGGCGGCGGAAACCGGCGCGCAACTCACCTTGATGCATATCATCCGCCAGCGCTCCACCGACGAATTGCGCAAGCTGCTCGGCAAGGAATCCGCGGCGGTCGAGGCGCGACTGCGCGAACAGGCGCAAGAGGAGCTGTCCCAGCTTGCGACTGAACTCGGAGAAACGCATGGGGTTTCGGCCAAGCTGCATCTGGCCAGCGGCAAACTGCTGCAATCCATCGTCGAACAGGCTGACAGCCTGGATGCCGACCTGCTCGTCTTTGGCTCGAACGGCGGAGACTTTCTGATCAGCTCGACCGCCTCACGGCTGCTGCGCCTGACCCGGCTCCCGATCCTGGTAGTCAAGCGCCCCTCGCAGGATACGTATCGCTGCGTGCTTGCCCCGCTCGACTTCTCCCTGGGTACGGAAGCCGCCCTGCGCATGGGACGTGAACTTGCCCCGCAAGCCTCTTTCACATTGCTGCATGCCTTCGAATCGCCGTTCGACTGCCAGCTGCGCCATGCCGGCATTTCGGATGACTTTATCCAGAAGTTGCGCAGCAACGCGAAACTGGATGCGCAACAACAGTTGCAATCGCTCGCGGCCACCGTATCCGGCCCGATCGAGACAAAATTGCTCCCCTCACAGTGCGATGCCGCAGCGTGCATCATCAACTATGAACAGGCCCAGCACTGCGATCTCATCGTCATGGGCAGGCGTGGCGCGAACATGGTCGAGGAATTCCTGCTCGGCAGCGTGACCAAGCAGGTGTTGGCCGAATCCCATTGCGACGTGCTGGTCGTGGCATGAAAACTGGCCAGCTTCGCCTGACCACTTCCGGACACCGAATTCACCTTTATTGAGGGGAAACATGGCTGACATTCCGATGGAAGAACATCCCGAAGCCCCGGCAAAGTCGAACAAGTCGATACTCGCCGGCGTCCTGGTCGCCCTGGCTGCCGGTCTTTTCATCTACGCCCTGCCCACGCCCGAGGGATTATCTCCGGTCGGACACCGCTATCTGGCCCTGCTGGTCACGATCATCATCCTCTGGGTTTCCGAGGCGCTGCCGATCGGCGTCACCGGACTGCTGGCCGGCGCCAGCCTGATCCTGTTCCAGATCCAGCCCGCCGCCAAGGCCTGGGAACCCTTTGCCAACCCGGCGGTGATGTTCGTCCTGATGATCATGATGTTCGGCATCATCCTCGACGAGGCCGGCGTGGCGAAACGGATCCTGCATATCATCATCAAGGCGGCGGGGACCAATGTCAAAAAACTGAGCCTGGTGCTGGCGATTTCCGCCGCCTATCTGTCGGCGTTTTTTCATGACGCCACGATCACCATCATTCTGCTGTTCAGTTTCCTGCCCGTGTTTGCCGCCATGGGCATCACCCCCTCGAAGAGCAACAGCCTCTCCAAGTTTTTTGTCATCCTGATTCCGCTGTCCGCCTCGACGGGGGGTTTCGGCTCGCTGCTCGGCGGCGGCCGCAACCCGGTGATGGTGGCCAAATTGCAGACAATGACCGGCTATGAAATGGGCTTCCTCGAATTTGCCAAGTGGAACCTGCCCTTGGTGCTGATTCCGGCCATTGCCACCTGGGCCATCTGTTATCTGGTGTTCCGGCCGGAGATCAAACATCTGCCGGCATCGATCACCGCCGAAGTCCTGCCGCCCATGAACCTCAAGCAAAAGGGCGTCGTCTTCTTCTTTGCCATCGCCTTCGCCCTCTGGGCCATCACGGACATCACCAAGGTCCATTACAGTGTGGTCGCAGCCGGTGCGCTGGCGCTGATTTTCGGCTTCCGGCTGGTCAGCTTCGACATCGTATTCAAGAAATTCCCCTGGGAATCCTGGCTGGTGTTCGGCGCGGGCGTCGCCATGGGCCTGGCCATGCTGGATTCGGGGGCGGGGAAGTGGGTTGCCGGCAAATTCATCCCCATGCTGGAAGGCCAGAACTGGATGGTGGTGTTCGCCGGAGCGGGCTTTTTGGGCTCGGTGATGTCGAGTTTCATGTCCAATGCGGCGGCCACCGCCCTCACGCTGCCGATCACCATTCCGATGGCCACGTCGATGGGCATCCCGGAAGCCGCCATCGCGCTCTCGGCGCCGATCTCGACCTCGTTCATCATACTGGTCATCGGCTGCCCGCCGACGATCATAGCCTACAGCACAGGCTATTTCAGCCAGATCGACTTTATCAAGGTCGCCCTGCCCTGGTCGATCATGTGCATCCTGCTGGTCACCTTTTCGGCGGCGATCTACTGGCCATTGATGGGCTTCGAGGGCTTGCAGTTGCTGGGACTCAAATAGGTCCGACAGCCCCCTGACGATTCAAACCCGGAATCGCCGCTTTTGCGGCGTTTCCTTTTTTTTGCGCTGAAGTCGGCGCTGGCGAGACGGCGAGACGGCGCAAACGCCGCGGTGTCTTTCACGTTAACATACGCGACCTTCTCTTTCGTCGACTTCGGCACATGGATTGCCGCGGGAATTCCAGTGAAAATCTTCTCTCCCTTGTACCGCCGCGCCATGTCCTGGTCCCGGCATCCGCACGCGCCCTGGTATCTGGGCGGGATGAGCTTTGCCGAGTCATCGTTCTTTCCCGTGCCGCCCGACGTCATGCTGGCGCCGATGTGCCTCGCCAACCCGCAACGCGCCTGGTGGCTCGCCCTCCTGACCACGCTGGCATCGGTGGCGGGCGGACTCCTCGGCTATGCCATCGGCTTCTTCGCGATTGACGCAATACTGCCCTGGCTGCAGGAAAGCCGCTACTGGACCGCGTACCAGACCGCAGTTGAATGGTTCGGGATCTGGGGGTTCTGGGCGGTTTTTGTCGCCGGCTTTTCACCCATTCCGTACAAGGTCTTCACCATTGCCGCCGGCGCCCTGTCAATGGCATTACTGCCCTTCGCCATCGCCTCGGCAATCGGGCGCGGGGCAAGATTCTTCATGGTCGCCGGATTGATGGCCTGGGGCGGCGCACGCATGGAAGAGGCCCTGAACCGCTACATCGACCGCCTCGGCTGGGCCACCGTCGCATTGGTTGCGATCGCCATCGTCTGGTTCAAGCAAGGATGAACGGCTCCGGCCTTGCCGATAACCGGGAAACACCGAAGGCACCAGAGAACAGCACAGCTCCGGGGCAGTCATCAACCGTCGGCAGCGCTTCGCAACTGCATGACTCACCGCTGGTGCGGGCAATTTATCTCGGCCTCGGCAGCCTCGC
The DNA here is from genome assembly GCA_002347405.1 of Rhodocyclaceae bacterium UBA2271. Taxonomy (GTDB): domain Bacteria; phylum Pseudomonadota; class Gammaproteobacteria; order Burkholderiales; family Rhodocyclaceae; genus Sulfuricystis. The sequence continues at coordinate 6,150 of DDXB01000052.1, read as the reverse complement.
CCTGCTGCTGGCCGTACTCGGCATCTTCCTGCCGATTCTGCCGACGACACCCTTTGTCCTGCTGGCTGCAGCGTGCTTTGCGCGCGGCTCCGAGCGCCTCCACGACGAACTGCTGGCGCATCGCACCGCCGGCCCGATCATTCGCGAGTGGCGTGAACACCGCAGCATGCCGCCCGGGGTCAAGCCGTGGGCTTTCCTGTTGATGGGCCTGTCGTTCGGCCTTTCGATCCTGCTGGTGGACTCCGGCTGGCACCGCGGCATGCTGGCAGGGATCGCCATTGTGCTGGCGCTGTTTCTGTGGCGCATTCCGGTTCGCGGGAAATAGCACCATTCTTTTCGCGGCCCGCAACCAGCCCGTTGCCGTCCGGCGTTCAGAACTTCTCGGGGCGCATGATCTCGATTTCGTGCAGGAAGGTGATCATCGCGTAGTTGGCGTAGTACTTGTCGCGCAAGTGGGCAAACACGATTTCGGCGAGTTCCCTCTTGCAGATGACTTCGACGCGAATGTTGGCCGCTTCGTCCCAAGATGCATCGCGCATCCCGTGGGCGCCCCGCCCGCGTGCATTCGACACGGTATAACCGCGCACGCCAAGACGATCCAGATCGGCCAACAATGATTGCTCGACGACGGCCTCGGTGACCAGGGTGAGGAGAACTCGTTTTTTGTTTTCAAGCGTCATGAATTGCCTCCGACAAGCATGCTGGCCAGCCAATGGTAAATGGGAATGCCGATCAGGATGTTGAATGGGAAAGTCACCCCGAGCACGGCTGCCAGCGACAGACCGGGGTTCGCCTCGGGCAGGGCCAGGCGCATCGTGGCGGGTACGGCGATGTAGGAGGCGCTGGCCGCCAGCGTCGCCAGCAGGGTGAGGCCGCCCACCGAGAACCCCATTGCGATGCCGCAGCCAATTCCCAGCACGGCAAAAACGCCGGGCATGATCACGCCAAAGGCAATCACAAACAGCCCGCGGCGACGCAATTCGCTGGTCTGGCGCGCCACGATGAGGCCCATCTCCAGCAGGAAGATGGCCAGAACCCCCTTGAAGAGATCAAAAAACAGCGGGCGAATCGGTGTCAGATTCTCCGGTCCGGCGATCCAGCCGATCGCCATGCCACCGAGCAGCAGCACGACGCCCTTGCCCAGAAACGATTCGCGGGCAATCAACTGCCAGTTGGTTCCCCGCCCCAGGCCGCGCGCCAGCATGATACCCACCAGGATCGCCGGCACTTCCATGACGGCAAGAAAGATCGGCAACTGTGGCTCGAAGCTAATGCCGCGTGCATTCAGCCAGTTTACCCCGACTGCGAAAGTGGCCACACTGACAGAACCATAGTGTGCCGCTATGGCTGCGGCATTGACCCGATCGAAACGGCCAAGGCTTAACAGGACGACGAAGGCAATCAGGGTCTGTACCGCGCCCAGCAGGACCACGATGCCCAGCTGGGGCAACAAGGGCAGCAAGGACTGCTGGGCAAGCCCCTCGCCCCCTTTCAGGCCGATGGCGAGCAGCAACACCATGGACAGCGAATCGTACAACGCTGGCGGCAGCTTGAGTTCCGAGCGCACAAGGCCGGCCAGCAGGCCTAGCAGAAAGAAAAGTACCACTATGTCAATCATCGGCTTCCTCGCCCGGCGGATCGGAATGCGGGGCCGTTCGTGGTAACGACTTGCCTGCCGCGTCGCGCTTTATATCACACGCGCCATCACGCCATGGCTGCCCCGCAGCAACTGGCTGAGGAACCCGGCGCGCCGGTGACCGTCAGCATCGCTCAGTTGATCTGGGGCTGATCCCCGTCTTCCTGCCAGAGGCGGCAGACAGCCTGGGCGGCGTCACTGCGACCGGCAGCGCCAAAGATTTCGCAGGTGCGCGCCACTTCGGCGGCAACAACATTACGCACCGCATCCAGACCCGCCGTGTAACCGGCATCAATGGGATCGAGCGCCGCTGCGGCCGCGGCGGAGGCGAGGTCCGACAGCGCCGTATAGTAATTGACCTTGCTTACACCGCGTTCGATGATCGCGCGGAATTGTTCATCGGCAAGTCCCGTTCCGCCATGGATGACGAGAGGTACGGCGACAGCCCGGGCAATGGCCGCCAGACGGTCCAGATCGAGTTTGACCTCGTCGCGGATGCGGCCATGCACTGTGCCGATGGAAACGGCCAGGGCATCCACGCCCGTTTCGGCAACATAGCGTACTGCGTCGATAGTCGAGGTGAGTTGTATCTCGCCGGGGTGCAGGATGGCATCCTTGCCCGCAACGCCGGGCACATAACCGACCTCACCCTCGACGGTCACACCAACGGCATGGGCCATGTCGACGATCGCCCGCGTCACCGCGACGTTGTCCTGGAACGGCAGGTCCGAGACGTCGGCCATGACACCGTTGGCGCCGTGCCGGATGGCATCGATGGCAGTTTCAAGACCCGTGCCATGATCGAAGAACAGCGCGACCGGCACGCGCGCACGCCGTGCCGCCATTTTGGCAGCCGCCATCAGGACCGGGAAGTCATAATGGCCAAAGTGCAGTTCGGCGAAACTGACGATGACCGGCGCACGCGCGGCCTCCGCGCCGGCGATGATTGCCGAAACAAAATTGCTGTCGACGGCATCGTAGGCACCGACGGCATAACCTTCGGTCCGCGCATGGCGCAGCAGGTCGTCAACGCGAATCAGGGGCATGGCTCTTCCTTACTTGGGTTACCGGCATGCCAGCGCGACAACATGCCGTCCCGCCAGCGCCGACTTTGTTCGCCCCTGCCATGACAGCTGATCTGTGCGGTAAAGGACACTTAATCGTCATCCCCGAGTTCGGGATCCCAGCCAGCGGCCTGCGCCCGCGCCACCGCCGCTTCGTAGATGCGGGTATGGCGGGCACGCAGTTCCTCCGGCAGTCGGCTGGGCAGGTGTCCGTAAGGTTCCCAGGCCTGATGGAGCTTGTCGAGCAAGTCCTGCATCTGGCCGAGGCCCCAGCCTGCGCAGGCTTCGGTTTCATCCAGCAGGCCAAATACCCAGGCATCCATCACCGTCCGCCCCAGTGGTGTCAGGCCACCATTGACGTCGGCAAGGATGCCCGGATAACGGCTCCGGTTTGCGGCATGTTCATTCGGCTTGGGCATCTGGGTCGTCATCAGGAAAAGAAGGTTGTCACTGCGGCATCCAGGGCATCGCGCATGTCCGGATCGTCGGTGATCGGGCGCACCAGAGTGACCCGACAGGCCCCCTTGGCTTCCACCCCTTTGGCGATCAGCGATGCCGCATAGATCAGCATACGCGTCGAAATGCCTTCGTCAAGGCCGTGTCCCTTGAGATTGCGCGCACGCTCGGCGATCGACACCAGCTTGTCGGCAATGCTGGCGGATACGCCCGTTTCGTGGGCGATGATTTCCATTTCTATGTCATGATCAGGATAGGAAAAGTCCAGTGCGCCGAAGCGCTGCTTGGTGGATTGCTTCAGGTCCTTCATCAAACTCTGGTAGCCGGGATTGTAGGAGATGACAATCTGGAAATCCGGGTGCGCCTTGACGAGTTCGCCCTTTTTCTCCAGCGGCAGTACCCGACGGTTGTCCGTCAACGGATGGATCACCACCGTGGTGTCCTGACGAGCTTCGACGATCTCGTCCAGGTAACAGATGGCGCCGTGACGCGCGGCAATGGCCAGCGGCCCATCCTGCCAACGCGTACCGTTGATGTCGAGCAGGAAGCGTCCCACCAGGTCGGATGCGGTCATGTCCTCGTTGCAAGCCACGGTGATCAGGGGCTTGCCCAGTTTCCAGGCCATATATTCGACGAACCGGGTCTTGCCGCAGCCAGTGGGACCCTTGAGCATCATGGGCATGCGCACGGAATAGGCGGCTTCGAACAGGCTGACCTCGTCGGTGACGGATCGATAATAGGGTTCGCTGGTGATGCGGTATTGTTCAATGTCATTCATGATGATTTCCTGGAATGTTGATCAAAATCAGTTTAACGTCCGGATGGATCGCGTGTCATTGTCCTTAACCCTTGGCGCCGCTTGCCGCCGCGTCTGCCCCTGTCGCACCATAACGCGCCATCAGGATTTGCAGCGCCTGATCCTTGGACTTGAACATGCGCTCCGGGGGAATGACTTCGGAAATATGCGCGCGTTCCAATACTTCCATGACCTGTCGCTTCAAGCCGCTTAGATAAAGCGTGACGCCAACCTTGGCAAGACGCTCGGCCAGCGCACGGACCTTCTCCTCACCGGAGACGTCGATCTCGTTGATCCCGCTGCCGATAACCAGAATTGCCCGGGCATTGGGGAAACGGGCGAGCGCTTCGAGCACCATGTCCTCGAAATAGGCGACATTGACAAAAGTCAGCTCGCCATCAAAGCGCACCGGTACGAAGACATCGCTGATCGGCTGCAGGCCATGTGTATCCATGCCGGCGAGCACGCCATCCGGATGCTGACCAAGAATCTCGGCACGCGGCCGCATCCGGCGCAGCAGGAAGAGAGAAACGGCAACTGCCGTGCCAAACAGAATGCCGACATCGAGGTGCGGGGCGAAAGCGAGCGTGGCGCCAAAGGTGATCATGGCGGCGATACCGTCATGGTGCTTGGTCTGCCAGGCATGCCAGATCGCCTTGAAGTTGATCAAACCCGACACCGCCAGCATGATCACCGCCGCCAGCACCGCTTGCGGCAGGTGGTACAGCATGCTGGTCAGAAACAACAGGGTGATCAGCACCAGCACGCCGGAAAATACCGAGGCGAGGCCGGTGACCGCACCGGCATCCAGGTTGACCGCCGAGCGCGAGAAGGACCCGCTACCCGGAAAGGCTTGCGATGCGCTGCCGACGATGTTGGCAAGTCCCTGGCCAATCAATTCCTGATCGGGGTCGATCCGTGCCCGGGTACGTGCGGCCATTGCCTTGGCGATGGAAATGGCCTCCATGAAGGCAACCAGCGAAATGACCAATGCAGCGGTCAGCAGGCTGACGATGTCGTTCCAGGCGAGGCGTGGTATCGACAGGCTGGGCAGACCCGGTGGAATCGCCCCCACTACCTCACCGCCGCCTGCCAGATGCAGGCCTTTGTCATCAATCTTCTTGATCCGCCATTGCACCTCGGTTTGTCCTGGCTTGACAGCGGGGAGCAGGGAACGCCCGTCAGGTCCCGCTGAGATCACGTAATGCTGGCTGCGCAGACGCTGGAAGCGGTCCGAGTTCTCCTGCGCGGTCTGTTCGTACTCGAGCACGGCGAGATGCAATCCGTATTCCATGGTGGCAAACTCTGCGGGCGAGTATTCCTTGCCCGCCTGCGCGTAGCGGGCCCGCTCATCGGCGATGGCCTGGTCAAGCACCAGGATGCGCTGCTGTACGGCCCGATATTCAACCACCTCGGCGTGCAAGGCAGCGTCCCGAACGGCATCCAGGGGCAACTGCATGTCGCGTTCGAAGCCGATCTGCCAACTCACCAGCGTGGTCAGTACCACGGCGATCAAGACATTCGGCCATTTCGGCAGAAACCTTTTCAGCAGCAGCATGATCACCAATGCCGCCAGACCCATGAACAGGGTCGGCAGATGCGTGTCGCCGATTTGCGCGAATACGCCGGTGATGTCGTTCAGGAATTTGTCGCTGCGGGTCATCGGCACGCCGAGCAACTTGTTCAGCTGTGACAGGCCGATGATGATGGCTGCGGCATTGGTGAAGCCGATGATGACCGGGTGCGAGAGCAGATTGACGATGGCACCCAGGCGGAAAGCGCCGAGCGTAATCTGGATCAGTCCCACCAGCAGCGCCAGCAGGATGGCCAGGGCGATATAGCGTTCGGAACCCGCCACGGCCAACGGTGCCAGCGCCGAGGCCGTTAGCAAGGCAACGACGGCGACCGGACCAGTGGCCAGTTGTTGTGAAGAGCCCCACAAGGCCCCCACCAGCACGGGCAGGAAGGCCGCATACAAGCCATAGTAGGGTGGCAGGCCGGCGAGTTGAGCGTAGGCCATGGACTGTGGAATCAACACCAGCGCAACGGTGAGGCCGGCCAGAAGATCGGCGCGCACCTGCACTGACTTCATGGGGAACCAGTTCAGGAATGGGAAAAATCTTTTAACAAGCGATTTCATCGCGTCATTCCCATACATAGAGCGGGCAGCTTCTGGCTATGGCCGCTGCGCTTAACGT
>DDXB01000004.1 GCA_002347405.1 Rhodocyclaceae bacterium UBA2271 | reverse complement strand
GCACTTCGGACTTGAAACCGCCCAGCATCACCTCAGGTTGAGCGGGTGGAAAATCATGACTGGAGACCTTGACGACATGCTCGCGGTAATCCTGGTCAAATTGTTTCGACCACTGCTGGACTTCCTGAAGCTTGCCTTCCACCTGCTGCACTTCGGGTGCTACGTGGCCACGGCGTAATTCATCAAACTGTTTGCGCAGACCGCTATTCTCGATGGCCTTGGCAGCGCCGCCCTGCGCAGCATTGTTCATGTGCTTTTCGAATTGATCAAGTTCCCTGGTCAACCGGTTGCCAAATTCACGAAAGGCTTTGAGCGAGTCGGCATGGTGGGCCTGCCCCCCTTCCAGGGCTTTGCTGACGAAGGCATCGAGGTTGCGCAGGTCGGTACCGATGTGTGAGAGCTGACGTTGTACCGAAGCCGAATCGGAGCGCCCTGACTGGCGTACCAGTGCCTGATGTACCGCCAAGCGCAGCCGATGTGGGTCATGCATCGGCCGATTGATCAGGTAATCGTCAAAAGTCTTGGTGCGGCACAGAGTGAAGGCGGCTTCGGATTCATTGCTCTTGCACAACAGCAGGGTCTGGTGCGGAATTTCCCGGATCGTCTCGCACTGGCGGTAGAGCATCAGGTAAAAGCGCTCCGATTTCACCATTTCCTGAAACACGAGGATCAGCACCGCCGGCAACTTTTCCTGAAACAGGTGCAAGCCGGCTTCATCGCTATCAGCACTCGTCAGATTGGCAAAATCGCGCTGCAACAACTCGCGCACGGCGCGCGCTTCTTCGGCGTCATCGCTGACAATGAGAATCAGGCGCTCTTCCTTCTTGTCCTGGGTCATGGCTTGGTCTGGTAACTACAAGCAATGGATCGTGGAGAGGATTGTGAACGATATTTCTGGCTGCAGGTCAATCTGATAGTTACTACTGAAGTCCGGTGCTGGCACCCGGCTAGCCAGTCGACCCTGCACTAACGCTCACAGGAAGTAGCGTCGCTGCAACCGGCCTTGCCCGCACAACACCCGCAGCCTTCGCCACTCTTGCGGAACGGCCCCAGTTGAGGATTGCGCGCGGCAAACGCCCGATACAGGCGATCGACAACGATGCCAGCCAGCAGGAGGGCAAAAATCAGGCCGATAGTGGTCAGGTAAAGCGCCACGGCCGCTCAGCCGCCCAGGCCGGCAAAGCCCATGAACGCCAGCGACAGAATGCCGGCCAGCATCAGCGACAGGGCGGTGCCCTGCGCCACGGCGGGCACGTCGGACAGCGTCAGCCGTTCGCGCACGCTGGCCATCAGCACCAGCGCCAGGGTGAAGCCGGCACCGGCACCGACGGCGAAGGTGATCGACTGGACAAAATCATATTCGCGCGCCGTCTGGAACAGCGCGACGCCGAGCACCGCGCAGTTGGTGGTGATCAGCGGCAGATAGATGCCCAGCGCGCGAAACAGGCCCGGGCTGTATTTCTTCAGCACCATCTCGACGAGTTGCACCGTCGAGGCGATGATGACGATGTAGGCGATCAGCCGCAGGAATTCGAGGCCGAGGTGAGCAAGCAGGATGTTGATGCCAAAGGCGCACAGCGAGGCGACCAGCATCACGAAAGTGGACGCAACGCCCATCGGCACGGCGGTTTCGAGCTTGCCCGAGACGCCGATGAAGGGGCACAGGCCGAGGAACATCGCCAGCACGAAGTTGTTGGCGAGGAAGGCATTGATGAAGATCTGGGCGGCGGATTCATGCATGGCTGCTCATCTCCCGACATGAAATTACGTAGCATTTAATTACATAGCATTTACGCAGGGCCGCCCCGAGCAAATGCGCCACGCGCTGCCAGGCGCAAGCCGCATGGCAGGTTGCCGAATGCACCCCAAGACAGTCGAGCGTAGCGAGCATTATCGAACCCCCTGCGCGGGGGACGAAAGGGGTCGGGCGTTCTTGCGTCGTGCAATGGCGGCGAAGATCAGGAGCCAGGCACCGAGCACGAAGAAGCCGCCGGGCGGCAGCACCATCACCACCCAGGGCTGGAAGTCCGCCCCGAACAGGGCAATGCCGAAGAAGGTGCCGGCACCGAGAATCTCGCGCACGGCGCCGAGGGCGAACAGGCCGAGGGTGAAGCCGGCACTCATGCCAAGAGCATTAATCAGCGTCGGCAACAGGGGATTCTTCGAGGCATGCGCCTCGGCGCGGCCGAGGATGATGCAGTTCACGACGATCAACTGGATGAAGGCGCCCAGCGCATCGTAGAGCGCGAGGCTGATCGCCTGAATCAGGTAATCGACCACGGTGACGAAAGTGGCGATGATGACGATGTAGGTGGCGATGCGCACTTCCTTGGGAATCAGCTTGCGCAGCAAGGACACCAGCACGCAGGAGCAGGTCAGCACAAACGTCGTGGCCAGGCCCATCGACAAGGCATTGACCGCCGACACCGTGACCGCCAGCGCGGGACACAGGCCCAGCACCATGACGAACAGCGGGTTTTGGCGCCAGATGCCTTCCATGAATTCATCCCAGCGTTCGGTCGTCGAGGCGTTCATGGCTTTTCCTTAAGCGCGGAGAGATGCGGAACAATGCGCGGCAGCAGCAACTGCGCCGCATCGTTGATCGCGCGGCCGACGGCGCGCGAGGTAATCGTCGCGCCGGTAATGGCATCGATTTCCCACGGGTTGGTTTTGCTGCCGTGCTTGACGGTGACAATGGCGTTGGCAAGTTTTTTCAGGTCCGCGGTCAGCTTTGCCTCGAGCGGGAAGTTCGCCAGGAAGTTTTTGTCCACCAGAATCTTGTCGCCGATACCCGGCGTTTCGCGCGAGGTCACCACACCGAAACCGGAAACCGTTTGCGCCGCCGGATCGTAGGCGAACAGGATGCGCACGTTGTCGGAATAGCCCTTGGCGACGCCCTCGACGGCAATGCCGGCCAGCTTGTTGTCCTTATCGTAACCCGCGTAAAACTTCACCGCACCACTCACTGCCGCCGTCCCGCCAGCGCCGACTTTTACAATTTCACCGGCAGGCGAAGCAACATATTCGACAATCGACCGGGCGGTCGGGATCACCTTGAACACCGCCCGTTCGACGGCAATGCGCTTGTTCTCCCGCACCGCGTCGTAAGTGCCCTGATAGGCCGAAACAATGATGAAACCGCAGAGGGCGGCAATCAGCCCGAGCGTGCGAATCATCGCCACTGCGGACGTCGTTTGCGGAGGGATTACGGCGCTGGTCATTCTTTGGGCGGCTGCTTGGGTTTGTTGAACAGGAAGCGCTTCTTCGGCGTTACGGCGCCGGCGTCTTCACGCGAGATGTAACCGGAATGCAGGGGGTAGGACGCGCCTTTCTTCTGGCGGCCGAAGTTGCTCAGAACCCCCTTGCCGAACGGCGTCGGCTGGGTGATTTTTTCAATCAGCGGCGTGGCGGCATTGGCAATCAGGATGGCATACATGACGCCTTCCGGCAGGCCGCTGTAATAACGGATGATCACGGTCAGGAGGCCGATCAGCGCGCCATACACCCACATGCCCTTGGGCGTCACCGGCGAGGTCGCCATGTCGGTCGCCATATACACCGCGCCGAGGATCAGGCCGCCGGAGAACAGCATGAAGAAGGGGTTGGGAAAGCGCACGTCGTTGAGCGCGAACAGCATCCACGCGGTCAGGCCGGCGCTGCCGAGGATCGCCGCCGGAATGCGCCAGTCGAGGAAGCGGCGGAAGGCCAGATAGGCGCCGCAGACCAGGATCAGCACGGGCGACGGCCCCACCGCCATGTGGCCGGACAGCGAGGTCAGCAGTTCGTCGGCATTGGCGAGCACCCCCTCGAATTTCCACTTCGCCAGCGGCGTCGCGCCGGCCAGCGCATCGAACTGCCGGTCCTGCAGCCATGCCACGACACTGACCGGCTGCATCAGCGGAATGGTCATCGACGAGGGAATGAACTCGTAAAACCGGCCCGGCATGAAAGACGGCGTATAGCTGGCGATCGCCTGCGGGAACGCCGCCTGCACAAAGGCGCGGCCGATCAGCGCCGGATTGAAGACGTTGAAACCGATGCCGCCGAACAGCGCCTTGCCGAGTGCAATGGCGACGATGCCCGCCACCGCGCCCATCCACAGCGGGAAGCCGGGTGGCAGGGAGAGCGCCAGCAAGAGCCCGGTGATGATGGCGGAGAAGTCGCCGATGTCGCCCGACTGGCCGCCCTGGCGGACGAAAAAGCGCTCGGTGAGCAGGCAGCTGACGGTGACCACGAGCAACGAGAGCAGCGCCGACAGTCCGTACTGAAAGACAAAGAAGGCGCAGATCGGCATGAGCGACCAGACGACATGGCGCATGATCTGTTCGACGCTGCGCGTGCCCTTGATGTGCGGGGCGGAACGTATTTCGATCGTCATAATGGGCCTTCCCCCCATCCCCCTTCCCCTGAAAGGGGGTGACGGTGGTTCGTCCGCTGGCGCGGACTCCGGTTATCTGGCTGCGCCCTCCTTGAGGCGGCTCTGCGGGTGGCGCTCATTTTGAAATCGCCTTCTCGCGCAAAATCTGCTTGGCGATGCGGAACTGCTGCACCAGCGGAATGTTGGACGGGCACACATACGAGCAACAGCCGCACTCGAAACATTCGCCGAGATGATAGTCGCTGCCCATCAGGTCATATTCGCGTTTCGCGGCCAGCATGCCGAGTTGCGAGGGGTTGAGGCCCATCGGGCAGGATTCGACGCACTCGGCGCACTTGATGCACGGGTAGGTTTTCTGGTGCTCGCGCCAGGCCAGTTCGTCGCCCTGCATCACCAGCACCCCGGACATGCCCTTGGTGATCGGCACATCGAGCGAGGCGGCCGCCTGGCCCATCATCGGCCCGCCGAGGATCACCTGCCGGGATTCCGCCCCTGGCGCACCGGCGTAATCGAGCACAAAACGCAAGGGCGTGCCGAGCGGCACGATGTAGTCGCCCGGCTTGGCGACACCGGGGCCGGTAATGGTGACGACCCGCTCGGTCAGCCCGCGCCCGGCCGGCAGCAACTTGCCCAGCGCCGCCAGCGTGCCGACGTTGTTCACCACCATCCCCAATGACACCGGCAAATCGCCGGCCGGAATTTCCACGCCGAACAGCGCCATGACCAGCATTTTCTCCGAGCCTTGCGGATACTTGGTCGGCACCAGTTCGGCGTAGACTTCCCCCTCCGGAATCCTGCCGCAACGCGCAATGGCTTCACGAATCGCCACGGCGGCATCCGGTTTATTGTCCTCGATGCCGACGATGCTGCGCACCGCGCCGGTCGCCCGCATCGCATAGCGAATGCCGGCAACCAGCGCATCGGCCTGTTCCACCATGACGCGATGGTCGCAGGTCAGATAGGGCTCGCACTCGCAGCCATTCACCACCAGCGTATGCACCTTCGCCTGCTTCGGCACCGTCAGCTTGGCATGGGTCGGAAAGGCCGCGCCGCCCAGGCCGACCATGCCGCTGTCCCAGATCGCCTGCAGGATGTCGCCGCCCGTGGCGTCGGCCAGGTCGCGCGGCCGACCCCACTGGTCCTCTTGCGACGCGCCCGGATGGGCGCGAATGACAATCGACTCGACCCAGGGCCCGCGCACACCGGGGCGCAGGCCGATGAATTCGACCACGCCGGTTACCGGGGCATGGTGCGGCACCGACAACCATTCGTCGCTCCTGGCGATCGGCTCGCCGCGCACCACTTCCTGCCCGACCTTGACGATGGGACGCGGCACCTTGCCGATATGCTGCGACAACGGCACCGTCACTTTCGGCGCGAACGGCAGGCGGCGAATCCGCGTACTCGCCGTCAGCTTGCAGGACGGCGGATGCACGCCGCGCTGGAAAGCTTCACCCCGAAAGTAGGAGAGCAGCTTCATTGCCGGTGCTTATCGCATTGCAGCTTTTGCGCTGGGCCGCCCCAAGCAAAAGCGGCCCGCGCCGCCAGGCGCAAACCGCGCCGAAACGACCAAAGACGCTCCCCGTGATAACTGAGCGCAGCGAGCTGATGAGAATCCCCCGAGAGGGGGGCGAAGGGGGGCGGGCACATTAATTGTACTTAGCAGCACGCGCCATCAGTTTCTCGATGCCCGGCTCGCTCATGTTCCAGGGCGTGCCGGGATGGAGGCAGCCCGCCGTACATTTTTCCGCCGACTTGACGATATCGGCAAACTTGCCGCCCTTGGGATTGACCACGATGGCCAGCTTCTGGTCGTTGTAAGCGAATACCTTGGGGGCGAGCGTGGTGCACTCGTCGCAGGCCGTGCATTCCGGTGTTTCGACCCAGACCGGCTCGTAATCGGCTGCTTCCGCCGCGCCGTTGTTACCCCGGCCAGCGCCGACTTTTTCACCCAGCCCCGGCGCGACTTCGCTGTAGCTGGCACCACCCACCAGGTTGAGGCTGGCACTGATCTTCGCCAGCAGATCGGTACGCACGCGCTCCGCGATTTCAGCGGCATCCGACGGCTGCACATCCAGACCGGCGATGCCGCGCAACTGACGCCAGTAATGCAGACGCTCGGCAGATGCGCGCACCATGTCTTCGGTCACCAAAAGCCGCGTCAGGCGGTTCTTGGTATCGACGCCCCAGATGTAGGGGAACTTGCCCTCGCGCGCGTCGGCATCCAGTTCCAGAAAATCGGCCAGCATGACCATGTTGGCGTTCCAGGTCTCCGGCGGCGCCTTTTTGAACTGCTTGCGGAAACGCGCCTCGGTGGCGGCGAAGTCGGCGAAGGTCATCGGCAGCGTCATGGTCTTTTCAGCGCCATTGTCATCGGCGTACTTCAAAGCGTATGTCGGCCAGTCGTTGTCGAGTGCTGGATTGCCCTCGAGGCTGACGCATTCGGCGAAAGTCGTGCCGGCATCGGGATCAAAGCGGAACAGCGGATAGGCGCGGCTCTCGACCGCCAGCTTGCTCTGGTCGACGCTCTTGTCGTCGCCGACGCCATGCTCGGGCGGGCAGACCGCATAGATGTTGAACAACGCCGGCCGGCGGCTGTTGAGGCCGTCAATATAGCTTTCCAGCAGGTGATTGACATGCGCGATGGTGCCCGACATGACATAGGACGAGCGATGGGCCATGCCGATCAGCGAGATCTCCTTGCGGATCTCCTGCTTGCCATGCTGGGCGTCGCCGAAGGGCGCCATGTCGGACACCTGGCTGATGAAGCCCGAGGTGCAGGCCTGGCCACCGGTGTTTGAATAGACCTGCGTATCGACCACCAGAATCTTGACCGGCATGCCCGACATCAAGAGGCGCGACAGGTTCTGGAAACCAATGTCGTACATCGCACCATCACCGCCGATACCCACCACCGGCGGTGACAGTTCCCACTCGTCGGCGGAGAATTTCTGCCAGGTAAAGCGCTTGAAGAAGTCGTCATCACGTGCCGGGATGTACTCTCCGGCCAGTTCCATCTCGGCCTTGCGCACGGCCTTGAACCCCTCGGCCATCTTCGCCATGTGACCCTCGAAGACGCCCATCGCCACCGAGGGCGTGTCCTGGAACAGGTGTGAAGTCCAAGGGAAGGGATAGGGCATGAAGGGGTAGGTCGAACCGAACACGGAGGTGCATCCCGTGGCGTTGATGACGCCCATCTCGGCACGGCCGCGCTTGCTCGGCCCCTCGATGTAACGCCACTTCAGATCCTTGAGTTTTTCGAGTAACTGGGCGGTGTTCTTCACCCAGACCGGGTCGAGCAATTGCGTCGGCTTGTTCTCACCCAGTTTGGCGGCCAGGCTCGACAGCGTCAGATCGTGCTGGCCAGTGGCGTCAACCGCGCGCATCACCGCGCTAGTGTCCGAAAGGTCGACCGCCGCGGCAAGTTTCACGCGCATATGCTGTTCGAGGCGGGCAATCAGGCCGTCGAGCTTTTCAACGAAGGCCTTGACGCGCGGCTGCATTAGCGCCGTTACCGTGGAGGTAAACAAGTGAATCGCCGTCTTTTCGCCGCAGCCAAAGCAGGCGGAATCACCGCAGTTCATCGAGCCGTAATTTTGCTTGTCGAGCAGCAGGGTTTCCAGCGCGCCGATCTTTTCGTCGAGGCTATCGATGCGGCTGTACTCCGCCGAGGTGGTCGGCAGGGTCAGCCAGAAATTCCAGTCCTGGCGCAGGCGTTCGACCGACTCCTCGGTCTGCGTCACCATCTTCAGCGCATCGTCCTCGCAGACCGTGACGCACAGCGTGCAGCCCTTGCAGGTATAGGGATTGATACCGATCGAAAACAGGCCGCCACTGCCCTTGGCTTTCTTTTCTTTCACTGTCCAATAGGGTTTGGTCGTACCGAAAGCATAGTCACCCATTTGCGCGGTGAACAGCTTGAACTCGGCAGCCATTTTGTCCTGCTCGTCTTCCGGCCCCTCGGCCACGGTGGCGGCAATCGCCTGATCGATCAACGGACGCACCGCCACACCATCTCCGGCGATCAGTCCGCGCAGTTTCTTTTCGACGGTACGTGCCGCCCGCCGCAGGAAGCGCGTCGGCGTCCCCGCCGTTTCGATGCCGTTGATCGCTGCATTGAAGACCTCGTTCACCGTGTTCACCAGACCCGGCATCGCCGAGTCCGGGCAAGCGACATAGCAATTGCCGCAGGCCGTGCAATTTTCGGCGATCCAGACCGGATGCTCGAAGCGGATACCCGTCATGTCGCGGAACACGCCGGTCGCCGCGGGAATCAGCGAGGCGCCGATGAACGGATCGACCAGGTTGTCGTTACCCTTGCCGGTCAGATAGAAGTTGCCGGTCTGCTCCCAGAAGCGGTGGATGTCGGACACCCGGCCATCCCCCTCCGGCATCTGGCGCAGCATGATCGGCAGGCCGGCATCCTTCTTGACGAAATTTTTGCGCGTAACGCCAACTTGCTTGTCGGTGATTTCCGTAAGTTCCGTGAAACCGCGCCGCACCACGCGCAGATTGTCTTGCACCACGCGCGCACCCTTGCCGCCGAACTTTGACTGCAACTGTGTCTCGATGGCCGAAAATAGCGTCTCCTCGGTCAGGTTCGCGCTCTGCATCACCGGGCTGGCGGCAAAGAAGGCGCCCTGGAAGGCAATGCCCTGCATGCGCAGTTGCAACTCCGCCGCACCGGCCTCGTCACGCGCAATCTGGAAGGCATCGATGTAGTAGACGCGAATGTCGTTATCGACGATGAATTTCTGCGCCCAGACCGGGAAGCTTGCCCAGGTTTCCTCGCCGAGATTCGACTGGATAATGAAGAAGCCACCCTTCTTGAGTCCGGACAAGGGATTGCTGTGGCCGAACACTGCCGGATCGGGCGACAGCACGACATCCACATAAACGTATTCGCAATTGATGCGGATCGGGTCCGGTGCCGCCGACAGGAAGTAGGTAGTCGGCTGCCCCTTCTTTTCGGAACCGTACTTCGGGTTGGCCTTGATGTTCCAGCCAAGCAGTTCGAACAGCGTCATCGCCAGGTTCTTGCCGGTGGTCATGGCGCCCCACCCACCCACGGAATGCATGCGCACGGTGACGGCGCCCTTCGGCAACAGGTTCGGGTTCTCCGAACCGCGCACGGCCATCTCGCGAATGCGCGGATACTTTTCCGCCAGATCCTGCTGGTGCAGTTCGTCCTTCGGGTTCAGCGGATCACGTACGAAGTCTACTGACAGATAGAAGAAGCGGCGCTGCGTGCCCTCGGGCAGCATGTTCTCGATCGCGCCGATCAAGCCTTCCGGCTGCAGGTCGCGCGAACCGAGTCCGTAACAACCCGAATACAGGCGCGGCATCTCGCCTGCGGCGAACGCCGCATAGCCGGGGTAGGGTCGCTTGGCATCTGGGGCGAGACCATTCTCCAGACACTTGGTGATGGTGGCGCGCACTTCGCGCATCAGCGGCAGGTCTTCGGCGAGGGGCTGATCGGTGCGCTCCAGCACCGTCACGCCCTTCTTGCCGCTCAACACCTGGCCGAGCAGGTCGCCGGGGAAAGGACGGAACATCGTCACATTCACCACGCCGACCTTGAGTTTCCTCGTCTCGCGCAGGTAGTCGGCAACCGCCTCGGCCTGCACGATCATGCTGCCCATGCCGACAATCGCGTACTCGGCGTCTTCCATCTTGTAGGTCGACAAACGCTGGTAGCGGCGACCTGTGAGCCCGGCGTATTCGGCCATGCAGGTGTCGGCGAGGGATTCGATGTGGTCGAAAAAGTAGGGCCGCTGGCCGGCCACGGCCTGCATGTAGGCATCCTGGTTCTGCAGCGCGCCTGACACCAGCGGCGTGTCGACATCCCAGATCGCCGGCACGCGGCGGCGCTTCGGGCCATGCAACATCTGCTGCGCCGGGGTCGGCGTATCGATGATGTCGTCGGGCTTGCCGAGAAACTCCTCGACCAGTTCCCGTTCCGGCAACAGCACCGATTCGACCAGATGGGTGGTGAGGAAGCCGTCCTGGCCGACCACGGCGGGCGTCAAGGCAAGTTCGGCAATCTTGCGGCCGATCAGATTGAGGTCGGCCGCCTCGGTGGCGTTTTTCGCCATTACCTGGATGAAGCCGGTGTCATCGACGCAGTGGTAATCGTCATGCGCACAGTGCACGTTGAGCGAAGCCTTGGTGATGGCCCGGCAACCCATGTTGAGCACATACGGCAAGCGCTTGCCGACCGCCGCATACAGCGACTCGTGCATGAAGGCGACGCCCTGTGCCGAAGAAAAATTGGTCGCCCGCAGGCCGGTCATCGACATGCCGGCGGTGACGCCTGCCGCGGCATGTTCCGACTCGGGCTCGATGAAGATCAGCGGCTTGCCCGAAATGTTGAGATGTCCTTCCGCCACCGCCTCGGCCCAGTATTCGCCCATCTGCGTCGATGGCGTGATCGGATAGGCGCCAGCCGCATCAGAAGATTCGCGTTCGACGTGGATGACGGCACTATTACCGTCGACCGCATCGCGCACGCCGGGGTACTTTGGAGCAGCGCTGCTTCCGGGACCGGTAGCGGACTGGGAAGACTGGAACAGTTTTTTCAACATGACGGAACTCCTAGAGAATTCAGTGCAACTCAATGTAATTGCGGCAAGGCATCCTGCCGCAGGATTTTTTTTGCAACCGAGCCCTTGATGGCCTTGTTGGGCGTTTCGAACCAGACAATGGCACCCGTGGGGCAACGTTCGATAGGCCCCTGGGTGGCCCAAACATTCAATTCATAACGGATCACGGCCAGTTCGCCCTCCAGGCGCATCAGGCCGGGCGGTGCATCGACCACGCATTTGCCACAGGCGGTGCAGGCCACCTCGCAGGAAGCCTCGGCCGTATCGCCATCCGCCTGGTTCTTGCAGGCCACCCACAGGCGACGACTGACCGGTTCCAGCGAAAACAGGCCCTTGGGACAAACCTCGACACAATCGTTGCAAGCCGAACACTTGTCGGCATCCACCCTGGGCAAGCCATGCTCGTCCAGGTGCAGCGCATCGAAACTGCAAACGACCTCGCAATCGCCCAGGCCCAGACAACCCCAGGCACATTCCTTGCCGCCACCACCCACCACGGCCGCCGCGCGGCAGCTCTTGAGACCGGCATAGCGGGCGCGAATATAGGCGACATGTTTGCCACCGGCACAAGCCAGACGAGCCACTTTTTTCTCGATGCTGCCGGCCGCCACGCCGAGCAGGCCGGCTATGTCCTTGCGCTGCTGCAGCGAGCTGACCGTGCATTGTGCCGGCACCACCTCGCCGGTCACCACCTTTTCGGCAAAGCCGCGGCAGCCCGGCATGCCGCAGGCTCCGCAATTCGATTTGGGCAGCAAGTCCTCGACCTGCTCGATGCGCGGATCTTCATAGACAAACAGCTTGCGGCTGGCAATCGCCAGTAGTCCGGCAAGGAGAATGCCGAGCACGGCCATGAAGCCGCTCGCCACTGCCAGACTAGAGATTGCTTCCATGAAAGATAGTCACCCCCATGCTGGGTGCGCTTGCGCAGCGCACCATAATCACAAACACCGCCTGCGGACCACGCCGGCCGAGCTGGACAAGTGGGCCGGAATTACTGAGGAACGCTGAGCGAGCTTTCGTCGGGCAACCAAGACACACGCCTTACGGGCATGTGCATCGACGACCACCACGGCGTGGCCAGGGGGTGTCCCGGCCAACTTGAAGAAGAGGCGGCTTGCTGCCCCTTCAGAATGCACGTACAAGATTGCGCCCTGTACGTGTTCGTGATGCGGTGCAGTATAAGTACTTCCCGAACAACCCTACAAACAGTATTTTTAATGTCTTATATAAAACAGTTGTTATGCCAAAGACGACTCGAATTCTGTTTGCGAGTAGGTAACAAAAGCAAAGAGATCGCCTTCAAACGGTCGCGGCCGCCGCAATGGCGCGCCGTTGGCGCAGCGCCAGCGCTTCGTTGAAGACCAGCGCGCCGAGAACCAGTGTGCCGCCCACCAGGGTATTGTCGGTGGGTCGTTCGCCGGCCCACATCCAGACCCAGGCAATGCCGAAAATCACTTCGAGCAGACCCAGCAAGGCAATTTCCGGGGCCGGCAAAACGCGGCTCAGACGTACCAGCAGCAGGCAGGGCAGCGCCAGTTGCGCCACGCCGAGAAAGCCGAGCAGCCCCATGTCATGCGCCGAGGCCTGCAGCGGCCAGGCCAAAGGCAGGGTAACGGCGGCGGAAATGAGTGCACCGATCAGCACGGCGGGCAACATGTCTTGCGCTGGCACGCCAGCGGCGTCATCGGGGTCGCCATTGCCGTGGCCGACGTACTGCAGAGTCGTGAAGTTGACCGCGGCGGCAATCGGTACGCTCAGGGCGACCAGGGCGCCCAGCAGGGGAATCCCGGCGCGGGCTTCCTGAGCGAACATCCAAGTGATGCCGAAACCGCCCACCGCAATCGCGAACCAGGTGCGATACGGCAAGCGGTGATTCAGAAAATACCGGGAGAACAGCGCCGTTATCAAAGGCGCCAGCGCCATCATGACCAGCACCTTGGCCACCGACGTCAGCGTCAACGCCATCATGAATCCGGTAAACATGATCGACCAGCAAATGCCGGACACCCACACGACGCGCGGTGAATGCAGCAGTTCACGCCACAGCGCCGGGCCGCGCATCCAGGTCAGCGCCACGGCCAGCGCCAGCGCATTGAAGGCGCTGCGCCAGAAGGTCACTTCGAAGCCCCGCGCGGCGTCCAGATGCCGCGTCACCACGCCGGCCATGCTCCAGAGCAGGGTGACAAGGATCATCAGGAATACGGCGCGGGTATGGGTCATCGGAGAGTTTTTGTGTCGCGGAGCCTGGGCATTATTCCAGAGGCACGCGACTAAAACCGGGAGCGATGATGAAATTCGGCGTGACCGAAGCAAATCCCCGTGGGACTGCTGGGACGAAGTGCCCCGTAGCGTGTATGAAATGCCCCGCATGGGGTACGGCGGAAACCGTATTGCCCCCTAATATTGCGGCGGCTTTTTACTTCTATCTACAGCTTGTCGCCGTCTCGCCAGCGCCGACTTTTTACGGCTATGCAAATTCAATTCGAGCCTGACCCCTTTGATTCACAGCATGTGCGCTGCCACCGCGAGCCGGGATACTGGCGCACCCGCATCTGACCGCCGTCCCACCAGCGCCGACTTTTCGGGTAATCGTGGTCTGACCCGATTATTGATCGAATGACATTGACACTTTTTGATTTGACTTGTCGCTGATGGCACAATGGCCCATCGAAATCTGAAGTCCACCGGAAGGAAAATCAACCCATGGGATACGCTGAACTGATCGAGCGGCTACAAAACCTGCCGCAGGAAAAACAAGCCGAAGTCTTCGACTTTGTCGAGTTTCTCTCCGCTCGCGTCAAAGGCTCTGAATTGGCCGGTGTGGCTCATGGTGACTGGAGCGATGCCGAAT
>DDXB01000047.1:103476-104632 GCA_002347405.1 Rhodocyclaceae bacterium UBA2271 | reverse complement strand
CTTGCTTGCTCGCTGCGCTCGACTATTACGGGGCTGTCGTTCATGCTTCGGTGCGGGTTGCGCCTGGCGGCGCGTGCCGCGTTTGCTTGGCAACCCTCTCCTTCAATCCCTCTCCCGCAAGCGGGAGAGGGAAGCGATCTGCCTCCTCTCTCCCTCTGGGAGAGCGGTCGGGAGAGAGGGATTGGCCCGGCGCATACGCTGCGTTATTCACGTCAAGACCCATGAAGCAGGCCGCCCACGTTGCCGACAAGGTCATCACGGGTTGTTGTTACTGCGACAAAACGAGATAATCGCAGTCTTGTCTTGCCGGCCTTCGCCGGCAAGTTTCAGCCCAATATGACCAGCTATCTTTTCATCATTCTCGGCGCCGTTCTTGTCAATAACGTCGTCTTCATCCGCGTCCTCGGTCTGTGCCCGTTCATGGGCGTCTCCAGGAAGCTGGAAACCGCCACCGGCATGGGCGCCGCCACGACCTTCGTGTTGACGCTGGCCTGCGCCGCCAGTTACCTGATCGATCACTGGCTGCTCGCCCCCAACGACCTGCTCTACCTGCGCACGCTGTCGTTCATCGTCACCATCGCCGCCATCGTGCAATTCACCGAACTGGTGATCCAGAAAACCAGTCCGCTGCTGCATCAGGTGCTGGGCATTTATCTGCCGCTCATCACCACCAACTGTGCCGTGCTCGGTGTGCCGCTGCTCAACATCGGCATGGGTCACAACCTCGTCGAGTCGATGCTGTTCGGCTTCGGTTCGGCTGCCGGCTTCACCTTGGCGCTGGTGATGTTCGCCGGCATCCGCGAGCGCCTCGAAGGCGCCGACGTGCCCGTGCATTTTCGCGGCACCGCCATCGCCATGATCACGGCGGGCATCATGAGCCTGGCGTTCATGGGTTTCGCGGGACTGGACAAGTTCAAATGATCTTGCAAAAACAGGTCACCACGGCGACACGGCGCAGCGTCGCGAAAAGGCATGGGTAAAACACCACGAATGAGTTATCCATCCATTAAGTTCCGCCGGCGAGACTATCCGACTGACTTGCGCCGTGTCGCCGTGTTCGCCGTGGTTCAACAGGGGTTTTCAGCATGATCGAAGCGCTGGCCGTCATGGCGCTCGGTGCCATCGTGCTGGGTGCGGCGCTCGGCTTTGCCGCCGT
>DDXB01000047.1:0-103370 GCA_002347405.1 Rhodocyclaceae bacterium UBA2271 | reverse complement strand
GCCCGCCGGGCGGCGAGGAAGGCATTCGCAAGCTGGCCGACCTGCTCGGCCGCGAATTCAAGGAACTGTCGGGCGAACACGGCATCGAGAAACCCAAGAGCGTCGCCGTCATCGACGAGCAGACCTGCATCGGCTGCACGCTGTGCATCCAGGCCTGTCCGGTCGATGCGATCGTCGGCGCCGCCAAGCAAATGCACACCGTCATCGCCGACCAATGCACCGGTTGCGAACTGTGCCTGCCCCCGTGTCCCGTCGATTGCATCCTGATGGTGCCGTTGCCCGAAACGCTGGACAACTGGAAGTGGAAGTATCCCGTGATCGAGATCAAGCCTGTTGCCAAACCGGCTGTCCAGCCCGCTGCCACACCCGCCGGCCATGTTTGAACAGTTCCGCTTTCCGGGTGGCGTCAAGCCCGTCTCACACAAGGATGCGTCGGCAGCGGCAGCGATCGCGATCACGCCCTTGCCGGAATTGCTGGTGGTGCCGTTTCGCCAAAGCGCCACCGGAGCGGCGACGATTCAGGTGATGGCCGGGGAAAAGGTGCTCAAGGGCCAGCAAATCGGCGCGGCCGAAGGCGCCTTCGGTTCCACCGTGCATGCGCCGACCTCCGGTATCGTACGGGCGGTCGAATCACGCATGCTGCCGCATCCTTCCGGACTGGCCGCGCCTTGCGCCGTAATCGAACCGGATGGCGATGAGCGCTGGACTGAATGCTCTCCGCTGGACCCCTTCAACAGCGATCCGGAACTCGTCAAGGCACGCATCCGCGATGCCGGCATCGTCGGCCTCGGTGGCGCGGCATTCCCCAGCCACGTGAAGGCGCGCTCCACGATCGAAACGCTCGTCATCAACGGTGCGGAATGCGAGCCCTGGATCACCTGCGACGACCGCCTGATGCGCGAGCGCGCGGATGAAGTTGTCGCCGGTGCCTGCATCATTGGACGCCTGACGGGAGCAAAGCGCATCCTGTTCGGTGTCGAGGACAACAAGCCGGCCGCAATCGCGGCCATGCGTGCCGCCATCGGCGCAAGCGACATCTGCGACATGCAGGTCATCGCCGTACCCACGCTCTATCCGGCGGGCGGCGAAAAACAGTTGATCCGCGTCCTCACCGGGATCGAGATTCCCTACGGCAAGCTCGGCCCGGATTTTGGCGTGCAATGCTTCAACGTCGGCACCGCCTACGCCACCGCACGCGCACTGCTGAATGGCGAACCGCTGATTTCGCGCATTGTCACGCTCGCCGGCAATTTCGCCCGGCCGGGCAACCATGAGGTGTTGATCGGCACGCCGATCGACTTTTTGCTGGCCCTCGGCGACCCTCGACCCGACACCGACCGCGTGGTGATGGGCGGGCCGATGATGGGTTTCAAGCTGCACGACACCAGCGTGCCGCTGGTCAAGGCGAGCAACTGCCTGCTGGCGATGAGCCCGGCGCTGTTCCCGCCGCCACCACCGGAAATGCCCTGCATCCGCTGCGGCGCCTGCACGCTGGCCTGCCCGGTGCGACTGCAGCCGCACGAACTTTACTGGTATGCCCGCGCGAAGAACTTCGGCAAGACACAGGAATACCACCTGTTCGACTGCATCGAATGCGGCTGCTGCGCCTATGTCTGCCCGTCGCATATTCCGCTGGTCGATTACTATCGTTTCGCCAAGTCGGAAATCCGTGCGCGCGAACGGGAAAAAGCCGCCGCCGACCTGGCGCGCGAACGCTACGAATTCCGCCAATTCCGCGAAGAGCGCGAGAAGACCGAAAAAGCCGCCCGCCTCGCCGCCAAGGCCGCGGAAACCAAGGCCAAGCTGGCGCGGGAAGCGGCTGAGAAAGTCGGCGCTGGCGAGACGGCGCCAGCCGGTGAGCCGGGTAAGTCGGAGACGGCGCCAGCCGGTGAGCCGGGTAAGTCGGAGACGGCGCCAGCCGGTGAGCCGGGCAAGTCGAAGACGGCGCCAGCCGGTGAGCCGAACAAGTCGGAGACGGCGCCAGCCGGTGAGCCGGGTAAAACGGAGACGGCTGCCGCACCAGTCAGTGACAAACTGGCGCTGATCGCCGCCGCACAGGCGCGTGCCGCCGCAAAAAGAGCGGCCATTGCGCCGAAGAACACCGCTGAACTGACGCCCGATCAACAGGCCCAGGTGGCCGAGGCCGAGGCCCGGCGCGCCGTGATCGATGCATCGAAGGACGCAAGCTGATGGCTAACTCGCCGCATATCCTGCAACCCGCCAGCGTCCAGCGCGTCATGTTCAAGGTGCTGGTGGCCCTGCTGCCCGGCATCGTCGCCTACGCCTGGTTTTTTGGTGCCGCCATTCTGCTGCAACTCGCGCTCGCCTCGGTTACTGCGCTGGCAGCCGAGGCACTGCTGCTCAAACTGCGCAACAAGCCGGTGCTGCTGTTCCTCACCGACGGCAGCGCGCTCGTCACCGCCTGGCTGGTCGCCCTCGCCTTCCCGCCCATTGCGCCATGGTGGCTGACGGTCTGCGGCGTACTGACGGCCATTGTCGTTGCCAAGCATCTTTACGGGGGCCTCGGGCAGAACCCGTTCAATCCGGCGATGGTGGCGTTTTGCACCATGATCGTCGCCTTCCCGCAACTCATGTCGCAGTGGCCACAGGTCGAGGCCGGCAACTTCACCGCCCAGTTCAACGCGATTTTTGGCAGCCTGCTCGGCCTGGAACGCCAGGTCGACGCCATGGTCATGGCCACACCGCTAGACGCGCTGCGCGCCGTGCTGCACAACCCCGAGCAACAGGCCACCATCGCCAGCATCGCCGCCAACCATCCAGCCTTCGGCCTGCTCGGCGGCCGCGGCTGGGAATGGGTGGCGGCGGGCTATCTGCTGGGCGGCCTGTGGCTGATCCAGCAGCGCATCATCACCTGGCATATTCCGGTCGCCTTCATCGCCACGCTGGCAATCATCGCCGCCGTGTTCAATCTCTTCAATCCGGAACAGTTCGCCAGTGCCCACTTCCACCTGTTGACCGGCGGCGCGATGCTGGGGGCCTTCTTTATCGCCACCGATCCGGTTTCCGGCTCGACCACCCCGCTCGGCAAGCTGATTTTCGCTGCCGGCGCGGCGCTGCTGACGCTGGTCATCCGCTATTTCGGCGCCTATCCGGACGGCATTGCCTTTGGCATCCTGCTGATGAACCTGGTGGTGCCGCTGATCGACATGAACACCCAGCCCAGGGTCTTCGGCCACAAAAGTCCCCGGGGCGCCGATACCCGTCCGGTGTCTCCCGACGGCAAAGACAAGCCATGAGCGATCAAAACCTTTCCGCGCCCCCTGCCCCGCCGCCGCCAGCGGAACCCGGCGCCGTGCGCATTTCGCTGCGCACGGCGATGATCCTGCTGGTGTTCACCCTGGCGTTCACGGCGCTGATGGCACAGGTCTATCAGCTTACCCGGCCGATCATCGAGGCCACCATGCTGGATGCCAAGCGTCGCCTGATCGCCGAGGTGCTGCCGGAAGATTCCTACGATAACGACTTGCTCGCCGATGCCATCGAGCTGCCACCAATCGCCGCACTCGGCCTCGATGCCCCGACCCGCCTCTACCGCGCCCGGCGCGCCGGCCAGCCGGTCGCTCTGGTGCTGGAAGCAGCGGCGCCGGACGGTTATTCCGGACGCATCGGACTGATCGTCGCCGTACAGGCGGATGGCCGCCTCAGCGCCGTGCGCGTCACGCAGCACAAGGAAACCCCCGGACTCGGCGATTATGTCGACCCGAAGAAAGACCGCGACAAGGCACAGCCCTGGATCACGCAGTTCAACGGGCGCCATTTCGGTGACACGCCGCGCGAACAATGGCGTGTCAAGAAGGATGGCGGCGCCTTCGACCAGCGCGCCGGCGCCACCATTTCCGCCCGAGCCGTCACGCGGGCCACCGGTCGCGCCCTCGGCTGGGCAGTCGACCGCGCTGCGGTACTCTATGCCCTGCCCAGCGATGCCACCTACAAGGAAAACACGCCATGACCGTCTATCGCGACATCACACACAACGGCTTGTGGAAGCAGAACGCCATCCTCGCGCAATTGCTCGGCCTCTGTCCGCTGCTGGCCATCAGCACCACCCTGGTCAATGCGGTCAGTCTCGGGCTGGCTACCGTCCTCGTCATGGGCCTCGCCAGTTTTGCCGTCTCGGCACTGCGCGGCCTGATCCCGTATGAGATTCGCATTCCGGTATTCATCCTCATCATCGCGGCACTGGTCACCATGGTCGACCTGGCCTTCAACGCCTTCCTCCACGACCTGTATCTGGTACTGGGCATCTTCATTCCGCTGATCGTCACCAACTGCATCGTGTTGGCGCGCGTCGAAGCTTTTGCCGCGAAAAACCCGGTCGGCCTGTCCGCCTTCGACGGCGTGATCATGGGGGTCGGCTTCGTCTGGGTGATTGCCCTGCTGGGCGGAATCCGCGAGTTCGCCGGCCAGGGCACGCTGTTTTCCGGCATCGAGATGATCATCCCCGGCGCGTCGCATTGGCAGATCCTGCCCGCTGACTATCCCGGCTTCATTATCATGCTGCTCCCGCCCGGCGCCTTTTTCGTGCTGGGCCTGATGATCGCCGGCCGCAACTGGCTGGATCACCGGGCCAACGAGCGCGCCAAGGCCCGCTTGCTGCGGCACCAACCGATACATGAAGCCAGCGCATGAAGCTTGCTGAGCGCACCGAGTTATTCCGCCGTCTCGCGGCAATCGATCCAGCCCCCACAACCGAACTCGAATACACCTCGCCGTTCCAGTTGCTGGTCGCCGTCATCCTGTCGGCGCAGGCGACCGACAGGAGCGTCAACCTCGCCACGCACAACTTGTTCCGCGTTGCACCCACAGCACAGGCCATGGTTGAACTCGGCGAGACAAAACTTGCCGATGCCATCAAGACCATCGGACTGTACAAGACGAAGGCAAAAAACGTCGTTGCGACGGCACGCCAGTTGATCGAACTGCACGACGGCACGGTGCCACACGACCGCGCCGCGCTCGAAGCCCTGCCCGGCGTTGGCCGCAAGACGGCGAACGTCATCCTCAATACCGTGTTCCACGAACCGGTGATCGCCGTCGACACCCATATTTTCCGGCTGGCCAACCGCCTCGGACTCGCCCCCGGCAAGGATGTCGTCGCCGTCGAGAAGAAGCTGATCAAGGCCGTCCCTGCCGTATATCGGCTGCATGCCCACCACTGGCTGATCTTGCACGGACGCTATGTCTGCAAGGCCAGGAAGCCGGAGTGCTGGCGCTGCGTCATCCGCGATTTATGCGCCTGGAAGGAGAAAAACGATGTTCAACCCCAGCCGTGACCAGGCGCGCCGCTTTCTGATCGATGCCTGGCAGAAGCGCCGTGAAGCGCTGCCGGCAACGCAACTTGAAATAATTGCTGCCGATATCGTCGCGCTGCACCCGGAATATCACGCGCTGCTCGAAGCCGGCGAGGACGCGCTAGGCAAGGACTGGACGCCGGAAGACGGCGCCACCAACCCCTTCCTGCACCTGTCGCTGCACCTCGCCATTGCAGAACAGCTTTCCATCGACCAGCCGCCAGGCATCCGCGCCGCTTTTGAAAGTCGGCGCTCGCAACACGGCGACGAGCATGCCGCGCTGCACGATGTCCTCGAATGCCTCGGCGAAACGCTGTGGCGCGCCCAGCGCGACCGGCAGCCGCTGGATGGCGCCGCTTATCTGGAATGCATTCGCAAAAGATAATCTTGCGGAACTACTGATCGCTGCCTATGCCGCCATTCCGGCGCATGTCGGAATCCAGTAAAGTCAGCCCTAAAACCTCAAATCACACCACGGAGAACACGGAGAACACGGAGGAAGGGCGCAAACGGACAAAATGCGGGGGCACCCAACGGCTGACGTCCATTGCTTCCGTAACGACTTGTTTTTGCTCCGTGATCTCCGTGTCCTCCGTGGTTGACTGTTATTTTCAGGATAAATCAGCGGCGCAGCAGGAAACGTAAGGCTTCTTCCTGACGCGGATCGAGCTTGAGGACGTTGCCGTAGGCATCGAAGGCATTCGCCAGTTCACCGGAGGCCCAGTAGGACTTGGCGAGATTCAGATAGGCCGTGATATTTTTCTCGTCATAGCGCAGAAATTCCTTGAGCAGGTCGATCGCCGAACGGTATTCCCCGCTGGAAAATGCCTGCAGCCCGCCGTCCAGCAAACCGCGGACCAACTCGGAACGTTCGGCGCCACCGCCGCTGGCGAGTCCCTGCGACAGGGCGCCGAGCGCCTCGCGGAACTGCCGCTGGCCAAGATAGGCCATGCCGATATTCAGCCAAGCGCGCGCATTGCCTGGCTCGAGCTTGAGATATTCAACAAAATGACCAACCGATTCTGCATAACGGCCATTTTTCAGCGCAGCCGAACCGCCACCGAACAGGGCCTCGGCAAACACCGGAATCACTTCCGTTTTATTCGGTGCCAGCGCAAGCGCCTTCTTGCCATTGTCGATCGCATCCGACCAGAAGCCCTTGGCAATAAAGGCCCGCGCCACCCAGAGGTAGGCCTGCCAGTGCTGCGGGTCCTTGGTGACGACCGTGCCAAACTTGTCGATGGCCGCGTCGTACTTCTTCTCTTCGTAAAGCTGCTGCCCCTGCTCCATCAGTCTGTCGATCTCATTCTGCAGACCCAGGCCGGCACAACCGGCCAGCGTTACGGCAACAACCATCAGCAGGGCAAGCCAGGCACGTTTCACGGTCGATATTGAGTTCCTCACGATTCTGATTGGTTCACTGCGGGCGAACCATATCCTGCAGCGGCGGTGCCACTTTCAACACTTCCTCGATGGTCGTCAGTCCGGCGGCGACCTTGCGTGCACCGGAGATACGCAAAGGTTGCATGCCGGCCTTGATGGCGCGTTCACGGAACTGCGCCAGGTCGGTATGCGCCGAGATCAGCGACTTCAATTCGACGCTCAGCGGCATGATTTCATACAACCCCAACCGGCCCTGATAGCCGGTCATGCGGCATTCGAGGCAACCGACCGGATGGTAGAGCTGTGCCGGCTTTTTTGATTTCCATGGTGACACCAGGCCCTGCCAGAGCGCCGCATCCTCGGCGCGTTGCCCGCCATCGGCGCCGGCTGCCTTGCAGTGGGGACAGAGGGTGCGCACCAGGCGCTGCGCCATCACGCCGAGTACGGTGGATTGCAGCAGGTAGGGCGGCACGCCCAGGTCGAGCAGGCGGGTGATCGCCGTCGGGGCGTCGTTGGTATGCAGGGTGGATAGCACCAGATGGCCCGTCAGCGCCGCCTGGATCGCCATGTCGGCGGTCTCGGCGTCGCGAATCTCGCCGACCATGATGATGTCGGGATCCTGGCGCATCAGGGCGCGAATGCCGGCGGCGAAATCCATGCCGAGTTCCGGTTGCACCTGAACCTGATTGAAGGACGACTCGACCATCTCGATCGGATCCTCCAGCGTGCAGACGTTCACTTCCGGTGTCGCCAGTTGCTTGAGCGTCGTGTAGAGCGTGGTGGTCTTGCCCGATCCGGTCGGGCCGGTGACCAGGATGATGCCGTTGGGCTGGCTGGTCATGCTCTGCCAGTGTGCGGCATCCTCGCTGGAAAAACCCAGGTCGGCAAAATCGCGCACCAGCACTTCCGGGTCGAAGATGCGCATCACCAGCTTCTCGCCAAAAGCGGTGGGCAGGGTCGACAGCCGCAACTCGATTTCCTGGCCGTCGGGAGCGCGCGTCTTGATGCGCCCGTCCTGTGGGCGACGCTTTTCGACGACGTCCATGCGACCAAGAATCTTGATGCGACTGGTCATCGCATTCAGCACCGGCATGGGGATCTGGTAGACCTGATGCAGCACACCATCGATGCGGAAGCGCACCACACCCATGTCGCGGCGCGGCTCAATGTGAATGTCCGAGGCGCGCTGCTCGAAAGCGTATTGCCACAGCCAATCGACGATCATCACGACATGCTGGTCGTTGGCGTCGATGGAGGCCTTGCCCTTGCCGAGTTCGACCAGTTGTTCGAAATTGGAAATACCGGTGCGGGCGACGTCGCCACGTTTCATGGCGCCCTTCACCGACTTCGCCATGGTGTAGAACTCGACCTGATAGCGGGCGATGTCATCCGGGTTGGCGATGACCAGCCGGATGTCCTTCTTCAGGATCGGCTTGAGCTCATTCACCCAGCTGCGCAGAAATGGTTCGGCGGTGGCGATCACCACTTCCTCGGCACGCACTTCCAGCGGCAGGATGCGGAAGCGCGTCGCATACGCGCTGCTCATCACGTCGGTGACCGCCGTCAGATTCACCTTGAGCGGATCAATATGGTAGTAATCCAGCTGACTCCAGGCGGCCAGCCACTCGGTCAGCATGTCCAGGTCGAGCGCACGGTGCGGCGGCTCCAGCGATTTCCAGCGCTGCTCGGCTACGACGCTCAGCGGGTGGCGATCACCACGGTAGTAGCGGCGCTCCTGGCGGAATATCTCGGCCTCGGCACGTGGCACCTTGCCCGCTTCAATCAACGCATCGACGATCTCGGGCAGGGTCAGCCGGTGTTCGGCTGCGTTTTTTGTGGCGGCGGAAGCGGCAGGGGCATTCATGAAGCGTGACTATACCGATAAAAGTCGGCGCCGGCAGGATGGCATACAAACTTGGAAATACGCTGATTATTCTCAGGCGCACTCATTCCGGCAAAAGCCGGAATCCAGAAAAATCAACGAGCCGGATACCGGCCTACGCCGGTGTGACGCGCTTGATCAGCGATTCCCTGGAAGTTTCCATCTGCACTAGCCAGACCGTCCCGCCAGGCCGCCAGCTTGCGCTCGAAGCTCCAGCTGGCATTGGCCGGACTGGTGGAAGGCAGGATCAGCGTCTCGAAACCCAGTGCGGCAAGTTGCGGCGCGAAGCGCCCGGCCATCCGGCCATTGAAGCAAACTCGCGCCAAGGCGGGCAATCCGCCGGCATGCTTTAGTGCGGCCGATCCGCCGGCACGCCGTCCCGCCAGCGCCGACTTTTGCAAGGCAGCGAAATCGTTGGGGATGGCGTTGCGAATAGCGCTGTCGAGGCTGCCCGCCCGCTCGCACATGGCATAGACATCCCAGATGGCGAGGCCCGCGTCACGCACCGCCTGTTGGCGTACCGGGTAATCCAGCTCTGCCAGCGGCTGGCCGAGCAGCGTGCCGATGATTTTCCAGAACTGGTTCTGCTTGTGGGCGTAATACTGTTGCGCCGCGAGCGAGGCCGTGGACGGAAAAGAGCCCAGGATCAGGACCCGGGCTCTTTCATCCATGATCGGGGACAGACCCCGCAGGATCATCTCATCCCTTCAGCGTCATCGACAGCATCAGGTCGTTGATGCGCTTGACGAAGCTGGCGGGATCGTCGAGCTGGCCGCCTTCGGCAAGCAGGGCCTGTTCGAACAGCACCGCCGACCAGTCGTCAAACTTGGCTTCCTCGTACTTGAGGCGCAGCACTACCGGATGCTTCGGGTTGATTTCGAGAATCGGCTTGGCCATGGGTGCAGTCTGACCCGCCGCCTTGAGGATGCGCGCCAGGTTGCCGGAAACGTCGTGCTCGTCGGCGACCAGACAGGCCGGGCTGTCGGTAAGGCGATGCGTCACGCGCACTTCCTTGACGCGTTCGGTGAGCGACTTGGCGATCTTTTCCGTCAGCTCCTTGAACTCGTCGGCGTCCTTTTCCTGCTCCTTCTTCTCGGCTTCGTCTTCAAGCTTGCCGAGATCGAGGCCACCTTTGGCTACCGACAACAGCGCCTTGCCGTCAAATTCGGTGAGATGGCTGACCACCCACTCGTCGACGCGGTCGGTCAGCAGCAGCACCTCGATGCCCTTCTTGCGGAAGACTTCCAGATGCGGACTGTTCTTCGCGGCGTTGAAGGTTTCGGCGGTGACGTAGTAGATCTTTTCCTGTTCGGGCTTCATGCGGCCGATGTAGTCGGCCAGCGTTACGGTCTCGTCCTTGGTATCTGTTTGCGTCGAGGCAAAACGCAGCAGGCCGGCGATCTTCTCCTTGTTGGTGAAGTCTTCGCCGACGCCTTCCTTGAGTACCTTGCCGAACTCGCCCCAGAATTTCGCGTACTTCTCCTGGTCATTTTCGGCAAGGTCGGCCAGCAGGCCCAGCACCTTGGCCGTGCAACCTTTACGAATGGCCTCGATGTCCTTCGATTCCTGCAATATCTCGCGCGACACGTTGAGCGGCAGGTCAGCCGAGTCGACCACGCCACGCACAAAGCGCAGGTAGAGCGGCATCAACTGCTCGGCATCGTCCATGATGAAGACGCGACGCACATAAAGCTTGATGCCATGGCGGGCGTTGCGGTCCCACATGTCGAAGGGGGCGTTGCCGGGGATGTAGAGCAGCTGCGTGTATTCGCTCTTGCCCTCGACGCGCGCATGCGTCCACGCCAGCGGATCGTCGTAGTCGTGGCCGACGTGCTTGTAAAAGGCCTTGTAATCGTCCTCGCTGATCTCGCTCTTGGCTTTGGCCCACAGCGCGGAGGCCTGATTGACGGTTACTTCCTCTTCCGTCTCGACTTGCGCCTTCTTCTCCTCGTCCCACTTCTCGCCTTTCATCATGATCGGCTGGACGATGTGATCGGAATACTTGCGGATGATCGACTTGAGCTTAAAGCCCGAGAGCAGGTCGTCCTGGCCCTCGCGCAGATGCAGGGTAATCTCGGTGCCGCGCGCCGGACGCTCGATCATGGCGATGTTGAACTCGCCACCGCCGTCGGACATCCACTCGACGCCCTGGTCGGTGTTTTCGCCAGCCCGGCGGGTGCGTACCGTCACCTTGTCGGCAACGATGAAGGAAGAATAGAAACCGACGCCGAACTGGCCGATCAGGTGGGCATCCCTCTGCTGGTCGCCGCTGAGCTGCGAAAAGAATTCGCGCGTGCCGGACTTGGCGATGGTGCCGAGGTTGGCGATGACCTCTTCACGGTTCATGCCGACGCCGTTGTCGGCGACGGTCAGCGTGCGCGCGGTCTTGTCGTAGCCGATGCGAATCGCGAATTCGGCACCGCCTTCGAGCAGCGCGTCATTGTGCAACGACTCGAAGCGCAGCTTGTCGCAGGCGTCCGAAGCATTGGAAATCAGCTCGCGCAGGAAGATTTCGCGGTTGCTGTAGAGCGAATGGATCATGAGGTGCAGCAGTTGCTTCACCTCGGTCTGGAAACCCATGGTTTCCGTGGTTGCGCCTTGGGCGTCGGGTGTGGCGGGCGTGGATTGCTTGGCAGTGGTCATGCGGACGATTCTCCTGAAAGCGAAAATAATTACCTTGGCGATGTTGTGGCCAAGTGCGAATTTTCAAGAGTCGTAGCTGATTTCGATGATTTCCATTTCGCGCGCGCCGGCCGGGCTGTGGAATTTCACGATGTCGCCCTCGCGCGCCTTCAGCAGGGCCCGCGCCAACGGCGAGATCCAGCTGATCGCGCCTGTGGCGGGGTCAGCCTCGTCGACCCCGACAATCCGATAGGTGACGTCGCAGGCAGCATCGGAACCCAGAACCATCACCGTGACGGTCGCGCCGAAAAACACCTGATCGAGATTCGCCTGATGTGCCGGGTCAACCACTTCGGCGTTGTCGAGGCGCTTGGTCAGATAACGCAGCCGTCGATCGATCTCGCGCAGCCGTTTCTTGCCGTAGATGTAGTCGCCATTTTCCGAACGGTCGCCATTGCTTGCCGCCCATGACACCACCTGCACCAGCTGCGGCCGCTCTACCCTCACCAATTGCTCGAACTCGGCGCGCAGAGCGGCATGCCCGGCCGGCGTCAGATAATTTTTGGAACCGGCAGGCAATGACGCTGCACCGACGGGTGCGCCAGTATCGTTGTCGTCGTCTTCGTTTTCCGCTTCGCGGACAAAAGCCTTGTTCATGTTCCAGTTATTCGATTTGCCAAAGCCGCTATTATGCGGCCCTCAACAACTTTCGCCGCCGCCCATCAAGGCGCGCCGTACCCCATGCGGGGCACTTCGTCCCGCCAGCGCTACGACTTTTACCATGCCAGCCAACTGGAGAACCCCCACCCTCGTCCTCATCTGCGGCGGCCTGATGCTGACGCTGGCGATGGGCGTACGCCACGGCTTCGGCCTGTTCCTGCAACCGATGACGCTGGAGCACGGCTGGGGGCGCGAGACCTTTGCCTTCGCGCTGGCGATGCAAAACCTGCTGTGGGGCATCACCCAGCCGCTGACCGGTCTGATCGCCGACCGCTACGGCGCCGGCAAGGTGCTGGTGGTCGGCTCCGTGCTCTACGTGCTGGGGCTGATCGGCATGGCCTATGCCACCAGCAGTTCCGGCTTCGTTTTTTCCGCCGGCATCCTGATCGGCATCGGGCTGTCCGGCACCACCTTCAGCATCATCTATGGCGTGCTCGGGCGCATCACGCCGCCGGAAAAGCGCAGCATGGCGCTCGGCATCGCCGGCGCGGCCGGCTCCTTCGGCCAGTTCGCCCTGTTGCCGGTAACGCAGTCGCTGATCAGCGGCTTCGGCTGGCTCGAGGCCTTGTTGATCCTCGCCGCGATCGCCGCGCTGATGGCGCCTCTCTCCGCCGTGCTGGCCGAACCGCACCGCGATCTCGCCGCCGGTCGCCACCTCCAATCGGCCCGGCAAGCCATCCACGAAGCGTTCGCCCACAACGGCTTCAAGCTGCTGACCCTGGGCTATTTCGTCTGCGGCTTTCAGGTGGTGTTCATCGGCGTGCATCTGCCGGCCTATCTTTCCGACCAGGGCCTGACGGCCAACGTCGGCGTGACCTGCCTGGCGCTGATCGGCCTCTTCAATATTTTTGGCACCCTGACCGCCGGCTGGCTGGGCGCCCGCCACAGCAAGAAACATCTGCTCGCCGGCATTTACCTCACGCGCAGCATCGTCATCATCGCCTTCCTCGCCGCGCCGCTGACGCCGACTTCCGCCTATCTGTTCGCCATGGCCATGGGATTCCTCTGGCTGTCGACCGTACCATTGACCAACGGCATCGTCGCGCAGGTGTTTGGTGTTGCCTATCTGTCGATGCTTGGCGGCTTCGTCTTCCTCAGCCACCAGATCGGCAGCTTCCTCGGCGCCTGGCTCGGCGGCGTGCTGTTCGACAGCACCGGCAACTACAACATCGTCTGGGGCATCATCATCCTGCTCGGCGTGCTGGCGATGGCGATCAACCTGCCGATCGACCAGCGCCCCGTGGCACGGCTGAACGAGCAACCCGCCTGATGCCGACTATCCCTCAGTAGCATTGCCGCCGGGCCGCCCCAAGACAAGGCCGTAGGCCGCAGGACAGCCGAAGGCTGGTTCCGCGCAGCGGAATGCGACTTTGTCGCACACAATGCGCCACGCGCTGCCAGGCGCAAACCGTGCAGTACCCAAAACAGAGCGCCCAGTAATAGTCGAGCGTAGCGAGCTACAGTCACCTTCCCGCGAGGGGAGGTCGGGAGGGGCGGGCGTTTTTTGATCACGCCGCCTGCTTGATCGCCAGCAGGGCCTGGTTGCGCAGGGTCTTCAGGAGCGCCAGCTCCTTTTCCGGAATGTTGATCGAGCCGGCTTTGTCCTTGTCGCAGTAGATCAACGCCACCGACTTGCCTTTGATGTTGAGCGGGAACAGCACGAAAGTTTTGGCCGGCACTCGCTCGCGAAACCATTGCGGCACCTTGTCAGCAATTTTCGGGTCGTCGATGTCCTTGATGATGATGTCGACACCACGCCCCGTGGCCAGCAGAAAAACATCATTGAGCTGGCTGCCGAGCGGAAAGCGGAATTGCCGCACCAGATCATTGACGTCCGGGCCCAGGCCGAAGCGCCCCGCCATGCGCCCGGTCTTGGCGTCGCGCAGGGCAAGCAGCACCCGCTTGAAGCCCATCGCCCGGTAGATGGTTTCGAGAATGATGCGCAGGATGTCGTTGAGGGGAAAATCATCCACCAGTGAGTTGCTGATGTCCTGGATGCCGGCGGTCAGCACCGCCTGAGCGTCATCAGGCATTCCTGCAGTTGCAGTGTCCTCCAGTCCGTCGAGCAACGCCGAGTCGCCCAGCAGGGTGTCGGCCAGGTGATCGGGTACGGTTGCGGGCGACAGGCATTCATCTGCACCCGCAGCCCCACTGGCGAAGGCGGCCACCTGGCGGGCAAACGAACTTTGCCTGACATTCACCCGCAGGACCGCGGCCAGTTGCGCCAACTCCACGACCGACTTTTCAACGGTCTCCTGAACCTGCCGGTCGCTGATCTGAAGGCTCGTACCGAAGCGCTGGCTGATCTTGCGCAGCGCCATGTCGCGCTGTTCGGGCGGCGTGACACCCACCAGAGCGCACAGTTCATTGCCGAACACGGCTGCGACATGGAGTGCCTCCCTAATCGTATTTGGCTTGCGCGGTTCATCGGCCGACAGCGGTCGCATGCTGTCTATGATGGTCGGCGGAAACCCCCAGTTACCGGCAATGCCAATCCCCAGGTCTTCAAAAGTGATGCCCAGTATCTCGGTTGCCGCGGTGCGCACGGAGCGCTTCCTGAATTGCACCAGTTTGTTGACTTCCTCGACCTCTTCGGGGAAATAGTATTGCGCCAGCAGCTGGCCGAGACCATGAAACATTGCGCAGATATACGCTTCTTCGCCCTGGCGTCCCAACATGGGGCTTTTACAGATGTCCTTCGCCACCAGGCCGGCCAGGTTGGCGCGCAAAAAGGCATCCTTCAGTTCGCGTACATTGGCCTTGTCCTGCAGGTGTTCGAACAGCAACACCGTCAGGGTAATGTTGCGGATGGTGTCGAAACCCAGCACGATCACGGCGCGCGACACGGTGCTGATGTTGCCGCCACCGGCCTGGCGATAGTATGCGGAATTCACCAGCCGCAATATCTTGTTGGTCAGTGCATAGTCCTTGAGGATGGCGTTCGACAAGGCAGAGACGCTCTCACCCTCGGCAGCGGTCAGCTTGTTGATGGCCGACACCGACTCGGACAGCGCCGGGAAATCGGATTTGTGGCGCATGCGGCGCAACAAGAACTCAAGCGTATCGCGCTGCGCAATTGCCGTCGGTCCGGTAGTCCGATCGAGCGAACCATCGCCCAGAAAATCATTCAGCGCGTCACGCAATTCGTCGGCGCTGGCATAGCGTTGGGATGGATCGAGCGCGCAGGCACGCAGGATGATGCCACCGAGCCGTGGGTCGATGGCAGGTTCCCTCGGCAAGCTCACCGGCTCGCAGGCAATGCGATAGAGAATCGCTTCGATTGATCCGCCATCGAAAACGCGTTTCCCGGTGAGCATTTCCAGCAGGATCAGACCGGCCGCGAAGACATCGACCTGCGGGGTGGTCCGCTGCTGGGTGATGTATTCCGGCGCCAGATATTGCGGAGTCCCTTTCAATGCTTCGCCTGCCGTCTTGCCCTGTGCCGACACTTCCGATGCAATACCGAAATCCATCACGCGCGGCGCGCCGTCGCGGGCGTCGAGCAGGATGTTGGACGGTTTCAAGTCGCGGTGGATGATGCCCAGCGAGTGCGCCTCGGCCAGCACGTCGGCAATCTGCAGCATCAGCGTGGCCGCCCGGATCGCCGGCAAGGGGCCATCGTTCTTCAGTGCAACGGCGAGGCTTCTGCCCAAGACCCGCTCGAAGACCAGATAGGGCTCGCCATCCTGCTCGCCGACATCGTAGATCGGCACCACATGCGGATGACGGAATTTTCCGACCATGCGCGCCTCGTCAAGCAACAGCGCATTTCGCGCTGCATCGGCGCTTGAAAAATGCAGCGTCTTGATCGCCACCTCGCGCTGCAACTGCGGATCCCAGGCGAGATAGACCACGCTCTGCGCGCCACGCCCCAGTTCGCCGCGAATTTCAAAGCGGCCAATGTTCTTTTCCATGGTTATCTGGCCAGATTCATATCACTCAATTTCAGGCTCTCAGTCTTTGTCGTAGCGCCGATCCGGGTCAAAGCACGCTTGGTATTACTGCCGGCGATAGTACATTGATTGACACGAGTACACATCCTCCGCGGCTTTACAGCAAGGTTTTTGCTGTCGGCTTCGCGTAAAATCGCATCTTTGTTTCTCATTCCATGCCATGCCATGAAAAGCGCCGAAATCCGCGAAAAGTTTCTCAGGTTCTTTGAGTCAAAAGGCCACCAGATTGTCGCCTCGTCGTCGTTGGTGCCGTTCGACGATCCGACACTGCTGTTCACCAATGCCGGGATGAACCAGTTCAAGGACGTATTTCTCGGCTTCGACAAGCGTCCCTATTCGCGTGCCACCACCTCGCAGAAATGCGTGCGCGCCGGCGGCAAGCACAACGACCTGGAAAACGTCGGCTACACGGCGCGTCATCACACCTTTTTCGAGATGCTCGGCAACTTCAGCTTTGGCGATTATTTCAAGCACGATGCGATCAACTATGCCTGGGAGCTGCTGACCGAAGTCTACAAGCTGCCCG
Source organism: Rhodocyclaceae bacterium UBA2271 (assembly GCA_002347405.1). Lineage (GTDB taxonomy): Bacteria > Pseudomonadota > Gammaproteobacteria > Burkholderiales > Rhodocyclaceae > Sulfuricystis. The sequence goes on along the minus strand of DDXB01000047.1, from coordinate 86,972 downwards.
CCGACAAGCTCTGGGTGACGGTGTATGCCGAGGACGACGAGGCCTATGACATCTGGACGAAAGAGATCGGCGTGCCGGTCGGGCGCGTCATCCGCATCGGCGACAACAAGGGCGCGCGCTACGCTTCAGACAACTTCTGGATGATGGGCGACACGGGCCCCTGCGGCCCCTGCACCGAGATCTTTTACGATCACGGGCCGGAGATTCCCGGCGGCCCCCCCGGTTCGCCGGAGGAAGACGGCGATCGCTACATCGAGATCTGGAACAACGTGTTCATGCAGTTCAACCGCGATGAACTCGGTGTGATGCATCCATTGCCCAAGCCGAGCGTCGACACGGGCATGGGACTGGAGCGCGTTGCCGCGGTATTGCAGCATGTGCATAGCAACTACGAAATCGACCTGATGCAGCACCTGGTGCAGGCCGCCGCGCGTGAAACAGACTGTCCGGATAATGAAAGTCCGAGCTTGCGCGTTCTGGCCGACCATATTCGCGCCTGTGCCTTTCTCCTTACCGACGGGGTGATTCCCGGCAACGAGGGACGCGGCTTCGTGCTGCGCCGCATCATCCGCCGCGCCATCCGCCATGGCTACAAGCTTGGCGTGCGCACGCCTTTCTTCCACAAACTGGTGCCCGATCTGGTCGCCGAGATGGGCCTCGCCTATCCCGAATTGGCGCAGGCGCAGTCCAAGGTAATGGATACGCTCAGGCTGGAGGAAGAGCGTTTCTTCACCACCATCGAGCATGGCATGAGCATCGTCGAGGCCGACCTTGCAGCACTGGTACAGAAAGGCCTCAAGGTCTTCGACGGCGACACCGCCTTCAAGCTGCACGACACCTACGGCTTCCCCCTCGACCTCACGGCCGACATCTGCCGCGAGTACGGCGTGACGGTGGACGCCGCCGCCTTCGATAAGGCGATGGCGCATCAGAAAGAGCAGGCGCGCGCCGCCGGCAGGTTCAGGATGGCCACGCAACTCGAGTACGACGGGCCGACAACCGCCTTTCAGGGTTATGACAATCTGGATTTCAAGGCCAACGTGCTGGCCCTCTACAAGGACGGTGTCGCGGTCAATCAGATCGATGAAGGCGAGATGGGCGTCGTCGTGCTCGACAACACGCCTTTTTATGCCGAGTCGGGCGGCCAGGTCGGCGACCGCGGCGTGCTCCAATCCGTGCACGGCATCTTCGCCGTCGAGGACACGCAGAAGATACAGGCGAGTGTCTTCGGCCACCATGGCATCGTCAAGACCGGCGTGCTGAAAGTCGGCAATGGCGTGACGGCGAAGGTCGATGTGCTGGCGCGCCTGCGCACGATGCGCAACCATTCGGCCACTCACCTGCTGCACAAGGCGCTGCGCGAGGTGCTCGGCGATCATGTCCAGCAGAAGGGCTCGCAGGTCGATCCCGACAAGACGCGTTTCGACTTCGTGCATAACCAGCCACTGACCGACGAGGAGATTCGCCGGGTCGAGAACATCATCAATGCCGAAATTCTCGCCAACACACCGACCGTTTGCCGCGTCATGCCGATCATCGAGGCGCAGAAACTGGGCGCGATGATGCTGTTCGGCGAAAAATACGGCGACACGGTGCGCGTGCTCGACATCGGCTCCTCGCGCGAACTGTGCGGCGGTACCCACGTGTCGCGCAGCGGCGACATCGGCCTGTTCAGCATTTCCGCCGAGGGTGGCGTGGCGGCCGGCGTGCGCCGCGTCGAGGCCGTCACCGGCGACAATGCGTTGCACTACATGCAGGAGATGGAAGCCATGCTGGGCGGCGTGGCCGGCACGCTGAAGGTGCTGCCCAGGGATGCGCCGGCGCGCATCGTTGCGGTACTCGATCAGGTGCGCAGGTTGGAGCGCGAACTCGCGACCCTGAAGGGCAGGCTGGCTTCCGCGCAAGGCGACGACCTCGCCGCGCAGGTCGCCGAAGTCAAGGGCATCAAGGTGTTGGCCGCCACGCTCGAAGACGCCGATGTGGCAACCCTGCGCGAAACACTCGACAAGCTCAAGGACAAACTCAAGAGCGCCGCCATCGTGCTGGCCAGCGTGACTGACGGCAAAGTATCCCTGATTGCCGGTGTCACGGCCAATCTCACCGCGAAACTGAAAGCCGGCGAACTGGTGAACAGCGTCGCCCAACAGATTGGCGGCAAGGGCGGCGGCCGGCCGGATATGGCACAGGCCGGCGGCACACAGCCGGAAAACCTGCCGGCAGCACTTGCCAGCGTCAAGGCCTGGGTCGAGCAGAAACTTTAGGAAAGGGATTGCCCCGTGCTCGACATCCAGCACTACGCCAGTTTCATCGCCGCCGTCCTGATCTTCCAGTTGATTCCAGGACCGGGAACGTTTGCGATTCTTGCCGCGACCGGCAGACATGGCGTTTCCGCAGGCATGGCTGCTGTTGCCGGCACTTTGGCTGGCGATGCAGTGTGGATGCTGGGGGCCGTACTGGGCCTGGCTGCGCTGTTGCAACTCCATCCGGAAATATTTGGCGCGCTGCAGACATTTGGTGCCGTCTATCTGTGCTGGATCGGCATGCAGTTGCTGCGTAAGCCGCCCCATACCGTCGCACTTCAGCCTCCCGCCCGGCAGGTCTGGAACAATTTCCACCGGGCGCTGGCGATTTGTCTGACCAACCCCAAGGCAATGCTGTTCTTTGTCGCCTTTTTCCCTCTATTCATCAACGCCGACGCTTCAGCAATCACGCTAACGGCGCTGCTCCTGCATGTCAGCCTGATCAGCCTGATTTACCAGACAATTCTGGTTTTTGCCGGCCATTGGACTGCTCGACGGCTGGCACGCATGGACTGGATGCGGAATCTTGCCCGACGCATGGCTGGTATGGCATTGATCGGTTTTGGTGTAAAACTTGTGCTTGATGAACCCAATCTGGCGGACTAGGGTTTTCGCCCCGAAGTAAGGACTTGCAGCATAAGTATGTTTCGTTTATAACGTCGTATTTTTTCTGGCGGAGCAACGATGGCCGAAGAGTTTCAGCAAAAACAGATTGCCCCTTACGTTCCCAAGAAGAACGAGGAGTACATGAGCGCGAAGCAACTCGCGCACTTCCGGAAAATTCTCGATGCGCTCAAACTCGAGTTGGCAGGCGACATCGAGCGTACGGTTCATACCATGCAGGATGAGGCAACGGTATTTGCCGATCCGAATGATCGGGCCAGCCAGGAATCCGACATCGCCCTCGAATTGCGCAATCGCGACCGCGAGCGCAGACTGATCAAGAAGATCGACGAGTCGATCAATCTAATCGAAGAGGGTGAATATGGTTATTGTGAAAGCTGCGGCGTTGAAATCGGCCTGAAACGCTTGGAAGCACGCCCGACTGCAACCATGTGCATTGACTGCAAGGAACTCGAAGAGCGCAGAGAGAAACAAATAGCCAAGTAAGTTTTCTCGGCTGAGGAATCGCGGATCAGCCCCGATTAGGCCATTTCGACGCAAGCCGGCATCGAGGAAAATCAACTTTCAACCCCCTCGTCCTGAGCCAGCAACTTGCTAACTTCAAACAAAAAAGGACGCCAGGCGTCCTTTTTTGTTGCACCGCCGCCGCGGATGATTACTGCGCGGCGGCCTCGCCAGCAGGCTCGGTCAGCAAAGCCTTCATGGACAGACGCACACGCCCCTTGTCATCCGTCTCGATGACCTTGACGCGCACCAGCTGGCCTTCCTTCAGGTGATCGGCAACGGCATTCACGCGCTCGTTGGCGATCTGGGAAATATGCAACAGGCCATCCTTGCCCGGCATGATCTGGACGATGGCGCCAAAGTCCAGCAGACGCAGCACCGTGCCTTCGTAAATCTTGCCAACCTCGACTTCTGCGGTGATGTCCTCAATACGCTTCCTGGCGACTTGCGCAGCATCGGAATTGACGGACGAGATGGTCACGGTACCTTCATCCCCAATGTCGATGACGCAGCCGGTTTCTTCCGTCAGGGCACGGATGACGGCACCACCCTTGCCGATGACATCGCGAATTTTTTCCGGATTGATCTTGATCGTGATCATGCGTGGAGCATAATCGGACACATCCTGACGGTGTCCGCCCATCGAGGCATTCATGATGCCGAGGATGTGCAGACGTGCTTCATTGGCCTGCGCCAGTGCCACCTGCATGATCTCCTTGGTGATGCCCTGAATCTTGATGTCCATCTGCAGCGCGGTGATGCCAGCTTCGGTACCCGCCACCTTGAAGTCCATGTCACCCAGGTGATCCTCGTCACCGAGGATATCGGTCAGCACGGCAAAACGGTTGCCTTCCTTGATCAGGCCCATGGCGATGCCCGCTACATGGGCCTTCAGCGGCACACCGGCATCCATCAGGGCGAGCGAACCGCCGCACACCGAAGCCATCGAAGAGGAACCGTTCGATTCGGTAATTTCCGACACGACGCGCATCGAATAGCTGAAATCTTCCGGAGACGGCAGCACGGCCAGCAGGGCGCGCTTGGCAAGGCGACCGTGGCCGATTTCGCGTCGCTTCGGGCTGCCGACACGGCCGGTTTCACCGGTAGCGAAGGGCGGCATGTTGTAGTGGAGCATGAAGCGATCACGATGCTCGCCTTGCAGGGCATCGATGATCTGCTCATCGCGGCCGGTACCCAGCGTGGCGATGACCAGTGCCTGGGTTTCACCGCGGGTAAACAACGCCGAACCGTGGGTGCGTGCCAGCACGCCGTGGCGGATGGCGATCGGACGCACGGTGCGCGTATCGCGACCGTCGATGCGCGGTTCGCCATTAAGAATCTGGCTGCGCACGATCTTGGCTTCAATATCAAAAATCAGGTTGCCGACAGAGGTTGTATCAGGGGCGCCGTCACCGGTGCACACCGCCTCGATAACCTTGTTCGAGATCTCGCGGCACTTTTGGGTGCGCGCTTGCTTGCTGGTGATGCGATAGGCTTCGCGCAGATCGGCTTCGGCCAATGCCGCGACCCTGGCAATCAGGGCGTCGTCCTTGGCCGGCGGCTGCCAGTCCCACTCGGGCTTGCCAGCCTCTTCAACCAGTTCATTGATGGCCTTGATGGCTGCCTGCAACTGATCGTGTCCAAAGACGACGGCACCCAGCATGACTTCCTCGGACAGTTCCTGGGCTTCAGACTCAACCATCAGCACGGCTGCCTGAGTACCGGCGACGACGAGATTAAGCTTGCTCTCGATCAACTGGCTGAACGTCGGGTTCAGCACATACTGGCCAGCGATGTAGCCAACCCGCGCGGCACCGATCGGGCCGCTGAAGGGAATGCCGGAAATCGCCAGCGCCGCCGAAGCGCCGATCATCGCCGGAATGTCCGGATCGACTTCGGGATTGCTCGACAGCACGTGAATGATGACTTGTACTTCGTTGTAAAAGCCGTCGGGGAACAGCGGACGGATCGGCCGATCGATCAGCCGCGAAGTCAGGACCTCCTTCTCGGAGGGGCGGCCCTCGCGCTTGAAGAAACCGCCCGGGATGCGACCGGCAGCATAGACTTTTTCAACATAGTCGACCGTCAGCGGGAAGAAGTCCTGACCGGTCTTGGCGACATCTTTGGCGACGACAGTGGCGAGCACGACAGTGTCATCGACGTTCACCAGAACGGCGCCGGTTGATTGGCGCGCGATCTCGGCAGTTTCCAGCGTCACGGTATGAGCACCGTAGACAAAGCTTTTCTTGATGGGTGTCAGCACAACAATTCCTTTCAATAAGGAAGCCGGCACAGCCTGCGGCCGCACCGGCACAGCAATCGGATAACGTGCACAGCAGCGTTACTTGCGGAGACCTAGACGCGCAATCAGCTCACGATAGCTGTCGGCATTTTTTCCCTTGAGGTAGTCCAGCATCTTGCGGCGTTGGCTCACCATTTTGAGCAGACCGCGACGGGAATGGTGATCCTTGACGTGGGCCTTGAAGTGACCGGTCAGGTCGTTGATGCGCGCAGTCAGCAAGGCAACTTGCACTTCGGGGGAACCCGTGTCGCCTTGGGTGCGCTGGAAATCGGTAACAATTTTCGCCTTGGCGGCGGTATTAATGGCCATATGATTTTCTCTCAAACGCTGAATTGGAAACAGGCACCGCCCCGGTTTGATAGAGCACTGCGCCCAAGAAAGTGACATTCCAGCATTGGCATTACCCTTGGGCAAAGCCGTCACTGAATCTCGCCGTCATTGCTATTGGCAAGGCCGGCGATTATACCCGCCGTTAACCCGATTATTCAAACAGTTGCCCAAGTTTTTACAGGCAATCGTCGGTCTGTGTGATCACCAGACGCTTCGGCCGCAACCAGCCATCACTTGTAATTTCACCGAGACCGAAAAAGCCGCGCGGTCCGGTGAGCCGACAGCGCTCGACGGGGAGGGCAACCCAAGAAACCGACTGGCCAAGCAACAGACGCGCAACTTCCTGGGCGGTCAGCACTACAACGGGCAGGTCAGCCAGCAACGCATCCGGCGGCATCAGCAAAGTATCCCGCTCAGTTGCCGGTGTATTTTCAATGCCTTCCAGAGTAATGGCATTGCTCACATCCAGCGTGCCGACCCGCGTGCGACGCAAGGCCGCAAGGTGGGCTCCGCAACCGAGCACCTGTCCAATATCTGCCGCCAGGGTACGCACATAAGTCCCCTTGCTGCAGGACACCGCCAGATCGAAGCGGTCACCCGACCAAGCCGATAATTCGAGCGAATGAATGGTGATCTGACGCGGCGCACGCGCCACCTCGATACCCTGCCGCGCCAACTCGTAGAGCGGCGTGCCATCACGCTTCAATGCGGAATACATCGGCGGCACTTGTTGCTGAGTCCCGATAAAACGGGGCAGCACGGCTTCGACCAGCGTCACATCCGCGATCACCGGACGGGTTTCCAGCACACGGCCTTCGGCATCGGCAGTATCGGTGATCACGCCAAGTTGCACCGTGGCGCAATAGGCCTTGTCGGCATCCAGCAGCGCACCGGCAAACTTGGTGGCTTCACCGAAACAGAGGGGCAGCAAACCAGTGGCCAAAGGGTCAAGCGTGCCGGTATGACCCGCCTTGGCGGCATTGAACAGACGCCGCACCTGCTGCAACGCCGCGTTCGAACTAATGCCAATCGGCTTGTCAAGCAACAGCACGCCATCCACCTTGCGGCGTGGCGGGCGGCGTGGCGCGTTCATTGCTCCTGATTGTCGTTGGCTACGTCAGCCGCCACAGTCTCGTCGATCAGGCGTGACAAACGGCTACCGCGTTCAACGGAGGCATCGTAAGTGAAGTGCAACTCGGGGATGTGGTGAATGCGCAGACGCCGACCGAGTTCACGCCGCAAAAAGATGGCAGCGTGTCCCAGGCCCTTGGCGATATCCTTGGCACGCTCTGCTCCCGCCAGAGAAGTGTAGAAAACTTTGGCATGGGTGTAATCGGAAGTTACCTCGACATCGGTGATGGTGAGCAGCGGCAGCACATCCGCCACCCGTGGATCTTTCACCTGCCGCAGCAACTCCGTCAGATCGCGGCGGATCTGCTCGGCTACGCGGTCGCTGCGCGAAAATCCGTGCCCGTGGGCTTGCCGTGTCACCATCGCCGATTATTACAGGCTGCGGGCGACTTCCTGTATCTCGAATACTTCGAGATGGTCGCCCTCATTGATGTCATTGTAGTTTTTCAGCGACAAGCCGCACTCAAAGCCTTCCTTCACCTCGCGCACGTCATCCTTGAAGCGCTTGAGCGAATCGAGCTCGCCGGTATGGATCACCACGTTGTCACGCAACAAACGCACTTGTGCAGAGCGTTTGACGATACCGGATGTCACCATGCAACCCGCCACGGCACCGACCTTGGAGATACGGAATACCTGGCGAATCTCGACCATGCCGAGCACGTTTTCGCGCTTTTCGGGCGAAAGCATCCCCGACAGCGCAGCCTTTACTTCATCGACCGCATCGTAAATGACATTGTAGTAGCGGATGTCGACCCCGAAGTTTTCGGCGGCCTTGCGCGCGCCGGCATCGGCACGTGTGTTGAATCCAATGATGACGGCCTTCGAGGCCTGGGCGAGGTTGACGTCGGACTCGGAAATCCCGCCAACCGCCGCGTGAATGACATTGACCTTGACTTCGTCGGTCGACAGCTTGACCAGTGACTGTGCGAGCGCTTCCTGCGAACCCTGCACGTCGGACTTGATGATCAGCGCCAGGGTCTTGACTTCGCCTTCGCCCATCTGCTCGAAGATATTTTCCAGCTTGGCGGCCTGCTGCTTGGCCAACCGCACATCGCGGAATTTGCCCTGACGGAACAAGGCAATCTCGCGCACCTTCTTTTCGTCGGCCATCGCCATCGCCTCGTCACCGGCGGAAGGCACATCGGACAAACCCTGAATCTCAACCGGGATCGATGGACCGGCAGTTTCGATTGGACGACCGGTTTCGTCAAGCATGGCCCGGACACGACCAAACACCTGTCCGCACAAAAGCACGTCACCGCGCTTCAAGGTACCCGACTGCACCAGAACAGTCGCCACCGGCCCCTTGCCTTTATCCAGACGCGCCTCGATGACGAGGCCCTTGGCAAGCGAATCAACGGAGGCCTTCAGTTCCAGCACCTCGGCCTGCAACAACACGTTTTCCAGCAGATCGTCGATGCCTTGACCAGACTTGGCGGATACCGACACAAACGGCACGTCACCACCATACTCTTCAGGCACCACGCCTTCGGTAACCAGTTCCTGACGCACACGATCGGGATTGGCGTCTGGCTTGTCAATTTTGGTTATCGCCACAACCAGCGGCACGTTGGCCGCCTTGGCATGGTGAATGGCCTCCTTGGTCTGCGGCATGACACCGTCGTCGGCCGCCACCACCAGGATCACGATGTCGGTAGCCTTGGCACCGCGCGCACGCATCGCTGTAAAAGCCGCGTGACCCGGTGTGTCGAGGAAAGTCACCATGCCACGCGGCGTTTCGACGTGGTAGGCGCCAATATGCTGGGTAATGCCGCCAGCCTCGCCTGCCGCAACCTTGGCACGACGGATATAGTCGAGCAGGGAAGTCTTGCCGTGGTCAACGTGACCCATCACCGTCACCACCGGAGCGCGCGGCAACAGTTCGCTGTCCTTATGTTCGACCTGTTCCTCGTCGAGGAAGGCATCAGGGTCGTCAAGCTTGGCGGCAAAGGCCTTGTGGCCGAGATCCTCGACAACAATCATCGCCGTTTCCTGGTCGAGATGCTGGTTGATGGTGACCATCATGCCCATCTTCATCAGGGCCTTGATGACCTCGGTGGCCTTGAGCGACATCTTGTGGGCCAGATCCGCCACGGAAATGGTCTCGGGCACATGCACTTCGCGCACGACCTGTTCGATTGGCTGGGGCGCGGCGCGTTCTTCCTCATGATGACGGCCATGGCGACCACCCTGTTTGGGTCCGCCACGCCAACCACCAGTACCCCCTTTGGCGTCGCCGCGCGTCTTGATGCCACCGCCACGGCGGTTGCGGTCAGCCTCGCTCTTCAGCGCTGCCGTAGATTTGGCGTCGGCTTTCTTGCGTGGCGCCGCAGCGGGACTGCCTGCCGGTTTGTGCAACGTACCAGTGACGCTGGCATCCGCAGGCACCAGTTCGGCAGTTTTTTTCGCCTCGGCGGCCTCGGTCTGCGCCTGCTGCTGAAGCAAACGTGCCTCGGCTTCGGCGCGGGCCATGGTTGCCCGGGCATCGCGCTCCTGCTTCTCTTTCAACTCGGCAGCCTGAATCGCCGCAAGTTCGGCCTGGCGACGGGCTTCCTGTTCACGCAGCGCGGCCTGCTCGGCATCCACGACCACGTAGGGCGCGGCGGGCGCAACGGGTGCGGCCGGTTCGGCCGACACAATTTCGGCTACCTGGACCACCTCGGGGGCAGCCACCTCCGCTTCGCGCTTGACGAAAGTGCGCTTCTTGCGCACCTCGACCTGAATCGTACGCGCCTTGCCTGATGAATCGGCAGACTTGATTTCGGAAGTCTGTCTGCGCGTCAGGGTGATCTTCGCCTTCGGTGTGATCTCGCCATGCGATTTGCGCAAAAATTCGAGCAGGCGGGTCTTGTCCTGTTCGGTCAGCGTATCACTGCCGGTTTTCTTGACCACACCTGCCTTGGCCAACTGTTCAATCAAAGCTCGCGGAGGCATTTTCAGCTCCGTGGCAAATTGGGAAACACTCATCTGGCTTGTCATATCGCCTCCTTACTGATTTTCATCGGCGAACCAGTGAGCGCGCGCGACCGTAATCAAAGCCTTGGCCCGTTCGTCATCGATATCCGTCATTTCCATCAACTCATCCACGGCCAAGTCGGCCAGTCCTTCACGGTCGAAAACCTCGTGCTGGGCCAGTTTGGCGGCTAGTTGCCGATCCATGCCGTCCAGGTTGAGCAAGTCGTCCGCCACCTTCTCCAGTTCCTCTTCATTGACGATGGCTTCCGTCAGCAGGATGTTGCGGGCGCGATCACGCAACTCATTCACCGTTGCCTCATCGAAAGCCTCGATTTCCAGCATTTCGGCCAACGGCACATAGGCCACTTCCTCGAGGGTCGTAAAGCCTTCCTGAACAAGAATGTCAGCCACTTCCTCATCCACATCCAGCTTGTCCATGAACAATTGGCGCGTACTCGAAGTCTCCTTCTGCTGTTTCTCCTGGGATTCCTCGACCGTCATCAGGTTGATCGTCCAGCCGGTCAGTTCAGAAGCGAGGCGCACATTCTGCCCGCTGCGGCCGATGGCAATGGCGAGATTGGCTTCATCGACCACGACGTCCATGCTATGTTTTTCTTCATCGACAACAATCGAATTCACTTCGGCTGGCGCCAGTGCACCGATTACGAACTGAGCCGGATCGGCAGACCACAGCACGATATCGACCCGTTCGCCCGATAACTCATTGGTCACCGCCGTCACCCGCGAGCCGCGCATACCGACGCAGGTGCCGATCGGATCGACGCGCGGATCGTTTGACTTGACGCCAATCTTGGCCCGCACCCCTGGGTCGCGGGCGGCAGCTTTGATTTCCAGCAAGCCGTCCTCGATCTCGGGCACTTCGAGTTCGAACAATTTCATGATGAACTGTGGCGCGGTGCGCGACAGGATCAATTGCGGACCACGCGCGCTACGGTCGATTTTCATCAACCAGGCCCGCACGCGATCACCGGGCCGCAAGTTTTCCTTCGGGATCATCTGATCGCGGGGCAGCAACGCCTCGATCCGGCCCGCCTCAACGATAGCATTGCCCCGCTCCATGCGCTTGATGGTGCCGGTCACCAGATGCTCCTTGCGCGCCAAGAAGTCATTCAATACCTGTTCGCGCTCGGCGTCGCGAATCTTCTGGAGAATGACCTGTTTCGCCGTCTGGGCGCCAATGCGGCCGAAATCGATGGGCTCAAGTGCCTCTTCGATGAACTCATCGAGTTGCACGTCGGGAACCTGTTCGCGCGCTTCGATCAGGCCGATCTGCTGGGCGGGAATTTCCACTTCCTCGTCATCCAGCACCAGCCAGCGGCGAAAGGCCTCAAATTCACCCGTTTCACGGTCAATCTCGACGCGCACATCAGCTTCGTCGTGGATGCGCTTCTTGGTCGCCGAGGCGAGCGCAAGCTCAAGGGCACCGAAGACGATGTCCTTGTCGACGTTCTTTTCCCGCGCCAGAGCATCGACCAGCATCAGTAATTCACGACTCATTTCAATCTCCCGTTCAAATTCCGAATTCAGTTAAAGCCTGGTTAAAACTTAGGTACCAGCCGTGCCTTTTCAATGTTGTCGAGCGCAAATTCGCGCTCGGCTTCGCCGGTCTTGAGGCGCAGGCGACCCTCAATCAAACCGAGGATGACGCCGGAAAAATTGCGCTGGGGGGCTGATGCCCCCTGCCCCCCGGCATGCGACTCCGGGATACGCAGTTTTATTTGCAATTCGTGTCCGACGAAGCGCTCGAAATCGGCCGGTTTTTTCAGCGGCCGATCCAGTCCGGGTGAGGAAACCTCAAGGCGGTCATAGTCGATATTCTCGACCAGGAACATGCGCGTTAACTGATGGCTGACAAGAGAACAGTCTTCAACTGTCACACCACCGGGTTTTTCCGTCTGCTCACCAGCTGGCGCACCAGGCACAGCGGGGCGATCAATAAACACGCGCAACAAGCGCGCCCGCGGACTTGTCTCGAAATCCACGAGTTCATAGCCTAGCCCTGTAACTGCCTGCTCGATCAACCCTGCCAAATCTGCCATACACTTCCCGCCGCCCCAAAAAAAAATGGGCAACTGCCCATTTCTTCAATTCCTGCCCCAAACGCTGCCAATAATATAGTTGGCCATGCGCTGGAAAGCGGCTGATTATACAAGCACATGCACCGCCAAGTAAAGGCCAAAAGTCGGCGCTGGCGGGACGGCGAGTCCGGTACGGGTAAAACCGGCATTCGGTGGAGGCTAACCGGAACAAGCCGGTTAGGTGGTACAGCATGGCCTGAACCAAAAGTCGGCGTGACCGAAGGGAATCCCCTTTGCGGGACCGGTGGTAAGGCGGGATTCCTATTCCCGGCTGTCCTCGGTAACCTTGAGGACTTTCAGCAGCGCCTGTACCTCGTCGACCGTCAGTTCGCGGCTTTGCCCCCGCTTCAGGTTGGACGGCAGGACAATCGGCCCGTAACGCACGCGCATCAGCCTGCTGACGGTGGCGCCGACCGCCTCGAACATGCGCCGTACCTCGCGATTGCGCCCTTCATCCAGGGTCACGTTGTACCAGTGGTTGGCGCCCTCCCCACCCGCCGGCCTGAGCCGGATGAACTTGGCCATGCCGTCTTCGAGTTCAATGCCATCGGTCAATTGCTTCAAGGCTGCCTCATTCACTTCGCCCAGCACCCGCACTGCGTATTCCCGGTCGATGCCATAGCGCGGGTGCATCAGGCGGTTGGCCAGCGCGCCATCGGTGGTGAACAGCAACAGGCCGCAGGAATTGAAATCAAGCCGCCCGATGGCGACCCAGCGTCCGCCGCGCAAGCGCGGCAGGGCATTGAATACACTCGGCCGGCCCTGTGGGTCGTCGCGCGAGACGATCTCGCCTTCTGGCTTGTGATAAACCAGCACGCGCGGTGTGCGCGCGGCAAAGTGCAAATTGACGAGACGCCCACCGACCTTGACCTTGTCGGTAGCACAGATGCGCTGCCCCAAATGCGCCGGCTCGCCATTGACAGCGATGCGTCCGGCGGCAATCCATTCCTCGATCTCGCGGCGCGAACCCAGGCCGGCATCGGCGAGTGCTTTTTGCAGCTTGACGGTCGACTGTTCCGACGCGGTTTGCGCCGGCCGCGCCGGCTTGTCAGTTCGGGTTGGCGCCCGAAAAGGCGTCGCTTTGCGCGGAGTTGTTTTCGCTGTCGCTGACTTCGACGGTCGGCTGCCCACCGGACTGCGTGGTGCTTGCGGGGAGCGGGTTTTCTGGCGTGGTGGGGTCTTCGGGGGGTTGGGCATCGATCATCCGTTCAATCTCGGCCAGCGGCGGCAATTCGGACAGGCTGCGCAGACTCAAGTCATCAAGAAACTTTCTGGTTGTGGCATACAACGCCGGTCGGCCGGGTGTATCGCGGTGGCCGACAGTATCCACCCAACCGCGGCCTTCCAGCGTCCTGATTATGTTGGGCGATACCGCAACGCCACGAATATCCTCGATGTCCCCGCGCGTGACCGGCTGACGATAGGCAATGATCGCCAGCGTCTCCATGACGGCCCGGGAATACTTCTGCGGCCTTTCGTTCTTCAGCCGGTCGAGAAAGCCCTGATACTCCGGGCGCGTCTGGAAACGCCAACCCGACGCGAGTTGCACCAACTCCACGCCACGGTCCGCCCAGTCGCGGCGCAAGTCGTCCAGCAGGGTGCGCCAGGTATCGTCGTCGAAGGGCTCGTCGAACAGTTTCTTCAGTTCGGCCAGCGATAGCGGCTCGACCGCCGCCAGCAGCGCCGTTTCAAGGACGCGCTTGAAGTCTTCAGGTTTGTAGAGTTGCAGCATCGCTCAATTTTACATAGATGGGCGCCAGTGCCTCGCTCTGGGTCAGTTCGACGAGGCGCTCGCGCGACAATTCGAGGATGGCCAGGAAGCTCACCACCAGGCTGGACAGCGTGCTGTGCTCGCCGCCTGCTTCAAACAGGTCGTCGAAGACCACGTAGTTGCGGCCCTGCAGGCGGCGCAGGATCAGTCCCATGTGTTCGCGTACCGAAAGTTCCTCGCGCTGAATGCGGTGATGCTGGTGCATCTTGGCCTGGCGCATCAGTGCCAGCCAGACCACCTGCAAATCATGCACGCTCACTTCCGGCGCCCGCGCGGCAACCTTCTCGGCGATCCACACCGATGCCCACTCATAGTCGCGATGTACCTGCGGCAGCGCGTCGAGCTTGGCGGCTGCCTGCTTGATACGCTCGTATTCCATCAGGCGGCGCACCAGTTCGGCACGCGGATCTTCCGGCTCGCCGCCATCGGTCCGCGGTGGGCGCGGCAACAGCATGCGCGATTTGATTTCGATCAGCATCGCTGCCATCAGCAGGTAGTCGGCAGCCAGTTCGAGGTTGGTGCGCCGCATCGCCTCGACATATACGAGATATTGCGCGGTCAACGGCGCCATCGGAATATCGAGGATGCTCAGGTTGGCCTTGCGGATCAGATACAGCAGCAGATCGAGCGGACCCTCGAAGGCGTCGAGAATGATTTCCAGCGCATCGGGCGGAATGTAGAGGTCGCGCGGCATCTCCGGCATCGGTTCACCGTAGAGCTTCGGCACATGCGCGGCCTCCAGGTCAACGTGGCCCAGTTGCGCCGTCTCACCAGCGCCGACTAATTGTTCGCGGGCCTCTGGCAACATCATGACACCGTGTATGCCGCGGTACCGACCGCGATCAGGGCGTGCTGGTCATTGAAAAGCTCCATGCGCGTCACGGCAACCTTGTTGCCGGTGCGCAGCGGGAAACCGCGCGCCAGAAACCACTCCCCCGCTCCCGGGCGCAGATAGTCAATGCGCAGGTCGATGGTACCGATGCGGGAAAAGCGCTCCATCACCTCGGCCACCGGTTTGCCCTTCAGCTTTTGCTGCACGCCGAGGAAGGCCACCAGGCCACCGGTGACATCGAGCACCGATGAGATCACGCCGCCATGCAGGATATTGCGGATGTAGTTGCCGACCAGTTCCGGCCGCATGTCGAAGCGCAATTCCGGTTGGTCATGATGCAGCGACAACAACTCGATGCCGAGAATCCGGTTGAACGGCATGCGCTCGAAAAAGCTCTCGCGGATGATGGCGAGCAGTTCCGCTTCGTCGGCGCCGGGGTCGGTTGCGGTGATTTGTTTCACGAATAGTCGAGTCCGATGGCCTCGCGCACCTCGCGCATGGTTTCCTGCGCCAGCCGTCTGGCTTTCTCGCAGCCATCGGCAATGATGTTCTTGACCAGTTGCGGATCGTCTTCGTACAGGCGCGCGCGCTCACGCATCGGCTCCTGTTCTTTCAGGATTCCTTCAATGACCGGCTGTTTGCATTCGATGCAGCCAATGCCGGCCGAACGGCAGCCCTGTTGCACCCAATCCTTGACCTCGTCATTCGAATAGATCTGGTGAAACTGCCAGACCGGGCACTTGTCGGGATCGCCGGCATCGGTGCGCCGTACCCGTTGCGGGTCGGTCTGCATGGTGCGGATCTTCTTGCTGATCGACGCCGCATCTTCGCGCAGGGCAATGGTGTTGCCGTAGGACTTCGACATTTTCTGGCCGTCCAGTCCGGGCATGCGCGAAGCATGGGTCAGCAATGCATCCGGCTCGGCAAGAATCATCTTGCCACCCCCTTCGAGATAGCCGAACAGCCGCTCACGGTCACCGTAGGACAGGCTTTGCGCCTCGTCAAGCACGGCATGCGCCTGTTCAAGCGCGGCCTCCTCGCCCTTCTCCTGATAGCGCGTGCGCAATTCCTTGTAGAGTTTTGCGCGTTTGCTGCCGAGTTTTTTTACCGCCTCGATCGCCTTCTCTTCGAAGCCCGCTTCGCGCCCGTAGAGATGATTGAAGCGGCGCGCGATCTCGCGGGTAAATTCGATATGCGGTACCTGATCATCACCCACCGGCACCTTGTCGGCACGGTAGATGAGGATGTCGGCCGCCTGCAGGAGCGGATAGCCAAGGAAACCATAGGTCGTCAGGTCCTTGTGACTGAGTTTTTCCTGCTGGTCCTTATAGGTTGGCACGCGCTCCAGCCAGCCCAGCGGCGTCATCATCGACAGCAGCAGATGCAATTCCGCATGCTCCGGCACCCGCGACTGGATGAAGATGGTGGCCTGGGAGGGATCGACACCGGCGGCGAGCCAGTCAACCACCATGTCCCAGGTATTCTGGGTAATGGTGCCCGGCTCGTCATAGGCCGTCGTCAGCGCGTGCCAGTCGGCGACGAAAAACAGGCAAGGGTATTCATGCTGCAACTTCACCCAGTTTGCCAGTACCCCGTGGTAGTGGCCCAGATGCAGACGCCCGGTGGGACGCATGCCGGAGAGAACCTTTTCGGCGAACATAATCAGAGGAAAAACAGACCTTTAATGAGAGAGAAATAGACCCGCAGCAGCGGTGTCAGGATAGTTTCGAGCACCCCCAGAAACAGGAGGGCGAGCAGAATAGGAAAGCCATAGCGCTCCAGCTGCGCAAACCGCCAGGCGAGCGCAGGTGGCAGCAGGCTCACGGCAATCCGCCCGCCATCGAGCGGCGGGAGCGGCAGCAGGTTCAGCAGCATCAATATCCCATTGATATTGATGCCGGCGCGCGCCATTTCCGCCAGCGGCAGACTATACGCATTATCCGGCATCACCACCGCCAGTTTCAACAGCGCAGCCCACATCAAAGCCATGAAAAGGTTCGCCCCCGGCCCGGCGGCGGCGACCCAGAACATGTCCTGCTTGGGTCTGCGGAGTTGGCCAAAATTGACCGGCACCGGCTTGGCCCAGCCGAACAGGAACGCACCCTTGCTGAAAAACAGGATCAGGGCCGGCACCAGCAAGGTACCCACCATGTCGACATGCTTGATCGGATTGAGCGTGATGCGCCCCATCTGCCACGCGGTCGGGTCGCCAAAGTGCCGCGCCGCGTAGCCGTGCGCGGCCTCGTGCAGGGTGATGGCGAAGATCACCGGCAGGGCGTAAATCGCCAGCGTCTGGATAATGTTTTCCATAAGACCTGGATTTTAGCCTCTCGCCGGGCCGCCCCAAGAGAGGCGCCGCCCCCCCGTCACCGCTTCGGGTGATTTCATGGGGGGCAGCGAGCCGATGTTGCAAGCGTGGGGGGCCATTATTCGACTGCCAGCCCGAAAGGCTTGAGTGGCCCGCAACCCGCCCTGATCAGTTCGGGAACCCCGCCGACCAGGTTGATCACGGTAGTCATGCCCCTGCCGCAGGGGCCGGCATCAATCACCACGTCGATCAGCTTGTCGAGTCGCTCACGAATCTCCCCGGCATCGCACAAGGGCTCGCTATCTTCGGGCAGGATCAGCGTCGAACTCAGGATCGGTTCGTTGAGTTCGGCCAGCAGCGCCAGCACCACCGGATGATCCGGAACGCGCAGGCCGATAGTCTTGCGCTTGGGATGCAACACGCGGCGCGGCAACTCCTTGGTGCCTTCGAGAATGAAGGTGTAACTGCCCGGCGTGGCCGCCTTGAGCATGCGGTATTGCACGTTGTCCACCCGCGCATAGGTCGCAATCTCCGACAGGTCGCGGCACATCAGCGTGAAATGGTGGCGCTCATCAACGGCGCGGATGCGGCGGATGCGTTCCAGCAGGGCGGCATCGCCGATATGCCCGCCCAAGGCATAGGCCGAGTCGGTCGGGAATGCCGCCAACCCGCCCTTGCGCATGATTTCCGCCGCCTGGGCGATCAAGCGCGGCTGCGGATTTTTCGGGTGGATTTGCAGCAATTCCGTATTCATCACCAGGCTTCCCAAACCGGCGTCAGGTCGGGTGGCAGTTGCACCATGCGGCCGAGGTCGGTATAGCTTTCCCCTGGTCCGTGAAAATCCGAGGCGCGCGAGGCAAGAAAGCCGAACTCGCGGGCGATGCCGGCGAATTCGCGCACCTCGGCCTCGTTATGTGATCCGGAAATCACCTCGATTCCCTGTCCGCCCAGTTCCTTGAAAGCCTCAAAAAGTTCACGCCGTTCGGCCGGGGTCAAGCGGTAACGCGCCGGATGGGCAATCACCGACACCCCGCCGGCCATCCTGATCCAGTCCAGCGCATCGGATAGCTCTGCCCATGAATGGCTGACGTAGCCGGGCTTGCCCTTCGCCAGCCAGTGCTCGAATACGGTTTTGATGTCGCGCGCAAAGCCACGTTCCACGATGTAACGGGCGAAATGGGAACGCGAAATCAGCGCCGGGTTGCCGACATACTTGAGCGCTCCGGCATAGGCATCGTCGATTCCCACCTTTGCCAGTTCCGCCGCCATCAGCTCGGCTCTTGCATCACGTCCGCTGCGCACCCGGGCCAGGCCGGCGATCAGTTCGGGGTGGCGATCATCAAAATTGAGGCCAACAATATGCACGGTCTGGTCATCGCCCCAGGACACGGAAATTTCCGTGCCGGTGACAAACCGCAAACCAAGCGCTGTGGCGCTTTGCCGCGCCTCGTCCAGACCACCGATTTCGTCATGGTCAGTCAGCGCCAGCAAATCGACGCCGTTCGCCTTGGCCCGTTCGACCACCGCCGCGGGCGACAGCAGTCCGTCGGATACGTTGGAATGGCAATGCAGATCGACGTTCATGGGTTTCATGTTTTATTCCAGCCAATGGTCACGACAACTTGACCATGGAACGCAAATAGGTGGCGAACTCCACCCCAACCTCGGGGTGACGCAGCGCATATTCAACTGTGGCCTGCAAGTAGCCCAGCTTGGAACCGCAGTCAAAACGCGTTCCCTCATAACGATAGGCCAGCACCTGCTGTTCCGAGAGCAGTGACGAGATGGCATCAGTCAATTGAATTTCACCACCGGCCCCAGCGCGCACGTTTTCAAGATGATGAAAGATGCGCGACGTCAGTACATAACGGCCGACCACGGCGAGAGTCGATGGGGCCACATCGGGGTGAGGTTTCTCGACAATGGCATTGATCCGTTCGACACGTTCGGCGAGTGGCCGTGCATCGACGATGCCGTAGCTTGCGGTATCAGCGCGGGGGATTTCCTGTGTGCCCAGCACAGAGCACCGATAGTAGTCATAGGTGTCCACCATCTGCTTCATGACCGGCGTGTCACCATTCAACAGGTCATCGGCCAGCAGTACGGCAAATGGCTCGTCGCCGACGACCGGCTGGGCGCACAGTACGGCATGCCCCAGACCCAAGGCCTCAGCCTGGCGCATGTAGATGCAGTTGATATTCTTTGGCAACAGGTTCTGAACAAACTCGAGCAACTCCAGCTTGCCACGACGCTCCAGTTCACTTTCCAGTTCGTAAGCCTTGTCAAAGTGATCCTCGATGGCACGCTTGGAACGGCCGGTGACGAAGATCATGTCGGTGATGCCCGCTGCCACCGCCTCTTCCACCGCATACTGGATCAGTGGCTTGTCGACGATGGGCAGCATCTCCTTGGGACTGGCCTTGGTCGCCGGCAGGAAGCGCGTGCCCATGCCCGCGACAGGAAAGACGGCTTTGGTTACACGCTTCATTTCAATTTTCCCTTGTTAGCGGCAAGATCGGCAGTAAACCCGATGCCGCGATGCTTCGGTTCAGGT
The DNA here is from genome assembly GCA_002347405.1 of Rhodocyclaceae bacterium UBA2271. Lineage (GTDB taxonomy): Bacteria > Pseudomonadota > Gammaproteobacteria > Burkholderiales > Rhodocyclaceae > Sulfuricystis. Next base: position 67,259 of record DDXB01000047.1, on the reverse strand, counting down.
AGCACCATCAGGACACGAATGGCGTCGATTAAACCTGTAATCACTTGATCGTGCCCGGCTACCTTGCGTTCGAGTTGATCGAGTTTTGCCGCCAAACCTTTATGGGTCGAGAGCATCTCGCGCAACTGAACGAAAGTGCGCACCACTAAGATACTGACTTCGACGGCGCGTGGAGAGTTGAGCACATTCCCCAGCATCAAGGCCCCATGCTCGGTAAAAGCATAGGGGAGGCTGGACGAGAATTTGAGCTTGGCGAGGTGGTCACAATTTGTGACCACCTCGACTTTCTCTTCCGACGTCAGTTGAAACATGAAGTCCGGCGGAAATCGCTCCGCATTCCGTTTCACGGCCTGGTTGAGCACTTTGGTTGCTACGCCATAAAGCACCGCCAGATCGGCATCGAGCATCACCCGCTCTCCACGTATCGGCATAATCCGGCGCGCCAGCGTCTCAGGAGCTTCAGATTTCATGGTTCAAGCAATGCCATAAGTTGCGATTCGTCAAGAATGGTAACGCCCAATTCCCGCGCCTTGTCGAGTTTGGAACCGGCCTCGGTACCCGCCACGACATAGTGCGATTTCTTCGATACCGAACCCGCCACCTTGCCGCCGCGTGCCTCGATCAACTCCCTGGCCGCCTCGCGCGTCAGTGTCGGTAGTGTACCGGTCAGCACAAAAGTCTTGCCGGCGATAGGCGAATTGGCCAAAAGGGTCGGAGCGCCTTCTGCCCAGCGGACACCCGCCGCCCGCAACTGTTCGACCACCTCGACGTTATGCGGTTCGGCAAAAAACCGCACGATTGACGCCGCCACCACCGGACCGACATCCGTCACCTGTTGCAGACGCTCGACATCGGCAGCCATCAGCGCATCGAGCCCGCCGAAATGACGCGCCAGATCTTTCGCCGTCGCCTCGCCGACATTGCGAATACCGAGGGCAAAGATGAAGCGCGCCAGCGTGGTCTTGCGGCTTTTTTCGATGGCGGCGAGCAGGTTGGCAGCGGATTTTTCCGCCATGCGTTCCAGATTGGCCAGCTTGAGGATACCGAGTTTGTAAAGATCGGCCGGCGTCTTGATGATGGCATTATCCACCAGTTGGTCGACCAGCTTGTCGCCCAGCCCTTCGATATCCATTGCCCGGCGGGAGGCGAAATGCAGCAAGGCCTGTTTGCGCTGCGCCGGGCAGAACAGGCCGCCGGTGCAGCGCGCGATCGCCTCGTCCGCCGGCTTTTCGATGGCGGCACCGCAGACCGGGCAATGCTCGGGCATGATGAATTCAATTGCAGTATCCGGTCGCTTCTCCGGCACGACTGCCGCCACCTCGGGAATCACATCGCCAGCCCGTCGCACGATCACCGTGTCGCCGACCCGCACATCCTTGCGCCGCACTTCATCCTCGTTGTGCAACGTGGCATTGGTTACCGTCACCCCGCCGACGAACACCGGCGCCAGACGCGCCACCGGCGTGATGGCTCCGGTACGACCAACCTGCACCTCGATGGCTTCGACAGTGGTGAGGGCCTCCTCGGCAGGATACTTGTGGGCGATGGCGAAGCGCGGCGCACGCGCCACAAAGCCCAGCTTTGCCTGATCGGCCAGGCGATCAACTTTATAAACAACGCCATCGATATCGTAGGGAAGTTCGCGACGTGCCGTACCAATGCGTGCGTAATATTCCAGCTGGCCGACGGCGCCATTTGCCACGGCACGTTCTGCCGCCACGGGGAAGCCCCAGCCGGCCAGTCGCTCCATCAATTGGCTGTGCAAAGTCGGCGCTGGCGTGACGGCGACAGCGTCCGCGATGCCGTAGGCAAAAAAGCGCAAGGGGCGTTTTGCCGTGATTCTGGAATCGAGCTGGCGCAGACTGCCAGCAGCCGCATTGCGTGGATTAACAAATTCCTTTTCGCCACGCGCACGCTGCCGTTCGTTTAGCGCGGCAAAATCACGCCGCGGCATTAAAATCTCACCACGCACCTCGAGCCGATCAGGCACGTCACGGCCAACTAACCGCAAGGGAATATTGCGAACCGTACGCAGATTGTGCGTCACATCCTCGCCAGTAAAACCATCGCCACGCGTGGCGCCTTGCACGAACACGCCATTTTCATAATGCAGGGTAACCGCCAAACCATCGTATTTGGGTTCGCAACTGTAGGCCACGTCTGCCACGCCCAGCCCGTCGCGACAACGGCGATCGAACGCTGTGACTTCTGCGTTGCTGAAAGCATTGTTGAGCGAGAGCATCGGCACCGCATGGGCGACCTGACGGAAAGCCGCGAGAGGCGCACCCCCGACCCGCTGGGTCGGCGAATCGGGCGTTTGCAAATCCGGGTGTGCCGCCTCGATCTCCTGCAATTCCCGGAATAACCGGTCGTATTCGGCATCGGGAATGGTCGGCGCATCCAGCACGTAATAGGCGTGGTTATGGCGCTCGATCTCGGCACGCAGAAACGCTGCGCGTTCCGTGGTGGGGTTGTTAGCCTCCCCCGCAGACTCAGCTTCGCCTCGTCCTCCCCCGCGGGGGCCAAGAAACACTTGGGTCGGCCCGGCGTGTTTCTTGTGACTATCCGGCATCAGGCAAACAGTCGCAAGGCGCGCACGTCTCCGGCCGGGATGCCGTTCCGGGCCATCTGGGCCTGCAATTCGCTGATCCGCGCCCGCAAAGCGATGCTGGTCGCGTCGGACAGCGGATTCCGGTTGGCATCGGCTAGTTGCCCACCGACGGCAATAGCGCCCTGACGGGCAAAGTCGAGCATGCGATCGAAGGCGGCCGCGCCATCGGTAACACGCGGCACATCAAGGCTGAGCGTCAGCTCGGTCAGTGACTGTGCCTCGACATCGACGGTCGCAAAGCCCGATGCAGCCTGACAGGTCAGCGCGAAGATTTCTGCGCCATTGCCATCCAGGGCAACGAAGCGCTCGCCTTCCGGCTTAAGGCCGCTGGCATCGATCACCGGTTTGAGTTTGGCGCCGCTCAATTCATTCAGGCTGCCCTGACGCGGCAATACATGCAACGCCAGTTGCAAATCGACGGCGGCGCAGAAAGCGTCCAGATCATGCGCCGCCGCCAGCACCGGTGTGGTCTCAGGCAGTTCGACCAGACCGGAAAAGTGCTGGGCCAACTGCCGGATGCCATCGCAGAAGGCGGCAAGCGTCACTTCACTCACCGGCCCCTTGCGGTCGACCAGTTGCAGGGCGACCGCAACCTGTGCGACCGCACCGGGATCCTGTGGCAACAGGGTACGCCAACGGCCGCTGCGTTCATCCAGTCCGAGCCATTGCACCGGTTTGTCGATCAACTGCGACCAGCCGGCGCGTTCCGCCCACAGGTTTGCCACCGGCACGGCATCGACAAACTCGATACGCAGCAGGCAATCGACGCTGGCATCGGCCCATTCGGCCGGTACCGCCGTAACTTGCCGGGTGGCATCCTGAATCTCGATGGCGATTTCGCTCGGCGGGGTATCTTCAGCAGGCGCAGGCGTGCCGAAAGTTGGTTCGCGTTGACTGGAAACCGTAGCTCCGGAGGGGTTCTTCGGGTCGGTGCCGACCTCGCGCCCGGCCATCAACACATCGGGCTTGGCATCGGGAAAAACGGATTTGGCGAGGTTCCGCTGCTTGCGCGACTGCAAGAGGTTGTAACCCCAGACGACCGCCACCAGCAATATGCCAAAGCCGATCAGTGCCAATTGCAATTCGCTCATTTCGCCTCCGTCAAGCCTAAGCAGTCCCGGCGCCGTAACGCGGCGCGCCTCGGGGTCATCCCCTGCCCCAGGCAGGTGCCTGTTGGACAGGAAGCGTTTCGTCAGTCATGCGCAATGCCTCTTCGATATCGACTGCCACCACACGCGACACGCCTTGTTCCTGCATGGTGACACCAATCAACTGTTGCGCCATTTCCATGGTGATCTTGTTGTGCGTGATAAAGACGAACTGGGTATGGCGCGACATGCGCTTGACCATCTCGCAGAAACGCACGGTGTTCGAATCGTCGAGGGGCGCATCCACCTCATCAAGCATGCAGAACGGCGCCGGATTCAATTGGAACAATGCAAATACCAGCGCGATGGCGGTCAGCGCCTTCTCGCCGCCCGACAGCAGGTGGATGGTCGAATTGCGCTTGCCCGGCGGCTGCGCCATGATCTGGATGCCGGCATCGAGGATTTCCTCGCCGGTGAGTATCAGCCTGGCTTCGCCGCCGCCGAACAGTTCCGGGAACAAGGTGCCGAAATGGCGATTGACCGTTTCGTAGGTCTCCTGCAACTGCTCGCGGGTTTCCCGGTCGATGCGGCGGATGGCATCTTCCAGCGTACCGATCGCGGTAGCGAGGTCCGCCGACTGCTCGTCGAGGTAGCCCTTGCGTTCGCTGGCCGTCGCCAGTTCTTCGAGCGCGGCCAGATTCACCGGCCCCAGCGCTTCGATCTCGGCGGCGATCCGCGCGATATCGCCCTGCAGGACGCTGTCCCGCAGGCCCGGCGTCAGTTCGGCAGCCAGCGCGGCCTCGTCCTCCGGACTAAGGTGTGCCCCCCCCGAAAAAGCCGCTGCGCGGCTTTCTCCCCCCAGGGGGTCAGGAAACACTTGGGGCGGCCCGGCGTGTTTCCTGACGTGCGCCTCGACAAGACGTTCCTGGTATTGCTCGACGTTCAACTGCGCGGCCTGCTGCTTGAGTTTCAGGTCGTTGATCCTGTCGCGCGCCGGCTGCAAACCCTGTTCGAGTTTGAGACGCTCCTCATCCACCGCGCGCAACTGGCTGGCAGCACCTTCCAGCGCAATGCGCCGTTCCGCCAGCGCCGACTCTTGCACGCCGCGCTGTCCCAGCGCTGCTTGCAACTGCTCCTGGATCACCGCATCGCTGATTGCCGCCAGATCCTGTCTGGTCACGGCACGATCGGTGGCCGCCTGTTCCAGCTGCTTCTTCGCCGTTTCGGCAGCGCGCGCATTGTCGGCCAGCTTCGAATGGCATTCCTTCTCGGAGAATCCGGCATCCTGCGCTTCGCGGGCCAGCTGATGTTCGAGCGCGCGCGCTTCGCGCATTGCCGTGTCACGCTGGCGCTGCAGTTCCAGCGCTTCTTCCATGCGCGCACGGGCCGCAGCCAGCGCTTCACGGCACTTGACCGCCTCGTCCTCGGCACCAGCGAGCGCCGCCTTTTCCTCTGCTTCGACCCGCACGATCTCGGCCAGGTCGCGCGCGATCTGGCCGGCACGCTCGTCGTGGCGGGCCTGTGCCTGCGTGAGCTTGAGCGCCTCGACCTGTGCCGCATGCAGGCGCTGTTGCGTTTCCTGCAACACCCGCCGCGTCTCGGACAGGTTTTGTTGACCGGTGGCAACCGCCCGCTCGGCCTCCGTCTGCGTCTCGCGCGCCAACATCTCCGACTCTTCCAGCGCGGCGATCTGCCCGGCCAGCTCATCGATCTCACGCTGCCGTTCAATCACCCCATGGGTGCGCACATCGGGTGAATACAGGGTCAAACCGCAGGGTGTTGCCAGATGGCCGGCACGACTCACGCGCCAGCCCTCATTGGCCAACATTCCCGCCGTCAGCGCCGCATCGCCATCAACCACCCGCACATCGCCCAGCCATTCGTCAAGCACCACCACCCACTGCGAATTGAGGCAGCGCACATGGGCACGCAGGCTATCGGCCGGAATGACGGCGGCAGCGTCCGCGCGGCACAGGGCCAGTGCCATGGTGGCGGGGGGCGGGGCGGCCAGCGCCCGTTGCAGAGTCTCGGCATCACCCGGCACGGCCATCAACCGCTCGCGCAGCACGGCTTCAACGGCGGTTTCCCAACCCGGATCGACCTGGATCGCGCGCCAGAGCGGCTGGGCATCGGCCAGTCCCATGTCTTTCAGCCAGCCGGACAGATCACCGCCCTGCCCCACGCTCTGCTGCAACTGGGCCAGGGCATCGTGACGTGCGCGCGCCGTCGTGACATCGCGGTGCGCGGCCTGCATCGCCTCGCGGGCGCTGCGCAATGCCGCTTCCAGCGTCGGTTGCTTCACCTGCAGGGCGGCAAGGCCTTCCTGCGCCATGTCGAGCGCAATTTCGGCCTGTGCTGCCCCCTCCTGCGCGGTCGCCAGCAGCACGGGGTCGGGCGCAGCCAGACCGGCACTCTCGGCATCCATGCGTTGTCGGCGCTGGGCAAGATTGTCGAGCGCCCGCACGGCATGGCCACGATCGGCCTCCGCCAGGCGCAGACCCTGTTCAGCGGCATTCAGCGCCTTGCGGCTTTCGGCAGCCTGCGCTTCAGCCGCCTTGACGGCATCTTCAGCCTCGGGCAGGCGCAGGGCAGCTTCTTCATGGCGGGCAGCGGCCGTGGCGGCGCGTTCGCGGGAATTTTCGAGCAGGGAGCGCCAGCGGAAGTCTTCCTCCTCGACACGCCGCATCTCGCCCGACCAGTGCTGCTCCTGCGCATCCAGTTGTGCCAGGCGGGTTTCCAGCCGCAAGCGGGAATCACGCAGATGCGCAATTTCGGCTTCCAGCCGCTTGACCTCGGCGTTCGCCGCATACATCTCGGCCTGGGCGGCGTGCAGGGCATCGGAGGTGGTGAAGTGCGCCTCGCGCGCCTGCTCGACGCGCGCCTCGGTGGCGCGCAAGGCAGCAGTTTCGGCCTCGACGCGGTTGATCGCTTCGTCGACCAGGCGTTCCAGCTTGACGGTTTCAGCCTGCGCATCCTTGCGTTTCTTGAACCAGAGCAGGCTCTGGCGGCGGTTCAGTTGCAATTGCAGGTCGCGGTATTGCTGCGCCACCGCGGCCTGGCTTTCCAGCCGGGTAACCTGATTGCCTAGTTCGCCGCGAATGTCATCGACACGCGCCAGATTTTCGCCGGCATCTTCGAGGCGCCCCTCGGTTTCCTTGCGCCGTTCCTTGTATTTGGTGACGCCGGCCGCCTCTTCGAGGAAGAAACGCAGTTCGTCCGGCTTGGCCTCGACAATGCGCGAAATCATGCCCTGGCCGATGATCGCGTAGGCGCGCGGCCCCAGTCCGGTACCCAGAAACAGGTCGATCACGTCGCGCCGGCGCACGTGCAGGTTGTTGATGTAGTAGCTGGAATTGCCCTCGCGGTCGAGGATGCGCTTGACGACGATCTCGGCGTACTGGCTCCACTGGCCCGCGGCGCGTCCCTGGGCGTTGTCGAAATGCAGCTCGACGCTGGCGCGCCCCACTTCCTTGCGACCACCCGAGCCCTTGAAGATCACGTCCTGGATCGACTCGCCGCGCAGTTCGGAAGCCTTTGATTCGCCCAGCACCCAGCGCACGGCGTCGATGATGTTCGACTTGCCGCAACCGTTGGGTCCGACCACGCCCGCGAGTTGGTCGGGAAACAATACGACGGTCGGCTCGACAAATGACTTGAAGCCGGCGACTTTGAGCTTGATCAGGCGCACAGGAGGGGGGACATGAATGATGAATGCACGATTATAACGGCGCTGCCACGTAGAATCCCGGCTGGCCGCTTCCTGAAATCCAATGACACCCTCTTCCGCCTTCCTGCTTGGCGTCCGCGCCCTGTTGCCCATGTTGCTGGGCGTGGCGCCGTTCGGGGTGATTTACGGCGTGGTCGCGCTGCAAAGCGGCATTCCGCCGCTGGCGGCGTTTTTGATGTCCTCGCTGGTCTTTGCCGGATCGGCGCAATTCCTGCTCGCGCAACTGATTGGCGTCGGCGCACCGGCCCTGCTGATGGTCGGCGCCGTCGGGCTGATCAACCTGCGCCATGCGCTCTACAGCGCCTCGGTCGCGCCCGTCCTCCATGCCCTGCCACGCCGCTGGAAGCTGCTCCTGGCCTACCTGCTGACCGACGAAGCCTACGCCGCCGCCATCCCCCACCTGCTTGCCGAGCCGCGCTCGCCGCAGGCGCACTGGATCCTCTTCGGCTCCGGCTTCGCGCTCTGGTTCGGCTGGCAACTTGCGACGCTGGCCGGCGTGCTAATCGGCGCGCAACTGCCCGCCGACCTCGGCCTCGATTTCGCCCTGCCGCTCACCTTCATCGCCATCGTCGTGCCGCTGATTGACAGCCGCGCCCGACTGGTTGCCGCGCTTTTTTCCGGAATTGTCGCTGTGCTGCTGGTCGCCCTGCCCTACAAGACCGGCCTGTTCGTCGCCGCGCTGGCGGGCCTCGCCGCCGGCGCATTCATGCAAAGGCGGGGCAACCGATGAGCCAGACCGCGCTGATACTGCTGTGGATTGCCTGCGGAGCGCTCACCTTCGCCATCCGCTACTCATTCATCGCGCTGGAAGGCCATTACCAGCCGCCGAGCTGGTTCATCCGCTGGCTGCCCTTCGTGCCGATCGCCGCCCTCACCGCGCTGGTCACTCCCGAACTGTTGCTGGTCGCCGGACAGGTCGACATCGGCACGGGCAACCCGCGCTTCTGGGCCGGACTGCTTGCCATCGCCGTCGCCGCCCGCTGGAAGAACACGCTGCTGACGATTGCCAGCGGCTTCGTGGCATTCTGGCTGCTGCAACAACTGGCCTGAAAGTCGGCGCTGGCGGGACGGCGCCAGCGAATTAAAAAACCTCGTCACCCACCCCGGCCAGCGCCGCGTCGCCCGCCTTGACACTCTCGGCATACGCTGCCGCTTGCGGCAACAGGTGATCGGCATAGAAATGCGCGGTGGCGATCTTGGCGCGGAAGAAGGCGAGATCACCATCTTCCTTGTCCAGATGGCCAGCGGCCGCCAGTGCCGCGCGGCCCATCTGCCAGCCGCCGCAAACGGTGACGGCCAGATGCAGATAAGGCACCGCCGCCGCCAGCACGCCGGACAGGCCGGTTTTGACATTGGCGGCCAGCCACTCGGTCGCGCCGGTCCAGGCCTGCAGGGCGACCCCCAGGCGCTTGGCGATGGCTTGCAGTTCCGGCCGACTGGAGGCCGCCAGAGCCTTGACCGTCGCATGCACTTCGCCGAACACCACCTTTGCTGTAGCGCCTTGGTCGCGCATCAGCTTGCGGAACAGCAGGTCATTCGCCTGTATCCCTGTCGTGCCTTCGTAGATGGTGGTGATGCGCGCGTCGCGCCAGTGCTGGGCGGCACCGGTTTCCTCGATGTAACCCATGCCGCCGTGAATCTGGATGCCGAGCGAGGTGACGTCGATGCTCATTTCGGTGCTGCCGCCCTTGACGATGGGGATCATGAATTCGGCAAGATACAGGTTGCGCTTTTTCTCTTCCGGATCGGTGCTGGCATGGACGCGGTCGAGCAGGCCGGACGCCAGGTAAGCCAGGGCGCGGCATGCCTCGACACGTGATTTGATCGTCATCAGCATGCGGCGGATGTCGGGATGCCGGTCGAGGGTGACCAGTTTCTCGCCGGTCAGCGCGTCGCGTCCCTGCTTGCGCTCGCGGGCGAAAGCGAGCGCCTGCTGGTAGGCGCGTTCGCCGAGCGCGACGCCCTGCAAACCGACCCCCAGCCGCGCCTCGTTCATCATGATGAACATGTATTCGAGGCCGAGGTTCGGCTCACCGAGCAGATAGCCGACCGCGCCACCCTGGTCACCATAGGCCATCACGCAGGTCGGGCTGGCGTGGATGCCGAGCTTGTGTTCGAGGGAAACGCACAGCGCGTCGTTGCGCGCGCCCGGCGAGCCATCCGCATTCACCAGAAATTTCGGCACCAGGAACATCGAGATGCCCTTGACGCCGGGCGGCGCGTCCGGCAGACGGGCCAGCACGAGATGCACGATGTTGTCGGTCATGTCGTGGTCGCCATAGGTGATGAATATTTTCTGGCCGAAGATACGATAGCTGCCGTCGGCCTGCGGTTCGGCGCGGGAACGGATCTGCGCCAGGTCGGAACCGGCCTGCGGCTCGGTGAGATTCATCGTGCCGGTCCACTCGCCGGTCACCATTTTTTCCAGATAGATGGCTTTCAGTTCGTCGCTGGCGCAGGTGAGCAGCGCCTCGACAGCGCCAGTCGTCAGCAGCGGCCCCAGCGAGAACGACAGGTTGGCCGAGCAGACCATTTCCTTGACGGCGACGCCCAACACATCCGGCAGGCCCTGGCCGCCGAATGCGGGCGGCAGGACAATGCCGTTCCAGCCCGCCGCGCAAAAGGCCTGGTAAGCCTCTTTCCAGCCAGGAGGCGTGGTGACGCCCTGCGGCGTCAGCGTGCAACCTGCCTTGTCGCCGACCTGATTCAGCGGCGCCAGCACCTCACTGGCGAATTTCGCCGCTTCTTCAAGAATCGCATCGGCCATGTCGGGTGTCGCATCCTCGAAACCGGGCAGTTGGCTGATTTCCGGCAAGCCGGCCAGTTCGTCCATGACGAAACGCATTTCCTTGAGGGGTGCGCGGTAGTCACTCATTTCATGTTCCTTTTATCCGAGATTATTCAGTAGCAGCATCATTTCAGCCGGCACGCCGATGACCGGCAGCGCCAGGTTTTTTTGCAAGAGCGCGGAAACGGGCATCAGGGCGTCGTTGGCGGGCTGTCATCCTTGAGCGCACGCCGCAACACCTTGCCGACGTTGGTTTTCGGCAAGTCATCGCGGAACTCGACATGTTTCGGAATCTTGTAGCCGGTCAACACGCCGCGGCAATGCTGGATCAGTGCCGCTTCGGTAAGTGCCGGATCCTTGCGCACGACGAAAATCTTCACCACCTCCCCGCAACGTTCGTCCGGCACGCCAATCGCCGCAACCTCGATCACGCCGGGATGCATCGCGATCGCTTCCTCGACCTCGTTCGGATAGACGTTGAAACCCGATACGAGAATCATGTCCTTCTTCCGATCGACCAGAAAAACGAAGCCGTTTTTATCCATGTAACCCATGTCGCCGGTGCGCAGGAAACGACCCGGACCAAATACCCCGTCCGTTTCCTCCTGCCGCTCCCAGTAACCTTTCATGACCTGCGGGCCGCGAATGCAGATTTCGCCGACCTGGTTGATCTGCACTTCCTGACTGTTATCGTCACGGATGACCACCTCGGTCGACGAGATCGGCAGACCGATCGATCCGTTGAATTCACGTACATCGAGCGGATTGATGGTCGCGGCGGGCGAGGTTTCCGTCAGGCCATAGGCCTGGTGCAAAGGCACACCGGTGGTCTTCAGCCAGCGCTCGGCAACCGGCGCCTGCACCGCCATGCCACCGCCGAGCGTGACGCGAAAACTGGAAAAATCGAGCTTGGCGAATTCGGGATTGTTCAGCAACGCATTGAACAGGGTGTTGACCCCCGTCATGATGCTGACCGGATACTTGCCCCACTCCTTGATGAAGTTCGGAATATCGCGCGGATTGGCAATCAGCAGGTTACGCGCACCGACTGACATGAAAGTCAGGCAGTTCGCGGTCAGCGCAAAGATATGGTAAAGCGGCAGCGCGGTAATGATGAACTCTTTGCCTTCCTTGACCACCGGGCCGATCCAGGCCAGCGCCTGCGCCACATTGGCGCAGATATTGCCGTGCGTCAGCATGGCGCCCTTGGAAATGCCTGTCGTGCCGCCGGTGTATTGCAGGAAAGCCAGATCATCATGGCCGAGTTGTACCGGCTGAAAACCATGCTGTCGGCCAGCGGACAAAGTCCGGTTGAAGCCAATTGCACCGGCAATGTGCCACGCCGGCACCAGCTTCTTGATGTAGCGCACGACGAAATTGACCAGCACGCCCTTCAGCATGCCGAGCATTTCGCCCATCGGCGTCACCACCACATGCTTGATGGCGGTATGCGCGATCACCTTCTCCAGCACATGCGCAAAGTTCTCGACGATGACGATGGCGGTCGCGCCGGAATCCTTCAGCTGCTGTTCCAGTTCGCGCGGCGTGTAAAGCGGGTTGCAATTGACCACGACACAGCCCGCCCGCAGCGCACCGAACAGTGCCACCGGATACTGCAGCAGGTTGGGCATCATCAGTGCGACACGATCGCCCTTCGCCATCCCCCTCGATTGCAGCCAGCCGGCAAAGGCCCGGCTTTCCTCGTCAAGCTGGCGGTAGGTCATCTCGCGCCCCATGCTGATGTAGGCCACCTGGTCTGCATACGTTGTGCAGGCCTTCTCGAACATCGCAACCAGCGAAGGAACCTGGTCGATACTAATTTCCGCCGGTATGCCTTTTGGATAACTCTGCAGCCAGAACTTTTCCATGCCGTCTCCTCCTTGGTTTTATTGCCCGGCGCACAGCGTTTATCCGCGATTATCCGTTAAATATCCGTCATTACCGCCTGTACGGGCGTGTCGGATATTTTGGGCTATTGGACAATCCCGGTTTATTTCAGAGCCGCTCGAAAATGCCGGCGGCCCCCATGCCGGTGCCGATGCACATCGTCACCATGCCATATTTTCCCCCAGTGCGCCTCAGGCCATGCACAACCGTTGCCGTGCGGATGGTGCCGGTAGCGCCGAGCGGATGGCCCAGCGCAATCGCGCCGCCGAGCGGATTGACCTTGTCCGGATTCAGGCCCAGCTCCTTGATGACCGCAAGCGACTGCGCGGCAAAGGCTTCATTGAGTTCGATCCAGTCGAGATCGTCCTGCTTGATGCCGACCTGTTCCAGCACGCGGGGAATCGCCGCCACCGGGCCGATGCCCATGATCTCTGGCGCCACGCCGCCAACGGCATAACCGGCAAAACGCGCAAGCGGTGTCAGATTGTGTTCCTTCAACACCTTTTCCGAAACCAGCATGACCGCACCGGCCCCGTCGGACATCTGCGAAGAATTGCCGGCCGTCACCGAGCCGCGGGCATGGAACACCGGCCGCAGCTTGGCGAGTTTTTCCAGGCTGGAATCCGGGCGCGGGCCTTCGTCGTTCTCGGCCGTGCGGCTATTGACCCGGATTTCGCCGGTCAGCAAATCCGGCAGGCTTTCATGGATCGGATAGGGGGTCGTTTCGGCCTTGAAGTGGCCGGCGGCGATGGCCGCGCAGGCCCGACGGTGCGACTCGACGGCAAAGGCGTCCTGCGCCTCACGGCTGATCTGCCACTGGTTGGCCACCTTCTCTGCCGTCAGCCCCATGCCGTAGGCAATTGCGATGTTCTCCTCCTTGGCGAAGAAGGCCGGATTCATCGCCATCTTGTTGCCCATCATCTGCGGCATCACGCTCATCGACTCGGTGCCGGCGGCGATCATCACGTCGGCCAGGCCGAGGCGAATCTGGTTGGCGGCATCGGCCACCGCCTGCACGCCCGACGAGCAGAAACGGTTGATGGTCATACCCGGCACCGTGTTCGGCAGGCCGGCCAGCAACAGGCCGATGCGGGCAACGTTCATGCCCTGTTCGGCTTCCGGCATGGCGCAGCCGACAATCACGTCGCCGATCCGCGCCGGATCGATCCCCGGCACCTGGGCCAGCACGGACTTGATGGCGTGGGCCAGCATGTCGTCCGGCCGCACGTTTTTGAACATGCCGTTCTTCTTGGCCACCGGCAGACGCGTGGCGGCAACAATGTAGGCTTCCTGAATTTGTCTCATTGTCATGATGCCTCCTGATGGGCCGCCCCGAAGGAGGCAGCGCCCCCCGTGGGGGTAGCGAACGAAGTGAGCGTGGGGGCCATATTAGTTCCTCAAGGGCTTGCCGGTTTCGAGCATGTGCTTGATCCGGGCCTGGGTTTCCGGCGTCTTCAGCAACTCGACGAAGTAGCGTCGCTCGGTGGTGATCAGCCATTCCTCATCGACCAGGCTGCCGGTTTCGACTTCGCCGCCGCACAACGCGATTGCAGCCGACTTGGCGACCTTGTAGTCGTGCGCCGAGATCATGCCGCCCTCCTTCATATTGACCAGCATCATTTCGAAGGTCGCGATGCCCGTCTTGCCGGCAACCGGAATGCCGCGTGCCATCAGGGGCGGCGCGTAGCCGGCATCCGCCAGCGCGCGCGCTTCGCCAATGGCGACGTGCAGCAGTTCGTGTGCGTTGAAGAGGATGGTGTCGGTGGGTTTGGCAAAGCCGAAATCGATGGCCTCCAGCGCGCTCTTGGCGACTTTCGCCATCGCAATGGTCATGAACGCCGGTTGCAGGAAGTTGAACACTTCGCCCGGGGTGGCCGATTGGGCGGCCCATTCAGCGGCGCGCACGGCAAATTCCTTGCAGCCACCGCCCGCCGGAATCAGGCCGACACCGGCTTCGACGAGCCCGACGTAGCTTTCCAATGCCATCACGCGCTTGTCGGCATGCATCAGGAATTCGCAGCCGCCACCCAGCGCCATGCCCTGCACCGCCGTCACCACCGGCAGCTGTGAATACTTGATGGTTTGCGCGGCGCGCTGGAATTTCTCGACGGTCTTTTCCAGCAGATCGAACTGACCGGCCACACAGGCATCGGACACCTGCTGCAAATTGGCGCCGACGGCAAACGGCGCCTCGTGCCAGAGCACCACGCCGTCCAGGCTCGTCTCGGCCTGGCGCACGGCGGCAATCAGGCCGTCCAGCACCTCGTCGCCGACGGTGTGCATCTTCGACTTGAAGGAGATGATGCCGATGCCGGCATCGACCTCCGGCAACCGCCACAGGCGCACGCCGTCGTTCTCGAACAGCGTCTCGCCGGACTTTTCCGGCGCCGTACCGCCAGCGCCGACTATGCTTTCCGGGAACAACTGACGCTGATAGACCGGCAGCTTTGAACGGCCCACATAGGCGTTCTTGCTGGCCGAATACGAACCTTCCGGCGTATGCACGCCCGTCCGGCCTGATTCCAGCACCCATCCCGGCAATGGCGTGTCGCTCATCGCCTTGCCGGCGGCGATATCGGCGGCAATGGCTTGGGCGATATCGGACCAGCCCGCCAGTTGCCAGGTCTCGAACGGCCCCTGCGACCAACCGAAGCCCCAGCGCAGCGCGAAATCAACATCGCGCGCGTTGTCGGCGACATGCTCCAGCTGCACGGCGCAGTAGTGGAAGACATCGCGGAACATCGCCCAGAGGAACTGCCCCTGCGGGTGGGTGGAAGCGCGCAGCGCGGCGAATTTCTCGGCCGGGTTCCTGATCTTCAGGATGGCAGCGACCTCCTCGGCGACCTCGCCTGCCGAAGTGCGGTAATCCTGTGCTGCCAGGTCGAGCACCTGGATTTCCTTGCCCTGCTTCCTGAAGATGCCGCACTTGGTTTTTTGGCCCAGCGCACCTTTTCCGACCAGCGCGGAGAGCCACGCCGGGGAAGTGAAATAACGATGCCAGGGATCATCCGGCAGCGTGTCCTGCATGGTCTTGACGACGTGCGCCAGCGTATCGAGGCCGACCACATCGGCGGTGCGATAGGTCGCGCTCTTCGGACGACCGATGCGCGGGCCGGTCAGCGCATCGACCGCGTCGAAACCGAGACCGAAAGCCTGGGTATGGTGCATGGCGGCGAGAATCGAGAACACACCGATGCGGTTGGCCACGAAGTTCGGCGTGTCCAGCGCACGGATGACGCCCTTGCCGAGGCGCGAGGTCAGCCAGGTTTCCAGCGCATCCAGAGTATCGGGGGCCGTGCTCCTGGTCGCAATGATCTCGACCAGGTGCATGTAGCGCGGCGGGTTGAAGAAGTGTATGCCGCAAAAGCGCGGTCGCACCTCTGCCGGCAGCCCTTCAGCCAACATGTTGATCGACAGGCCCGATGTATTGGATGCGATGATGGCGTTGGCACCCAGATGCGGCGCGATCTTCGCGTAAAGATCGTTCTTCCAGTCGGTGCGTTCGGCAATCGCCTCGATCACCAGATCGCAATCGGCCAGCAGCGGCAGATGGTCGTCATAGTTGGCCGCGTCGATGAACTTCAAGCGGCTCTTGCTGCCCAGCGGCGCCGGCTCGAGCTTCTTCAGCCCGTCGATGGCCTTCTGGACAATGCCGTTCTTGTTGCCCTCCTTCGCGGGGAGATCGAATAGCACAACGGGAACATTGGCATTGACGAGATGCGCAGCAATTTGCGCCCCCATGACCCCCGCACCCAGCACGGCAGCCTTTTTCACGATCAGTTTTTTCAACCGGTCCTCCTTTCGCTGCGAAGATGTATCACTTAAGCGTGTTTAAACGAACGTTTGATTATATAAACAACAGTCTTGCTGTCAAGAGCAATATTTTCAGTTAACAAATACACCACTAATCAACGTGCGCGGTATCATCTTCAAAATTACTGAAGTCCGGATCGCCACAAAAAAGAATTGCAAACCCGGCATCTTCGGTGACCGCCATTGGCTGCTGGCGAGAAAATAATAGACGTAGATCGTTACAACTAATCGCCGGATCATCCGGATGATCATTGAGGAGGAGCATTGCATGAGACAAGAGTCAGGGAGTCCGCGCGCGCCACAGTTTCGCCACAGCAAGATCGGCACGGCGATTGCATTGGCACTTATGGTCGGAGCGCCATCGGCCTTCGCCTTCGAGTTCAAGTCGGGTGAAGTCACCGGCAGTTTCGATACCACCGTTTCGCTGGGCGCCCAGTGGCGCATGCAAAGTCGCGATCCAGCCCTGGTCAGCATCGCCAACGGCGGCACCTCGCGCGACCCGAACGCGGATGACGGCAACCTGCGCTACGACCGTGGCGACGTGGTGTCGACGCTACTGAAGGCCACCCACGACCTCGAACTCAAGTACCGTAATTTCGGCGCCTTCGTGCGCGCCAGTTATTTCTACGACTTCGCTGTGCATGACAAGGGCAACCTGTTCCCCGCCACGCGCAACGAACTCGGTGATGGCGGCGAGATCCTCGACGCCTACGTGCGCGGCAACTTCAACCTCGGCGGCCGCAACCTCAACCTGCGGCTTGGCAAGCAGGTGGTGAGCTGGGGCGAAAGCACCTTCATCCAGAACGGCATCAACGTACTCAACCCGGTCAATGTCAGCCGCCTGCGCGCCCCGGGTTCGGAACTGAAGGAAGGCTTCATCCCGACCATGATGGCCTACGCATCACAGGAAATCACCGACAAGGTTACGGTTGAAGTGGCGCTGCCGACCGAATGGAAGAAAACCAAGATCGATCCGGTGGGTTCCTTCTTCAGCACCAATGATTTTGTCGGCGAAGGTGGGGATCGCGCCTTTACTGGGTTTGGTCGGAGGAATGATCTGAACGGGGCATTGGGCACTTTCCCGATCAATGGCACTGCGGCGCTCTGGGCTCCACGTTCTGGTGACCGCGACGCACGGGACGGTGGCCAATATGGCGTTGCCCTTCGCTACTTCCTGCCTGAGTTGAACAACACTGAACTGGGGTTCTATCATGCCAACTACCATAGCCGTACGCCGTTTGTTTCGGGTTATCGCGGTGGCATTACATCAAACGCAAACGTAGCGTTTGGCGGATGTACAGTGTTTGATATTTCTGCTGTCTTGGGGTCTGGCCTAGGTGGTTTAGGTGGTCCTTGCGCGGCTGCCGGAGGCTATGCGGGAACCTACTTTGTCGAATACCCGGAAGACATCAAGCTGTTTGGCGTGAGCGTCAACACTGCACTGCCAGGAGGCATTGCACTGCAGGGCGAATACTCCTATCGCAAGAATCAACCGCTGCAGCTTCCCTCAGCTGAGTTACTCAATGCCGCGCTTGGATTGCAGAGCCAGCTATCGACGACGACAAGCCTTGCCGCAGCAAGTACGTTCAATAATTACGGCGATGTAATTAGCGGTTATCGCCGAGTCAAGATGCACCAGATTCAGTTCACCGCCACCAAGGCTTTCGGCCCAACCTTTGGCGCTGAACAACTGGTGACGGTCGGTGAGATTGGTTACACTTATCTAGATTTACCGTCCAACCTCAAGTTCGCAGCACCAGGCTGCCACTTGCCGCAACCCGGTTCCAACACGTTTAGCTCTAACGGATCGACGTCAACCGATTGCTTCGCCACCAAGAACTCCTGGGGCTATCGCCTTGTTGGCCGACTGGATTATCCGAATGCGATTGGCGCTACAACGGTTTCGCCGCGCGTCGCCTTCTCGCATGATGTGGATGGCCGCGGCCCGACCTTCAACGAAGGCGCCAAGGCGGTGACTTTAGGTGTCGGTTTCAACTACCGTCAGAACTGGCAGGCAGATATTGCCTATACAGCCTTCTTCGGCGGCAAGACTGAATCCGGAATTGATCCTGTAGGCGGCCTGCCCTACTCCAGCAGCACCAACCCGATGAAGGATCGTGACTTCCTCGCGATCAGCGTCAGCTATTCGTTCTGATCTGTTCACGCGACCAAGAACCAGGAGATTCGCAATATGAAAAACACCATTTCCCTGCTGGGCGCCGCCTGTGTGCTGGCGTTCGCCGGCACCTCGGCATCGGTGCTGGCTGCCGATCCTGCCGCCCTCGGCAAGACGCTGACCGCCATGGGGGCCGAAGTCGCCGCCAATGCGGCCGGTACCATTCCGGCATTTGCCGGTGGCCTGACCAAGCCGGTGGCCGGTTATGTGGCCGGTGGCCACTATCCCGACCCCTATGCGGCTGACAAGCCGCTGTTCACGATCGACGCCAGCAACGCCGAGAAGTACAAGGCGAGCCTGACGCCGGGCCAGATGGCGCTGCTCAAGAAATATCCGACGTGGAAGATGAACGTCTATCCGACCCAGCGCAGTGCCACCTTCCCCAAGGGCAACCTGGACGAGACCATCGCCAACGCGACCCGCGCCAAACTGACCGCCGGCGGCAACGGCGTCACCGGCACCACGGGTGGCGTGCCGTTCCCGATCCCGAAGGATGGCCTGGAAGCGATCTGGAACGCCACCCTGCGCTACCGGGGCGACACCTACGCAATGAACTGGAGCCAGGCGGCGGTGACCCGCGATGGCGCCTACACGCCGGTGCGCTTCGAGTACGAATATGACTTCGTCTATGGCAACCTCGAAAAGCCGGCGAAGGACCGCGAACCGAACAAACACGCCCACTTCCTGCAGACGGTAACGGCACCGGCGCGTCTGGCCGGCCAGATCCTGCTGATTCACGAGCCCGTCGACCAGGTCAAGGAGCCACGCTCCGCCTGGACCTACAACCCCGGTCAGCGGCGCGTGCGTCTGGCCCCCAACGTCGCCTATGACAACCCGGGCACCGCTGCCGACGGCCTGCGCACCAATGATGACTTCAACATGTTCAACGGGGCAACCGACCGCTACAACTGGAAACTGGTGGGCAAGCAGGAACTGTATGTGCCTTACAACTCCTACAAGATTTCCGGCAACCAGCTGAAACTTGCGGAGGTCCTCAAGCCGGGGCACATCAATCCGGAACACGCGCGTTATGAACTGCACCGGGTCTGGGTGGTCGAGGCAACGCTGAAGGAAGGCACCAGCCACATCTACAAGAAACGCGTCTTCTACATCGACGAGGATAGCTGGATGGTCATGGTGACCGACAAGTACGATGCCCGCAACGAACTGTGGCGCGTGTCGGAACAGCATTCGATCAACTTCTACGATGTGCCGATGGCTTACGGCACGATCGAGGTGCACCATGACCTGCAATCCGGCCGCTATCTGGCCATGGGTCTGCGCAACGAAGAGTCGAAGGTCTACGAGAAGATCAAGCGCAGCGCGGCGGACTTCACGCCGGCCGGCCTGCGAGGCGCTGGTACGCGTTAAGCGCACCATTCCGCCAACGCCCATCTGCGCAGGACGTCTGCCCGCGCAGATGGGTTTTGCCATTGGATTGAATGAATGAACCGGGTTATCGGACTGGGTTTCGCGATATTTGTCGCACTGGCGGCGAGCTTCGCCTTTTCGGCGCGCAAGCTCCCGCCGATGCCGGCGACGGAAATCCATATCGGCAATGCCCTGCTGCTCGACACACAGCGCACCGGCCAGCGCCTCGTCACAGTGGGCGAGCACGGCTACATCTTTGTTTCCGACAATGAAGGCGATCTCTGGCGGCAGGTGCCGACAGCCACGGATGCCACGCTGACCAGCGTCGCCTTCGCCGATGTGCAACTCGGTCTGGCGGTCGGCCACGATGCGACCATCCTGCGCAGCGAAAACGGCGGAAGTACCTGGCAGGAAGTTTTTCGCGACCCGGAACAGTTGCGGCCATTGCTGCGCGTCATGTTCACCGACAGGCAGCGCGCCATCGCGATTGGTGCTTACGGCGCATTTTTTGAGAGCCTGGATGGCGGCATGACTTGGGCCGAGCGCAAGATCACCGCAGGAGACCGGCATTTCAACGCGCTGACGCGCCTTGCGGACGGCACGCTGTTGCTGGCCGGCGAGGCGGGCACTCTGCTGAGATCCGTGGATGACGGTACGCAGTGGGAAAACTTGGCCTCACCCTACACCGGTTCGTTTTTCGGACTTCTACCGCTGGCCCAGGGCGGTGTTCTGGCCTTTGGCATGCGCGGCAACATCTTCCGCAGCGAGGATCGCGGAGCCAGCTGGCAAGCGGCGGATTCGGACAGCGAAAACGCCTTGTTCGGCGGACTGACCCACGATGATGGCATGGTCGTGCTGGTTGGCCAGAACGGAACCGTCCTCGTCAGCCGTGATGACGGCCGCTCCTTCAAGCGTGTAGCGATACAAGCCAGCCGCACCCTGAGTTCGGTGCAACGCCCCTTGCAGAAAGACGTGGCAATTAGTGGCGGGGACACCGTTCTGGTTTTTGGTGAGGGAGGTCCAACGCGCATCGTGTTGCCGCGCGGGGGGCAACCATGACCGCGAACCTGGTCGTGCGCGCCATCGGGAACCTGCTGTTTTCATGGCGGCGCAGCTTCCTGGCCCTGTTTGTGCTGATCACTGTCGGGCTGATCTGGTCGGCTACCCATCTGCGGGTCGACGCGGGTTTCGAGAAGATGATCCCGCTCAAGCATGAATACATGCAGACGTTCACTGCGTACCAGAAGACCTTCGGCGGTGCCAACCGCATTCTGGTCGCCTTGCGCCAGCAGGAAGGGGACATCTACAACCCCGAGTTTTTACAAACGCTCAAGGCGGTGACCGACGCAGTGTTCTTCATCCCCGGCGTCGATCGCGCCACGGTGACCTCGTTATTTACGCCGAACGCCCGCTTCATCGAGGTGGTCGAGGACGGCTTCGCGGGTGGCAACATCATTCCGGCCGATTTCAGCGGCAGCGCCGAAGACATGGAGACCGTGCGCGCCAACGTGCTCAAATCGGGCCGCGTCGGCCGGCTGGTATCGAATGACTTCAGGGGGGCGCTGGTCAGCGCCGAACTGTTGGAAATTGACCCGACGACCGGCGCCAGGCTGGACTATGTCGCGGTATCGGAACAACTCGAGAAGATCCGCGCCACCCATCAAAAGGAATCCGGACTCAAGGTGCACATCATCGGCTTCGCCAAGGCGGTCGGCGACATTACCGAGGGTGCACGCGGAGTGCTGGAGTTTTTCGTGATTGCTTTCGCGATCACCGCAGCGCTGCTGTACTGGTATTCCGGCTCCGCCAAGTTGAGCGCCGTGGCGCTGGTCTGCGCGATGATTCCGGTGATCTGGCTGCTCGGCTTGCTGCCGCTGCTCGGCTTCGGCATCGACCCCCTGTCGATCCTGGTGCCGTTCCTGATCTTCTCGATCGGCGTCAGTCATGCCGTGCAGATGACAAATGCCTGGCAAATCGAGGTGCTGAATGGCGTCGACGGACTGGCCGCCGCGCACAACTCGTTCCTCAAGCTGTTCATGCCGGGCGCGATGGCCCTGCTCGCCAATGCGCTCGGTTTCATCGTCATCCTCTACATCCAGATCGACATCGTGCGCGAACTGGCGATCACCGCCAGCCTCGGCGTAGCACTGATGATCGTCACCAACAAGATGCTGCTGACGATCCTGCTCTCCTGGATGAGCCTGTCACCCGATGAAATAAAGCGTTCAAGCGGCAAGAAACGCGGCGGCGACCGACTCTGGATGTCGCTCAAGCGCTTTGCCGAACCGCGCCTGGCGTTGCGCGTGCTGTTGCTGGCAGCGCTGCTGCTGGCGACAGCCACCTGGTTGGCGCGCGACCTGCGCACCGGCGATCTGGGCAAGGGCATTCCGGAACTGCACGACGACTCCCGCTACAACCGCGATACCGCGGCGATCGTTGATTCGTTCTCGATTGGCGTCGATGTGCTGTCGGTCATCGCCCAGTCGCGCAACGTCGATGGCGCCTGCACGCATCACGATGTCATGAGCCTGATCGACCGCTTCGAAATGACGATGAAGAACGTCCACGGCGTGCAGGGTGTGCTGTCGCTGCCCGGCATGGCGAAGATCGTCAATGCCGGATGGAACGAAGGCAACCCGCGCTGGCGCGTCCTGTCGCGCGACCCATCGATCCTCGCCCAGTCGGTGACGCCGATCGACACCAGCACCGGCTTGCTCAACACCGATTGCAATTCGATGCAGGTGATGATTTTCACCCACGACCATCAGGGCACGACGATTGCGCACATCGTCAAGGAGATCAAGAAATTCATCGCGGCGAACCCCTCGGAAAACCTCGAATTCAAGCTGGCCTCGGGCAATGTGGGGGTCATGGTGGCGACCAACGAGGCGGTCGATGCCGCCGAAGTCACCATGCTGCTGCTGCTGTTCGGTTCGATCAGCCTGTTGTGCTTCCTCGAGTTCCGCTCCTGGCAGGCGACCCTCTGCATCGTCCTGCCGCTGACCATCGTCGCCGTACTCTGCAATGCGCTGATGGCGCTGCTCGGCATTGGCCTCAAGGTATCGACGCTGCCGGTGATCGCCCTCGGCGTCGGCGTCGGCGTCGACTACGGCATCTATCTTTACGAACGCATGGCCAACGCCATGGCGCGTGGCCGCAAACTGTCCACTGCCTTCTATCTGGCGCTCCGCCAACGCGGCACGGCAATCGCGTTCACCGCCGCAACGATGGCCATCGGCGTGGGCACCTGGGCCTTTTCGGCACTCAAATTCCAGGCTGACATGGGCATCCTGCTGGCCTTCATGTTCCTCGTCAATATGCTGGGGGCGTTGCTGCTGCTGCCGGCACTAGCCGCGCTGCTGCTGAAGAAGAAGCACGAAACAGCAGCAACGGCTGATCAGACAGGAAACTGATCAACCCCGTTGATGTCATTCCGGCGTAAGCCGGAATCCAGTGATCCCAGCAAAAGCTGTTAACCACGGAGGACACGGAGATCACGGAGCAAAAATAATCCTTGCGGATTCTATGAGCGTCACCCGTCTGGTGCGCCCACATTTTGTCCGCTTGCTGCCTTCCTCCGTGTTCTCCGTGAACTCCGTGGTGAGAACTGAGTTTTTAGGGTGGTTCAGCCGTCTGGACCCCGGCTTACGCCGGGGTGACGGAGTCACGGTTACCCTGTTTTCGCTACCACCCCGCATCCTCCCGATACTTCAGCGGTCCACCGGTAAATGGCGCAAAGCCGGTGCCAAAGATCACGCCCGCATCGGCCAACTCGGCATCGGCAACGACACCGTCGGCAACCAGTTTTTCGGTGCGATCGATCAGTGGTTTGACCAGGCTCGCGGCGAGGCCAGCTGGTATCGCCGTCCCGCCAGCGCCGACTTTTGGCGCGGGTGGGGCGCCCACCAGTCCGCCAGCGCCGACTTTCTTCGCCTTGCCGCTGCTCCAGTCGTAGAAACCCTGTCCGGTTTTCTTGCCCAGCTGTTTTTTCTCGACGAAAGCGAGCAGGCATTGTGGTGGTTCGGCACCGTCGGCCAATTGCTTGCCGGCCGCCAGCGCGATGTCGAGGCCAACGGTGTCGGCCAGTTCGATCGGGCCCATCGGCATGCCGAAGGCGAGCATGGCCTCATCCACAACTTCCGGCGGAACGCCTGAATCGACCGCGCGCATCGCCGCCAGCATGTAAGGTGCCAGCACGGCATTGACGAGAAAGCCCGGCATGCTCCTGACCGGCAGCGGCAGCTTGTCGATCTGCCGGACAAAGGCATAGGCCGCCTGCACTATCGCCGGATCGGCACCCTCTGCCGCGACGACCTCGACCAGGGGCATCATCGCCACCGGGTTGAAGAAGTGGATACCGACCAGGCGTTCGGGTTGCTTGAGCACGGTGCGCAAATCTTCCAGCCGCAGACTGGAAGTATTGGTCGCCAGCACCGCTCCTGGTTTCATCTGCGGTTCCAGTACACGGAACAGCGCGTGCTTGGCTTCGACATTCTCGAAGATCGCCTCGATGACGACATCGGCATGCGCCACGCCGGCCCCGTTCGCGTCCGGAATCAGCCGATCGAAGGCCTCGCGCACCCGCAAGGGTTCGCGCAGGCGCCGGGTGAACAGCGCATGGGCACGTTTAAGGGCCGGAGCGATACGCTCCAAATCCTGATCCTGCAGGCTCACGGTCATGCCACGCAACACGCACCAGGCGGCGATGTCGCCACCCATCGTGCCGGCGCCGATCACATGCACACGCTTTGCCTTGAAGTCGGATTCCTTGCCGAAACTCTTCAAACGCTCCTGCAGGAAAAAGACCCGAACCAGATTGCGCGCCGTCGAGGAATTGATAATGCGGTCAAGCACCTCGGGCGCCGCCAGGGCGTTGCCTTGGTGTTTCGCCCACAGGTCGATGATCGCGTAGGGCGCCGGGTAGTGTTCCGGCCGGGCCTTTTTGGCAACCTGCTTGCGCGCGCCGTTGGCAACGACGAATTTCAGCGGGCCATTCAAGAGCCGTTGCAACAGGGGCAGCTTGCGGCGCGGCTGACCGGACAACACCAACTGGCGCGCGGCAGCGGTCATGACACGCGGCGGCACCGCTTCGTCGGCGAGACCCATGCGTTTGGCACGCTTGGCATCCAGCGTCTTGCCGGTCAGCATCAGATCCAGCGCTGCCGCCGGCCCGATGCGCTGCGGCAGGCGCAACATGCCGCCCCAGCCCGGAAAGATGCCGAGCATCACTTCCGGCAAGCCGAATTTCGTGCCCGGCTCGTCGACTGCCAGCAGGTAACGGCAGGCGAGTGACAATTCCAGTCCGCCGCCCAGGCAGTGGCCGCGCACCAGCGCCAGCGTCGGATAGGGCACGCCAGCCAGCCGGTTGAACAGGTCCCAGCCGCGGGCGATCAACGCCCGGCCTTTTGCGGCGCTATCCAGCTGGGTGAATTCCTGGATGTCGGCGCCGGCAATGAATCCTGCCGCCTTGCCCGAACGGATGATCAGGCCTTTGGGTGGTGTTTGGTCCAGTTGGTCGAGCAGCTCCCTGAATTCGGCCAGCACTTCGGCCGACAGGGCATTGGTGGATTCTCCGGCCCGGTCGAGGGTGGCCCAAACCAGATCATTTTCGTCGCGTTCAATTTGCCAGTTTTTCATCTCAACAGGCCTCCACCAACATGGCGCCGCCCAGACCACCACCGATACAGATGGTGGCGATGCCGCGTTTGGCTTTCTCACGCCGCAGTACATGCAGCAGGTGCAGCACGATGCGCGTTCCCGAAGCGCCGACCGGATGGCCGATCGCCACCGCTCCGCCATCGACATTCAGGCGGCTGTCATCAAGCACGCCCAGCGCGCCCGGCAAGTCGAGCTGCTCGCGGCAATAGGCATCGTCCTGCCACGCGGCCTGACAGGCCAGCACCTGCGCGGCAAAGGCTTCGTTCAGCTCCCAGTAATCGATGTCGGCCAGCGTCAGCTTGTTACGCTGCAGCAGCGGCGTTGACGCATGGACCGGGCCAAGACCCATCATGGCCGGGTCAAGACCGGCCCACTGACTGTCGACGATGCGGCCGAGCGGCTGCAAGTTCCAGCGGGCGACGGCTGCCTCGCTGGCGAGCAGCACCCAGGCGGCGCCATCGGTAATCTGCGAGCTGTTGGCGGCCGTGATGTTGCCGTACTTCTTGTCGAAAAACGGTTTCGGTTTGGCCATGCCGGACAGACTGGCGTCATCGCGCACGCCGTCATCCACGGCATAAACCGTGCCGTTGGCATCCACCAGCGGTACGACCTCGTCGAAATGCCCGACCGCCCGCCCGGCCAGTGCCCGCTGATGGCTGCGTACCGAAAATTCATCCATCTGCTGGCGCGTGATAGCAAACTTCCAGGCAAGGTTTTCCGCCGTCTGCCCCATCAGGAGACCGACCATCGGATCGGTCAGGCCCTTCATCAGCCCGATCACGGGAGAGAACAGCGCGGCGGGTTTGAGTTTCAGGAAATGGCCAAGCTTTTGTCCCAACGTCCGCATCTGCATCATGGCGGCGAACCAGTGCACCATGGTGTCGGAATACAGCAGCGGCGCGCGCGACAGCGCATCGACGCCGCCCGCCAACACCAGCTCGGAACGGCCCGCCTGGATATTCACCATGGCGGAATCGATGGCCTGCATGCCCGATGCGCAGTTGCGCATCACTGTCCAAGCCGGCACCTTGTGGCCACAACCGAGACGCAGCGCCACCAGGCGACCGATGTTGGTTTCATCCGGCGAGGGCGCGGCACAGCCGAGGATGACCTCGTCAAGGTCCTGCGGGGCAAAGGGCTGGCGCAGCAGCAGCGCGCGGCCGGCCTGCGTCGCCAGATCGGAAGCGGCAAACGGGCCGGGGCCGGTCCTGGCCTTCAGGAACGGCGTGCGCGCACCGTCGACGACATATATCGCTTTCCCTGACATGTTCAGTCCCCCATGCGGGATGCGGGAGGCTTGTTGGCCGTCGCCACACCGAAGTCGAACGGAAAATCGTCGACGCGCACAACGATATCGCGCAAGGCATTACGGCGCTTCATCACCTCATATTCGGCCGTTGAAATCACGCCCTGCTCGGCAGCAACCACCGCGATATCGCGCACGTTGGCGCGCGGATCGCCCTCGAAACGGCCAGACTTTTCGGCCTCGCGAATCTTCGCTTCGATCGGCTCGGCTTCCAGCGTCGCCAGCAATGCCAACTCAATGGCGCCGACCGGCTCGTTCTCTGAGGGCGGCAAATAGCATTCGGCCGTCAGGCGGTCGCGCGTCGCCGACGGTGCGATCATGGCCTTGGCGACCTCCTGGCCCAGGTCGTCGGAGGGGAATACATAGGGATAACCCCAGGGAAAGATGCTGCGATGCAGGATGGCACCGACGAAACGGATCGGGAAATTGGCGATCACGCCTTCGAAAGCCTGCTGCGCCTTGTACATTGAATCCCAGATCGCCCAATGGGCCAATGGGGCATCGGCCTGCTGGCGACCTTCATCCTCATAGCGTTTCAAGGTGCAGGACATCAGGTACATCTGCGCGAGGATGTCGCCAAGCCGTCCGGAAATCTTCTCACGGCGCTTGGCACTGCCACCCAGCACCAGCAGCGAAATATCCGTGAGGAAGGCGAAGGCCGACGAGAAGCGGGTGAGTTGCTGGTAATAGCGGCGCATTTCGGGCGCCACGCTGGCACCCACCGGGACGAAGTGCGAACCGGTCATGCCCAGCCAAAGTGCATAAAACCCGTTTCTGATGGTAAAGCCGATATGCGCCCACAGCGCCCGGTCAAAATCGACGAGGCCCCTCTTTTCATCTGGATTCTGCGCAGCCTGCATTTCGGGGAGCAGATAAGGATGGCAGCGGATCGCGCCTTGCCCGAAAATGATCAGGGAGCGGGTCAGGATGTTGGCGCCTTCGACGGTAATGCCGATCGGCACCTGCTGGTAGGCGCGGCCGAGGAAATTGGACGGGCCGAGGCAGATGCCCTTGCCGCCGATGATATCCATGCCGTCATTCACTACCTGACGAGCGCGCTCGGTGACGTGATATTTGGCGATGGCAGAAACCACCGACGGCTTCTCGCCCAGATCGACGGCACCGGCCGTCATCCTGCGCGTGGCGTCCATAAGGTACGTGTAGGCGCCGATACGCGTCAGCCCCTCTTCGACGCCCTCGAAGCGGCCCAGCGCCAGCTTGAACTGACTGCGCACGCGGGCGTAACCGCCGACGGCACGTGCCGTCATCTGTGCCATGCCGATATGCGACGATGGCAGCGAAATCGAGCGACCCGCCGCCAGACATTCCATCAGCATGCGCCAGCCCTGGCCGGCATTCGCCGGCCCGCCGATGATGAAATCGAGCGGCATGAAGACATCCGTGCCGCGCGTAGGGCCGGTGGTGAACATCGCGTTGAGCGGAAAATGCCGGCGGCCGGTATCCACACCAGGATGATCGTAAGGAACCAGTGCGCAGGTGATGCCGATATCCTTCTTGTCACCCAGCAAACCGTCCGGGTCGAACAGGCGGACAGCCAGGCCGAGGATGGTGCACAGCGGCGCCAGCGTGATGTAGCGCTTGTCCCAGGTCACGCGCATGCCAAGCACTTCCTTGCCCTGCCACATGCCCTTGCAGACAATGCCGCTATCGGGGATCGAGGCAGCGTCGGAACCGGCCCACGGACTGGTCAGCGCGAAAGCCGGCACTTCGATGCCCTTGGCCAGCCGCGGCAGATAGTGGTTTTTCTGTTCCTCGGTACCGTAGTGCAGCAGCAGTTCGGCCGGGCCGAGCGAATTCGGCACCATCACCGATACGGCCATTGCCGACGAGCGGGTGGAAAGCTTGGTGATCACCTGCGAATGTGCATAGGCGGAGAATTCCAGGCCACCATAGCGCTTCGGAATGATCATGCCAAGGAAGCCCTTGTCCTTGAGGTAGCGCCAGGCTGCTTCGGGCATGTCGTGGAGTTCGTGCGTTACCTGCCAGTCATCGACCAGGCTGCAGGCAGTAGTAACCTCATTGTCCAGGAAGGACTGTTCAGCGGCAGTCAGCTTGGGGCGCGGGTAGGCATGCAACTTTTTCCAGTCCGGCCGGCCGCGGAACAACTCCCCTTCCCACCAGACGGTACCCGCTTCGAGCGCCTCTTTCTCGGTATCCGACATCTGTGGCAGGAGGCTGCGATAAGTGGCAAATATTGGCCGGGTAATCAGCGTGCGGCGCAACGGGCGGATCAGGAACAGACCAACCACGATTGCCAGGACGACGATACCCAGCAGCAGGGTGATGGAGGTGTTCATACTGTGAATCTCCTGATTGAACCGGCTTGATCGGATTGCTTGGTGCCGGCAGTGCTAGCGAATGAGGAAAGTGCTGATTAAAATTTTGGCAGCGGGGCGCGCAGTCCGCCCAGCAGAAAGGACATCAGGCGCTGTGGCAGCCGGTCGAGGCGATCGATCGCATCTTCATCTTCGACTCCCCAGTCGGTGACCAGCCGCAGGGCGTCCGTGCCGGCAATCGCATATGAGGTCGCGCCGAGCATGAAATGGAAGCGCCAGGCGATCTCGGCGCGCGGCACATCGGGCAAAGCCTTGAACAACGCTGACTTGTAACGCTCGACAACCTCCTGATACTCGTCGGCAAGAAAAGTGCGGATAAAGTCCGCAGGATCGGTCAGCGTGCGTCCCAGGAGGCGAAGGAAAGTGACCCCGCCACGTGATTCATCCTGCGCCATGCTCAGCAACGTGCCAAAAAATCCTTCGACAATCTGGGACGGCTTCAACGGCTTGTCGCCCGCCTTACTTTCCATTTCGTCCAGGACACGAAGCCGCTCGGTATTCAACCAAGCCAGGCGGCGGCGGAATACTTCCCGCATCAAGGCTTCCTTGGAACCGAAGTGATAATTCACGGACGCCAGATTCACCTCCGCCGCGCCGGTGATCTGGCGCATCGAGGTGCCGTCGAAACCATTGGCCGTAAATAGTCTCTCCGCTGTATCGAGAATCCGCTCGCGAGTATCGACAGAACGCGTTTCAGCCATGAGTACTTTTCCAATAATTCATACGTTCGTTTGAATTTTAGAAAAAAAGCTCCGGTAAAGCAAGGGTTTTATCCTAGAAAAAGCAGTTCACCACGGAGGACACGGTGATCATGGAGAAAAAAACAAGGCGTTACGTAATAAGCGCATGTCGCCCGTTGGGTGCGCCTGAATTTTGTGTGCTTGCGCCGTTTCTCCGTGTCCTCCGTGATCTCCGTGGTGCGATCTGAGGTTTTTAGGATGAAACCGGTTGCGCCGACGATTAACGCCGTCCCGCCAGCGCCGACTTTTGCGGACGACCAACGACTTCGTCACCCCGGCGTAGGCCGGGGTCCAGTTCGCAGGCTCAGCGCGGCAGCGTGCGGATCTCGAAGTGCATGGCGGCCAAGTCGGCCATGATCCAGGTCGCCGAGCCGCCCTTCTCCCGCTTTGCGGCTGAAGGGCTTTCTGGTGGCTACACCTCTCCCCCGCCCGCCCCGGGGCGAGGAGAGAAGTGCAGCAGTCTCCCCTCCGGCGAAGGAGGAACTGGGGGAGGTCGGGCCTTATTTCTTGACCAGGTCAAACTGCGCCACCACATTGCGCAGCACGACGGCGGTGGCCGAAAGCGATTCGGCACCTTGCTTCGCGCTTCGTGCGGACTGGGTGTTCTGCTCGATCAGGGATGACACCTGCTCCATGTTCGTCGCGACATCCTGACTGGCCACCGTCTGCTCACGCGAAGCGGCGGCGATGCTTTCGGCCATGGCGGCGACTTCATCGCTGGAAGTCCGGATCTGGTCGAGGCTGGTCACGCTGGCCCGCATCATGCTCATGCCCGATTCGACTTCCTGCGCCGCCTGCTCCATCGACGATACCGCCTGCTGGGTCACCTTCTGAAATTCATTGACCGTGTTGTTGATATCGGCGGTCGAAGACGAGGTCCGCTCGGCGAGCTTTCTCACCTCGTCGGCGACCACGGCAAAACCGCGGCCCTGCTCGCCGGCGCGCGCCGCCTCGATGGCGGCATTCAGCGCCAGCAGGTTGGTCTGTTCGGCGATTTCGCGAATCGTGTTGGTGATCACGCCGATCTTTTCGATCGCCCGGTTCAGGTCACCGATGGTCGCGGAGGAGGCCTGCACCGCGCCCACCACGCGCGCGGTCGCCGCCATGCTGCTGTCCATGCTGCGCGTGGATTCCGCCACGAGAGCCTTCGACTGGGTCGCCGCCTGGGCGGTGCTGGCAACCGAACTCGCCACCTCGCCCACCGAGACGGTGAGTTCCTCGGTGGCCGCCGCTGTGCCCTGCACGCGGTCCTGTTGCTGCACCGACTGATCAACCACGCGATCCATTTCCGCCGCCAGTTTTTTGCTTTCCTCGTCCAGCGCAACCGACACCAGGCGCACCTCATCGAGAGCCACCTTGAGGTTGACCTGCATCACCGCCAGGGTGCTCATTAATTGACCCGCCTCGTCGCGGCGGGAGATATCGACCTCGTCGGTAAGAATGCCATCGGCGATCCGTTCGAAATGGGCGATGGCCTGGCGCATCGGCGCGACGATCGCCTTGACGAGCAACCCGCCAATCACCACCACCAGCAGGATCGCCGTGAGCGTGCCGGCAATTGCCGCATTGAGCAGCCAGGTGTAGCCCTGCTCCGAGGCAGTGTGCGCTTTATCGCCTTCCGCGAGAAGATAACGCTGCAGCGACTCGCCCTGCTCCAGCAATTTGCTGTAAAGGGGGTTGATCTTGGTCAGCAGCAGCATCTGCGCGGTGTCGTAATCGCCGCCGGCGAGCGCCTCGCGCGCCAGGCTGACACCTTCCTTCGAATAGGCGTCGCGCGCCGCGAAAAACGCCTCCGCCAGCACCTTTTCATCGGCGCTCTTGGGCTTATTGTCATAGGTCGCGCGCAGGTCCTCGATAATCTTGCGGTTGGCCTGGGTCGCCTCGGTGTGCAGCGCGACCGAATGGTCGTGCATTTTGCTGTAGCGGTTATCCGGGCTATGCTGAATCCCCAGCATGATCTGCGCGCGATTATCGGCCAGCCGCTCGATCATCCTGGCAATGGCCACCGCCGGTTCCATATGCTCGTCGTAGGCCATGCGCAGCCGCTCATTGCTCTGGCTCAGGCCAACGACGCCGATAACGGAACCCATCGCAATCATCACCGCCATCAGGGCCATCACGCCGATCAACCGAGCGCGGATGGAGAGACCCGCCAGAAAACCGCCGGGTTTCGGCAATTTTGCCTGACCGGCGTTGATCTGCTGATACAGCGCCTCGGCCTCGCGCACCTGCGTGCGCGACGGCTCGGAGCGCACGGACATGTAACCGGTGGTTTCGCCGTTCTTGCGCAGCGGTACGACAAAGGCGTCGACCCAGTAATGGTCGCCGTCCTTGCAGCGATTCTTGACGGTGCCGCGCCAGGGGCGGCCGGCTTTCACCGTCGCCCAGAGATCGGCAAACGCCGCCGCCGGCATGTCCGGATGGCGCACGATGTTGTGACTCTTGCCGATCAACTCGGCCTTTTCAAAACCGGACAGAGCGATGAAAGCATCATTACAATAGGTGATGATGCCACGCAGGTCGGTCTTGGAAACCAGATATTTCCCGATGGGGAAAGGCGCTTCGCGCTGCGTGACAGGTCCGTTGTTTTTCATGGTCTCGCTCTTCACCGGGTAAATGGAATGGTAATCGGCGGGCATTATATGTGCGGCCGCCAAATAACTTACGATATAGTTAGGGCATTAAGTCTAGCCTCGACCTGTTCCAATTAAATGACCGTCAAGACCGCCTTTCCCTCGGTGTTCAGAAAAATCTGGCTGACCGTCGCCCTGTTCCTGGCGCTGGCGCTGGTGTTCGGATTTTATGTGCAGGCCGAAAAACGCATCGACCGCGCCCATGAGCAGCGCCACAAGCTGTTTCTGCTGGCGGAAGAATTGCGCCGCACTTCGGATGAACTGACCTGGATGGCCCGCGGCTATGTGGCAACCGGCAATCCCGTGTTCAAACAATATTTCCAGGACATCCTGGAAATCCGCGACGGCCGGCAACCACGACCTGAGCGTTATGACCTGAGCTACTGGCATCGCGTGCTGGCCGAACCTGGCTCCCCCAGACCGCGAATCGGCCAACCCGCCGCCCTGCTGGACCTGCTGCGGCAGGCGGGCGTCAGCGACGCGGAATTCGCCCGGCTGGCCGAGGCCAAGACGAACTCGGACCTGCTGACCACCCTGGAGCTCGCGGCCATGCAACTGGCCGAGCCCGACGGCCCGCGCACCGAAGCCAACCGGGCCACGGCGCGCCGCATGTTGCACGATGAAAGTTATCACCGGGCCAAGGCCGGCATCAAGGCGCCGCTCAGCGAGTTTTCCCGGTTGATCGAACAGCGCACGCAGGCCACCATCCGCGCGACGACAGACCATGCCTTGCTGCTCCGGGGGTTGCTCATCGCCACCCTGCTGGCGGCGCTTTTCGCGCTCTGGCGCGCCTACGCCGGCATGCGCAGGACGCTGGGCGGCCCGGTGGATGAAATCCATGCCCGGATGCTCAAAATCGGGCGCGGCGATTTCTCCGGCGGCACCGCGACTGCGCCCGGCATGGAACACAGCGTGCTGGCGGGCCTGCTGGCCATGCAAAACACGCTGCAGGCCCATGCCGGCGAACGCCAGCGGAGCGAGGCTGCCCTGCGCGCCAGCACGGCACGCCTGAACGAAGCGCAGCGCCTCGCCCATGTCGGTAGCTGGACGCTGGACCTGGCAAGCGGCGAACTCCTCTGGAGCGACGAGGTGTTTCGCCTCTTCGAGATCGACCCGGCGCGTTTCACGGCCAGCTACGACGCCTTCCTCGCGCTGATTCACCCGGACGACCGCGCGGCGGTGAATCAGGCCTATGCCGCGTCGCTGCAATCACGCACGCCTTACGAGATCACCCACCGGCTGCTGATGCAGGATGGCCGCATCAAGTGGGTGCACGAGCGCGGCACGTCGGACTTCGACGCGGCGGGCCGGCCATTGCGTTCCAGCGGCACGGTGCAGGACGTCACCGAACGCAAGCTGGCCGAGGCCGAACTGCGCATCGCCGCCGCCGCTTTCCAGTCGCAGGAGAGTACGATAGTCACCGATGCCCATGGCGTGATCCTGCGCGTCAACGCAGCCTTTACCGCGACCACCGGCTACAGCGCTGCCGAGGCCGTCGGCCAGACGCCGGCGCTGCTCAGGTCGGGCCGGCACAACGCGGACTTTTACCGCGCCATGTGGGAGAGCATCGACCGCAACGACGGCTGGCAGGGCGAGGTCTGGGACCGGCGGAAGGACGGCACGGAGTATCCGAAATGGCTGACCATCTCGGCGGTGAAGGACGAAAATGGCGCCGTTACCCATTACGTCGGCACGCATTTCGACATCACGGAAAGGAAGCGGGCGGAAGAGAGAATCAACGCCCTGGCCTTCTTTGACACGCTCACCGGCCTGCCCAACCGGACGCTACTGCTGGATCGCCTGAAACAAACCATGACGGTCAGCGCGCGCAGCGCCAGCCATGGCGCGCTGATGTTCATCGATCTCGACAACTTCAAGACGCTCAACGACACACAGGGCCATGACATGGGCGACCAGTTGCTGAAACAGGTCGCGGAACGCCTGAGGAACTGCGTGCGCGAGGGCGACACTGTGGCGCGGATTGGCGGCGACGAATTCGTGGTGGTGCTGACCGGATTGAGCGCACTGGAGCAAGACGCCGCCGCCAGCACCGAAGCGGTCGGCGAAAAGATTCTCGCCGCGCTCGGCCAGGCGTTTTTGCTCGGCGCGGTGATGCACCGCACCACGGCCAGCATCGGCATTGTCCTGTTCGACAGCCAGTCCGTCACCCTCGACGATTTGCTCAAGCAGGCCGACCTCGCCATGTACCAGGCCAAGGATGCCGGGCGCAACACGCTGCGCTTCTTCGACCCGGCCATGCAGGCCGCCGTGATGTCGCGCGTCACGCTCGAAACGGAATTGCGCGCCGCCCTGCACGAGCGCCAGTTTTTCCTTCACTACCAGGCGCAGGTGGCGAGTGAAGGCCGTCTGACCGGCGCCGAGGTGCTGGTGCGCTGGCAGCACCCAGTGCGCGGCATGGTGTCACCGGCCGAGTTCATTCCCCTGGCCGAGGAAACCGGGCTGATTGTGCCGCTGGGCGAGTGGGTGCTGGAAACCGCCTGCGCGCAACTCGCCGCCTGGGCGCAACAACCCGCGCTGGCCCATCTGAGCATCGCGGTGAACGTCAGCGCCCATCAGTTCCACCTGCCCGATTTCGTGGAGCGGGTGCTGATGGCGCTCCGGCGCACCGGCGCCAATCCGCAACGCCTGAAACTGGAGCTGACCGAAAGCCTGCTGGTCGCCCATGTCGAACAGATCATCGGGAAGATGTCCGCCCTGAAAGCAGAAGGCGTGAGATTCTCCCTCGACGACTTCGGCACCGGCTATTCCTCGCTGTCCTACCTCAAGCGCCTGCCGCTCGACCAGTTGAAGATCGACCAGTCGTTTGTGCGCGACGTGCTGACCGACCCCAACGACGCCGCGATTGCCAAAACCGTCGTGGCACTGGCCCATGGCCTGGGTCTGGGCGTCATCGCCGAGGGCGTCGAATCCGCGGCGCAGCGCGACTTTCTGGCTGGTGCGGGTTGTTATGCCTATCAGGGTTACTTCTTCGGCCGGCCGGTGCCGGTCCATGAGTTCGAGGCGCTGGCAAAAGTCGGCGCTGGCGGGACGGCGTAGCCGGGACGCCGCCAACCTGGGGACGGCGACTATAATCACCCACCCTCACATTGCCTGATTCGCCATGCCCAGCGCCCCCGCCAAAATCATTGATACCTTCACCAATCCGGCTCCGCAACGAGATTACCGGATCCACATGGAAATCCCGGAGTTCACCTGCCTGTGCCCGAAAACCGGCCAGCCGGATTTCGCGGTGCTGACACTCGACTATGTGCCGGACAAGCTCTGCGTCGAATTGAAGAGCCTGAAGCTCTACATCTGGAGCTTCCGCAACGAAGGGCATTTTCACGAGGACGTCACCAACCGTATCCTTGACGACCTGGCGCAGACCCTGAAGCCACGCTTCATGCGCCTGACCGCGCGCTTTTTCGTGCGCGGCGGAATTTTCACCAATGTCGTCGCCGAACATCGCAAGAAGGGCTGGAAACCCGTTGCACCGGTAGAGCTTGCCAGTTTCCCGTCCCAGTCAAACACGCGCGGATAGCTTGCTGCCATGAATCCCAATCACGAGAAACCAACATGAACGAATTGCAAACGCTCATCGACCAGGCCTGGGCAGACCGCGCCAACCTGAAACCCGGCGCCGCTCCCGCCCGTGTCGGCGAGGCGGTCGATCACGTCCTTGCCGAACTCGACAAGGGCAGCTTGCGCGTCGCCGAGAAAATCGAAGGCCAGTGGATCACCCATCAGTGGATCAAGAAAGCGGTGCTGCTCTCCTTCCGCCTCGAAGACAACGTGCTGATGGATGGCGGTGCCATGCGCTATTTCGACAAGGTGCCGACCAAGTTCGCCAAGTACGATACCCATGACTTCCAGAAGGGCGGCTTTCGCATTGTCCCGGGCGCCGTGGTGCGGCGCGGCGCCTTCATCGGCAACAACGTGGTGGTGCTGCCCAGCTTCGTCAACATCGGCGCCTATGTCGGCGAAGGCACGATGGTCGACACCTGGGTCACCGTCGGTTCCTGCGCGCAGATCGGCAATCACGTGCATCTCTCCAGCGGCGTCGGCATCGGCGGCCTGATCGAACCCCTGCAGGTCAATCCGACCATCATCGGCGACAACTGCTTCATCGGTGCGCGTTCCGAGGTGGTCGAAGGTGTCATCGTCGAGGACAACTGCGTCATTTCGATGGGCGTGTTCATCGGTCAGAGCACCAAGATCTACGACCGTGCTACCGGCGAAGTACTCTATGGTCGCGTTCCGGAAGGTTCCGTCGTCGTCAGCGGCAGCCTGCCGTCCAAGGATGGCAAGTACAGCCTTTACTGTGCCGTGATCGTCAAGAAGGTCGATGCCCAGACACGGTTAAAGACCAGCATCAACGAGTTGCTACGCGACTAGCCATGGCAAAGACATGGCTAGCGCTGGAGGCTAACTTGCGGAGCAAGTCAGGACTGCAGGCCGGCATTAAACACTGACTTTTTTCAGGGGAAACCGATGGGCGCAATGCAAAGACTCTTCCAGTTGATGGCCGACAAGAAGGCTTCGGATATCTTCGTGTCGGTAGACGCGCCCATCAACATCAAGATCAACGGCGTTTCAATGCCAATCAACCAGCAGATCATGGATGCCACAACCATCATGGGCCTGCTGCAGGAAATCCTCAACGAACGCCAGTTGCGCGAGTTCGAGGAAACGCTTGAACTCAATACCGGTTACGCGCAGGCAGGCATCGGCAATTTTCGTCTTTCGGTGATGCGCCAGAAAGGCACCCCGGCATTCGTCGTGCGCTACATCCCGACGGAAATTCCCCGACTGGCGGACCTCAACATGCCGCCGGTACTGGGCGACATCATCATGGAGAAGCGCGGCCTCGTGTTGATGGTCGGCGCCACGGGTTCTGGCAAGACGACCACGCTCACCGCCATGCTCGACCATCGCAATGAACAGAAAACCGGTCACATCCTGACACTCGAAGAGCCAATCGAGTTCGTCTTCAAGAACAAGAAGTCCATCGTCAATCAGCGCGAAGTCGGTTCCGACACGCTCGACTTCCCGCTTGCCCTGAAAAATGCGCTGCGTCAGGCGCCGGACTGCATCTTCATCGGCGAAATTCGCGACAAGGAGACGATGACCCAGGCCATTGCCTACGCCCAGACCGGACATCTCTGCCTTGCCACACTACATGCCAACAACAGCTATCACTCGATGAGCCGCATCATCAGCTTTTATCCGCTGGAAAACCGCCCTGCGTTGCTGGCCGACCTGGCGGTGACGCTGAAGTGCATCATTTCCCAGCGCTTGGTGAAAAAACCGGACGGCACGCGTACACCGGCCGCCGAGGTCATGCTGAATTCGCGCTATGTCGGCGAACTGATCGAAAAAGGTGACCTCAGCGGCATCAAGGAGGCAATGGAGCAAAGCCTTTCGCCCGGGGCAATCACCTTCGAGCAATCGCTGCATGCACTATTCAAGTCCGGCACCATCACTCTGGAAGAAGCGCTCGGTAACGCCGACTCGGCCAATAACCTGCACTGGCTGATCAACAACGCCATGGCTGACAGGAAACAGGGAGACCGGCAGCTTGAAACGGCACCCGCCAATGCCGAATCCAGCACCTCGGAAAGCGGCGCCTCCTTCTCCAAGTTCACGATGAAAATGGAATGACCAAGTGGCCCGCCCCCCTTCACCACCCTCTCGGGGGGCTCTTGCTTGCTCGCTGCGCTCGACTATTACGGGGCTGTCGTTCATGCTTCGGTGCGGGTTGCGCCTGGCGGCGCGTGCCGCGTTTGCTTGGCAACCCTCTCCCTCAATCCCTCTCCCGCAAGCGGGAGAGGGAAGCTATCTGCCTCCTCTCTCCCACTGGGAGAGAGG
Source organism: Rhodocyclaceae bacterium UBA2271 (assembly GCA_002347405.1). Lineage (GTDB taxonomy): Bacteria > Pseudomonadota > Gammaproteobacteria > Burkholderiales > Rhodocyclaceae > Sulfuricystis. Next base: position 29,236 of record DDXB01000047.1, on the reverse strand, counting down.
GACTGGCCCGGCGCAAACGCTACGCTGACTTTCACGTTCAATGACTCCGACCCTCGAACTCGCCAAGGCGCTCATCGCGCGCCGCTCGATCACCAGCGCAGATGCCGGCTGTCTTGACCTGGTTGCCGATCGACTGACCCCGCTGGGTTTTGTCTGCGAACGCATTGACAGCACCGGCCCGACCGGCCATGTCTGCAATCTGTGGGCGCGGCGCGGCACCGTGCAGCCGCTGGTGGTCTTCGCCGGCCACATCGACGTCGTGCCGCCGGGTCCGGAAGACCAATGGCACAGCGACCCCTTCGTCCCCACCGAACGCGACGGCATGCTGTTTGGTCGTGGTGCGGCTGACATGAAAACCTCGGTAGCCGCTGCCGTGGTGGCTGCCGGACAATTGCTCGCCACCCTGCCAGAACCGCAGGGTTCGCTGGCCTTCCTGCTCACCTCGGACGAAGAAGGCGACGCCACCGACGGCACCGTGCGCGTGCTCGAGGCGCTCAAGGCGCGCGGTGTGACGCTCGACTGCTGCATCATCGGCGAGCCCACCTCGGTCAATCGGCAGGGCGACATGATGAAGAACGGCCGGCGCGGCTCGCTGTCCGGAAAACTCCTCGTCAAGGGGATTCAGGGTCACGTTGCCTACCCCGAGAAGGTGAAAAATCCGATCCACCTGGCGGCCCCGGCCCTGGCCGAAATCGCGGCAACGCGCTGGGATGACGGCAATGAATTTTTCCCGCCCACCAGCTTCCAGATCTCGAACATCCACGCTGGTACCGGCGCCACCAACGTCGTGCCGGGCACGCTCGAGGTGCTGTTCAATTTCCGTTTTTCCACCGCCAGCACTGCCGAGGGTCTGCAAAATCGCGTGCATGAGATTCTGGACCGTCACCAGCTCGAATACGAGCTCGCCTGGATGCTCGGCGGCCGTCCCTTCCTCACCACGCCCGGTCGCCTGGTCACGGCCCTGACTGCCGCCATCCAGGCCGAAACCGGCATCACCCCCGAGCTCTCCACTACCGGCGGCACCTCCGACGGCCGCTTCATCGCCGACATCTGTCCCGAGGTCATCGAGTTCGGCCCGGTCAATGCCACCATCCACAAGATCGACGAATGCGTTGCACTGGCCGACATCGAGCCGCTGACGCGCATCTACGCAGCGACCTTCCGACAACTTTTGACTTGAGCGCCGCCGTACCACCAGCGCCGACATTGCGCTGATGGGACACCCAAACCTCCACCAGCGCCGACTTTGACCATGACCGATTCCCTGCTCGACGACCTCATCACCGTGCGCGACTGGCTGCGCTGGGGCACCAGCCGCTTCAATGAAGCGAAGCTGTTTTTCGGCCATGGCTGCGACAACGCCCACGACGAGGCAGCCTGGCTGGTCCTCGCCGCCTTGCACCTGCCGCCCGACCGGCTCGAACCTTATCTCGATGCCCGTCTCGCTCGGCAGGAACGCCTTGCGGTGCTAGAACTGCTGCAGCAGCGCATCGCCCGCCGCGTGCCCGCCGCCTATCTGACGCACGAAGCCTGGCAGGCCGGCCTGCGCTTCTATGTCGATGAGCGCGTGCTGATTCCCCGTTCGTATTTCGCCGACCTGCTGGTCGATGGTTTCGCGCCCTGGATCGATGACCCCTACGACATCGCCAGCGCGCTTGATCTATGCACCGGTTCGGGCTGTCTGGCCATCCTGATGGCGCATGCCTTTCCTAACGCAAAGATCGACGCCGCCGACATCTCGAAGGACGCGCTCGAAGTCGCCAAGCGCAACGTCAGCGATTACGCTCTGCAAAAACGCATCAAGCTGGTGCCGGGCGATCTGTTCGCCGGGCTCGGCAAACGCCGCTACGACTTCATCCTGAGCAACCCGCCCTACGTCACTGCCCAGGCCATGCGCGCGCTGCCGCCCGAATATCGCCACGAACCGAAAAATGCACTGGCTGCCGGCGATGACGGGCTGGACATCGTGCGACGCATTCTCGCCGATGCCGCAAAACACCTCAAACCCGGTGGCCTGCTGGCCATCGAAGTCGGCCACAATCGTGACATCGTCGAAGCGGCCTTCCCCGAACTGCCGCTCACCTGGCTCGATACCCCGAGTGGCGAAGGCAAGATTTTCATGCTGCGGCGCGAAGACCTTTAGAACTTCTCATCCAGCCGCAGGAAGCGCCACTGTCCTACTGGCAGGTCGCCGAGCATCACGCGTCCGACGCGCACCCGCTTGAGGCCGGTGACACGAAGGCCGACCAGTTCGCACATGCGACGAATCTGGCGTTTCTTGCCTTCCTTCAAAATGAAACGTAGCTGGTCTTCGTTCTGCCAACTCACTTTGGCCGGACGCAGCGGCTTGTCATCGAGCGACAGTCCGTGATTCAACAAGGCGAGTCCTTTTTCATCGAGCCGGCCTTCGACACGCACCAGATACTCCTTCTCGATGTCGCTGTCCGCACCGATCAGCTGGCGCGCGACGCGGCCATCCTGGGTCAGCACCAAGAGTCCCGTCGAATCAATGTCGAGCCGGCCGGCGGGCGCCAGCCCCTTCAGGCAGCCGGGATGAAAGCGTTGGGGGTCGGCGGCCATCTGGCCATCAGGGACGACCAGCACGATGGCCGGCTGATGGCCATCTTCAGCCTGGCCGGACACATAACCGATCGGCTTGTGCACCAGAATCGTCGCCTGCCGCGCCTGCTGCTCACGGGCCGCCGTCGCCAGCGTGATCTCGGCATCCGGCGCGGCGCGTGTACCAAGCTGCGTCACCTGTTCGCCATTGACATACACGAGCCCGCGCTCGATGTAGGCATCGGCCTCGCGCCGCGAGCACAGGCCGCGCTCGGCCAGCAGTTTCGAGATGCGCACGCCGCTGGGCGTTGCCGATGTGACCGGTGCAGCAGTTGCTGCAGCAACGCGCCGCACAGCACGAACAGCACGGATTTTCGGGCGCGGGGAGGAGGTATCATTCATGCCGCGCATTCTATCCCCCGCCCGTCATGCTCAGCTACCGCCACGTCTTCCACGCCGGCAACCACGCCGATGTCCTCAAGCACACCGTTTTGCTGGCGGTGCTGGATTACTTCAACCAGAAGGACAAACCCTACTGGGTGATCGACACGCACGCCGGGGCCGGCGGCTATCGTTTCGATGCCGGCCGGGCAAAGTCCCATGCTGAATACGCCGATGGCATTGGCCGGCTGTGGACCCGCGCCGACCTGCCACCGCTGCTCGCCGCTTACGTCGCCGCCGTGCGCCACGACAACCCGGACGGGCAGTTGCGGCGCTACCCCGGCTCGCCGCTGCTGACGCTGCGCCAGTTGCGCCCGCAGGATCGGCTGCGCCTGTTTGAACTGCATCCTGCCGACGTTCGCCTACTGGGTGAGGCCGTCGCCTTTGTCGACCCGCACGCCAGCAAGCGCGTGGCGATTCGCCAGGAAGACGGCTTCACCGGCCTGCAAACCCTGCTGCCGCCGCCCTCGCGGCGCGGCCTGATCGTCATCGACCCGGCCTACGAGGACAAGCGCGACTACGCCCGCGTCGTCACGGCGCTGAAGGAAGGCCTGGCACGCTTCGCCACCGGCACCTACCTGATCTGGTATCCGCTCCTGCAGCGCAACGAAAGCATCCTGCTGGCCGGCCGGCTGAAAAAGCTCGCGCCGGACTGGCTGAATGTCACGCTGACCGTGCAAGAACCCGGCGCCGAAGGCCTCGGCATGCACGGCAGCGGCGTGTTCATCGTCAATCCGCCGTGGACCCTCGCCAAGGAGATGCGTGAAACGCTGCCGTGGCTGGCCGACACGCTGGCCATCGAGAAGGAGGCTGCGCGCGGGACGCCGCACACAAAAGTCGGCGCTGGCTGGACGGCGGAAACCGCGACCCCGCCCCTCCCGGCCTCCCCGCGCGGGGAGGTGACGAGGGTTCGCCGCTAACGCGGTTCCGGGTGCTTGGCGGTTAACGTGAAAAAACGAAACTTGACGCCGGGTTCATTGACGAGCGCAGCGCGCAAGCTTTGATCCCCGCCTAGGGGCGGGGGCTGGGGGTGGGGGGCGTCATTTGCCTTTTGCGCATTTCATGCACGGGGGTAGTGCCAGCGACCATGAAAGTTAGAGCAATAATTCCGCGCGGTTGCTAAAGTATTCGAGCGCCTCGGGATTCGCCAGCGCCTCGCGGTTCTTCACCGGTCGGCCATGCACCACCTCGCGCACGGCCAGTTCGACGATCTTGCCGCTCTTGGTGCGCGGAATGTCGGCGACCTGCAGTACCTTGTCGGGCACGTGGCGCGGCGTGGTGTTGGCGCGGATCGCTTCCTTGATGCGCTTGGCGAGAGCGTCGTCGAGCGTCAGGCTTTCCTGCAGCTTGACGAACAGCACGACGCGCACGTCACCTTCCCATTCCTGGCCGATGACGATGGATTCGAGCACCTCGGGCAGCTTCTCGACCTGGCGGTAGATTTCCGCCGTGCCGATGCGCACGCCGCCGGGGTTGAGCGTGGCGTCCGAGCGGCCGTGGATGATGAAGCCACCGTGCGGCGTTTTCTCGGCGAAGTCGCCGTGGCACCAGATATTGGGAAACCTCTCGAAGTAGGCGGCGCGGTATTTCGCGCCGTCCGCATCGTTCCAGAAGCCGACCGGCATCGACGGAAAGGGTTTGGTGCACACCAACTCGCCCTTTTCACCCACGACCGGCCGGGCATTCTCATCAACCACCTCGACCGCCATGCCGAGGCCGGCGCACTGGATCTCGCCGCGCCACACCGGCCCGAGCGGGTTGCCGAGCACGAAGCAGGAGACGATGTCGGTACCGCCCGAGATCGAGGCGAGTTGCAGGTCGGGCTTGATGTCGCGATAGACGTAGTCGAAGCTCTCGGGCGAGAGCGGGCTACCGGTGGAAAACATCGCGCGCAGCGGCGCCAGGTCGTGCGTCGCGCGCGGCTTCAGCTCGATCTTGGCGCAGGCGTCGATGAACTTGGCCGAGGTGCCGAAGTGCGTCATGCCTTCGGCCTGCGCGTAGTCGAACAGCACCCGGCCGCGGCCGACGAAGGGCGAACCGTCGTAGAGCAGCAGCGTGGCCTCGGAGGCGAGCGCCGACGCCAGCCAGTTCCACATCATCCAGCCGCAGGTGGTGAAATAAAACACCTTGTCGCCGGCCTTGATGTCGGCCTGCAGGCGATGTTCCTTGAGATGCTGCAGGAGCGCTCCGCCGGCGCCATGGACAATGCACTTGGGCACGCCGGTCGTGCCCGAGGAATACAGGATGTAGAGCGGGTGCGCGAAGGGCAGTTGCGCAAATTCGATCTCGGTTTGTGCGCGATGCGGCGCGACAAAATCGCCGCGCGTCAGGGCCTGCGGAATGGCGGACAGATCATGCCCCGTCTCGCGCACGTAGGGCGAGACGATGACCTTCCGCACCGTGGGCAGGCCGGCAACGATCTGCGCAACCTTGTCGAGCGAGTCGAGCGTCTTGCCGTTGTAGAAATAGCCGTCGGCGACGAACAGCAACTTCGGGGCCACTTGGCCGAAACGGTCGAGCACGCCCTGCACGCCGAAGTCCGGCGAGGCGGAGGTGAACACCGCACCGAGGGACGACGCGGCCAACAGGGTGATCAGCGTTTCCGGCAGGTTGGGCATATAGGCCGCGACGACATCGCCCGCGACAATCCCTTCCGCCTTCATTGCCGCCGCCAGCCGCGCGACACGCAGATAAAGCTCGCCGTAAGTCATGCGGCGCGCCACCTTTTCCTCGCCGCGAAACACCAGCGCGGTTGCCTCGTCGCGCCGCCGCAGCAGGTTCTGCGCGTAGTTCAGCCGCGCCTCGGGAAACCATTTGGCACCGGGCATCTTGTCGCCATCAGCCAGCACCACATCACCCTTCGTGCCGCGCACCTCCGCAAAATCCCAGAGCAATGACCAGAATTCTTCGGGATGTTCGACCGACCAGCGATGCAGTTCCACATAGTCGGCGTGACCGAAGGAAATCCCCGTGGGACTGTTGAAACAGCGTCCGAAATGCGTCGCTGCCTGTCGGGCAAACCCCGTCAGGTTGGCAGCGGCGATGCGCCCTGCCCCCGGTTGCCACATCATCTGCTCAGTCATGCGGATAGATCTCGCGAATGTAATCGGGCAGCGGCAGGGATTTACCGGTGTTGGGGTTCCACCAGACAATCTTGGAGGCGCCCTCGGCATACAGGGTATCGTCACCGACACAGCGGATTTCGTAATAGGTCGGCAGACTGCTGCGACCCGGCTTGCCGATCAGGGTGCGGACCTCGACGGTTGCCGGATAGGTGATGGGCTTGAAAAAGGTGCAACTGGCATTGATGATCACCGGCCCTTCATCGACACCGACCAGCACGGCGAAGCCCAGCGATTCCAGCCAGTCGATGCGCGCCTGCTCGGTGAAACGGAAATAGACGGTGTTATTGACATGGCCCAGCGCATCCATGTCGCCCCAGCGCACGGGGATTTGGAGGGTGTGAACAAAATGAGCGGGATGTTCCATGGCCGAATATGCGAGAAGTAGTGGCGATCAAATTATAATCGCGCCTCGACGCCGCCTTGGGAGAAACATGATGGAACCAATCGTACGTGAAGCGATGGAATTCGATGTGGTGGTGGTGGGTGGCGGCCCCGCGGGACTGGCGGCCGCCATCCGGCTCAAGCAGCTGAATGGCGAGCTCAGCGTCTGTCTCATCGAGAAGAGCGCGGAGATCGGCGCCCACATCCTCTCCGGCGCGGTGATGGATCCGCGCGCAATCACCGAATTGTTTCCCGACTGGCAGGAACGCAACGCCCCGCTCGACACGCTGGTCAGCGAAGATCGCTTTCTCCTGCTTACCGCCAAGGGCAGCCGCCAGTTGCCCAATGCACTGCTGCCAACCTGCTTCCACAATGACGGCAACTATGTGATCAGCCTGGGCGAGGTATGCCGCTGGCTGGGCGAACAGGCCGAGGCGCTCGGCGTCGAGATTTATCCGGGTTTTGCCGCCGCCGAGTTCATCGAGGAAGAGGAGCGCATCGTCGGCGTGGTTACCGGTGACATGGGCGTCGGCAAGGATGGTCAGCCCGGCCCGGGTTTTCAGCCGGGCATGGAATTGCGGGGCAAATACACCCTGTTCGCCGAAGGCTGCCGCGGTCATCTCGGCAAGCGACTGGAGCAGCGTTTCAACCTGCGCGCCGGCGCCGAACCGCAGGTCTATGGCCTGGGCATCAAGGAGCTCTGGCAGGTGCCGGCCGCGCAACATGTCAATGGACTGGTGATGCACACCGCCGGTTGGCCGCTGGCCAGCGACACTTACGGCGGCGGCTTCTGCTATCACTATGGCAACGCCACGCAGCCGCATTTGATCGCCATCGGTCTGGTCGTCGGCCTCGGCTACAGCAACCCCTATTTATCGCCCTTCGAGGAAATGCAGCGGCTGAAGACCCACCCCGCCATCCGCCCGCTGCTGGCTGGCGGCACGCGTCTGGCCTACGGCGCGCGAGCCTTGACCTCCGGCGGCCTGCAGGCCTTGCCCAAACTGATCTTCCCTGGCGGCGCACTGATCGGCGACGATGCCGGCTTTCTCGTCGCCTCGCGCATCAAGGGTTCGCACGCCGCCATCAAGTCGGGCATGCTGGCGGCGGAAGCCGCCGTGGCGGCGCTGGCGACAGGCCGGGCCGGTGATGAACTGACCGCCTATCCCGAAATGTTCCGCCAGTCCTGGCTGTTCGACGAACTGCACCAGGCGCGCAACTTCAAACCACTGATGAGCAAGGGCCTGTGGCTCGGCTCACTCCTGTTCGGCATCGATCAGCAGGTTTTTCGCGGCAAGGCGCCGTGGACGCTGGGACTGACCGCCGATCACGGCAAACTGAAACCCGCCACGCAGTGCACGCCGATCGACTACCCCAAGCCGGATGGCACCCTCACCTTCGACCGGCTGTCCTCGGTATTTCTCTCGAATACCAATCATGAAGAGGACCAGCCCTGCCATCTGCGACTGAAAGATCCCGCCGTGGCGATCAGCCTGAACCTGGCGCTGTATGACGCACCCGAGCAGCGTTACTGTCCGGCCGGCGTGTATGAAATCGTCACCGAGAACGATGCTCCGCGCCTGCAGATCAATGCGCAAAACTGTGTGCACTGCAAAACCTGCGACATCAAGGACCCGAGCCAGAACATCGACTGGGTCAGCCCGCAGGGTGGCGAGGGGCCGATTTATCAGGGCATGTAGCCGGGCGCAGAACGACCCCGGTCGTTAACGATAAATCGCAGCGTTTGCGCCGGGCCAGTCCCTCTCTCCCGGCCTCTCTCCCCGAGGGAGAGAGGAGGCAGACAGCTTCCCTCTCCCGCTTGCGGGAGAGGGATTGAGGGAGAGGGCTGCCAAGCAAACGCGGCACGCTGCGCAGCAGCGGTCCCGAGCAAGGCGAGGGATGCGCCAGCGGCGCACAAAGGGGGTGGGCGCCTTTCATGATCGGGGGCGTAGCCTGCGCATCATGAAAGCTGGCTTCAGCCGAAGGCTTGCTGCGCGTTGATTTGCGCTATGGCATTGACAAGCTCGTCCCCTTTCACGGGTCGCGAGAATAAGTAACCCTGGCCAAAGCCGCAACCCATCTGGCGCAGGATGTCGAGTTGCGCCTGTGTTTCAATCCCCTCGGCGACGACATGCAGGCCAAGGCTTCGCGCCATGGTGACAATCGCATCGACGAGCGCACGGTCACTGTTGTCCTCGCTCATGTCGCGTACGAACGATTTGTCGATCTTCACCGTATCCAGCGCAAAGCGCTTCAGATATGACAGGGAGGAATAACCGGTACCGAAGTCGTCGAGGTAGACCCGAATTCCATCCGCGCGCAAGCTTCCGATCCAGTTTTGCGCTGCCCCGACGTTATTCATCAGCACACCCTCGGTGATCTCGATGGCGACTGCTGCTGGAGGCAAGCCATGCTGCTTGAGCATGGTGGCAACGGTCAAGGGGGGCAGGCCTTCCGGAATCTGCCGCACCGAGACGTTGATCGACACATACAGATCAAGACCGGCGTTGCGCCAGACGGCCACCTGCCGGCAGGCCTCGCTGAACACCATCATGCCGATAGCGCCGATCAGCCCGATGTCTTCGGCAAGCGGAATGAATATCTCCGGTGAAACCAGGCCGCGCACCGGATGCGACCAGCGCAGCAAGGCCTCGGCGCCGACCGTGCGGCGGGTCGCGAGATCGACGACCGGCTGGAAGACCAGATGCAGTTCTCCGGCGTCGAGCGCACGACGCAGGTCGTCCTCGAGCCGACGACGATGTTCGACCGCCGCTTGTTGGGCAAGATCGAAGTAGCAGTAATTGCGTCCGCCGCTGGCTTGCACGCTGTTCAGCGCAAGCTCGGTGCTGCGCAGGAGTTCGTGCAGATCGGCGCCATCTTTCGGATAAAAGGCAATGCCGGCACTTGCCGAAATGTCGATTTCCTCGTGGCCTCCGGGTATGGTTATGTCATACGGCTGGCCAATCAGTTGCAGCAACTGGCCAACCCGCACATCGATCGCGGCGCTGCCGTGTTCGCCGGTGAGCACCAGCGCAAACTCATCGCCGCCAACGCGCGCCGCCTGATCACCGGGTTCGAGCATCTTGCGGATGCGTTCCGCCACCATCATCAACAACTGGTCGCCGACCGGGAAGCCCATCGCGTCATTGATGCGCCTGAAGCCATCGAGATCGACCATTACCAGGGCAAACGGCGAGGTGTCGGGGTGGAGGCCGGACAAGGCATTCTGCAGGCCGGCGCGATTGGCGAACCCGGTCAAGGCATCGGTAACAGCAAGCTGGCGGGCCGAGATTTCATCGCTGCGACGTTGCGTCACGTCGGAGACGATGCCCTGCACGCTGCCGTTGCCCAATGGGGTCACGGCCACCTGCAGCCAGCGCTCGTCCTTGCGCTGGCCGATGAGCATGAAATCTTCTTCCAGCGTAGCGTTATCTGTCGCGTCGAGGCTGGTGCGCAACAGGGCCAGCAATTGTTCCGGATCCCGCCAGCCGGCCTCGGTCAGCCAGCGACCCGTGGTTTCCTTGCGCCGGGACATCCAGGTCAGCGTGGCAAAGGCAAGATTGAAGGACTCCAGGCGGCCCGCGCGATCGGCCACAAAGATGCCTGAGGCAGCATTTTCGAAAAGGTCCTGATACTTGCGCTGGTCGATCACCTGCTGACGGAGCAGGTCGCTCTCGATGCCAATGGTCGCCACCAGACGTGCCGTGAGGTTGTTGATATCGCCCACCAGGCGACCCAGTTCCGAGCGGGCATGGCTTTCCGGTACGCTGAGGCGTTCCCCCTTGGCGGCATCAAGGCGATGCAGGCGGTCGGAGGTCGCCTTGATCGGCCGGACCACCAGAAACAACATTGCCGCTGCCGCCGCGGCAATCACCAGGGCCAACTGGCTCGCCAGCAGCAGGCTGATGAAGCGGGCGTCGTTCGCCATGCGCGCATCGATGACCTCCTGATCCGCATCGAGACGGATCTCGCCGACGACTTCGTTCGGGGTAAAGGGTGAATACAACTGGCGGTTGACGGATGGAATCAGGTTCTTGTTGCTCGTCGTACTCGCTGCGGGGGTATTCATCCCGCCAGCACCGGCATTTGGCGGTGTCCGTTCCGCGCGTGCCAGCTCGCGTTCATCGCCATGGTCATTGCTGCGTATCGTTACCCGCAACACCTCGCTGTTGCGCATCAAACCTTGCGCGACCTCTTTCGCCAACTGATCGTCGCCAACAAAAGCGGCGATGCTGGCAGTGCTTTCCACGGTATCGAGCAACTCATCGAGCTTGACCATCGCCTGCTCATATGCGCGCTCGCCGGCGACCCGGCTCACCAGCATGCTGGAGGCCCCCCCCATCAACAGGGCAATTCCCACTACCGCCATCAGGCTGCGGGCAAGCAGGCCATGCCACCAGCGGGACTGGCCGGTCATAAGACGTCCGCCGGGCCGTCCCAAGTGGTTCTGCCGCTCGAGGAAAGAGCCGGCTGCAGCCAAGGTTTGCGAAGTGAGCTCATGCCTGGCTATTCACCCATCTCGAAAACAATCCGCACCCGTTTGTCGACCTGGGCTCGCTCGACATAAGCCAGTGCACCGGGACGGGCGGCAACGTAATCCAGGGCCGCCTCGACATTTTCCGCAACCTGCGGCGGACGCGTTCTGCCGGAAAATATAAGGCGCGCCCAGTAGGCATTGATCTCGGCCTGGGTCTTGCCCACCAGGCGACGGTAAAACCGCGCCTTCTGTTCGACATCGCCCGCCAGATCGACCGGCTCGGCAGTGATGCCGGAAGCCAGCCGGCGGTAACGCCCCAGATAGATGTTGATGACTTCGTCCTGCGACAGACGCTCGATGCCACTCTTCGGGTTGGCAACCACCACCAGATCGGCTGCCGCGTGTGGCGCCAGCAGCATCAGGATCAGGCTGAGGAGAATGGTGCGGAGGGCCATGCTGTCAGAAAATGAAATCGACGACAGCCGAAATGACATTGGTGCGCCCGTTCCAGTCCGGCTGGCTGCGGACGAAGGGAAGTTTTGATGCCGCGCTGCCGCGAATGGCGTCCCACTGCAACTTGATTGCAGTATTTCTGCACAGGCTCCAGCGCGCACCCAGTGTGTAGGTGGTCTGATCGGCCACTGTCGTCCCCATGACGAAATCGAAAGCATCATTCAAGTCTGGATCGGCCAGCCCGGTCGACGGGGATTTCAGCTTGCTCTTCCACCACGACACACCGGCATACGGCGTCACCGTCCCAAGCCGGTAACCCGCCAACAGGTAGCCCGCGTGGGAGTTGTGCAAATAGCCCGCCTCATGTCGGATGCTGTTGAGCATGGCCTGCACCTGCAATGGTCCGGCGTCATAGACCACACCCAATGTATCGTAGCGCGTCGTGGTGCCGGCAACTTTCAGGGCATCGGCGGCGATGCTGGCGCTGGGGACGGCGGTACCACGCAGAAGATCGGCAAGTCGCCGGGCATATTGTATGTCATTAGAATAGCCGACATATGCCGTACTGGCACGCAACTGCCATGGACCGGTCAGGTAATCAAGCACCAGTCCGCGCGTCGACGCACCGCTGGTATCCCATAGCTCTAAGGCCAATGGCGTTTTTTCACTTATCGTGCCGCCAAACAGTTTGCCACGGACCAAGCCCTTGCCCAGCGGCCAGGTCAGGCTGGCATCGGCGCCATCGAAATGGGAAAAAAACAGCGGGCCGAAAAAATCGGTCGGGGGACGCACCGTCAGGCTCGAATATCCGACCAGCCGCGAATCGGCCAGCATCATGAAATCCGCGCCTATCCGTCCGGCACGCAGGGCCACCCGGGCATCCGGCTCCCACTTGGCGAACGCCCACATTACTTCAGGGTCGCGACTCTCGTCGTAGCGATAGCGGCTGACGAGCTGCCCCACCAGTTCGAGCTGTGAAGTAGCCTGCCAGTTGGCCTGCAAACCAAGAATGCTATCGATGCGCCCCGACCATTGGCCGCCCTTGATACCTTTGGGTTGAGAAAAATCGCGCGCAAACTCGGCATGATCCGAAGATGAGCGCGCCACACCCAAGGTACCGAAACCGCGCACTGACAAAGACGAGATTTCGTCAGGTTGGGTAGCCCAGGTATTGCCACAGGACAATGCTGCCAATAGCAGTGTTGTCATCCCGGTTTTGCGATACATGATGAAAGCACCTGAGATGTGAAGATGGGCAAAGACTAGCACGGCCTTTGCTGTCTGCCACGCCACTTCCAGCTGGCGGTGCCGTCCCGCCAGCGCCGATTATTGCGTTGGCCGCAGGCCGGCGCGGATCAGAACAGGCTGGCCACCACGAAGCGATCGCGGGCGGCCAATTTTTCCAGTCCGCGCGCAGCTTCGAGTGACGCGCCCCACTTCATGATGTGCGACAGGAAGGTGGTCAGCGCAATTGACAGCGCATATCCGGTCTCACGCCACTCGTTGCGAAATTCCGCAAAACTCACGGTACGCGCGGACAGCTTGCCGCTTTTCATCGGCACCAGAGTTACCTTGCTGCCGTCATTGCGAATCACGATGGCAGTACTGCGTTGATGATTGGTCACGACCACGACTACCTCCCCTCAAATTCCACCGGATACGCCTGTAACGGCAGCGCCACGCAGAGCTTGAGTCAATAACAGGAAATCGGGTCAATGAACGCCGGCGGCGGCGGCCAGCATTTTTTCGGCGCGCTTGCGGCGCGCTTCGGTGGGGGTCAAGCCCACCAGTGACTCTGGCGGCAGCGGCACATCCCAGTGCTGCTGAAACAGATCCACGTCCTCACCGGTATCCAGATGGGCGCGATAAATTTTTTCCTGATAGGCAGGCGCATCCGGCAGCGCCACCAGTTCAACCGACTGGATGATCATGGTTCACCTCAACGAAACGGACGGGATTGACTCCAGGCACATCCTGCGCCGCCGCCTGGCTCGATTCAAGGCCAAGAATGAGGGGAAAACCACTGTTGCTTTGCGGTCATGAAGGCTCAAGTTTTCGCTAACGGGTTCTGCAAATGAAATGGGCGCTCGCTTGTGGCGGGCGCCCATCATGTTCCTCCTCCGGTCCTGGTTCTGGATTAGATGCCCTGTTTGAGCTGGTCCAGAATCGCGGGATTCTCTAATGTAGACACATCTTGCGTGATTTCCTCGCCCTTGGCGAGGGCGCGCAGCAAGCGACGCATGATCTTGCCGGAACGCGTCTTCGGCAGGTTTTCGCCGAAACGGATGTCCCGCGGCTTGGCAATCGGGCCGATTTCCTTGCCGACCCAGTTGCGCAGCTCAGTGGCGATCCTCTTGGCTTCTTCACCCGAGGGGCGCGATTGCTTGAGCACGACGAAGGCGCAGATCGCCTCGCCGGTCACGTCGTCGGGACGACCGACCACGGCCGCTTCCGCCACCATCGGATTGGACACCAGCGCCGATTCGATTTCCATCGTGCCCATGCGGTGACCGGAGACGTTCAGCACGTCGTCGATGCGGCCCATGATGGTGAAGTAGCCGGTCTTGGCGTCACGAATTGCACCATCACCGGCGAGATAGAGATTGCCGCCAAAGTCGGCCGGGTAATAATTCGACTTGAAGCGTTCGGGATCGCCATAAATCGTGCGGATCATCGATGGCCAGGGTTTCTTGACGACCAGGAAGCCGCCATTCCCCCAGGCGACATCGTGGCCGGTCTCATCGACGATGGCGGCCTGGATGCCCGGGAACGGCAGGGTGCACGAGCCCGGCACCAGCGGTGTAGCGCCGGGCAGCGGGGTGATCATGTGGGCGCCGGTCTCGGTCTGCCAGAAGGTGTCCACCACCGGGCAACGGCTGCCGCCGACGTTTTCGTAGTACCACATCCAGGCCTCTGGATTGATCGGTTCGCCGACCGAGCCCAGGATGCGCAGCGACTTGAGGTCATAGTTGCGCGGATGCGTGGCGGGCGTGACTTCGGAGGCCTTGATCAATGAGCGAATCGCCGTCGGCGCGGTGTAGAAGATCGTCGCCTTGTGGTCCTGGATCATGCGCCAGAAGCGGCCGGCGTCCGGATAGGTCGGTACGCCTTCGAAAACGATTTCGGTGGCGCCGCAGGCCAGCGGGCCATAGGCAATGTAGGTGTGGCCGGTAACCCAGCCGATGTCGGCGGTGCACCAGAAGATATCGTCCTTCTTGAGGTCGAAGGTCCAGCGCGTACTCAGGATGGCTTGCAGCAGATAGCCGCCGGAGCTGTGCTGCACGCCCTTCGGCTTGCCGGTCGATCCGGAGGTATACAACAGGAACAGCGGATGCTCGGCCTCGACCCACTCGGGCTCGCAGATTTCCGGCTGGCTGTCGGCAACCTCATGCCACCAGACGTCGCGGCCATCGACCATGTTGCAGGCGCCGCCAGTACGCTTGGCGACGAAGACGGTCTTGCACGAGCCGCAGCCGCCCATGGCGAGTGCTTCATCGACGGCCGGCTTGAGGGGTATGCGTTTGCCGCCACGGCACTGCTCGTCGGCGGTGATCACGGCAACGGCACCCGCATCCTGCACGCGTTCCTGCACCGACTTGGCGGAGAAGCCACCGAACACCACCGAATGGATTGCACCGATGCGGGCACACGCCTGCATGGCGACGATGCCCTCAATGGACATCGGCATGTAGATGAGGACGCGATCACCCTTCTTGATGTCCTTTGCCTTCAGCGCATTGGCAAACTTGGCGACGCGGGTCAGCAGATCCTTGTAGGTCACCGGGGTGACCGTGCCGTCGTCTGCTTCGAAGATGATGGCCACCTTGTCACCAAGGCCAGCCTCGACGTTCTTGTCGAGACAGTTGTAAGAAACGTTCAGCTTGCCATCGGCAAACCATTTGTAAAACGGGGCGTTCGACTCATCCAGCACTTGGGTAAACGGCTGTTGCCATACCACGTGCTCCTTGGCCAGACGCCCCCAGTAGCCCTGGTAATCTTCTTCGGCTTCCTTGCACAAGGCATCGTAGGCCGCCATGCCGGAGATGGTGGCGCGCTTGACGACTTCCTCGGAAGGGGGGAAGACACGGGCTTCATGCATGACTGATTCGATGCCGCTCATTGAGGTTTCTCCTCTCGCAATAATGTTGTGAAACCAAGACCAGCCACTTGAATGCTGCTGACTGGTGGTTCGAATAGTGCTTGAATCGTGCCGGCAGAGTCCGGATCAACCCGCAACACCCGGCGCTTCCGGATTGCGTTCAAGCGTGGATTTTAGCTGAATATTACAACCGACAAACCTTACATGCGGCTTACTCTCACACTGCCGGAGTTTCCGGGTTGAGTGTTGATGGAAGTGTAGAATTTGCGGCTGGTTCGACCCGACGCGATCACCCGCGCTTACCTTCCCACGCGCGCTTCTTCTGGAGTTTTCCATGTCCGCACCGCACTCAAGCCCCTCTTCCGCGCCCATCCGCCAGGACGATTTCATCCAGTCGATTTTCGACGCCTTCCAGTTCATCAGCTACTACCACCCGCTCGACTACATCCAGGCGCTTGGCCGTGCCTACGAACGCGAGGAAAGCCCCGCCGCGAAGGACGCCATCGCCCAGATCCTCACCAACAGCCGCCTGTGCGCCGAAGGCAAGCGGCCGATCTGCCAGGACACCGGCATCGCCGTGGTGTTTCTCAAGATCGGCATGCACGCGCAATGGGATGCCACGCTGACCATCCAGGAGATGGTCGATGAAGGTGTGCGGCGCGCCTACCTGCATCCCGACAACAAGCTGCGTGCCTCGGTGCTGCTCGATCCGGCCGGCAAGCGCATCAACAGCAAGGACAACACCCCCGCCGTCATCCACACCGAAATGGTTGCGGGCGCTCAGGTCGAGGTGATCTGTGCGGCAAAGGGCGGCGGCTCGGAAAACAAGGCGAAGATGGTCATGCTGAATCCCTCGGATTCGATCGTCGACTGGGTGCTGAAAACCCTGCCGACGATGGGCGCCGGCTGGTGCCCGCCGGGCATCCTCGGCGTCGGCATCGGCGGCACGCCGGAAAAAGCCATGTTGCTGGCGAAAGAGGCGCTGATGGCGCCGGTGGATATCGATGAATTGAAGGCGCGCGGGGCGCAGAATCGCATCGAGAAACTGCGCCTCGAACTCTATGACAAGGTCAATGCGCTCGGCATCGGCGCGCAGGGTCTCGGCGGCCTCACCACCGTGCTCGACGTCAAGATCATGGATTACCCGACGCACGCCGCCAGCCTGCCGGTGGCGTTGATTCCCAACTGCGCTGCGACCCGGCACATTCATTTCCGTCTCGACGGTTCCGGCCCGGCCAAACTGACGCCGCCACGGCTCGATCAATGGCCACAAGTCGCCTGGGCGCCGGACACGCAAACCTCGACGCGCGTCAATCTCGATACCCTCACACCCGCCGAGGTTGCCGCCTGGCAGCCGGGGCAGACCCTGCTGCTCAACGGCAAGATGTTCACCGGCCGCGACGCCGCGCACAAGCGCATTCAGGAGATGCTGAAGAAGGGCGAAAAATTGCCGGTCGATTTCACCAATCGCGTCATCTACTATGTCGGCCCGGTCGATCCGGTGCGCGACGAAGCCGTCGGCCCCGCCGGCCCGACCACCGCCACGCGCATGGACAAGTTCGTCGAAATGATGCTGGCGCAAACCGGCCTCATCTCCATGGTCGGCAAGGCGGAACGCGGGCCAGCCGCCATTGAGTCGATCAGGCAGCACAAGTCGGCTTACCTGATGGCCGTCGGTGGCGCCGCCTATCTGGTCTCCAAGGCCATCAAGTCGGCCAAGGTGGTCGCCTTCGCCGACCTGGGCATGGAAGCGATCTACGAATTCGAAGTGGCCGACATGCCGGTGACCGTCGCCGTCGATTCCACCGGCACCTCGGTGCACAACACCGGGCCGCGCGAATGGCAGGCAAAGATCGGCAAGATTCCGGTGGTCGTGGCCTGAGGCAGATCGCCCCGCGCCCCCAACGCCGTCCCGCCAGCGCCGACTTTTGCTTCCGATCCGCCGATGAACCTTGCCAGCAAACACTACGTTGCCGGCATTGTCTGGTGCATCCTGTTCGGCATCTTCTACGTCGTCATTGATGGACAACTCGAACCCAAGATCGGCGTGGCCGAGAACGGCGCCGCCAGCATCGAAATACCCCGTTCGCGCAACGGCCACTTCTACGTGGCCGGCGCCATCAATGGCCAGGCCGT
This sequence comes from Rhodocyclaceae bacterium UBA2271, assembly GCA_002347405.1. GTDB lineage: Bacteria > Pseudomonadota > Gammaproteobacteria > Burkholderiales > Rhodocyclaceae > Sulfuricystis. Next base: position 11,568 of record DDXB01000047.1, on the reverse strand, counting down.
GACCTTCATGGTCGACACCGGTGCCAGCACGGTCGCCATCGGCACCGCAATGGCAGAGCGCCTGAACCTGCCGCGCGGCAGACCGACCACCTTGCAAACCGCCAATGGCCTGGCCCAGGCCGAGGAAACGCAGGCCCGCGAACTCAGCCTCGGCAGCATCGTCGTGCGCGACGTGCGCGTGATGGTCATGGCGAATCTGGGTACCGAAGCCTTGCTCGGCCAGAATGTGCTGCGCCATCTTGAGGTGGTCCAGACCGCCGACACCATGCAGCTGAAGGCGAAACCGCAGTGAGTCAAATTCCCCGCGCCAACCCGCCAGCACCGACGATGAACGTGACACACAGCAGCGTTTGCGCCGGGCCAATCCCTCTCTCCCGACCTCTCTCCCTGAGGGAGAGAGGAGACAGACAGTTTCCCTCTCCCGCTTGCGGGAGAGGGATTGAGGGAGAGGGCTACCAAGCAAACGCGGCACGCGCCGCCAGGCGCAACCCGCTCAGCCTTACCGACGGAGTGCTCCGTGACAGACGAGCACAGCGAGCACGAAATAACCCCCGCGAGGGAGGCACAAGGCCACAGGCCGCAGGACGCTGCGCAGCAGCGGTCCTGAGCGAAGCGAGGGATGCGCCAACGGCGCACAAAGGGGGGCGGGCAAACACATGATCGGCGTGTTCGATTCCGGCCTCGGCGGCCTTTCGGTGCTGGCGGCCATCGCCGCCGCCCTGCCACGCGCCGACCTGCTGTATCTGGCCGATTCTGCCCACGTTCCCTACGGCGACAAGCCCGATAGTTTCATCACCGGCCGTGTGCTCGCCATCGGGCAGCATCTGGCGGATCAGGGCTGCGATCTGGTGGTGGTTGCCTGCAACACCGCCACCACGGCGTCAATCCAGGCACTGCGCGATCATCTTTCCATATCCAGACCGGAAATCCCGGTGGTCGGCGTAGAGCCGGGCGTCAAGCCGGCGGCCCTGTCCTCAATGTCGCACCACATCGCCGTGCTGGCCACCGAAGCGACGGCGCGCAGCCGGCGGCTGGCCCGGCTGATCGAACAACATGCGGCTGGCACCCGGGTCGATATCGTGCCCTGCCCCGGCTGGGCCACCCATGTCGAAACCTTGCAGGCGTACACGCCCGCGTTTCTCAAAGAAATCGCGGCAAGGATCGATCCGCTCGTGACGTCCGGCGTCGACCGGGTGGTGCTGGGCTGCACGCACTACAGCTTTCTGGCGCCCCTCATCAACCCCCTGCTGGATGAACGTGCCGAACTGGTGGATGTCGCCGCCGCTGTCGCGCGCCAGGTGGTGCGACTCGGCGCAGACCAGGACGACGGTCAGGGACGATTGATGTTGCAGGCCACCGCCCATCCCGCAAGACTCAGCTCCGCGTTGCCGGCTCTCGGCTTGCGCGCACTGGCCGCACGCAGCACGCCGGCGCGACTCGTTACTCTGTAGCCACCCGGCGCGCGCCGTGCCGGGCGAGGAAGATGATCGCCGCCAGTATCAATCCGCCGCCGACCAGTTGCAGTTCGCTGACCACTTCGCCCAGCACGATGGCAGCCAGACCGATGGTGATCAGCGGCTCCAGCGTGGACAGCGTCGAGGCATCGGTGGCGCCGAGTTTTTCCATGCCCTTGAGGAAACCCAGGATCGCCAGCAGGGTCGAGAAAATCGCGATCGCCAGCACCGCCAGCCACCCCGCGGATGTTGCCGGCGGCGCCAGACCGGCATTGAACGCTGCCCCGCCATACACTGCAGCGGCAGCCAGCATCACCACCGTCGCGGCCGGCAGCGGTGGTACCCGCCGCATCACGCCTTCGCCGGCCAGAATGTAGATCGAGTAGATCAGCGCGGCGCCGATGCCCAGCGCAATCCCCAGCGGCTCGCTGTTCAGGTCGCCACCCACCGTCAGGGCCGTGCCCGCCAGCGCCACGGCCACCGCCCAGCCCCGGGCGGGGCCGATGCGACGGCCGAAAGCCAGCGCCGACAGCAGCGTGACAATCGCCGGATAGAGGTAAAGCAGCAGGGCCACGAGTCCGGCGCTGGCATGTTGCAGGGCGGAGAAATAGCAATAGGCCTGCCCGACATAGCCCACCCCACCCATGGCCAACAGCCAGAGCAGATCGCGCCCGCGTGGCCAACGCATGCCGTGCGCCATGCCCCAGGCGGCCAGCAGCAGGCCGGCGAAGGTGAAGCGCAGGAACAACATGGTGGACAGCGAAACGCCGTCCTGATAGGCCAGCTTGGCGAAAATCGCCATGGCGCCAAACCCCGCCGCCGACAGGACAATCCAGAACGTCCCGCTCCAACGCTCGGACAATTAAATCAACCCTCTCATGGACTGCGAATAAATTGACGCCGATAAAACAACCGTCATTCCGGCGAAAGCCGGAATCCAGTAGTTTTGTATCCAGTTGAATTCCCTGGATTCCGGCTTTCGCCGGAATGACGGAGCTTTGAATTGGGTTTCGGTAATTTATTCACAAACTCTCAATGCAGATGCCCACCCTCGCCATGTACGTGACCATGCTCGATTTCTTCGGGCGTGGCGGCACGCACATCGCTGACGGTACAGGAGAACACCAGCGCCATGCCGGCCAGCGGATGGTTGCCATCGACCACCACCTTGCCTTCGGCAATGTCGGTGATGGTGAACAACATGCCGTCTTCGTCTTCATTATTGGAAGCGCGCTCGAACTGCATGCCAACCTCGATGTCTTCCGGGAACAGGTCACGCGGTTCCATCATCACGAGCTCGGCATCATATTCACCAAAGGCTTCCTCGGGTTGCAGGCGGATATCTTTCTGATAACCGGCCACCTGGCCGACCAGTTCCTCTTCAATCTTTTCGAAGATGCCGCCATAGCCGCCATGCAGATAGGTCAGCGGATGCTCGCCCGCGTCGATGAGATTGCCTTCGCTATCCTTGACGCTATAGGCCAGGGTAACGATTGTGTGCTTGTCGATTTGCATAAGAAACTCCTACTGGAAAAGGCTGTCGGACTAGCTGCCCTCCGGTGGGGGCAGAGAAGGAATCAGAGTGGGGCCGGCTATTTGCCCAGCCGCTTGACGAGTTGAAAGATTTCGGCGGCATGCCCTTTGGGCTTCACGTCGGAAACGATATGACGAATGATGCCCTGCTTGTCGATCACGAAGGTCGCGCGGGCCAGGAAAAGTTTCTTGTGCCCCTCATGTTCGCGATAGTGCATCACGCCAAATTTGTGGCAGACCTCGGCATCCTCGTCGGACAGCAGGCGAATTGACAGGCCATGCTTGTCACGGAAATCGGCATGTGACAGGCAATCGTCGCGCGATATGCCGATCACGGCGCAATCATGACGATTGAACTCACTCTCATGATCGGAAAAATCAATCGCCTCAAGGGTGCAATAAGGCGTGCCATCCTTCGGATAGAAGAACAGCACGACGTGCTGCTTGCCCAGCAAGGATGCGGAATCGAACATTTCCATGTCCGCATCGGGCAAGCTGAAGTGGGGCGCGGGTTGGCCTTCGTGAAGCATCGGTGCCTTTCGGAAATCGGTACCCGATTCTAACCGACTGATCGAGTGTCGCAACGGCATGCGCGCCATTCCATCTGGCACAAAGGAGCTATTTACCTTGTTCGCTTTGCGTGGTTGGGTTCAGAGCAAATCGCCTTGCCGGTTGGCGGCATGCTGGAGCGGCGCAAACAGGTGATATGCATTTCTGCCACCCGTCTTGGCGACATACATCGCGCTGTCGGCATTGCGCATCAGTTGCTCGCTGTCCTGGCCATGTTGCGGGTAAAGCGCGATGCCGATACTGCCGGAAATACCCGCCGTACCGGCATCCAGATGGTACGGCTCGGCCAGCAGTTGCACGGCGCGGCGGGCTACCTGTTCGGCCTCGTCTTCGCTCGCCATGTCGGACAGGATGATGGCGAACTCATCGCCGCCCAGTCGCGCCACGGTATCCGATTCGCGCACGCAACTGGTCAGCCGCCGCGCCGCCTCGACCAGCAGTTCGTCTCCAGCCGTGTGCCCCAGCGTGTCATTCACTTCCTTGAAGCGATCGAGATCGACCAGCAGCAAAGCGAAAATACGATGGTAGCGCTTGGCCTGGTTGAAGGTGGATTGCAGGCGGTCATAAAACAAACTGCGGTTGGGAAGTTCGGTCAGGGCATCGTGATGTGCCCGGTGGCGCAGCAATTCCTCGTCGGCCTTGCGCCGCGAAATGTCGTGGAAGATCGCCAGATACTGACCGGCACTCTGCTCGTCGCCAATCCGCGAGATCGATAGCCATTCGACGCGAATATCGCCGTTCTTGTGGCGATTCCAGATTTCGCCTTCCCAATGGCCGCGCGACCGCAAGAACTCCCACATCTCGGCAAAAAACTCCGCGCTGTGGCGACCGGATTTCAGCAGGGACGGGTCCTTGCCCAGCACTTCGCTGGCCGCATAGCCGGTGATCGCGGCAAAGGCCGGATTGACGCGCACGATGTGGTTGTCGGCATCGGTAACGAAAATCGCTTCGGCGGCACTCTCGAACACCGCGTCGGCAAGGCGCAACTCATCCTCGCGCTGGCGACGCTCCGTCACCTCGCGCTGGAGTTGGGTATTGCTTGCCTTGAGCTCGCGCGTGCGTTCGATGATGACGCCCTCCTGCATGCTGGCAAGGCGCTGCAAGCTCAGGTAGTGGCGGCGGGCCCGGTTGACCATCAGGTGCAGCAAGGCACTGGTGACGATGAAGCTGGCCAGCACGACGAGCAAAAGCCCCTTGCGTTCCTGATCGCGTGCCGCCAGCAGGTCTGCGGCCGGCATGCTCACCGAAATGCCGCCGCGGATGTCACCCACCTTGTAGCCCAGCTTTTCGTGGCAGACGACGCAGGATGGCTTGATATACACGGGCGCCATGTAACGGTAGGCAGGCAGCAACTTGCCATCGAAGGAATATTCGCCGACATAGTCGATCCGTTCTTTGGTCTTGTTGGCGCTGAACATTTGCAGCGCCTCGACCTCCCACGGGTCGGGCACATTGGTGGGCCGCATGGGCTTCAGGCTGGTGATGCGGAAATGCGCCCCCGAGGTTTTTTCGGCCAACTCGGCAATCTGCCGGGCCATGTGGAACGGATTGATCATCGTCAGTTCGCGGCCATCGCTGGTCGTCTGGTCGCGCCTGGGGTGAATCAGATAGGGGTTGGGCTGAACCTGCTCGGTAACCGGCACATATACGCCTTCGTGGTTGGCATTCCAGTCGCGCGTCAACTCGATCAGCACGAACAGTTCGCGACCGCGTTCGCGCGCGATGGCATCGGTGCTTTCACCCACCTGCCGCCACTGAATAGCCGCAATTGTCAGGAAGAAAAGCCCCGCCACCAGATACAACATCATGAGGATGCTGCGATAGTAGCCTACTAAATGCACCCACCCGTCAGCGAACGACTTTGTTGCTTTACCATCCCTGGCGGCAGTCGATTTCATAAAACAATTATGGTACACAACAGCGGGAAATGCTTGCGCCAGATCAAACGCCGTGCAGGCCTTCCACCACCTGCCCGGCCAGCGCCTTGCGGGTCGCCATGAGACCTGCCAGCGCTACCCCGGACAACCCGGCCAGCAAGCCGACCAGGACCAGGCTGGGGGTTGGCAGATAGTCAAGCTGGAATACCCAGCGCGCCAGCGCCGTGCCGATGGCCGTGGCGGCCAGGCCGGCGAGCAAGCCCGCCAGCGCACCGAGCGCGGCAAATTCCGCAAATAACGCCTGACGCAACTGGCGGCGCCGACCGCCGAGCGCGCGCAACACTGCCAGCTCGTGATTGCGCTCGCCGGCACTGGCCTGCAGCGCGGCATACAGCACCACCAGCCCGGCCAGCAGGGCGAAACCGAACACCAGTTGCACCGCGCGCGCCACTTGGTCGAGCGTATCCCGCAACTGCCGCACCAGCGCGGCCACGTCGATCACCGTGATGTTCGGAAACTGCCGCACCAGATCGCTGATGATCGTTTCACTGCCGTCCGGCAAGTGGAAGCTGGTGATGAAACTGGTGGGCTGATCGTCCATGCTGCCGGCTGGCGCGATGACGAAGAAATTGACGCGCATCGAGTCCCATTCAAGGCTGCGCAGCGAGGCGATCTGCGCGACAAACGGCTGGCCGCCGATGTCGAACAGCAGTTCGTCGCCGATGTGCAGATTGAGCGTATCGGCCAGACCCATTTCCACCGAGAGCGGGATTGGCGCGCGTGGGGGGCCATCGCCAGCATGCCAGCGCCCGGCGACGACCCGGTTGCCGGGCGGCAGGTCATCGCGGCTCGACAGGTTGAACTCGCGCTCGACGAGACGCTGGGCGCGTTCATCGACAAAATCGCGCGGCGCCACCTTGCGGCCATTCACGCTGGTCAGCCGCCCGCGCACCATCGGTTCGAGGCGCGGCGCGGGCAATCCCTTATTCACGAAAAAGTCGCCGATGGCGCTACGCTGATCGGGCTGCACGTTGATGAGAAAACGGTTGGGCGCGTTGGGCGGCGTCTTGGTCTGCCAGGCCGACATGAGATCGTCTTTTGCCAGCGTCAGGATCAGCAGCGTGGTCAGCCCCAGCGCCAGCGCTACCACCTGCACCAGCGTCGCCCCGGCGCGGCGGCGCAGATTGGCCAGCCCGATGCGCCAACCGCCAGACAGCAGCCGGGCCGGCAAGCGGCCAAGCAGCACCAGCAAGCCCTGTCCGGCCAGGGCGAACACCGCCACCGCGAGCATGAAACCGCCCAGTACCACGCTGCCCAGTCGCACATCGTTCGCCATCCACAACATCAGCCCGGCCAGACAGCCCATGCCCAGCAGATAGGAAGCCGCCGACAGCGGTTCGACTCCAGCAAAATGCGCGCCCCATTCGCGCCGCAGCACACGCACCGTCGGCACTGACTTGAGGCGCAGCAGCGGCGGCAGCACGAAACCCGCCACCAGCACGCTGCCGACCGCCAGACCGTGCAACCAGGGCAGCCAGCCGGGTGCAGGCAACTGTTCGGCGATCAGTCCGGCCAGCAGCATGTGCAAGGCTTCCTGCGCCAGATAGCCCAGTGCCGCGCCGAGCAGGGTGGCCGCCAGACCCAGCACGATGAACTCGCCGCCGTGGATCAGCAGAATCTGCCGTTCGCTGGCCCCCAGACAGCGCATGACCGCACAAGCATCCAGATGGCGCTGCATGTAGCGTCGTGCCGCCATGCCGACCGCCACGGCGGCCAGCACCACGGTCAACAACGCCGCCAGGCGCAGGAAGCGCTGCGCGCGCTCGATGATGTTGCGGATTTCCGGGCGGGCGTTTTCGAGGCTTTCGAGTTTCTCGCCGCGCTGCAAATTGGCCTGCGCCCACTGGCGAAACTCGGCAACAGCCGGCGCGTCACCCGCCACATGCAGGTGCCAGCGGGCGCGGCTGCCCGCCTGGATCAGCTCGGTGGCCGGCAGGTCGGCCAGGTTGATGATCAGGCGCGGCGCCAGCGCAAACGGGTTGATGCCGCGATCCGGCTCCAGCGTGACAATGGCCGCGACTGTGGTTTCGAGCTCCCCGAGCTGCAACCGGGCCGCGCTGTCGACACCCAATCCGGTCGCCAGCCGTTCATCGGGCCAGACCGTGCCCGGCGCGGGAATGGTCGCCGTCACGTCATCGCCGACATTCAGGCGCGGCGCGATGCGCAGGGCGCCGCGCAGCGGATAACCATCCGACACCGCCTTGATTTCGGCCAGTTGCACCCCGCCATTCTCAGCGGCGCTTGCCACCATGCTGACGAAATTGACGCTTTCAGCCAGCCGCAAGCCCTGCCGCTCAGCCGCCGTGCGGAAGTCCGCCGGCCACGGGTGATCGGCGGTCAGCAGCAGATCGCCGCCCAGCAACTGATGCGCCTCGCGCTCGACCGACCGCTCGACCCGGTCGGCAAGAAAGCCGACGCTGGTCAAGGCCGTCACCGCCAGCACCAGCGCCAGCACGAGGACGGTCAACTCGCCGGCGCGCAGGTCGCGCAAGAGCATGCGGAAGGTGAGGCGCAGGGTGTTCATGGGTAGATCATACCCAAGGAGCGCTGATTGCCCGCCACACCGGCACAAGCCGGTGTCCAGGTTGTTGATTTTCCTGGGTTCGCCAAGGCATCCAGAAGCAAAAGTCGGCGCTGGCGGGACGGCGCTTTACCAACAAGCCTTGTCGCCGGGCCAATCCCTCTCTCCCGACCTCTCTCCCGGAGGGAGAGAGGAGGCAGATAGCTTCCCTCTCCCGCTTGCGGGAGAGGGCTGCCAAGACAAGGCCGTAGGCCGCAGGACAGCCGAAGGCTGGTTCCGCGCAGCGGAATGCGACTTTGTCGCACACAAGGCGGCACGCGGCGCCAGCCGCAACCCACTACCAAGCTTGAACGGGGCGGCCCGTAACAAACGAGCGCAGCGACAACAAGCGACGCAGTCGCGCAGTTGCGGCGCAGGCTAATGCCGGCAACGCCGGCGTTAAGCCGCGTAGCGGCGGCCGTAGGCAAAAAAACAGTCACCTCCCCGCGAGGGGAGATCGGGAGGGGCGGTGGCCAGAAAACTTCAGCAGCCTTGCCGCCGGGCCGCCCCAAGGCAAGGCGGCACGCGGCGCCAGCCGCAATCCGCGCCCAAGCTTGAACGGGGCGGCCCGTAACAAACGAGCGCAGCGACAACAAGCGACGCAGTCGCGCAGTTGCGGCGTAGGCTAATGCCGGCAACGCCGGCGTTAAGCCGCTTAGCGGCGGCCGTAGGCAAAAAAACAGTCACCTCCCCGCGAGGGGAGGTCGGGAGGGGCGGGCTTTAATTACCAGTTCCGCAACTGATCCATGGCCTGCTCGACCCGTTCCAGCGCAATCACCGTCATGCCTTTGATCGCCTGCCTGGGTACGTTGGCCTTGGGGATCAGGGCATGGGTGAAGCCCAGCTTGGCGGCTTCCTTCAGGCGTTCCTGGCCGCGCGGGGCGGGACGGATTTCGCCGGCCAGGCCGACTTCGCCGAAGGCCACCCATTTGCCGGGCAGCGGCTTGTTGCGCAAGGACGAGACGATGGCCAGCAGCACGGCCAGGTCGGCCGCCGGTTCCTGGATGCGCACGCCGCCGACGGCATTGACGAAGACGTCCTGATCGCCGCACATTACGCCGGCATGCCGGTGCAACACCGCCAGCAGCATCGCCAGCCGTTGCGGGTCGAGGCCGACCGTCAGGCGGCGCGGGTTGCCGCCCATCGCGCTGTCGACCAGCGCCTGAATCTCGACCAGCAGGGGCCGCGTGCCTTCCTGCGTGACCAGCACGCAACTGCCCGCGACGTCCTGCGCGTGCTGCGAGAGAAACAGGGCGGAAGGGTTCGACACTCCCTTCAGGCCCTTGTCGGTCATGGCAAACACGCCCAGTTCATTGACCGCGCCAAAGCGGTTCTTGACGGCGCGCACCAGACGAAAGCTCGAATGCGTGTCGCCCTCGAAATAGAGCACGGTATCGACGATGTGCTCGAGCACGCGCGGGCCGGCCAGCGCGCCCTCCTTGGTCACGTGGCCGACGAGGATGATGCAGACGCCGGTCTGCTTGGCGAAGCGCGTCAATTGCGCCGCGCATTCGCGCACCTGCGCCACCGAACCGGGGGCCGATTGCAGGGCGTCGGACCAGAGCGTCTGGATCGAGTCGATCACCGCGACCAGCGGTGTAGGAAACTCGCCGGGCCGCCCCAAAAGTTTCCGCCCCCCTGTGGGGGGGAGAACGTCGCTTTGCGACGTTTTCGGGGGGGTGCTTATTTCGTCCTGCAAGGTGGCGATGATTTTTTCGAGATTGATCTCGGCCAGCAGGCGCAGCCCGGCGGCGGGGAGTTGCAGCCGGTTGGCGCGCAGGGCAATCTGCTCGCCGGATTCTTCCCCCGAGACATACAGCACCGGCTGGCCGGCTTCGGCGAGGCGCGCCAGGGCCTGCAGCAACAGCGTCGATTTGCCGATGCCCGGATCGCCGCCGATCAGCACCACCCCGCCGGCGACCAGGCCGCCGCCGAGCACGCGGTCGAACTCCTCGACGCCAGTGGCCAGCCGTGGTTCCTCGCGCGGGCGGATGGTAGCCAGATCCTGCGGTTTGCTGCTGGCCGCCAGCGGCGCAAAGTTGGCGCCGAAGCGCTTGGCCGTCGACGTCGCTATTTCAGCGACGGCTTCCACCAGCGTGTTCCACTGCGCACAACCGGGGCATTGGCCCTGCCATTTGGGCGCGCTGGCGCCGCATTCGGTGCAGGAATAGATCGATTTGGCCTTGACCATGTTCAGTTGATTTCGCTCACCGGTACGCGCGCGGCCAAAGCGCAGAACAGTTCATAGCTGATGGTGCCGGCAGCGGTGGCCACTTCGTCGGCGGGCAGCACGGTTTCACCGGCTTTGCCCCACAGAGTCGCCGTCCCGCCAGCGCCGACTTTTGCGGGCAGGTCGGTTAGATCTACGCAGAGTTTATCCATCGACACGCGCCCCAGCGTGCGCGTGCGCAGGCCATCCACCAGTACTGGCGTACCGGTCGGCGCGTGGCGCGGATAACCGTCGGCGTAGCCGCAGGCAACCACACCGATGCGCATCGCCTGCTCGGCGGTAAAACTGCAACCATAGCCAACACTATCGCCGGCCGCCAGCGTCTGCACGGCGATGATCTCGCTTTGCAGGGTCATCACCGGCTGGAGATCCAGTTCGGCGGCGGATATTAATTGCGGGAACGGTGAACCACCATAGAGCATGATGCCGGGACGCGCCCAGTCGTTGACGACTTCCGGGAAACGCAGCAACGCAGCAGAATTCGCCAGCGAACAGGGCAGGTCCATGCCGGCAGTCAGCGTCGCAAAGCGTTCGAGTTGCCAGTCAACGCCACGTGCACCGTCGGCGTCGGCAAAGTGGGTCATCAGTGTGATATCCGTCACCTCACCGGCCAGCGCGGTGAGGGCGGCAGCAAGACCGGCGGCATCAAAGCCAAGCCGGTGCATGCCGGTATCGAGTTTGAGATAAACCGGCAGCGCGGCCGGCCAGCGGGCAGCGAGCAGTGTCTGCACCTGGTCGGACCGATGCAACACGGGAATCAGTCGATGTTCGATGAACAGCGGCAATTCGTCAGCCGCATAGAAACCTTCAAGCATCAGGATGGGCTGTTTCAGCCCGGCCGCGCGCAGGCGCACGGCACGCTCGATTTCAATCAGCGCAAAACCATCGGTAAGCTCGGCAAGGGCGGTAACCGCACGTTCGAGCCCGTGACCATAGGCATTTGCCTTGACCACGCTCCAGAGCTTCGCAGCCCCGGCATGGCGACGCGCCGTGGCGAAGTTATGCCGCAGTGCGGCGCGGTCGATCGTGGCGCGAATCGGGCGAGACATGACCAGCGCCGGAAGGAATTAACGTGAACTACGCAGCGTTTGCGCCGGGCCAATCCCTCTCACCCGACCTCTCTCCCAGCGGGAGAGAGGAGGCGGACAGCTTCCCTCTCCCGCTTGCGGGAGAGGGATTGAGGGATAGGGTTGCCAAGCAAACGCGGCACGCGCCGCCAGGCACCAGGCCGCAGGCCGCAGGACAGTCGAAGACTGGTCTCGCGCAGCGAGTTGCGGCTTTGCC
>DDXB01000041.1:82899-121504 GCA_002347405.1 Rhodocyclaceae bacterium UBA2271 | reverse complement strand
CCCACTGGGGGATCGAGAACGGACTACATTGGTGCCTGGATGTCACCTTTGGCGAAGACGCCAGCCCCATCCGCCTGAGAAATGCGGCGCTGAACTTCTCATTCCTGCGGCGCGTGTCATTGAACCTGTTTCGGAGCGATAAGTCCCGATCCACCAGCCTCCCCAGAAAACGCAAAGCCGCCGCGTGGAACCCTGACTACCTCGCTGCCGTCTTGCAGCTCAGGGAGATTTGATGCTCCGGCCCTGCCTGTTTCCACTTTTCAGCCAGCATAATTCGCGTTCTATATGGGCAACAGCAGCGTCGATTTTACGGCGCACAAACTAAAGTGTACTATACAGTCCAGTCTAATCAAATCCAATCGAGGCAAAGCTAACCCATGAGCCGACCACCAGCCGAAATTTCATCTGCCGACAGTCACCAACGCTTGATACACGCCGCGACCGAATCATTCATGGCGGAAGGTTACCGGGCCAGCATTGACCGCATCGCAAAGCGGGCCGGTCTGGCCCGGCAAACCCTTTACAACCACTTTTCCTGCAAGGAAGATCTGTTCAGCGAAGTGGTGAACACCATTGTTAACAGCATCCTTGTTTCGCTGGACGGTGATGGCGTTAATGTGCGCGAACGCTTGGTTCGTTTTGCCACGCTCCTGCGGCAGCGAGCGATGAGTGATGAAGGCATTGCGATATTTCGCACCCTTGTCGCCGAAGTGCCTCGTTTCCCGGTTCTCGGCCAAACATTTTTTGACAAGGGCCCCGCCCAGACTGTTCAGCGGCTTGCCGATTTCCTTGCACGTGCGATGAGCCAAGGAACTCTGCGTCAGGATGAGCCGCTGTTCGCGGCCGAGATGCTGCTCTCAATGCTGGAAGGCTTTGAGCGGACCCGCAGACTGTTCGGCGCACCGACGCTGTCTGACGACCAGGAACAGGAAAGAGTCGCTCAGGTTGTTGATTGTTTTCTCCGGGCGTATGCCCCGGAACAATGAAAGGTACACCATGAATGCAACCAGGATTTTTACATTTTCCTTGCTGGTATCGGCCCTGCTTGCAGCTTGCAGCCCGAGTAGCGACAAACCGCAGGCTGGAGGTCCGGGCGGAGGCATGCCGCCGCCGGAAGTGGAAGTCATGACTGTTGCAATCGGCACGGCGACGCTGACGCAAGACCTGCCGGGGCGGCTGGAGGCTTGGCGCACTGCGCAAGTACGGGCGCGCGTGGAAGGCATCGTCGAAAAACGATTGTTTGTAGAAGGAACGGATGTCAGGGAGGGGGCTACCTTGTTCCGGATTGATGCACGCACCTACCAGGCGGCAGCGGATGCGGCCCGGGCCGACGTGGAGGCAGCCAGGCTGGTCGTCGAACGTTACCGTCCCTTGCTCGAAATCAAGGCAGTCAGCCAGCAGGAATACGACACGGCACAAGCACGTCTGAAACAGACGCAGGCCGCCTTGGCGCGCACCGAACTGGATGTGGAAAATACCCGTGTACCGGCATCGATCTCGGGCCGTATTGGTCGCGCGCTGGTCACCGAAGGGGCGCTGGTGGGACGCGGTGAAGCGACGCATCTGGCGACGATCGAACAGATCAATCCGATCTACGTCAATTTCACCCAGCCGGGTGGCGAAATGTTGCGACTCCAGGCTGCAGTCAATTCAGGCAAGCTTAAACGTAGTGAATCGGCCAAGGTGGAACTGCTGCTGGAAGACGGTAGCAGCTATGCATTGCCGGGCAAGATCCTGTTTTCGGATCTGGCGGTTGATCCGTCGACTGGCGCAGTCGGCATGCGTGCCGAGTTCGCCAACCCGAAGCGAGAACTGTTGCCGGGTATGTTCGTGCGCCTCCGTTTCCCGTCTGCTGTCGCTGAAGGCGCCATCCTGGTGCCGCAGCGCGCGGTACAAAGCAGTCCGCAAGGGCAGTCCGTGATGATCGTCACGCCCGAAGGCAAGGTTGCGCCACAACCCATCAAGACCGGTGGCATGGCGGGCAGCGACTTCATTGTTGCCGAAGGGTTGAAGGGCGGCGAGCAGTTGATCGTCAACGGCCTGCAGAAGGTTCGTCCCGGTGCGACTGTCAAAACAGTGCCATGGCAGTCTGATCCGGCGAAACCCGCAGGTGCGCCGCAGCCTGACGGCGAGAACAAGAAGAAAGAGGGCTGATCCATGTTCGCCAAGTTTTTCATCGATCGCCCGGTATTTGCCTGGGTGATCGCGCTCGTCATATTGCTCGGTGGGGCACTGGCATTCAAGAATCTTCCCGTTGCGCAATATCCGACGGTGGCACCGCCCGCAATCGATATCTCCGTCATCTACCCCGGCGCCGCTGCACGCGTGGTGGAAGAAACTGCGGTGGCCCTGATCGAGCAGGAAATGAACGGTATCGAAAACCTGCTCTACATGGATTCAGCCGCGCAGATCGGTACCGGCACGGTGACTCTCACCTTCAAGTCCGGCACCGACCTCAACTATGCTTCGGTCGAGGCACAGAATCGCATCAAGCGCATCGAGGCGCGGTTACCCGAAGAAGTGCGGCGGCTGGGTGTGACGGTCAACAAGACAGCGCGCAACTACGTCATGATCGTGTCGTTGTTTTCGCCGGACCAGAGCAAGAATTTTATCGATCTCGGCAGCTATGCCGCCGCCAGTGTGCTGGAGCCGATCCGCCGTGTGCCCGGTGTCGGTGAGGCGCTACTGTTCGGCACTGAATATTCGATGCGCCTGTGGCTCAAGCCGGAAAAGCTGCATGGCTACAAGCTCTCGCCCGCCGATGTGGCGCGCGCCGTACGTGCCCAGAACGTCCAGGTGGCCGTCGGCGAACTGGGACAACTGCCGGCCGCGAAGGGGCAGGATCTCAACGCGGTGATCGTGACCAGAAGCCGGTTGTCGTCGCCAGAGGAGTTCGGCAATATCATCGTGCGCACCAATCCTGACGGCTCCACCTTGCGGGTGAAGGACGTGGCACGGGTTGAATTGGGGGCGCAGGACTATTCGATTTCCGCGCGCCTCGATGGGCAGCCGACGGCGGCGATAGCCGTCCGCCTGTCGCCCGGTGCCAATGCGCTCGACACTGTCAAGGCGGTCAATGCCAAGATGGCTGAACTGGCCAAATACTTCCCTGAAGGGGTTTCATGGAGTGTGCCCTACGACACCTCCAAGTTTGTCGAAATTTCCATCAACGAGGTCGTGAAGACACTGTTGGAGGCTGTGGTTCTGGTGTTTCTGGTGATGTACTTGTTCCTGGGAAATCTGCGCGCCACCCTGATCCCGACCATCGTCGTGCCGGTGGCCTTGGTGGGCGGCATGCTCGGCCTCTATGTATTCGGCTACTCGATCAATGTGCTGACACTGTTCGCCATGGTTCTGGCGATCGGCATCGTGGTGGATGACGCCATTGTGGTGGTGGAGAACGTCGAGAGGCTGATGACGACCGAAGGACTGGCGCCGCGCGCTGCGACCCGCAAGGCCATGGATCAGATCGTCAACGCCATTATCGCCATCACCCTGGTGCTCACAGCGGTGTTCGTGCCAATGGCTTTTTTCGGCGGTTCCACCGGCGCCATCTATCGCCAGTTCTCCGTTACCCTGATTTTGACCATCCTGTTTTCGGCGCTGATGGCGCTGACGCTCACGCCGGCACTGTGTGCCACCCTGCTCAAGCATGAACCGGGCAAGGAATTGTTGCCCTCAACCGGATTGTTCGGCTGGTTCAATCGCATGTTCAGCCGCACGACCAAAGGCTATACAAACTGGGTAGGGCGTGCCGTGAAGAAGACGGGGCGCTACCTGGTGCTTTACGCTGTAATCCTGGTAGCCGCCGGCTGGCTGTTTGCCAAACTGCCGGGCAGTTTTCTGCCGGAAGAAGATCAGGGGTACTTCCTTAATCTCGTCCAGTTGCCACCAGGCGCCACCCAGGCGCGGACGCTGGAAGTGCTCGCCCAGATCGAGGCGTATTACCTCAAGCAACCGGAGGTGGAACACGTCATCGGGGTTGCTGGTTTCTCATTCTTCGGGCGCGGCCAGAACGCCGCCATCGCCTTTGTACGACTCAAGGACTGGGACGCGCGGCCGGGGGAGCAAAGCAGTGCCAGGGCGCTGGTTCGCAAGGCCAACATGACTTTCTTCGGCATCAAGCAGGCGATGGTCTTCGCCATCAATCCGCCGCCGATTCCTGAGTTGGCTGCCGCCGGTGGTTTTGATTTCCGCCTGCAGGATCGCGGCGGTCAGGGGCGTGAAAAGCTCCTTGAAGCACGCAACATGGTTCTGGGTATGGCGTCGCAGGACCAACGCCTGGTCGGTGTGCGGCCGGAAGGCCAGGAGGCCGCTCCCCAGATCTTTCTCGACATCGACCATGTCAAGGCCGAAACGCTGGGCGTATCCATCGCCGACCTCAATGACACCCTGCAATCGGCACTGGGCGTCGCCTACATCAACGACTTCGTCCGCCAGGGCCGCATCCTGCGCGTACAGATGCAGGCCGAAGCCGATACCCGCAGGAGCACCGAAGATATCCTCAGACTGCCGGTACGCAATGGCAAGGGCGGCATGGTGGCCCTGTCGGAACTAGCAACGGCCCACTGGGTGGCCGGATCGCCCAAGCTCGACCGCTACAATGGCTTGCCGTCGATGAAGATTGCCGGTACGCCGGCCCCGGGGCGCAGCACCGGCGAGGCTCTGGCGGCGATGGAAGACATTGCGCAAAAGTTGCCAACGGGCTTCGGTTTCGAGTGGTCGGCAACCTCCCTGGAGGAGCGCCAATCCGGCACCCAGGCACCGTTCCTCTATGCTGTCTCGCTGATTGTGGTCTTTCTGGTGCTGGCGGCAATGTTCGAAAGCTGGGCCATTCCGTTTGCTGTCATGCTGGTCGTGCCGCTGGGCTTGTTCGGCGCCGCGCTGGCCGTTGAGTTGCGTGGCTTGCCCAACGATGTCTACTTCAAGGTAGGACTGATCGCCATCATCGGGCTGTCTGCCAAGAATTCGATTCTGATCATCGAGTTCGCAAGAAAGCTCCAGGATGAAGGGATGGGGCTATTCGAGGCCACGCTGGAGGCTTGTCGCCTGCGCTTCCGCCCCATTCTGATGACCTCCATCGCCTTTGTTGCCGGTGTCCTTCCCCTGGCCATTTCCACCGGGGCGGGCGCCGAAAGTCGCCATGCCATCGGTACCGGCGTGATTGGCGGCATGATCGCAGCTACCGTGCTCGCCGTGTTTCTGGTGCCAGTGTTTTATGTCGTGGTGCGGCGCATCTTCCCCGGCCATGCGCGGACTCATCAGGAGAATGATCATGCGTAAGTTCGCCCAACGCGTCTTGCCGGGCACGCTCATCCTGCTTGCCGGTTGCTCGTTCATTCCCGCGTATGAGCGTCCGGCACCGCCAGTGGCGGCATACTGGCCACTCTCGGCCAAAACCGCCGGAGCGCAGGCGGTGGCGGGACTCAACTGGCAGCAGATGCTCCCGGACCCGCGCATGCAAGCGATGGTCAATGCTGCCCTCGAACATAACCGCGACCTCAGGATCGCCGTTGCCCGCGTCGAAGAGGCGCGCGCCCTGTACGGCATCACCCGCGCCGAGCGGCTGCCTACTGTGAATCTCGTGGCATCCCAGACGGCTCTTCGCCTCCCCGGCGAACTTTCCGCCACCGGAAGTGAGCAAGTTAGCCGGCGCCATGATGTTAACCTTGGCGTGGCCGCGTTCGAGATCGACTTCTGGGGACGATTGAAAAGTCTCTCCGCAGCGGCGCAGGCGAGCTACCTCGCCACCGCAGAAGCGCGCGAGTCATTCCGGCTTACCCTGATCGCCGATGTCGCATTCGCCTACCTTGCCTTGCAGGAAATGGACGAACGTCTGAGCCTGGCTCATGCTACCGTGGAAAATCGCCAGGATTTGCGCTTCCTGGTGCAGCAACGGCGCGATGTCGGCCTGGCGGGCGATCTGGATTTTCTTGCCGCCGATGGCGCCTATGCAGCGGCACGCGCACAACTCTTCGACCTGGAAAGGGTGCGTGCGCAAGCGGAAAACGCCCTGACCCTGCTGGTGGGCAAAGTGCCTGACGATCTACCGCCCGGAAGGCGCTTGAGCGAACAGGACTTGCCGCTTGATATTGCCGTGGACGTTCCTTCCGAAGTCCTGTTGCATCGTCCGGATGTCCGCGCCGCAGAACAAAAGCTCATCGCCGCCAATGCCAACATCGGTGCTGCCCGGGCCGCGTTTTTGCCGCGCATCGGCCTGAGTCTGGCGTTCGGCACGGCGAGCCGTACGCTTTCCGGACTGTTCGATTCCGGCACCGGCGCCTGGAGCTTTGCGCCCAGTCTCGTTCAGCCGCTGTTCGATAGCGGCCGCATACAGGGCGGCGTCGATCTGGCCGGTGCGCGCAAGGTCATTGCTGTGGCTGAGTACGAGAAGACCATTCAACAGGCCTTCCGCGAAGTAGCGGACCTGCTGGTAGCCCGCGACAGGCTAGCCGAACAACTGACGGCGCAGGAGTCAGCCGAGAGGACCCAGAGCGAAAGACTGCGCCTGGTAGATGCGCGTTACCGGGCAGGGGTTTCCAGCTATCTGGAAGTGCTCGATGCCCAGCGCGACGCCTTTGCCGCAAGCCAGGGCACGGTGCAACTGCGGCGGGCGCTGTTCGTCACTGCCGCTCAGCTTTACAAGGCACTGGGGGGCGGGCAGTAAATTGAGAGTGGACGCAGCACTTGATGACGGACTTGCTATCCTCTGTTTTTAGCCGCTGAAAAACACTTACTCATCATATGGCCATGAATCAATGAAAATCGCCACCTGGAACGTTAACTCCCTGAAGGTCAGGTTGCCCCAGGTTCTCGACTGGCTGGCCGCTACACAGGTCGATGCCCTGTGCCTGCAGGAGACCAAGACCGAAGACAGCGGGTTTCCTTTTGCCGCGCTCGAAGCGGCGGGCTACCATGCCATCCATAACGGGCAGAAAACATACAACGGCGTGGCGATCCTCGCGCGCGTCGGGCTGCTTGACGAGGCGCGTGATCTGCCTGACTTTGTCGACCCGCAGAAACGCTTGATCGCCGCCTCCCTCGGCAATGTACGGCTGGTGTGCGCCTACATGCCCAACGGCCAGGCCGTGGGTGCGGACAAATATGAATACAAGCTGCAATGGCTGGCCGCCCTTGCCGGTTGGCTGCGCGAAGAATTGCAGCGCTACCCGCAGCTCGCTTTACTGGGGGACTTCAACATTGCACCGGATGACCGCGACGTGTATGACCCGGTCGCCTGGCAGGGGCAGATTTTATGCAGCGAGCCGGAGCGTGCGGCCTATCGGGCCTTGCTCGACCTGGGTTTGGCCGACGCTTTCCGTTTGTTCGAGCAGCCCGAAAAAACCTATTCGTGGTGGGATTACCGCATGATGGGTTTCCGCCGCAACCATGGCCTGCGCATCGACCATATCCTCCTGTCGCCAGCGCTGGCCAAGCGCTGCCATGCCTGTACCATCGACAAGGCGCCACGACGGCTGGAGCGTCCTTCCGATCATGCGCCGGTCATCGCCGAGCTTGGTGATTGACGTGATGCTGACCAGCCTCTATCCGGTGTTGGCGGATCTGCCCAAGCCGTTACAGGCACGTCTTGCCAGTGAAGCCCGGCAGATGGTGGCACCCGCCGGCACGGTGCTGTTTGACGAACAACAACCCTGCCAGGGGTTTCCTCTGGTGCTCACCGGCGCGATTCGTGTCGCCAAGCTGGCGGCAAACGGGCGTGAATTGCCGTTGTACCGGGTACTGCCGGGCGAATGTTGCATCATCACTACCAGTTGCCTGCTCGGACATACTGACTACAACGCCCGTGGTGCTGCCGAGAGCGATACCACGCTGATGCTGTTGCCGCGCCCGCTATTTGACGATTTTCTGGCGCAGGCCGCCTTTCGTGATTTTGTCTTTAATCTGTTTTCCGAACGCATCGTCGAGTTGATGCAACTGGTTGAAGAGGTTGCCTTTCACAAACTCGATCAGCGGCTGGCCAACTTGCTGCTCGGCAAGGGGCGTCAGTTGCATACGACCCATCAACAGCTCGCCGACGAACTGGGTAGCGTGCGCGAAATGGTCAGTCGTCTGCTGAAAGGTTTTGCCGATCAGGGCCTGGTGCGGCTGGGCCGCGAGCAGATCGAGATTCTCGACCCGGCGGGTTTGCGGAAGATGGCCGGATAAAACCGAGCGCAGCGCAGTTTCAGAGCAGGCTAATGCCTGCGTCAGCGGGCGTTACGCCGAAACTGAAAGTCGTAGATGGCGGGATGAAATGCCCCGCAGCGGGTACGGCGCCAAAGCGGCCAATGTGACAAAGGTTACTGATTCAGTCGGTTATTGAATGCTCTAATTCAACCGTCTCATACAACCACAAGGAGAGCTCACATGAAACTGAACGTTGGCGGCATTGACCGCACCCTGCGCATTCTCGCTGGTCTGGGGCTGATTGGCTGGGCCCTGATGGGCGGCCCGGTCTGGGCCTGGATTGGTGTTGTACCCCTGGCGACCGGCGCGATCGGTTTTTGCCCGGTATATCCTTTTCTCGGCATGAACACCTGCCCGATGAAGAAGCAGTAAAGCAGGTCCCGAGTTGTCGCCCCCCGCGATAACTCTTGATTTGACAAAATGGCGTGCAACGGCACGCCATTTTGCCTGCACCGCCAAGCAGATCAGGGTTCCGGTACAGCATCCGTCAGAACCGACACTTACCTCTCTGTAACATCCTTTTACCTGTTAATTCAAGCGATATGTTCCACTCTTCGGGATAAAATGCGCGATCTTGCCCATTTGATCTGGTTCCCATGCTCAAGCAACGTACGCTCAAGACAACTGTTCGCACCACAGGCGTCGGATTGCATTCCGGTAAAAAGGTGACGCTTGTCCTGCGCCCCGCCGCGGTGGGGACGGGCATTGTGTTTACCCGTGTCGATTTGACACCGCCGGTCGTGATCAAGGCTGATCCGTATGCGGTCGGCGACACGCGCATGGCATCCTGCCTGGAAAAGGATGGCGCCAAGCTCGGCACGGTAGAGCATCTGATGTCGGCACTGGCCGGCTTGGGCATCGATAATTTGTACGTTGATGTGGATGCCGAGGAAATCCCGATCATGGACGGTTCGGCAGCGCCATTCGTGTTTCTGCTGCAATCGGCGGGCATCGTCGAACAGAATGCCGCCAAGCGTTTCCTGCGCATCAGGAAATCCGTGGAAGTGCAAGACGGTGACAAGTGGGCGCGGCTTGCACCCTACGATGGTTTCCGCCTCGAATTTTCCATCCGCTTCAATCATCCCGCCGTTGATCGTTCCGGGATGGAGGTGACGGTCGATTTCGCCGACCAATCGTATATCCGCGAGATTTCCCGCGCCCGCACCTTTGGTTTCACTCACGATGTCGAAGCCATGCGCGCGCAGGGTTTGGCTCTGGGTGGCAGTCTCGACAACGCCATCGTGATGGATGAATACCGCGTCCTCAACAGCGAGGGCCTGCGTCTGCCCGCCGAGTTCGTCCGCCACAAGGTGCTGGATGCGATCGGCGACCTGTATCTTGCCGGAGCGCCCTTGCTGGGTGTTTTCAGCGCCCACAAATCCGGCCATGCGCTGAACAACCGCCTGTTGCGCGCGCTGCTGGCCGACGCCGAAGCCTGGGAATGGGTGAGCTTCGATTTTCCCGAAACCACGCCGGCGCGCGTGGCCCGCCTTTACCCTGAGCTCCAGTTCGTCTGATGCTGCTATTGCGCATCATCGGCATTCTGGCGGTGATCGCGATTGGTGCCGGCATCCTCGCCTATCTGTTTACCGGGGACCGGCGTTATCTCGGGCTGTCCGGACGTATTGCCAAGTATGCCCTGATCCTTGCTCTGGCCTTGTTTGTCCTGCTGGCCTTCGAGCGACTGATCGTGATGGTGTAGCCGTCAAGTATTTTTCAGCAGTTTCTCCACTGCGCGCCGGATCGGGGAACCCTCCTCGAGGCCGCTGGCCAGTGATGTTAGTGCCTGCTTCGGTCTTTCCCCCAGAATTTTTGGTTGCTTCGGGCGTGGACTGGTTGAAAGTCTGCGCCGGGGTTGCACCCTCACCTCGATTCCGGTAACCTCCTGCCCCTGTTGGACAAAACCCTCGGCGAGCCGTGGCGCCAGTTGCCTCAGCTTGACCGCGACCGCGCCACTATCGGCGTGGATAACGACTTTGCCCCGCTTGAGATTGGCGATGTGCGCGCCCGGCGCAAGATAGGCAGGCAGGGCAGCATCGAGCAAGGTTTGCAAGCGCTGCAGACGAACCGCCTGCTCGGATAAACGGGCAACGGCATCGGTTGCAGTGAGGTAGTCTTTCAGAGTGCCGCGGCTGCTCGTGAATGTGCTGAAGGTTTTGCGTGTTCTTGGGGTCGATACCATATCAGCAGGCCGGGTAGCAGAAAGGGAGTTAACACGTGCATATTATTCTGGTCTCCAACCGGATGGCAACCGCCCGCAGCATTACGCTGACCGGTGGCCGTCTGGCGTTTATCGCAGCTGCACTGCTTGCGCTACTTCTGGCATTGTCCTCCCTGCTTTCCTACCTGACCGTGCGTCATGCTGCGGAAATCCGCATGCCTGCGCTACAGGAGTTGTTGCGTACCATCAGCCTCGAAGAGGCGGGCAAGACCCACGAGATGGTGCGGGAGAACCTGTTAAACATGGCTTCCCGGCTGGGCCAGATGCAGGGGCAGTTGATGCAACTCGACTCCCTCGGCGAGCGCATTGCCGGCTTGGCTGGCGTCAAGACGAATGACAGCAAGGCGGCCCAGCCCGCCAAGGCGGGTAGCGATGGCCGTGGTGGCCCCTTCACGCGACCGGACAACCTGAACCCGGATAGCTTGCAACGTGCGCTTGACGAGATGTCGCGTCAGGTGGACGTGCGTAGCGACACACTGGCGATACTCGAAAGCCGCCTGTTCGAAGAGCGCGTTCGCAAGAACTTGTTGCCGACGGCGCTGCCGGTGCCGACGGTCATCCCGACTTCCAACTTCGGCTGGCGTCCCGATCCGTTTACCCAGCAGAACGCCATGCACGAAGGCATCGATTTCATGGCCGAACCGGGTACGCCGATTCTGGCGGCCGCGGCAGGCATCGTGCAGGTGGCCGAGCGTCACCCGCAATACGGCAACATGGTCGACATCGACCATGGCAATGGCCTGCTCACACGCTATGCCCACGCTCAGCAGTTATTAGTCAAGCCGGGCGAATTCGTCAAGCGCGGGCAGCGTATCGCCACCGTTGGTTCCACCGGCCGTTCGACCGGGCCACATCTGCATTTCGAGGTCCGGGTAGGCGGTGTGGCCCAGAATCCCATGCGCTTCCTCGGTCGCGAGGGTTCGCAGTTGGCGCGGCGCCACTAGGTCTTCTACTCGCAAACTTCGGCCCTGGTGGTCAAGGGGGAACTACCCCGCGTGTTAATATTCCGCCCTTTGGTGCAGAACGTTCATGTTCAATTTGCCCAAGTCCTCGAGGCGTGACTTTCCCATGATTTTTTCCGGCTTTGGTTTCAGCATAGTGCCCGCCAGTGCGGGCGCTGGCTTTCACTGAAGCCGACTTATATATTGACAGAAGAAAATGATAGTCGGTTTTCTCAAGAAGATTTTCGGTAGTCGCAACGACCGGTTGTTGCGCACTTATTCAGCAAATATTGCCCGTATCAATTCACTCGAAAGCCAGATGCAGGCGCTGAGTGATTCCGCCCTGGCCGAAATGACCCCCGCCTTCAAGGCGCGTGTGGAGCAGGGTGAAAGCCTCGAAAACCTGTTGCCGGAAGCCTTCGCCGTGGTGCGCGAAGCAGCGCGCCGGGTGCTGGGCATGCGACATTTCGACGTGCAGTTGATCGGTGGCATGGTGCTGCACAACAACAAGATCGCCGAGATGCGCACCGGCGAAGGCAAGACGCTGATGGCGACCCTGCCGGCCTATCTCAACGCGTTGTCCGGCAAGGGCGTGCATGTGGTGACGGTGAACGAGTACCTCGCCAGTCGCGACGCCGAATGGATGGGCCGCCTCTACCGCTTTCTCGGCCTGGAAGTCGGTTGCAATCTCGCCCAGATGGATCACGCCGCCAAGCAGGCGGCCTACGCCGCTGACATCACCTACGGCACCAACGGCGAATTCGGCTTCGACTACCTGCGCGACAACATGGTGTATGCCGCCAACGAGCGGGTGCAGAGGAAGCTCAACTACGCCATCGTCGACGAGGTCGATTCGATCCTCATCGATGAGGCGCGCACCCCGCTGATCATTTCCGGACAGGCCGAACAGCACACCGAGCTTTACGTCAAGATGAACGCCGTGCCGCCCTTGCTGGACAAGGGGGTGGCTGCGCAAAGCCCGGAGGAACAGGATACCGGCGACTTCATTGTCGACCTCAAGGCGCACTCGGTGCTGCTCACCGAAGTGGGACACGAAAAAGCCGAGGAAGTCCTGGCGCGCCTCGGCCTGCTGCCTGATGGCGGCAGCCTGTACGACCCGGCCAACATTCTGCTGATGCATCACCTGTACGCCGCCCTGCGCGCGCACAACCTGTTCCACCGCGACCAGCAATACGTCGTGCAAAACAATGAGGTGGTCATCGTCGATGAGTTTACCGGCCGCCTGATGACCGGACGGCGCTGGTCCGACGGCCTGCACCAGGCA
This sequence comes from Rhodocyclaceae bacterium UBA2271, assembly GCA_002347405.1. Classification (GTDB taxonomy): domain Bacteria; phylum Pseudomonadota; class Gammaproteobacteria; order Burkholderiales; family Rhodocyclaceae; genus Sulfuricystis. Next base: position 108,870 of record DDXB01000041.1, on the reverse strand, counting down.
GTCGAGGCGAAAGAAGGCGTGGCGATCCAGTCCGAGAACCAGACGCTCGCCTCGATCACCTTCCAGAACTACTTCCGCATGTACGCCAAGCTGTCCGGCATGACCGGCACGGCGGATACCGAAGCTTACGAATTCCAGCAGATCTACGGGCTTGAGACGGTGGTCATTCCGACCAACCAGCCGATGGTCCGCATCGACCACAACGACCAGATCTTCCGCACGGCGCCGGAAAAATTCACCGCCATGATCGCCGACATCCGCGACTGCCACCAGCGTGGCCAGCCGGTACTGGTCGGCACCACCTCGATCGAGAACTCGGAACTTCTTTCCGATCTGCTGAAACGGGAAAAACTCGAACATCGCGTACTGAATGCCAAGCAGCACGCCTTCGAAGCCGAAATTGTCGTGCAGGCCGGCCAGCCCGGCATGATCACCATTGCCACCAACATGGCCGGCCGCGGTACCGACATCGTACTGGGTGGCAACATCGACAAGCAGATCAATGCGCTGATGAACGATGAAGCGCTGGCGGCCGATGAAAAAGCGCGGCGCATCGCCGAACTCAAGGCGGCATGGCAAAAACTGCACGACCAGGTGCTGGCGTCGGGTGGCTTGCACATCATCGGTTCCGAGCGCCACGAGTCGCGGCGCATCGACAACCAGTTGCGTGGCCGCGCCGGTCGCCAGGGCGATCCGGGCTCATCGCGCTTCTATCTCTCGCTGGAAGATTCGCTCCTCAAGATCTTTGCTGGCGACCGCCTCAACACCATCATGGTGCGGCTGAAGATGCCGGAAGGCGAGGCCATCGAACACCCGATGGTGACGCGCTCGCTCGAATCCGCGCAGCGCAAGGTCGAGCAGCGCAACTTCGATATTCGCAAGCAGTTGCTTGAGTACGATGACGTCGCCAGCGACCAGCGCAAGGTCATCTACCAGCAGCGCAACGAACTGCTCGATTCTGCCGATGTTGCCGACACGATCACTGCCATGCGCCAGGGCGTCATCCACGACCTGTTTCGCGACTATGTGCCGCTCGAAAGCGTCGAGGAGCAATGGAATCTCGGCGAACTTGAGCTGGCCTTGCAGGCCGAGCTGTCACTTACGTTGCCCATTGCGCAGTGGGTGAAGGATGATCCAAAGCTCAACGACGACTATATTCTCAAGCGCATCCTCGACGCCGCCGACGCGATGTATGCGGAAAAGGTTGCACGCGTCGATCTGGCGGCGTGGCAGGGCTTCGAACGCAGCGTCATGCTGCAGAGCCTCGACTCGCACTGGCGCGAGCACCTGGCGGCACTCGACCATCTGCGCCAGGGCATCCACCTGCGTGGTTACGCACAGAAGAATCCGAAGCAGGAATACAAACGCGAGGCTTTCGAACTTTTCGAGGCGCTGCTGAATATCGTGCGACGCGAGGTCACCCGCATCCTGACGACCGTGGAAATCCGCAGCGAGGAGCAGATCGAGGTTGCCGAGCAGAAGCACCCGCAGGTCGAGAACGTGCAGTACCACCATGCCGATTATGACGAAGTGCTGGGCGGTGGCGATGCGGGGCGGGCTGCGGGAGATGAGAAAAAGCCGCAACCGCATGAACGCGCCCTGCCCAAGGTCGGCCGCAACGAGCCCTGCCCCTGCGGCAGCGGCAAGAAATACAAACACTGTCACGGCAAGTTGAGCTAACGATGACCCGCCCACCCCCAGCCCCTCCCTCTCGGGAGGGGAGGCTTGCGGCTCGCTGCGCTCGTCTGTCACGGGGAGCGTTGTGTTCGGTCGTGGTGCGGATTGCGGCTGGCGCCGCGTGTCGCCTTGCCTTGGGGCGGCCCGGCGGCAAGGCTGGATTGTGAATTCGCCGCGCACTATCGTCGAGAATAACGGCGCGGTTGTCATCCTTGACCAGACCCGGCTGCCGCAAGAGACAGTCTTTGTCCCTCTCAAAACACTGGCCGATGCCGCCCACGCGATCCGCGCCATGCAGGTGCGCGGCGCGCCGTTGATCGGTGCGACAGCTGCCTACGGCGTGGCGCTTGGCCTCGAGGAAGGTCTGGCACTCGATGTCATTATCGGGACGCTGGCCGCCACACGGCCTACCGCCGTCAACCTGAACTGGGCGCTGGAGCGCATGGCGCGCGTGTTAAGCAAGTCAGCGCTGGCCTCGGATGCCAATGCGCGGCGCGAGTTGGCCTGGCAAGAAGCGCGCGCCATCGCGCGCGAGGATGAAGCAGCCAACGCCGCCATCGGCCGTCACGGTGTGGAAATCCTCAAACCCATCGCGGCACAAAAAGGTCGCATCGAAGTGATGACCCACTGCAATGCCGGCTGGCTGGCGACAGTCGCCCACGGCACGGCGCTTGCCCCGATCTATGCGGCGCAGGCGGCTGGCCTGACTGTGCATGTCTGGGTTTCTGAGACCCGCCCGCGCAACCAGGGGCTGCTCACCGCTTGGGAACTCGGGCAGGCCGGCGTGCCGCACACCTTCATGGTCGACAATGCCGCCGGCCTCTTGATGATGCAGGGCCGGGTCGATTGCGTGATCGTGGGCGCCGACCGGATTGCCGCCAATGGCGATACCGCCAACAAGGTCGGCACCTACCTCAAGGCGCTGGCTGCAAAGGCGCATGGCGTGCCGTTCTATGTTGCCGCGCCGGTCTCGACCATCGACTTTGCCTGTCCGGACGGGGCGCACATTCCGATTGAAGAGCGCGCCGCGGCGGAGGTCGGGGTCGGCTCGATGGCGTTTGCCAATCCGGCCTTCGATGTCACCTCGGCGAATCTGATTGCCGGCATCATCACCGAGCATGGCATTGTCCCTGCCGCACAACTGGCGAGCGTCAAGCCATGAGCGATCTGGCTGCCGCCGTGCTTGCCACCGCGCAAGCGATGAATACGGTCGGCATCAACCGCGGCGCGGCCGGAAATGTCAGCGCACGCTGCGCGGACAGTTTCATCATCACGCCCACCGGCATGGCTTACGACGAATGCGTGCCCGAAGACATGGTGAAAGTCGGCATTGGTGGAGCGCCGTTAAAAGTCGGCGCTGGCGGGACGGCGCAAGGAACCCGCAAGCCCTCTTCGGAATGGCGTTTCCATCACGACATCTATGCCGCCCGGTCCGAGGCGGGAGCGATCATCCATGCTCATTCGCCGTTCGCCACCGCGCTGGCTTGCCAGCAATTCGAAATCCCGCCGTTCCATTACATGATCGCCCGTTTCGGCGGCGCTACCGTGCGCTGCGCCGCTTACGCCACTTTCGGTAGCCAGGCCCTTTCGGATGCGCTGCTCATCGCCCTGCAGGATCGTCGCGCCTGTCTGATGGCGCATCACGGCATGGTGGTGTTTGGCGGTGACCTCAAGGAGGCGCTGGCGCTGGCGATCGAATTCGAAGCGCTGTGCGAGCAATACTGGCGGGTGCTGCAACTCGGCCAGCCAAAGTTGCTGTCCGCCGACGAAATGGCGCGTGTCAGCGAAAAGTTCAAGGATTACGGGCGGCAGTAATTTTCACGGGAGAGCGTTCTATGCAGATCAAGGACAGTGTTTTTATCGTCACCGGCGGCGCTTCCGGCCTGGGCGCCGGCACGGCGCGTTTGCTGGCGGAACGGGGCGGCAAGGTCGTGCTGGCCGACCTGAACAAGATCGACGGCGCGGCGCTGGCGGCGGAACTGGGTGATGGCGCGCGCTTTATCGAAACCAATGTCGCCGATGAGGCGAGCGCGGAGGCCTGTGTGGCGGCGGCGCTCGCCGCGTTCGGTGCGGTGCACGGGCTGGTGAGCTGTGCCGGCATTGTCATCGGTGAAAAAACCGTCGGCAAGGAGGGGCCGCACGCGCTGGCGTCCTTCAAACGCGTTATCGACATCAACTTGGTCGGCACCTTCAACATGATTCGCCTGGCGGCGGATGCCATGTGTCGCAACGCGCCGAACGCCGCGGGCGAGCGGGGCGTGATCGTCAGTACCGCGTCGGTGGCGGCGTACGAAGGCCAGTTGGGGCAGGTAGCGTATGCCGCGTCGAAAGCCGGCATTGTCGGCATGACCCTGCCGATCGCCCGCGATTTGTCGCGCAACGGCATCCGGGTGATGACCATCGCGCCGGGCATTTTCGAGACGCCGATGCTGCTGGGGATGCCACCAGAGGTGCAGGAGGCACTGGGCAAGATGGTGCCGTTTCCCTCGCGCTTGGGCAAGCCGGCTGAGTATGCCGCGCTGGCGCTGCACATCTTCGAGAACACCATGCTTAACGGCGAGGTGATCCGTCTCGATGGCGCCATCCGCATGCAGCCAAAATAATTGGCCACGACTGACAGTTGCTACCACTGTGGCCTGCCGCTCCCGGCAGGTGCCGACTGGCATGTCGAGATTGACGATGCGCTGCACCCGATGTGTTGTGGCGGCTGCCAGGCGGTGGCGCAGGCGATCGTTGCCAACAAGCTGACGGATTATTACCGGCATCGCGACACCATGCCGGAAAGCCAGCGCGAGGCCATGCCGCAGGCCTTGCAGGAGCTGGGGTTGTTCGACCATCCCGAGGTGCAGAAGAACTTTGTCCGGCCGGTGGGTGAACATGAACGCGAGGCGGCGCTGATTCTCGAAGGCATTACCTGCGCGGCCTGCGTCTGGCTCAACGAGGCGCATCTGGCCCGTCAGCCGGGCGTGACCGCGGTGGACATCAATTACGCCACGCGCCGCGCCCGGGTGCGCTGGGACGAGCGGGTCACCAGGTTGTCGGCGCTGCTCGAGGCCATCCAGGCGATCGGCTATCGCGCTCACCCCTACGATATCGCCCGCTCCGAGCAGTTGGCGCAAAAGGAGCGCCGTACCGCCCAATGGCGGTTGTTCGTCGCGGGTTTTGGCATGATGCAGGTGATGATGTATGCCTTGCCGGTGTATTTCGCTGACGGCGACATGACGGCGGATATCGAGCAGTTGATGCGCTGGGCAAGTTTGCTCCTTACCCTGCCGGTGATGGCCTATTCGTCCGCTCCCTTCTTTGCCAATGCCTGGCGCGATTTGCGGTTCAAGCGAGTGGGCATGGATGTGCCGGTGGCGCTTGGCATCGGCAGCGCCTTTGCCGCCAGCGTCTGGGCGACGCTGATGGCGACGGGCGAGGTGTATTTCGACTCGGTGACGATGTTCGTGTTTTTCCTGCTGACCGGGCGCTATCTGGAGATGATGGCGCGGCAGAAAGCGGCGCGCGGCGTCGAAGAACTGGCGCGCGCCTTGCCGGCCTTCGCCGAACGCTTGCCACTGTGGCCGGAACGTGACGGCGAGCGCGTCGCGGTGGTCGATCTCGCCGCGGGCGATTATGTGCTGGTGCGGCCGGGCGAGGTGATTCCCGGTGACGGCGCGGTGATCGACGGCGCGAGCAGCAGCGACGAGTCGCTCCTGACGGGCGAGAGCCGTTCGCGCGCCAAGCAGATCGGCGATGCGGTGATTGGTGGCAGCCTGAATGTGTCAAGTCCGCTGGTGGTGCGTCTGCAGCGCGTGGGCGAGGCGACGCGTCTGGCGTCGATTCGCCGCCTGATGGAACAGGCCGCCGCGGAAAAACCGGCGCTGGTGAAATTGGCCGACCGCATTGCCTTTCATTTCGTCTGGGTGTTGCTGGTACTGGCCACGGCGACCGGGCTTTACTGGCTGAACACAACGCCTGACCAGGCACTCTGGGTATTTGTCGCCGTGCTGGTGGTGAGTTGCCCCTGCGCGCTTTCGCTGGCCACCCCGACGGCGCTGACCGTGGCGACCGGTGCATTGGCGCGCGAAGGCGTGCTGGTCACACGTGGTCATGCCATCGAAACACTGGCTCGCGCCAACCATTGGATCTTCGACAAGACCGGCACCCTGACGGTCGGTCGTCCGACGGTGGTGGCGCTGCAACTTGACGCTGCGGCAAATCCAGCGGAAGTCCCGGCACTGGTGCGCGCGCTCGAGGGGGCGTCAGAACATCCGCTCGGCCGCGCCTTGCTGGAGAAAGTCGGCGCTGGCGAGACGGCGTCGGTGACCGGGTTGAGAGCGTTGACGGGGCAGGGTATCGAGGCGCGGCTGAACCATGCGGACGGCCCGCGCCAGTTGAGAATTGGTGTGCCAGCATTCGTCGCCGAGCTGCATGGCAAACCACTGCCACAGGAGATGGCTGGCTGGCTCCAATCTGGCGACACCGTGGTGGCGCTGGGCGACACGACCGGTTGGCTGGCTTGGTTCCGCATCGCCGATGTGTTGCGTCCGGGGGTGGCGGTGGCGCTTGCCGCGATGCGCGCGCAGGGGCTGAAATTGACCATCCTGTCTGGCGATGCGCCCGAGACGGTGGCGGCCGTGGCGGCGGAACTGGGCATCGACGACTTTCATGGCGGCATGACGCCGGAAGGCAAGCATGCCTGGCTGCGCGATGTGCAGGAACGGGGGGCTACCGTGGCGATGGTCGGCGACGGCGTGAACGATGCGCCGGTGCTGGCGCAGGCGCATGTGTCGATCGCCATGGGCGGTGGCACCGAACTGGCCCGCGGTCAGGCCGACGTGATACTGTTGTCGGACGACCTGGCGCAGCTTGCCCGCGGCGCCCTGTTGGCGCGGCGCGCGTTGTCGATCATCCGCCAAAATCTGGGTTGGTCTTTCGCCTATAACATCACGGCGATTCCCCTGGCGATGGCGGGCTGGGTTACACCCTGGATGGCCGGCATCGGCATGTCGGCCAGTTCATTGCTGGTGGTAATAAATGCGCTACGCCTGCAAAGAAAATAACTGCCAACTTCTCAATTCAGGAATGGTCTGAATCCAGATGGAAAGCTTATATCTCCTGATCCCTTTTTCGGTGGTGCTGGTTTTTGTGATCGGCGTGATTTTCTGGTGGTCGCTGAAAAGCGGGCAAATGGAAGATCTGGAGGGTCCGGCTTACCGCGTATTGATGGATGATGACCGCCCCCAGGCCGAGAAACCGCCAGCCGATGAGGATTCCAGGCCGGCCCCATGAATCTGTTGACACAGATCAATGCCTGTACGTCGCGTAAGGTCTATAGTCTATTGGTTTGTTTCGGATGGTCTGCAGTACGGACGATTCGTTTCATCGGTTAGTCTCTCTGTTGGGGTTGGGGGTGCGCGTCGCGCACCCCTTTTTTTTGCTTAAAACCACTTAAAAATAGTGGTTTTAATGGCATCATAAGCTATCATATCAGCCAGCAAAGTTGATTTGAATCAAAATACGTGTTTTAGGGTCGAGTATTCTCAAATCCGGCTTCCACGGGTGGGCTGTGGAGCGGGCGGCAATTTGTTATTTTTGTGGAGGTGAGCACCATCATGCAATCGCAAGCGACTTACAACTACAAAGTCGTGCGCCAGTTCGCTGTGATGACCGTTATCTGGGGCATCGTCGGCATGCTGGTGGGCGTCATCATCGCCGCCCAGCTGGTCTGGCCGGAATTGAACGCCGCCGAATGGCTGTCCTACGGCAGGCTGCGGCCGCTGCATACCAACGCGGTGATTTTTGCATTCGGTGGTTGCGCCTTGTTCGCCACTTCCTTTTATGTGGTGCAGCGTACCTGCCACACCACCCTGTTTGCCCCCGGTCTGGCCACCTTCATATTCTGGGGTTGGCAGATCGTCATCGTGCTGGCGGCGATTACGTTGCCTCTGGGCATTACCAGTGGCAAGGAATACGCCGAACTCGAGTGGCCGATCGATATCCTGATCACCGTGATCTGGGTGGCCTACGCCGTCGTGTTCTTCGGCACCATCGGCACCCGCAAGACTCCGCACATTTATGTGGCGAATTGGTTCTACGGCGCCTTCATCATAGCCGTTGCCTTGCTGCACATCTTCAACAGTGCGGCGATCCCCGTCACCCTGACCAAGTCCTACTCCGCCTATGCCGGCGTGCAGGATGCAATGATCCAGTGGTGGTACGGCCATAACGCAGTGGGCTTCTTCCTGACTGCCGCCTTCCTCGGCATGATGTACTACTTCGTGCCGAAGCAGGCCCAACGCCCGATTTATTCCTACCGCCTGTCAGTGGTGCACTTTTGGGCGCTGATCTTCACTTACATGTGGGCCGGCCCGCACCACCTGCACTACACCGCGTTGCCGGACTGGACGCAGTCGATCGGCATGGTGTTCTCGCTGATCCTGCTGGCGCCCTCCTGGGGCGGCATGATCAACGGCATCATGACGCTCTCCGGCGCCTGGCACAAGCTGCGTGATGATCCGATCCTCAAGTTCCTGATCACTTCGCTGTCCTTCTACGGCATGTCAACCTTCGAAGGCCCGATGATGTCGATCAAGACGGTCAATGCGCTGTCGCATTACACGGACTGGACGGTCGGTCATGTGCATTCCGGTGCGCTCGGCTGGGTGGCAATGATCACCATCGGCTCGATCTACTACCTGATCCCGCGCCTGTTCGGCAAGGCCGAGATGTATTCGGTCAAGCTGATCAACGTGCATTTCTGGCTGGCGACGCTGGGCACGGTGCTCTATATCGCTGCGCTGTGGATCTCCGGCGTGATGCAGGGGCTGATGTGGCGCGCCACCAATGCGGACGGTACGCTGACTTATTCGTTCGTCGAATCCGTCAAGGCCTCCTATCCGTTCTGGACGATTCGCGTCGTCGGCGGCGTGTTGTTCCTCACGGGCATGTGCCTCATGGCATACAACATGTACAAGACCATCGCCTCTGGTCGCGCGGTTGATGACGCACCCGTCATCGCACCCGCCCACGCCCACGCCCACTGATTGCAAGGGAGACAATCACCATGTTGACGCATGCGAAAATAGAATCCAGCAATACCCTGATGATCGTTCTGACCACGTTGATCCTGGTCTGGGGCGGTCTGGTGGAGATCGTGCCGCTGTTCTTCCAGAAATCGCTGACCACACCGGTTAACGAACTTGTCAAGCCTTACCCTGCCTTGCAACTGGCCGGACGCGACATCTACATCCGCGAGGGTTGCTACAACTGCCACTCGCAGATGATTCGTCCCTTCCGCGCGGAAACCGAGCGTTACGGCCACTACTCGGTGGCGGGTGAGTTTGTCTATGATCATCCGTTCCAGTGGGGTTCCAAGCGCACCGGTCCGGACCTGCACCGCGTCGGTGGCCGCTATTCCGACCAGTGGCACAAGATCCATCTGTTGAATCCGCGCGATGTCGTGCCCGAGTCGAACATGCCGGCCTACGCCTGGCTGGATCGTCCGCTCAAGGAGCCGAATATCGGCGCCAAGATGGCGGCGCTGCGCAAGGTGGGCGTGCCCTATACCGACCAGGAAATCGCCGAAGCGCCGCAGGCGGTCGAAGGCAAAACCGAAGTCGAGGCCGTCATCGCCTACCTGCAGGGCCTGGGCCTGGCGCTCAAGCAGACCCGCTAAGCCAAAATGGATATCAACGACCTGCGTTCCCTCTTCACGGTGCTGGTGTTCGGCGCGTTCATCGGCATCGTGGCATGGGCGTACTCCTCCAAGCGCAAGCAAGCGTTCGATGAAGCGGCCAGACTGCCGCTCGACGACGACGAGCCAGCCAGCCAGGAGAATGCAGTGGGCCAAAAGCACAACTGAAAGGAATTCGTCATGGATTTCAAGAACACGAGCGATTTCGTCCACGGTTTCTGGAACTACTACGTCATCGTCATCGTCATCGTCAGCATCATCGGCTGCGCCGTTTTTTTATGGGTACAGGGTTCGGCCAAACACAAGCCCGGCGAGGTCACCGGCCACGTCTGGGACGAGAACCTCGAGGAATACAGCAACCCGATGCCCAACTGGTGGCGCTGGATGTTTTACATCACCGTGGTGTTCGCGCTGGTTTATCTCGCACTTTATCCCGGCCTCGGCAACATGGCGGGCAGCTTTGGCTGGACGGCGCGCGGCCAGTACGAAGCCGAGATGCAGGCGGCCGAGGTGCAATATGGCCCTAAATTCAACCAGTTCCTCGAGCAGGACATCATGTCCGTGGCGGCCAACCCGGAAGCCAGGGAAATGGGCGCGCGGCTGTTCCAGACCTACTGCGCCCAGTGCCATGGCGGCGACGCCGGCGGCTCGCCGGGCTTCCCCAACCTGAAGGACGGCGACTGGCTGTGGGGTGGCACGCCCGAGAGAATCAAGGAGAGCATCACGCTCGGCCGGATGGGCGTGATGCCCCCGATGGGCACCAAGCCCGACATGGACGCCGAGCAGGTCAAGGATGTCGTGCATTATGTACGTTCCCTGTCCGGTTTGACGGCCGACTCGGTGCGTATCCAGCGTGGCCAGGAACTCTATCCGCAAGCCTGCGCGGCCTGTCATGGCGTCGATGCGAAAGGCATGGAAGCGGCCGGCTATCCGAACCTGACCGACAAAATCTGGCTGCACGGCTCGCGCGAAGACAAGATGATCGAGATCGTCACCAAGGGCATCACCAATCAAATGCCACCCTATGGCGAATTCATTGGCGAAGCCAGGGTGCATCTGCTGACCGCCTATGTCTGGGGGCTGGGCGGTGGCGTCAAGCCAGTCGCTGCGCAATAGTCACACGATGTTTATCAACTCTCGGCCATGACCGGCCGAGAGTTTCTCGCCGACCTTTGGTGGGTGGGTGTCGCATGGGCGATAATGAAAAGGTGTGCGAAGGCAGACCTCCGGGAACGCCCCGCCTTGTGTACCCCATTGAGACGACGTAAGTCATGAACCAGAAAAATTCCCAAGATGCCGCCGCCGCTCCTGTAGCGGAAGAGGGTCTCTACAAGGCGCGCAAAAAAATCCAGGTGCGTTCGGTGACCGGCATATTCGCGACCTGGCGCTGGGTGTTGGTCTGGTTTACGCAGTTGCTGTATTACGGTTTGCCGTGGCTGCAATGGAATGACCGGCAGGCCGTGCTGCTCGATCTGGTCAATCGCAAGTTCTACATTTTCGGGCTGGTATTGTGGCCGCAGGATGTGTTTTTCCTCGCCATCATCCTGATCATCTCGGCTTACGCGCTGTTTTTGTTTACGGCGGTGGCGGGACGCCTGTGGTGCGGCTATGCCTGTCCGCAGACGGTCTATACCGAGATCTTCATGTGGATCGAGGAGAAGATCGAAGGCAAGCGTAGCGCCCGCATCAAGCTCGACAAGGCGCCGCTCGATGGCCGCAGGTTCAGTTTGCGCGCCCTCAAATACGGTGCCTGGGTTTTACTGGCGCTCTGGACCGGCTTTACCCTGGTGGGCTATTTCACTCCGATCAAGGAACTCTGGGTTTCGTTCTGGTCATGGAATCTGGGTCCCTGGGAAGCCTTCTGGATATTCTTTTACGCCGCCTTCACCTATGCCTTCGCCGGGCACATGCGCGAACAGGTGTGCCTGTACATGTGTCCCTATGCGCGTTTCCAGGGCGTCATGTTCGATCCCGACACGCTGGTGATCACCTATGACCCTGAGCGCGGTGAGCCACGCGGCCCGCGCAAGAAGGGCGTTGATCCCAAGGCTGTCGGCAAGGGCGACTGCGTTGATTGCGATATTTGCGTGCAGGTCTGCCCGACCGGCATTGACATCCGCGACGGCCTGCAATACGAGTGCATCGGCTGCGCTGCCTGCATCGACGCTTGCGACGACGTGATGGCGCAGATGAACTATCCCAAGGGCCTGATCCGGTATACCACCGAGAATGCACTGGAGAAGCACTGGGGTTGGAAGGAGATCGTCGGCCACATCCTCCGCCCGCGCATCATCATCTACACCGTCATTCTGGTCGGCATCACCCTGGCGCTGATCTGGGGACTGGCCAACAAGGCTGATCTGCGCGTCAATGTGCTGCGTGACCGGGCCATCCTGGCGCGCGAAGTCGAGGGTGGCCTGATCGAGAACGTCTACCGCCTGCAGGTGATGAATGTGACCGAGCAAGCTCATCGTTACACGGTGGTGGTGACCGGTCTCAATGACATCAGGCTGGAAGGTGAGAGTTCGATCGAGGTGCCACCAGTCTCAACCAAGACCTTGCCGATCCTGGTCCGCGTTCCGTTGGAATCCGGCCAGAAGGGCGCGCACATGATTTATTTTGATGTCCAGGCAGAAAACAACAGCGGGATGGCCGTGCATGAAAAGGCCACTTTCCTGATTCCCTGATTTCCCATGCAATACGAATGAACATTATGACCACTCCAGTGATACAAAATCCAAAACCCTGGTATCGGGAACCCTGGCCCTGGTTCCTCATGGCGTTACCGGCCACTTCCGTGGTCGTGGGACTTGCCTTTGCCTGGGCGGCCGTGGTGACCAACGATGGATTGGTGACCGAGGATTATTACAAGCAGGGGCAAATGATCGGGGAGACGCTGGCGAAAAGCCGGCGTGCGGAAGAACTGGGCATTGCCGCCGGCCTGCGTCTGACGAGCGACAGCATTCGCATCCGGCTTAGCTCCCTGCAGGCGGATATGCCAATGCCCTCAGCCTTGCTCGTGACGGTATCGCATCCGACCCGCGCCGGCCAGGATCAGAGAAGCGTTCTCAAACCCGCTGGTGATGCCTATGTCGGGAGCTTGCAAACGACGGCATCCGGTCACCGGCTGGTGCTGATCGAGGATGAAGCGAAAACCTGGCGGCTGATGGGCAGCGTGGTGCTGCCCGCCGCCAACGAAACGGTCATCGGCGGTGGCTAACGATAGACCAGTACCGGAACCTTCGAGTGTGTCAGCACCTTTTGCGTTTCGGAGCCAAGCAATAAACCACTGAAGCCGCGGCGTCCGTGGGATGCCATGAAGATGAGGTCGCAGCCGGTGGTCTCCGCCCCCGCGATGACGGCTTCGAAGGGGATGTCGCTGGTTACGGCAAGTGACGAGCACTTGACCTTGCTGTCCTGTGCCAGTTTCTCGCAGGCGCCAAGTATTTTTTTGGCCTGCTTGTCGGCCATTTCGGCGAATTTCTCCGGTGTCGTCGGATCAATCAGGGCACCTTCGCCGAAAAAAGCGATCGGATACTCGGGCTTGGCATAGAAAAAGGTGATTTGCGCACCCGACTCGGCGGCAAAGCTGACGGCCCGCTTGACGGCTTCTGATGATAGTTGAGAACCATCGGTTGGAACGAGAATGTGCTTGAACATGTTTCCCTCCATCGGTTGGCACGGGGGTGGCGCTTGACACAGATCAACATCATGATCACGACCCCTTGACACAATCATAGCGCATTCTGGCAGCAGGGTTTTTGTCATGGCCACCGCAGCGGTTGCTCCGCCCATTGTGCTAGCGGCGTGAAGCTGTGAAGCGGTTGCCAAAGGAGAGTGGAACATGGCAACCAGCAAGTACACGACCGCCGCAATGACGCCGCACCAGACTTTCCGCGCGATCAATGAGGCGGTGGAAAGCAATATCGATCCACTGGGCATGGCCGTGCCCTTGCTGCATGCCCAACTGGCCTGGGCGACCCACCCGCAGGAACTCGCCGAAGCCGCCGCGGAATTATCAACCCGCGTGTTGGCGCTGCAATGGCATTCCTGGCAGCGCATGTTCGGGCTGCCAAGTGAAGATGTCGAGAAGCCGCATCCGGACGATACCCGGTTTGTCGATCCGGTGTGGCAGGAATCGGCGACCTGGGATGTCGCCAAGGAATGGTATCTGCTGACTACCCACCACATTCAGGACATGCTCTACCGGTCGCCCGGCCTGTCGAACCGGGATCGCCGCCGTGCCGCGTTCTGGTGGCGCAAGTGGCTCAATGCGATGGCACCGACCAACTTCCTGTTGAGCAACCCGGTGGCGCTGCGAAAAGCTGTCGAGAGCAACGGTGAAAGCCTGTTGCGCGGCATGCGCATTTTCCTGGAGGACGCGCTGGCCGGCAACATCCGCATGACGCGACCGGATGATTTCAAGGTCGGCGTCAATCTCGCGACGACGCCCGGCAAGGTGGTGCTGCAAAATCGTCTGCTCGAAGTGATCCATTATGCCCCGACCGCAACGCAGACCTATCGGACACCGATCCTGATCGTTACGCCGTGGATCAACAAGTATTACATCCTCGACCTGACGCCGAAAAAGAGCCTCGTCAAATTCCTGCTCGGACAGGGTTTCGACGTCTTTATTACCAGTTGGAAGAACCCGGATGCCGCGATGGCCGATGTCGGTTTCGACGATTACCTGACCGAAGGCATTGGCGCCGCCATCGCCGCGGTGCGGAGCATCGCGCAGAGCGACAAGGTGCATGCGGCAGGTTATTGCATCGGGGGAGCCGCTCTGTCTGCTTATCTGGCCTGGGCGAACCGCCACTATGCTGCCAAGGACGTGCCGGTGGCGAGCGCAAGTTTTTTCACCACTTTGGTGGATTACCACAAGCCGGGTGACGTCGAAGTCTTTCTGGATGAAGGCAGCTTCAAGTATCTGGCCAACAACATGGCACAAAAAGGTTTCCTCGATGGCAAGGAGATGGCCGCCGCCTTTCGCCTGCTGCGCTCGAACAGCCTGATCTGGCACTACGTCGTCCATGGCTACCTGTATGGCGAGCCGCCGCCGCCCTTCGATGTGCTGTTCTGGAACATGGATACCACGCGCATGCCTGCCAGAATGCACACTTGGTACCTGCGCAACTTTTATCTCGACAACAAGCTGGTCAAGAAGGACGCCTTGGAGATTGCCGGCCAACCGATTGACCTTTCCTGCATCGTTCAGCCCGTCTATGCCGTGGCGGCGGCGGATGACCACATTGCACCATGGAAACAGACCTTCCGCCTGAACAATCTGGTGGCAGGACCCAAGCGCTACGTGTTATCGAGTTCCGGGCATATCTTCGGCATCGTCAACCCGGTGGTGAACCCGCCCAAGCGCGAATACTGGGTCGGTGACACCGAGCGCCATGACAATGCCGAAGACTGGCGCGAGCGTGCGGCGCATCATGAAGGCAGCTGGTGGGAGGACTGGATGCACTGGCTCAAGCCACAGTCAGGTGCGCTGGGCAAGCCGCAAGCCCTGTCCAACAGGGCCTATCCGGCCCGTGCGGATGCTCCGGGCACCTACGTTCTGGAGTAGGGCCCGCCCCCTTCCGACGTCCCCTTCGCGGGGGATGTGACTATGGGTCGCATCGCTCGTCTGTTACGGGGCGCTTCGTTGTTGGTTGAGGTGCGGATTGCGCTGGTGCCGCGTCTCGCCTTGTGTGCGACAAAGTCGCATTCCGCTGCGCGGAACCAGCCTTCGGCTGTCCTGCGGCCTGCGGTCTTGTCTTGGGACGGCCCGGCGGCAAGGCTATTTCAAAAGTCGGCGCAGCCTCTTCGGGCCGCTTCCGGCCTGATGGCCTCCCTGCTGCGCGACGGCGCGGGCGGCATCGGCTATCATTGGAGCCTATAACTTAGGCTCCAGCCTGACGGACAAGCTGCCGGGTGAAGTCGAGGAAAGCGACAATGAAACGTTTGGATGATTTTCGCCTGCAACTGGGCAAACATGAGCTGGTGCCGATCATCATCGGCGGCATGGGTGTGGATATCTCGACCACCGAACTGGCGCTCGTGGCAGCGCGACTGGGCGGCGTCGGGCATATCTCCGACGCGATGGTGCCGACGGTGGCCGACCGTCGCTATAACACCAAGTACGTCAAGGACAAGCTCAAGCAATACAAATACAACGTCGCCAATGACGACAAGTCGGACGTGCAGTTCGACCTGGCACGCCTGGCCGAGGCGACCGAGATGCATGTCGGCCGCACCATGGAAGCCAAGCGCGGTTCCGGGCTGATCCTCATCAACTGCATGGAAAAACTGACCATGAATGCGCCCCGCGAGACCTTGCGGGTGCGTCTGTGTTCGGCGCTGGATGCCGGCATCGATGGCATCACGCTGGCGGCCGGCCTGCATCTGGGTTCGTTTGCCATGATGGAAGATCATCCGCGTTTTCGCGACGCCAAGCTCGGCATCATCGTGTCTTCATTGCGTGCGCTGCAACTGTTCCTGAAGAAGAGCGCCCGCACCCGGCGCCTGCCCGACTACGTGGTCATCGAAGGACCGCTGGCGGGCGGGCATCTGGGATTTGGCATGGATTGGGCGCAATACGACCTGCATACCATCGTCGCCGAAATCCGCGCCTGGATGGCTGCCGAACAACTCGACATTCCGCTGATTCCGGCGGGGGGCATCTTCACCGGCAGTGATGCCGTCGACTTTCTCGAACATGGCGCGACGGCCGTGCAGGTGGCAACCCGGTTTACCGTGTCGAAGGAATGTGGCCTGCCCGACGACATCAAGCAGGAATATTTCAAGGCCAGTGAAGACGACATCGAGGTCAATGGCATTTCGCCGACCGGCTATCCGATGCGCATGCTGAAGAACAGCCCGGCCATCGGCGATGGCATTCGCCCCAACTGCGAAGCCTATGGCTACATCCTCGACGCCAACGGCAACTGCCAGTACATCCAGGCCTTCAATCGGGAAGTGGCCGCCCATCCCGGCGCCAAAAAGATCAAGGTCTGGGATAAGACCTGCCTGTGTACCCAGATGCGCAATTTCGACCTGTGGACCTGCGGCCATTACACCTATCGCCTCAAGGACACCACAGTGCGCCTGCCCGACGACAGCTACGCGCTGCTGACCGCCGAGCACATCTTCAACGACTACCGCTACAGTAAGGACAACAGCATTGCCTTGCCGGTGGATACGCCTGAAGCATGACGCCCCGCTGCGCGCAGCTTAGGTGCTTGATTGGCTGGCTTCCACAGCTAGAAGTAGGCGTTCCTGGAAGCTGAGCCCTTGATTCGCATCAAGGCTTGTGGCGCACGCTGGGAAGAGAATGAACCGTCTTGTCATTCACCCGTAAGTAGCCATGATCATGTTGACCGAGTCCTTGCGTCACCACCACAAGTATTGCGATGACCTGTTCGTAGATGCCGAGGCAGCTGCGGCAGAAGGCAACTGGCCACAATGCCAGGTGTTGCTGAGCCGCTTGGGTGATGCCATCGAAGATCATTTCCGCACCGAAGAGTCCTTGTTGTTTCCCGCTTTCGAAGCGGCTACCGGGATGGCCGGTGGTCCAACCCAGATGATGCGTATCGAGCACGCTCGTATGCGCGAACTGATCGGGCAAATGCGCAGCGCGCAGACGGCACAGTCTGGCGATGCTTTCGCCGGGGCTGCCGAAACACTGCTGGTATTCATGCAGCAGCACAACCTGAAAGAAGAAAATATTCTTTACCCGATGTGTGACAGCTCGCTGGCAGCACAGGCTGATGGTTTGGCTGCGCAACTTCACGATAGTCTGGAGCCAGGGTGTCCGACGAAAAATTGACTTCGGCCGCCTGTCAGGTGATTGACGGTCGCGAATTGCAACCGCCGGAGCCCCTTGAGCAGACCCTTGCGGCTCTGGATAGCCTGCCAGCTGATGGCGAACTGGTATTGCTGGTGTATTGCCATCCCGTTCCCCTGTTGAATGTATTACGCAACAATGGGTTTGCCTGGCAGGAAGCTGTCCGCGACGACGGTACGCATGAAATTCGTATTCGGCGTCGGTAGGTTTGTCCCTTGATGAGCCGCATCTGAGAAAGCGACAGGCGTGCATTCGAACCTTTCCTTCGAACAGGCACCGCCTCTGTCGGTGCCCTACCGGTTCTTCCTGACCGCGCCCTGGTTTGGTGTCGCGGCCGGGCTGTTGCTGGCATTCATGGGCGAAGACATGCTGGCCTCGCGCTGGACACCGGCCGCGTTGGCGGGGACGCATTTGCTGGTGGCCGGTTTCATGTTGCAGGCAATGTGCGGCGCCTTGTTGCAATTCGTGCCGGTGGCGACGGGCGGCAACATCTGGCAGCCGGGGTGGGTGGCGGCCTGGGTCCATCCTCTGCTGATCATTGCGGTCGGCCTGTTGGTGGCCGCGTTCCTGACCCAGTATCCAGTGCTTTTCATGGCAGCGAGCCTGGGCTTTGCCGTGGCGCTCGGCTTTTACGCGGTGGTGGTTGGTGTGGCGCTCTGGCGCACGCCGGCGCAGAGTGCCACCATTGTTGCCCTGCGCATCGCGCTGATCGGTTTGGTGGTGACTCTGGGCCTGGGAGTGACGCTGTCCCTCGGGTTGGCGTACCAAACCGACCTGCCACTGCTGGCATTGACCGATGTGCATGCCGCCTGGGGCCTCGGCGGCTGGGCGCTGATGCTGCTGGCGGGGGTGGCTTATTTCGTGGTGCCGATGTTTCAGCTGACGCCGGCTTATCCGGGCTGGTTGGCGCGCGGTGTGCCCTTGCTGTTGCTGGCGCTGCTGCTGGTGTGGTCGCTGCTACCCTTCGGCTATCCGGATGGCGTGCGCCAATTCGTCTTGCTGAGTGGCTTGGGAACGGCCGGGCTGTTTGCCGGCATGACCCTGTATCTGCAAGGCCGCCGACGGCGCAAGGTCAGCGATACCAACTTGCTGTTTTTTCGAACCGCCATGCTGTCGCTTGTAGCTCTGCTGTTTTCGGCCTTGCTGTTTGTCGCGCTGCCCGATCTCGGCAATGATCCGCGTGCGCCGGTGTGGCTCGGCATGCTCGCCGTGGTGGGAGTTTTTGTCACCTCCATCAACGGCATGCTCTACAAGATCGTGCCATTTCTCAACTGGCTGCATCTGCAACGGCTATGCGGATTGAACAGCCTGCCGCCAACCATGAACCAGATGATTCCCGAGCGGATCATGCGCCGCCAGTTTTATCTGCATCTGACCGCGCTGGCCTGCCTGCTGGTGGCGGTCTGGTTGCCCATCCTGGCACGTCCCGCCGGACTGATATTTGCGTTGGCCTGCGCCTGGCTGGGGGTCAATCTGGTGAGTGCGCTACGCGTCTATCTCCGTTTCAGAAATCGTATTCGCGCAGCCGCTTGAAATCGTTTATGGTGACGCGCCGCGACTGCACACTGATCAGCTTCGCTTCGGCGAGGTCGCGGAAGATGCGCGACAAGGTTTCGGGGGTCAGATTGAGCCGCGAAGCGATGATCTGTTTGGAAGTCGGCAGCGTGATCTCAACGCTGCCGGCGCAAGCACCGTTTCCCTGGTTCGGACAATGTTGCAGCAGGTAGCCGATCACGCGCTGGGCGCTGGAGCGCAAGGAGTAGGATTCGACGTCCCGCATCAGGGAATGCAAGCGCATCGACATGCTGGCCAGCATGCGGCGGGCAAAGGAAGTGTCGGTTTCAAGCAGCTCGAAAATGGCATCCTTGGCGACATGCAACAGCAGGGTGTCGGCGATCGCCTCGGCAAATACCGGATAGGGCCGGTCGATGAACATCACGGTCTCGCCGAAGCTTTGTCTGGGACCAAGAATATCGACCACCTTCTCGTTGCCGGTGGCGGATGGAAATGCCAACTTGATCTGACCGAAGATGATGATGTAGAACCCGCGCGGGCTATCGCCTTTCTGCAACAGCATTTCCCCGGCCGGCAGGCGTTTCTCACGGGCATGTGCGGCGAGGTGCGCCACTTGCTCGGGTGTCAGTTCCTGAAACAGGGGCTGGCGTACCAAGAACGCCGGAATGTCGATATGGGTTTCCTGATGATGGGACATAATTGAACGCGATGATTGATATGCGGACAGTGGAACGACCCGGGTGCTTCCCTGAATGGGCCGCAACCTTATCATTCTTTTGACTGGATAACGCTGATTTATGCTCTATATGGCAATCAAACATTTGCACGTGGCTTGTGTGGTACTGAGTATCACAGGCTTCTTGTTGCGCGGGGTGCTGGTCTGGAAAAACGCAGTTTCGGCGCAGGCTAACGTGAGCGAAGCAAACGTTAAGCAGCGCAGCGGCGGCCGTAGCCAAAAGTCGGCGCTGGCGGGACGGCGCTGGCTGCGCATCTTGCCTCATATCAATGACAGCATTCTGCTGGCCGCAGCGCTGACGCTGGCCGTGCTGATCGGGCAATACCCGTTTGTCGATGCCTGGCTGACAGCCAAGGTATTTGGCTTGATTGTCTACATCATCCTCGGCGCCGTGGCGCTGCGGGCCGGGCGCAGCCCGCGCGTACGGGCGCTGGCGGGGTTTGCCGCCGTACTCGTGTTTGGCTGGATCATTTCGGTGGCGCTGAGCAAGAACCCGCTGGGCCTGTTCGGTTGAATCAGGCCCGCAGTTCGGCGGTCGGCTTGCTGGATTTCGCGCAGCGGGTGTTCGCGCTCTCTTTGGTCTGCACGACAGTCTGGGGGCGTTTTTTGGCACGTGGTCGGGGTTGGTCAGCGCGACACTCGTTCATTTGCGTACTCGTCAGCGCGAAGCGCAGGCGGCGCGGATTGTTGATGGAGATGCACTTGCCCTGCGTCCTGATCAACCCGGCTTCCGCCAGGTCGTGGAGGATGCGCGACAGGGTTTCCGGTGTCAGGTTGAGGCGCGAAGCAGTGATTTGCTTCGAGGTCGGCAGGATGATGTCGATGCTGCTTTCGCAGTTTTCATCATTCGGGCAATTTTGCAGCAGATAGCCGACCACGCGCTGGGTGCTTGAGCGCAGCGTATAGGATTCGATGTCATGGACCAGCGAATGATTGTGCATCGCCAGACCGATCAGCATGCGGCGGGAGAAGGAGGGGTCGTTTTCCAGCAAATCGAATACGATATCCTTGCTGACATGGATCAGCAGGGTATCCATGATTGCCTGGGCAAACACGGGGTAAGGGCGCTGGGCCAGCATCACCGCTTCGCCGAAGCTCTGGCTTGGCCCGATGATATCGACGACCATCTCGTTGCCGCTGAGGGAGGGGAAGGCGAGTTTGATCTGTCCATAGACGACAAGGTAAAACCCGTTTGCGGCGTCGCCCTTCTGGAACAGCATTTCACCTTTGGGCAGGAGCTTCCCGCGTGAGTGGGCCGCGAGGAGGTCAGTTTGTCCTGGTGGCAAGCCGTCGAACAGTGGCATGCGCGCCAGCAATTTTGCGGTATCGATGCGATTTTCGGTATGTGACATGCGATGGTTCCCGGAAAATGTCTTCTTGTCTGCTTTGGTCTGCCCAGCCATTGTTGTGCTGACCGAAACCAAAGTGCTAATCAACAGTGAAGTGCCGCGTCCCCGTGGTTTCAGCGCATGCTAGACCTCAAAATTGGATGAAGAAAGAGTGTGCATGGTCGGCAATTGATCGGCATCTACTTCCAAATAGGTAGGCAGATTCCTGCACTCGGTGGAATAAATTACATAAAATCAATGCAGTGAAATTTGTTTGCCCTGTCGTTGCTTCATGCAGCGAATACCACGAAATACCGACAAATACCCATAAATAACAAATGGGTAATAATTGGCCCGCACCGTGATTTTCATTTCTTCCATCTCGCAGGCGCTTCGCGATTCAGTGCTGTTGCGGCTGGGTATTGCGATGGGTACGCTGGCTCTGCTTTCCTTTGCTTCCATCGCGATTTCAACTGTGATTTCCGACGACATCAGTGGCCGTGCCAACGCGGTCAATGTTTCCGGATCGTTGCGCATGCTGACTTTCCGTACGCTGAGCGAGATGCTGCAGCATGAAAAACGCAAACAGGCGCTCGAGACCATTGAAATCTTCGAGCAGCGTCTGCTTGGTCTGGAGCGTTTTGTCGTTGCAAAGGCACCTCGGGGCGCAGCCTCGGTGCTTGCCGTGCAAAGCGTCCTGCATCGGTGGAACACGCATTTCCGGTTGCTCGAAATTGCTGCCGCCGAGGGTGACCCATTCGCCCTGAAACAAATGGCAAATGAACTTCCGGACTATGTCGAGCAGATCAATCATGTTGTGTACCTGATCGAAATCGAACTGGAGAGCAAGGCGCGCCTGCTCCATGTCATCCAACTGGGGCTGCTGGTCTGCATTGTCCTGATCAGCCTGCTTACCCTCTGGATGCTGCGCCGGCAAGTGATCCTTCCGCTGGCGCAGTTGCTGCAGGCTGCAACCACGGTCACGCGCGGTTCCTTTTCGGTTCGGGTCGAGCATGTCTCCAATGACGAACTCGGCCAACTGGGCCGTGCTTTCAACAAGATGGTGGCCGAGATCGCCAGCATGTATACCCACCTTGAAGACAAGGTCGAGGAAAAGACCCGTGAGCTGACCCGTACCAACCAGTCGCTTGAATTGCTCTACCGGGTCAGCCAGCAACTCTCGGCCAGCGATCTGACGCTGGATACCGTCCAAGCCGTGATGCGCGAGGTCGAAGAGGCGCTCGAACTTGGCCACAGCATGGTCTGCATCAGTGAAAACGAATATTTTCCGGCGCATGTCGTGAGTGGGGATCTCACTGCGGACGAGTTGCGTGTCTTGTGCGGTCAGGCCGACTGCAGTCAATGCTTCGCCCGTGCCGAGGAGGCCCTCGTCGTGCAGGCGCAGTCCCGCCCGATGGTCGCCATTCCGATCGGCGACGGTGACCGGCTGCACGGTGTCCTGCCGATATTGCTGAAAGATGGTCATGCCTTGACCCAGGAAAAAGCACGCATCCTCGAGACCGTCGGTCACCACGTTTCGAATGCATTGATCAACATGCGGCGTACCGAGGAAAAGCACCGGCTGGCCGTGCTCGAGGAACGCTCGGTGATTGCCCGCGAACTCCACGACTCGATCGCCCAGTCGCTGAGTTACCTGCAGATCCAGGTCACGCGGCTGGAAAAAAGCCTGGAGCGAGGCGGTGATACCCGCGCCATCGCCGCTGAATTGAAGCAGGGGCTGAATGGTGTCTATCGCGAATTGCGCGATCTGATCGTCACCTTCCGCCTGCGGATTGGCGCCCAGGGCTTTAATGTCGCCCTGCAGGGCACGGCCAGCGAGTTCACGAACAAACTGGGATTCCCGGTCCGGCTCAGCAATGGGCTATCAGGCATCGTGCTGTCAGGCAATGAGGAGATGCACATGATCCGCATCATCCGCGAAGCCCTGTCCAACATCGAGCATCACGCCGAGGCGCAAAGCGCCCAAGTTGATATAGTTGCCTCTGCCGACCATGTCGTCACCGTGCGCGTTGCCGACGATGGCAAGGGTTTCGACACCAGCCGGACGCCGGCCAACCACTTCGGTGTCAACATCATGAATGATCGCGCGCAGATCCTCGACGGCCGGCTCGAGATCGAAACCGCACCCGGCGCCGGCACCGTCGTCAGCCTGCATTTCCAGCCCCAACAATATCGGCAACCCATTCCATGACAGCCAATACCCAATCCGACACAACGCGCGTACTCGTTATCGACGACCATCCCCTGCTGCGTCGCGGCGTCTGCCAATTGCTCGCCCTGGTCGATGGCTTCACCGTCGTTGGGGAAGCGGCCAGTGGCCGGGAAGGCATAGACCTTGCGCGACAACTCGACCCGGACCTGATCCTGCTCGATCTCAACATGAAGGGTATCAACGGACTGGAAACCCTGCGTACGATGCGCGACATGGGGGTCGATGCGCGCATCATCATGCTCACCGTGTCCAACGCACCGGAGGATCTCCTCGCAGCCATTCGTGCCGGTTCGGACGGCTACATCCTGAAGGATAACGACCCGGACAACATCCTCCGGATGATCTGTGACGCCATGCAGGGCAAGAACGTGATCAGTCCGGAGCTTTCCGGTTTGCTGGCGACCGCGCTGCGCGAGGAAAGCGCGAGCGAGAGTCGCAACAAGGCCATCCTGACCGAGCGCGAAACAGCCATCCTGGCGTGCCTGGCCGCTGGCATGTCGAACAAGCTGATCGCCCGTGAACTGGACATCATGGAAAGCACCGTCAAGGTGCATGTGCGAAATCTCTTCAAGAAACTGAAATTTCGTTCACGCGTCGAAGCGGCCGTGTGGGCAGTCGCCAACCCGCCAGACCGGTCAGGCCCTTCGTTCGGATAACAGCTTCTTCAGGCCGGCTGCGTCGCGGATCTGGATGTGCTTCTGGTGTACTGAAATCAATCCTTCTTCATTGAAGCGCGAGAAGGCGCGGCTGACGGTTTCGAGTTTGAGGCCGAGATAAGAGCCGATTTCACCGCGGGTCATGCGCAGGTTGAATTCGGTGGGGGAATAGCCGCGCGCGGTGAAGCGTTGGGAAAGGTTCAGCAGAAATGCCGCGAGCCGCTCCTCGGCGCGCATGACGCCCAGCAACATCATCACGCCATGGTCGCGCACGATCTCGCGGCTCATCATCTTGTGGAAGTGGTGCTGCAAGGCACTGATTTCGCGTGAGAAACTTTCAAGTTCGGCAAAGGGGATGATGCAGACCTCGCTGTCCTCGAGCGCGACTGCATTGCAGGTATGCTTTTCCGAGCCGATGCCATCCATGCCCAGTATCTCGCCTGCCATCTGGAAACCGGTGACTTGATCGCGACCATCTTCAAGCAGTACATCGGTCTTGAAAAAACCGGTCTTGATGGCGAAAATCGCTTCGAAGGGGTCGCCACCGCGATAAAGATGCTGGCCGCGCTGGACGCGTCGCCGCACTTCGACCAGATGATCGAGTTGGTCAAGCTCGCCATCGCTCAAGCCCATCGGCAGGCATAGTTCGCGCAGGTTGCACTGCGAGCAAGCCTCGCGCAACTCTGGAACGGAGAGGGGGATGACCTTGGCGTGCATCAATTTATGCCGAATGGAATGGCAGGGGCTTTGATCTGCGTCAACGTGGTCCGGCCCGGCTTGCTGCATTCTGCAAGTGTCGCCTGACGGGATACGTTGCCGTTCGGGTTATTGCCTGTCTCTGTTGTCACTTTCCCACCATTGTCGAGTCGTGAGCCATTATCAGGAACTGATTTTCGATCCGCAGGTCATCAGACGCTTTGACGTCAGTGGCCCGCGTTACACGTCCTACCCGACGGCCGATCGTTTCGTCGAGGCCTTCGATGCCGCTGCCTATCGTTCGTGGCTGCAGCGGCGCACGATCGGCGGAATCGGTCGTGCGCTTTCATTATACTTTCACATCCCGTTCTGCAACACCATCTGCTATTACTGCGCCTGCAACAAGATTATCACTAAAGATCATGGCCGTTCTGCCAAATATCTGAAATACCTTGGTAAAGAGCTGGCGTTGCAGTCGGCGGCGCTCGACGGCCCGCATGATGTCGTGCAATTGCACTGGGGTGGCGGCACGCCCACCTTCCTGTCACAGGATGAAATGCGGCAACTGATGGCGATGACGCGGCAGCATTTCCGCCTGCTGCCGGACGGCGAGTATTCGATCGAGGTCGATCCGCGCAAGGTGGATCGCGAAACCGTCCAGCTCCTTGCCGAGCTGGGTTTCAATCGCATGAGCGTCGGTGTGCAGGATTTCGACCCGCGCGTGCAAAAGGCGGTGAACCGCATCCAGAGCCTGGAAGAGACCCAGCTGGTGATCGAGGCCGCGCGCGAGTTCGGCTTCAAGGGCATTTCGGTCGACCTGATCTACGGCCTGCCCAAACAGAACGTCATCAGCTTCAACCATACGCTGGACGAGATCATCAAACTCGCGCCGGACCGGCTGTCGATCTACAACTACGCCCATCTTCCGGGCCTGGCCAAGCCGCAGCGGCGCATCAACGAGAGCGAGCTGCCGAGCCCCGACGCCAAGCTGCAGATCGTGCAGTTGTGCATCCGCCGGCTGACCGATGCCGGCTATGTCTTCATCGGCATGGATCATTTTGCCAAGCCCGACGACGAACTCGCGATTGCCCAGCGCCAGGGCCGGCTGCACCGCAATTTCCAGGGTTATTCGACGCATGCCGAGGCCGACCTGCTCGCCTTTGGGGTTTCGGCCATCGGCAAGGTCGGCCCGACCTATTGCCAGAACTACCGCACCCTCGACGAGTATTACGATGCCCTTGACCAGGGCGAACTGCCGGTGATGCGCGGCCTCGAACTCAGCGCCGACGACCTGTTGCGTCGCTCGATCATCCAGGCGCTGATGTGCCACTTCGAGCTGTCCATCGAGTCCATCGAAATCGCCCACCTGATCGACTTCAGGTCCTACTTTGCCGCCGAACTTGGCGATCTGGCCGAGATGCAAGCCGCCGGTCTGCTGACCATCGACGACCAGTGGATCACCGTACAGCCACGCGGCCGGATTCTGGTGCGCGTCATCGCCATGGTGTTCGACCGCTACCTGCGCTCCGACCGCGAGCGCGTGCGCTACTCCAAAGTCATTTAACTTTATTGGTGCGTGTGCTACGCCATCGCACCATGAAAACGCCCGCCCCCC
>DDXB01000041.1:0-82858 GCA_002347405.1 Rhodocyclaceae bacterium UBA2271 | reverse complement strand
CCCCCTCGCGGGGGGTTCTTGTTTGCTCGCTGCGCTCGTCTGTTACGGGGGGCTTCTTTTGGGGATCGGAGCGGGTTGCGGCTGGCGCCGCGTGCCGCGTTTGCTTGGGACGGCCCGGCGCAAACGCTGTATTTTTACGTTAAAAGTCGGCGCTGGTGACACGGCGTGGATAACGCTTTTCTTGCCTTGTTCCTCGTCGGTTTGCTCGGTGGCGGCCATTGCGCCGGCATGTGCGGCGGCATCGTCGGCGCGCTGACTTTGCAGTCGCCACAGGGCGGAGCTGCGTTCGGAGTGCACCTCGCCTACAACCTCGGCCGCATCGCCAGCTACATGCTGGCCGGCCTGCTGGTCGGCGCTGTCGGTCATTTCGCGGGAAATATGCTGTCCTTGCAACACGGCCTGTATTTCTTTGCCAGCCTGATGCTGATCGCCATGGGGCTCTATCTGCTAGGCATCACGCAATTGCTTGCGCCACTTGAGCGCGGCGGACAGGCGATCTGGAAGCGCATCCAGCCGGCCACGCGCAAATTTATGCCGGTGCGCGGGCCAGCCCAGGCCCTGCCGCTCGGCCTGCTCTGGGGCTGGCTGCCCTGCGGCCTGGTGTATAGCGCACTCGCCACGGCGCTGGCCAGTGGCTCGGCAGGGCAGGGGGCGCTGCTGATGCTGGCGTTCGGTCTCGGCACCCTGCCCAACCTGCTGCTGGCCGGGTTGCTGCTGGCGCGCTTCAGGCGCTTTGCCCAGGCACGCGTGACGCGCGTGGTGTCGGGCCTGCTGGTGCTTGGCTACGGGCTGTATGGTCTGGCCAATCTCTGGCGCGGATAACCGCGTTGCGGGCAGGGTGCGCGGTCTGGGATAATCAGGCGACCCTGATATAACAACGGAGAGACTCATGCCCATGACCCCCCACGAACTGGTGGTCGAAGCCAAGGCGCAGATCAAGGAAATCGACACCGCCGCAGCCCAGCAGCAACTTGGCAAGCGCGTCATCATCGACGTGCGCGAATACGATGAATATGTTGCCAGCCATTTGCCGGGTGCGATCAACATTCCGCGCGGCGTGCTTGAATTCAAGATCGGCATGGTGCCGGAATGCGCGAAAAAAGACGGCGCCTTCCTCATCTACTGCCGCACCAGCGGTCGCGCCGCGTTGTCGGCCGTGCAGTTGCAGAAGCTCGGCTACACCAATGTCATTTCAATGAACGGTGGTTTCGAGCTCTGGAACAATGAGCAGCGGCCGACTGAAAAACCGGAGCCGATCAACTTTGAGTAAGGCTCAGCCAGTACCGGCAGATGCCGGTGCAAACTGCGCAACCGCCGAACTCGCCATCGGCGGCATGACCTGTGCGGCTTGTTCGGCGCGTATCGAACGGCAGCTCAACAAGCTGCCGGGCGTCGAGGCGGTGGTGAATCTGCCCGCCGAGCGTGCGCAGATTCGTTTCGATCCGGCGCAAGTCGATGTCGACCGGCTGATCGCCACCATCGTCAAGACCGGCTTTACCGCGACGCCGTCCAGCGCGGATACGCGCGGTGAAGAGAAAGAGCGCAAGGAGGCCGCCTATCGCGCCGAAGTGAAGCGTTTCTGGATTGCCCTGGCACTGACCCTGCCGCTGATCGCCCAGATGCCTTTCATGTTCGGCCCCGCGGGCCATGTCGATGTCCTGCCGCGCGGGTTGCAGTTCGCACTGGCGACGCCGGTGCAGTTCTGGATCGGCTGGCGTTTTTATGTCGGCGGCTGGAATGCCCTGCGGGGCGGCAGCGGCAACATGGATGTGCTGGTGGCGCTGGGCACCACGATGGCCTGGGGTTACAGCACGGTGGTGCTGTTTTTCGCCCTGACCCACCATCATGTTTATTACGAAGCCTCGGCCACCGTCATCACGCTGGTGCTGCTGGGCAAAATTCTCGAAGCGCGCGCCAAGGCCAAAACCTCGGCGGCCATCGAAGCGCTGATGAAGCTGCAGCCGCAGACGGCGTTTGTCGAGCGTGGTGAGCAGATTGTCGAGTTGCCCGTGGCCAGCCTGATTCCAGGTGACGTGATCGTGGTGCGGCCGGGCGAAGCGGTGCCGGTCGATGGCACGGTGCTGTCGGGTAATTCCAGCGCCAATGAGGCCATGCTGACGGGCGAAAGCCTGCCGGTGGCGAAGGCGCCCGGCGACAAGGTTTTCGCGGCGACGATCAACGGCGACGGCCTGTTGCGTTGCAAGGCCACCGGCGTCGGGGCGCACACGCTCCTGGCCGGCATCATCCGGCTGGTCGAACAGGCGCAAGGCTCGAAAGCGCCGGTGCAACGGCTGGTCGATCAGGTGGCGGCGATCTTCGTGCCGGTGGTGACGGCGATTGCGCTGATCACCTTTATTGCGTGGTGGGCGCTGGCCGGCGACTTTACGCAGGCGCTGGTGAACGCGGTTGCCGTGCTGGTGATCGCCTGTCCCTGCGCGCTGGGCCTGGCGACGCCGACGGCGATCATGGTCGGCACAGGGCTGGGCGCAAGAGCCGGCATCCTGATCAAGAACGCGCAGGCGCTCGAACTGGCGGAAAAGATCAACGTGCTGGTTGTGGATAAAACCGGCACGCTGACGCAGGGCAAGCCGATGGTGACTGATGTGATCGACACAAAAGTCGGCGCTGGCAGGATGGAATGCCCCGCATGGGGTACGGCGGCAGTCATTCTTGAACTGGCCGCCAGCCTCGAACAGGGTTCGACGCATCCGCTCGCCGCCGCGCTGGTGGCCGCCGCAAAATTGCAGGGCCTGACACTTGAAACGCCGCAGGAGGTGCTGTCCACACCGGGCAAGGGATTGACTGGCCGGGTGGCCGACCAGACGATCCGGGTCGGCTCGCCCAGGTGGATGATCGAGCAGGGCCTGGCGCTGCCCGATCTCGCCGCGCTGACCGGCAAGAGTATTGTTGTCGTGGCAACGGAAAATGAAGTCATCGGTCTCATTGGTATCGCCGACCCACTGCGCGAAACCTCGCGTGCCGCCATCGCCCGCCTCAAGCAGCTGGGCGTCGAGGTGGTGATGTTGACCGGCGACAATCAGGCCACGGCGGCCGCCATCGCCGCGGAGGCCGGTGTATCGCGCCATGAGGCCGAAGTGCTGCCTGGCGAAAAAGCATCCCATGTGGCGGCACTCAAGGCGGTCGGCAAGGTTGTCGGCATGGCCGGCGACGGCATCAATGACGCGCCGGCGCTGGCGGCGGCCGATGTCTCCTTTGCGATGGGCGCGGGCGCCGACGTGGCGATGGAAGCGGCCGACGTGACGCTGATGCGCGACGATCTCAACAGTGTCGCGGACGCCATCTCGCTGTCGCGCGCGACGCTCGCCAAGATTCGCCAGAACCTGTTCTGGGCCTTCATCTACAATGTGCTCGGCATTCCGCTGGCGGCACTGGGTTTTCTGAATCCCGTGGTGGCCGGCGCGGCGATGGCGATGAGTTCGGTGTCGGTGGTGAGCAACTCCCTGCTGCTGCGCCGCTGGAAACCTGAGAGGAACTGAAATGGAAACAACGACGATCAAGGTGGATGGCATGTCCTGTGGCGGTTGCGTGGCCAGCGTCACCAAAGTGCTGACCGAACTGCCGGGTGTGGCAAAGGTCGAGGTGGTGCTGGAACCGGGCCAGGCGACAGTGGACTTCGATCCCGCCCAGGTGGCACGCGCTGCACTGTGCGCGGCCATCGACGACGCAGGTTTCGAAGCGAGTTGATGAGACATGCAGACCTGCCCTCTGAACGGGGAAATGTGAGGGTATGGCCACACTGAAAATTGCGATTGCCCAGATCAACTGCACGGTCGGCGATGTCGCCGGCAATGCGCAGCGCATCCTCGCGGCTGCCCAGAGCGCACACGCGCAGGGCGCCGAGCTGTTGTTGACACCTGAGCTCGCGCTCTGTGGTTATCCGCCGGAAGACTTGTTGTTGCGCCCGGACTTTTATCGTGCCTGCGCCAGTGAATTGACGGCGCTGGCGACGGCGGCGAATTTGCTGGCGCCGGGACTGGCGCTCCTGGTCGGTCATCCCGAGGCACACGACAAGGCGCGTTACAACGCCGCCTCCCTGTTGCGTGGCGGCCGCATTGAAACCACCTACCGCAAGCGGCGTCTGCCGACTTATGAAGTGTTCGACGAGGCGCGCTATTTCAAGGCCGGTACCGAGCCCGGCGTCTTCGAGATCAAGGGCGTGCGCTGCGGCGTGAATATCTGCGCCGATGTCTGGGAGCCGGAGCCGGCGCAACTGGCGCGGGCAGCCGGTGCCGCCGTGCTGCTGGTGCTGAATGCCTCGCCTTACCACATGAACAAGCAGGCGACCCGCCATGCGACCCTGAAAAAACGCGTCCATGAAACCGGCCTCGCCGCGATCTACGCCAACATGGTGGGTGGGCAGGACGAACTGGTGTTCGATGGCGCCTCGTTCGCGCTCGACGCCGCGGGGCGGCTCACGCATCAGTTGCCGGCCTTTGCCGAACAACTGGTTATCGTCGAAATTCAGGACGGCCATGTCCTGCCGGGCGAACTGGTGCCGGCGCGCAGTATCGAGGCCACGGTGTATGAGGCCTTGGTACTCGGCGTGCGCGACTACCTCGGCAAGAATGGTTTCCCCGGCGTCCTCATCGGCCTGTCGGGCGGCATCGACTCGGCCCTGACGCTGGCCATCGCCGTCGATGCGCTGGGAGCGGAACAGGTGCGCGCGGTGATGATGCCTTCGCCATGGACGGCGCAGATGAGCCTCGACGATTCGCGCGAAATGGTGCGGCGGCTCGGTGTGCAATACGACGAGATTCCGATTGCCGCGGCAATGGAACAGTTCGCCGTCCTGCTGGCGCCGACTTTTGCCCCCTTGGGCGAGAAGCCGGCCTGGGACACCACCGACGAAAACTTGCAGGCGCGCATTCGCGGCATGCTGCTGATGGCGATCTCCAATCGCACTGGCCGATTGGTGCTCACCACTGGCAACAAGAGTGAAATGGCGGTTGGCTACGCCACGCTCTATGGCGACATGGCCGGAGGTTTTGCGGTGATCAAGGATGTGTTCAAGACCTTCGTCTATCGGTTGGCAAACTATCGCAACTCACTTACTCAAGAAACATGCCGGACCGCCCCAAATGTTTCTTGGCCCCCTGGGGGGAGGACGCCGCACAGCGGCGTTTTCGGGGGGGGCGTTATTCCGGCGAATATCATCGAACGCGCGCCCTCGGCCGAACTCAAGCCCGGCCAGACCGACCAGGACAGCCTGCCGCCCTATGCCGTGCTCGATGCGATCATCGAAGCCTACATGGAGCGCGACCTAAGCCCGAAGGAGATCATCGCCGGCGGCCTGCCCGAGGCCGATGTGCGTCGCGTCGTGACGTTGCTCAAACGCAGTGAGTACAAGCGCCGCCAGGCACCGCCGGGCATCCGTGTCAGCCGGCGCGCCTTCGGCAAGGACTGGCGTTATCCGATAACATCCCGCTATCCCGACGAATGGAACTGACCCAGGAGCTCAATCAATGAAAAAGATCGAAGCCATCATCAAGCCCTTCAAGCTTGACGAAGTCCGCGAAGCGCTGTCCGAGGTCGGCGTGACCGGCCTGACCGTCACCGAGGTCAAGGGCTTTGGTCGCCAGAAGGGGCATACCGAGCTCTATCGCGGCGCCGAATACGTCGTCGATTTCCTGCCGAAGATCAAGGTCGAACTGGTGATCGCCGAGAGCATGGTTGAAACGGCGATCGAGGCCATCATCAAGGCCGCGCGGACCGGCAAGATTGGCGACGGCAAGATTTTTGTCATGCCGATCGAACAGATCGTGCGCATCCGCACCGGCGAGACCGACGAAGCGGCGATCTGACCGTCGTTGACGGTCAGATCGCCGCTTTGCGGCAAATTATGGCCCCATCCCCCCGCCCCCCTTACACGGAAGGGGGTGACTCATTGGCGCGCTGTGCGCGTTATCAGTCGTCTGGCGTTTTCTGGCCACTGAGCAGGCGGGCGAGAAAGGCACCTTGTTTTTCCGCGGGTAGCGGGATCAGGACGCGATGGCCGCTGCCGGGCGCGGTGGTGACGGCTGACGCCGTCCCGTCAGCGCCGACTTTATGCATGTGCGCGACGCGCAGCGTGCTGTTGCCGGCGGGGTGGATCAATT
Organism: Rhodocyclaceae bacterium UBA2271; assembly: GCA_002347405.1. Classification (GTDB taxonomy): domain Bacteria; phylum Pseudomonadota; class Gammaproteobacteria; order Burkholderiales; family Rhodocyclaceae; genus Sulfuricystis. Next base: position 76,742 of record DDXB01000041.1, on the reverse strand, counting down.
CCAGCTGGTCGCCGACCGCGAAGCGGTTTTTCACCTCGATTTCCGCCAGGCCATCGGGCCGATAGGCGATCACATCCCCGACGTACAACCGGCTGCCCGTCTGCGATAGACCGCTGAGATAATTCTGGTATTCGCGGTCGGGATGGCGTTCGTAAAAGCCGGCGGTATAGCCGCGATTGGCGAGGCCGGCGAGTTCGCCGACCAGTTCCGGATTGAAGGGCCGGCCGGCGACGGCGTCATCGATGGCGCGCCGGTAGGCCTGGCAACTGCAGGCAACGTAATAGGCCGACTTGGTGCGTCCCTCGATTTTCAGCGAATTGATGCCGATTTCCACCAGGCGCTCGACGTACTCGATGGCGCGCAGGTCCTTCGAGTTGAGGATGTAGGTGCCGTGCTCGTCCTCTTCGATGGGCATCAGTTCGCCGGGGCGGGTAGCCTCTTCGAGCAGATAGACATCGCCGGCCGGATTTTCGGCGGCGGTCTTGACGTCATACTCCCAGCGGCAGGAGTTGGTGCAACTGCCCTGATTCGGGTCGCGGTGGTTGAAATAACCGGACAACAGGCAGCGGCCGGAATAGGCAACACAGAGTGCGCCATGGACGAACACTTCCAGTTCGATGTCCGGACATTCCTGACGGATTTCGGCGATCTCGTCGAGCGACAACTCGCGGGACAGGATGACGCGGGCCACGCCCAGCGAGCGCCAGAATTTGACCGCTGCGTAGTTCACGGTATTCGCCTGCACCGAAAGATGGATCGGCATGTCCGGCCAGGCTTCGCGAACCATCAGCATCAGGCCGGGATCGGCCATGATCAGTGCGTCGGGCTGCAGCGCCACCACCGGCGCCATGTCGGCGAGGTAGGTCTTGAGCTTGGCGTTGTGGGGGTAGATGTTGCTGACGACGTAGAGCTTGCCGCCGTGCTGGTGTACGAGGTCGATGCCGGCCGCGAGCTTTTCGATTTTCCCGAACTCGTTATTGCGTACGCGCAGGCTGTAACGGGGTTGTCCGGCGTAGATGGCCGAGGCGCCGAAATCAAGCGCGGTTGCCGCCATGCGCAGGCTGCCGGCGGGGGCGAGAAGTTCGGGTAAAGCCATTCAGCGTTTGCCTTGCAACAACACCAGCACCGCGCCGGCACCGCCTTCGACGGTGCGTGCCTGGCAGTAGGCGAGCACTTCCTGGCGCTGCGTCAGCCAGCCCAGCACCAGCCGTTTCAGCACGGGGATGCGTCCCGGCGAGCCGTGACCCTTGCCATGTACGATTCGTACGCAGCGGTGGTCGCGGGCGAGGCATTCGGCGAGAAAGATCGCCACCTGCTGGCGCGCCTCGTTGCGGTGCAGGCCATGCAGGTCGAGATGGCTCTGTACCACCCAGCGTCCGCGCCTCAGGTCCTTGAGCACCATCGGTGCCATGCCCGGCTTGAGGAAGGTCGCCTCATCGCCCCCTTCGAGGTGAAGATCGAGCAGATCGACGTCCGACAGCGATTCGGTCAGGGCGGCGCGCTCATCGCGCTCACGCTGGCGCGGTATCGGCAGGGGCGGCGGTGGTTCGTGATGGATGCGCTCGACGGCCAGGGGAATGGCGTCAGCGACCGCCGCCTCAAACAGGGCGCGCGATTCGGCATCGAGCGTCCTGCGAGGCATGTCACGCCCTCGCCGGGCCGCCCCAAGAGGGCGTGCGCCCCCCGGTGGGGGGCAGCGAGCTGAATTTGCGAGCGTGGGGGGTCATGAAAATCACGCCCTCGCCGGGCCGCCCCAAGAGGGCGTGCGCCCCCCGGTGAGGGGCAGCGAGCTGAATTTGCGAGCGTGGGGGGCCATTAACTTTCCAGGTCGTCCAGGTATTTTTCGGCGTCGAGGGCGGCCTGGCAGCCAGTCGCGGCGGAGGTGACGGCTTGCTTGTAGATGCGGTCCTGCACATCGCCGGCGGCGAACACGCCCGGTACGCTGGTGGCGGTGGCGTTGCCTTCGCGGCCACACTGGGTGACGATATAACCGTTTTCCATCTTCAACTGGCCGGCAAAAATGTCGGTATTCGGCTTGTGGCCGATGGCGATGAACACGCCCATCAGGGCAATCTCTTCAGTCGCATTCGTTTTGACATTCTTGATGCGCATGCCGGTCACGCCGGTCTTGTCGCCGAGCACTTCGTCAAGCACGCAATCCCACTTGATGGTGATCTTGCCAGCCTTCTCCTTCTCGAAAACCTTGTCCTGAATGATTTTTTCGCCGCGCAACTTGTCGCGACGATGTACCAGCGTCACATGGCTGGCGATGTTGGCCAGATACAGCGCTTCTTCCATCGCCGTATTGCCGCCGCCGATGACCGCGACCGCCTGTTTTTTGTAGAAGAAACCGTCACAGGTGGCGCAGGCCGAAACGCCCTTGCCGGAGAACTTTTCTTCCGAGGGCAGGCCGAGATACTGCGCCGAAGCGCCGGTGGCGATGATCAACGCGTCGCAGGTGTATTCACCGGAATCGCCAATCAGCCGCAGCGGCCGTTCGGTCAGCTTGGCGGTGTGGATATGGTCGAAGATCATCTCGGTGTTGAAGCGCAGGGCGTGCTTCTCGAAACGTGTCATCAGATCGGGACCCTGCACGCCATCGGCGTCGGCCGGCCAGTTGTCGACATCTGTGGTCGTCATCAGCTGGCCGCCCTGGGCCATGCCGGTGATGAGCACAGGGCTCAGGTTGGCGCGGGCAGCATAGACGGCGGCGGTATAACCGGCAGGGCCGGAACCGAGAATCAATAGTTTGGCGTGACGAGCGGGCATCGTGAGGATCCTTGCGGGAAAGATGGGAAGGATTATACCGGGCCACCATCAAGGCACCGAGCGTCCGCACATCAAGGGCCTGCATGGCCGGCAATCAGGTGAAAAAATTGTCTAGGGGGGGAATGTTTCCCTGTTTCGGCGATCAGTGGACAAATGCCGCGCGAAAATCCCAACAGTCTCATACCGTCCGGAAATCCGCCGATGTCCTACGCTTCGCTTTCCATGTCGCAAAGGGGCCATTCCGCCCGACCACTGCCCGAGCGCATTGCCGCGCTGGTGCATGAGGCGCGCTGGCTGGTCGTCGCTGCCCTTGGCCTGTATCTCGCGCTGATTCTCTGGGGTTACGACCGTGCCGATCCCGGCTGGTCGCGCGCCGCCGAGGTTGAATCCATAGGTAATCCGGGCGGACGCTTCGGCGCCTGGCTTGCCGATCTGCTGCTCTATCTGTTCGGACTTTCCGCCTGGTGGTGGGTGGTGCTGCTCCTGTTGTTGGTGGTGACGGGCTATCACCGCCTCAGCCGCCTGTTCGGCGACGACCGGCGTCCGCTGTTCATCGCCCTGACGGGTTTTGTCGTCCTGCTGGTTGCCAGTTGCGGTCTGGAGGCGATGCGTTTCTGGAGCCTGGCGACGCCCCTGCCGCTGGCCCCCGGCGGTATGCTGGGCTATGAAGTCAGCCGGCTGACTGCCACTTTTCTGGGTTTTACCGGTGGCACCCTGATTCTGCTGATGCTGGTGATGGTGGGCTGGGGTTTGGCCACCGGCCTGTCCTGGCTGTGGGCAGCCGAGAAATTCGGTGCCCTGCTCGAAGTGTCATGGTTTGGCGCCATTGCGCTCTGGGACCGCTGGCAGGATCGTCGCTATGGCCGTGTGCTGGCCGAGCAACGCGAAGCCGTGGTGGCTGTCGAACGCAAGAAGTTCGAGGATAATCCTCCCCCGCCGATCCGCATCGAACCGGTCGATCTGGAGATTCCCCTGGCGAAAAAGGCCGAGGTGCGCATCGAGAAAGAGCGCCAGACGCCGCTGTTTTTCGACGCGCCCGGCGAAGCACTACCTCCGCTGCATCTGCTCGACGAGGCCCAACACAGCAACGAGGAACTGCCGAGCGCCGAAACCCTCGAATTCATCTCGCGCCTGATCGAAAGAAAGCTGGCCGATTTCGGTGTGCAGGTACAGGTCACCTCCGCCCACCCCGGGCCGGTCGTCACGCGCTACGAAATCGATCCGGCCGTCGGCGTCAAGGGCGCCACCGTGGTCGGTCTGGCCAAGGATCTGGCCCGGGCGCTGTCGCTGATCAGCATCCGCGTCGTCGAGACCGTGCCGGGCAAGTCCTGCATGGCGCTCGAACTGCCCAACCCGCGCCGGCAGAACGTGCGGCTCTCGGAAATCCTCGGTGCGCGTGTCTATCACGACATGCATTCCCATCTGACGCTGGCGCTGGGCAAGGACATTGCCGGCCAGCCGGTGGTCACTGACCTCGCCAAGATGCCGCACCTGCTGGTGGCCGGAACCACCGGGTCCGGCAAGTCGGTCGGCATCAATGCGATGATCCTGTCGCTGCTCTACAAATCCGAGCCGAAGGACGTGCGGATGATCCTGGTCGACCCGAAGATGCTGGAATTGTCCGTCTACGAAGGCATTCCCCATCTGCTGGCGCCGGTGGTTACCGACATGAACAAGGCTGCCAATGCGCTGCACTGGTGCGTCGGCGAGATGGAGCGCCGCTACAAGCTGATGAGTGCAATGGGTGTGCGCAACCTGAGCAGCTTCAACAGCAAGGTGCGCGAGGCCGAAAAGGCCGGCACGCCGATCCCCGATCCACTGGCTTTGCCGGGTGATTCCGAAGCTGGGGTGCCGCCGCTCCAGACCATGCCTTTCATCGTCGTCGTCATCGACGAACTGGCCGACCTGATGATGGTGGTGGGTAAAAAAGTCGAGGAATTGATCGCCCGTCTTGCTCAGAAAGCCCGCGCCTCCGGCATCCACCTGATCCTCGCCACGCAGCGGCCGAGCGTCGATGTCATCACCGGCCTGATCAAGGCCAACATTCCGACCCGCATCTCCTTTCAGGTTTCCAGCAAGATCGATTCGCGCACCATCCTTGATCAGATGGGGGCCGAGGCATTGCTGGGGCAGGGCGACATGCTCTACCTCGCGCCCGGCACAGGCTTGCCAACCCGCGTGCATGGCGCCTATGTCGCCGACGACGAAGTGCATCGCGTCGTCGAGCACCTGCGCAAGGTCGGCCGGCCGGAATTCGTCTTCGACGTGCTGGCGTCACCGCCCAGTGAAACCGCCGAGGCGGGGGTTGATGGTGGTGATGTCGAAGCCGATCCAATGTACGACCAGGCAGTCGAGGTGGTGCTGAAAACGCGCCGCCCGTCGATCTCGCTGGTGCAACGTCACCTGAGAATCGGCTACAACCGCGCCGCGCGCATGATCGAGGCAATGGAGAAGGCCGGCCTCGTCTCGCCGATGAATGGCGCTGGCGGGCGCGAAGTGCTGGTACCGGAGCAGTCCGAGTAGGAAACACCCGCCCCCCTTTGTGCGCCGCTGGCGCATCCCTCGCTTTGCTTGGGACCGCTGCTGCGCAGCGTCCTGCGGCCTGGTGCCCCCTCGCGTGGGGTTCGAGACAGTTCGCTACGCTCGGATATGACGGAGCGCGCTGACTCGAAGTCAGTGCGGATTGCGGCTGGCGCCACGTGCCGTGTTTGCTTGGGGCGGCCCGGCACAAACGCTGTGGTGCCTTTCGCGCTAATAGTCGGCGCTGGCGGTACGGCGTTGGGTTTAAACCTCCATAAAGGTGGCTCAATGTGAATAGGTGATAATGCGCCTATGCGCACACTACTCATTCTCTTCGCCCTGGCTTTTCCTGGCTTCGTCTCCGCAGCCGGTATCGACCAACTCAAGGCCTTTTGGGCCAATACCCAGTCGGCACAGGGCAGCTTCGCCCAGAGTGTCGCCACAAAATCGGGCCGCAAGCCGCAAAACTCGACCGGGCAGTTTGCCTTTGCCCGGCCGGGCAAGCTGCGCTGGACCTACGAAAAGCCCTATGCACTGTTGTTGGTCGCCGATGGCGAAAAGCTCTGGAGCTACGATGCCGACCTGAATCAGGTCACGATCAGCAAGATGGACAAGGCCCTCGGTGCCAGCCCTGCAGCGCTACTCACCGGTGAATCACTCGACAAGCATTTTGTCCTGACTGAGGCTGGGGTCGCTGAAGGCATGGAAATTGTCGATGCCGTGCCGAAAGCCAGTGACGGCACGTTTGCCCGGGTCCGCATCGGGCTGCGCGATAACCTGCCGCGTCTGATGGAGGTGCGCGACAACTTTGGCCAGACCACCACGCTGCTGTTTACCGAATTTCAGCCGAATCCGCGCCTGGCCAAGGACGCTTTCCGCTTCGAGCCGCCCAAAGGGGCGGATGTTGTTGGCGAGTAACCGTCGCCTCCCCGCGAGGTGATGGGAGGGGAGAAAGCAAGAAGCCTTGCCGCCGGGCCGCCCCAAGACAAGGCCGTAGGCCGCAGGACAGCCGAAGGCTGGTTCCGCGTAGCGGAATGCGACTTTGTCGCACACAAGGCGACACGCGCCGCCAGGCGCAATCCGCTCCCAAGCTTGAACGGGGGCTCCCTGTAACTAACGAGCGCAGCGACAACAAGCGACGCAGTCGCGCCGTTGCGGCGAAGGCTAATGCCGGCTTTGCCGGCGTTAAGCCGCGTAGCGGCGGCCGTAGGCAATAACAACAGTCACCTCCCCGCGAGGGGAGGATGGGAGGGGCGGGCCTTTATTAGAATCCGAATGTCCGCACGCCCGGTTTCAGCATGTAGGTAGCGACATCAGCTGGCTTGGCGACAGCAATGCCTTCGATCAGGTCGGCCGGCGTGCGATCGAAGTTGGGCAGAAACAATGCGCAGACCTCCACCGTCGCACCATTCTTGACCAGATTCTGCATCATCTGCTTCGGCGTCACGTTACGCGGCTTGAGTGCGGCCGGTTCGTAAGCCTTGAGTGCCAGTTGCCCGGCCGGACCGCAGAGCAGAATGCGGACGGCGGCTTTTTGTTCGGCCATCTGGGTCGCCAGAACCATCGCCATGCCCTGCGATTGATTGTCGGCACTGGTGACACTGACAAATGCCTCGGTTTGCGCTGCGGCGATGCTGGAAAGGGAAAAGGCGAGCAAGGCAGAAATAAGGAGTGAAGTACGCTTCATGAGGTTTTTCCTGGCTGGTTATGGTTGGAGAGCATTCAATTACGGAATGTGCGAGCCCCTTCCGCAAACCATGACTTTCCGTAGCTGCATTTTCCGGCAATTTTCAAGTCTGGATCGATCTCGGAAGCGGTCATAAAAGCTGCACATTCCCATTGTATTGAGTCTAAGTTTGTAAGTGTGCGGAATATCTTCAATCGGCGGTTTTGTATTGTTCTACCTGACCCGCTGCTGGCGCGCCAACGCCTAATCCCTTGTACGGTAGAGGTTTTCGACTTTCTTGCTGCACAGCAATAATTAAATGCTTATTCTAGCTATAAGAAAAAATGACTGGTGCTTATAGGTCTGGCACATTAGAGTTTGCTCACTTACACGGTAGTCTTGGGCTACAAGTTTGTAGATATTGCTTTCCACTCCCTCTGGCATTTGCCAGTTTGGCCCTGTCCCCGATCGGGGACAGGGATTTTTCTAGGGTTGCGGTACGTGTAAATAAGAGAAAAAATATTGCGGCTGGCCGCTACGGCAGGTTGCTGACAAAGCGAGGAGGGGCACATGGAAGTCCGGCGTATCACGCTGACGCAGTTCATTAATGAGGAGCAACGGCAGATCACCGGTGCCACGGGTGACTTTACCGGTTTGCTCAACGATATTGCCATTGCCAGCAAGACCATTGCCAATGCTGTCGGCAAAGGTGCTCTGCTCGCCACCGGCAAGGATCTTAGCGGCAAGCTCGAAGCCATGGCCAACGAGGTGATGCTACAGGCTGGTATTGTTACCGGCCACCTTGCCGCAATGGCTTCCGAGGACATGAAAGGTATCAGCCATATTCCGGCCGGTCAGCAGCGCGGCAAGTACTTGCTGACCTTTGACCCATTGAATGGCTCAGGCAATCTGGACATCAATTTCCAGACCGGCACGATTTTTTCGATCCTGCGTGCGCCAGACATCAAGCGCAAGCCCAAGGAAGAGGATTTCCTCCAGCCGGGCACGGAACTCTTGTGCGCGGGGTTGATCCAGTATGGCGCCTCGATCCGGCTGCTGCTGACCACAGGCCAGGGCGTTAATGGTTTTACCCTTGACCGCGAAGTCGGCGAGTATGTGCTGACCCATCCCAAAATGACCATCCCGGTCGAGGCGTCCACTTTCGCCATCAATGCGTCCAACGAGCGGTTCTGGGAGCCCCCGGTACGTCGTTATGTGCAGGAATGCATGGCGGGGCAGGAAGGGCCGCGCGGGAAGGATTTTGGCATGCGCTGGGTTGCTTCGCTGGTTGCCGAGGCCTATCGGATTCTGACGCGCGGCGGGGTGTTTCTCTATCCGCACGATGAGCGCACGCGCGAGCAGGGTGGTCGTCTCGGTCTGCTCTACGAAGCCAACCCGATCGCCTTTATCATCGAGCAGGCGGGTGGCGCTGCCATCACCGGCCGCAACCGCATCCTCGACATCAAGCCGGGCGAACTGCATCAGCGTGCTCCCTTCATCTTCGGTTCGAAGAGCGAGGTCGAGCGCCTGCATCGTTACCATCAGGAATACATCGAAGGCAAGGATCTGGAAGGCTACAACATGCCGTTGTTCTCCTCGCGATCCCTCTTCCGCTAATCTTTTTCACTACTTTTCGGAGACGCTCATGTCGGTCAAGCATCCAGTCATCGCCATCACCGGCTCATCGGGGGCGGGTACTTCCTCGGTCACCAAATCATTCCAGCACGTCTTCCGGCGCGAAAATATCAATGCCGCGATCATCGAAGGCGATTCTTTTCACCGCTACGACCGCAAGGCGATGAAGGAAGCAGCTGCGGAGCAGACCAAGCTGGGCAATGATCACTTCAGCCACTTCAGTCCCGAGACGAACGTTCTTGACGTGCTGGAAGGCTTGTTCAAAACCTACGGCGAGACCGGTACCGGCAAACGCCGCTACTACCTGCACAACCATGATGAGGCCGCGCCCTGGAAGCAGGAGCCGGGCACCTTCACCCCATGGCAGGACCTGCCTCCCGCCGACCTGCTGTTCTATGAAGGACTGCATGGTGCGGTCGTCACCGACAAGGTGAACGTTGCGCAGCATGCCGACCTACTGGTGGGCGTGGTGCCGATCATCAACCTCGAATGGATCCAGAAGCTGATCCGCGACAAATCGGCGCGCGGCTATTCGACCGAGGCGGTGGTCGATACGATCATGCGACGCATGCCGGATTACGTGAATTACATCATTCCGCAGTTTTCGCGCACGCATGTGAACTTCCAGCGCGTGCCGACTGTCGATACATCAAACCCTTTCATCGCCCAGGACATCCCGACCGCGGACGAAAGTTTTGTCGTCATCCGCTTCGCCAATCCGAAGGGCATCGATTTTCCCTACCTGTTGTCGATGATCCACGACTCCTTCATGACGCGCCCCAACGTCATCGTGGTGCCTGGTGGCAAGATGGAACTGGCGATGCAACTTATCTTCACGCCGATGATTTTGCGTCTGATGGAGAACAAAAGGCGCGCAACAGCATTGTGATGCGCGCTTTCTAGCGCCAATCTCCCGATACCTGTAACCCTTGAAGCCGGGTTTCGCGGATAATTGCGGATTCCCGGGGAGAAAATATTATGTCAGCCACCTTTAGCGATTTCGAACCACCCGTGTTCAACAATTTGACCAGCGCGATTCGTGCCCTGGCCATGGATGCCGTACAGCAGGCCAATTCCGGCCATCCTGGTGCGCCCATGGGCATGGCCGAGATAGCCGAGGTGCTGTGGAACCACCACTTGCGCCACAACCCGACTAATCCCAAGTGGGCCAACCGCGACCGTTTCGTGCTGTCGAACGGCCATGGCTCAATGCTGATCTATGCCCTGTTGCACCTGACAGGCTACGACTTGTCCATCGACGATATCAAGAGTTTCCGCCAGCTGCATTCCAAGACGCCGGGCCACCCCGAGTACGGTTACACCGCCGGCGTCGAGACGACTACCGGCCCTCTCGGCCAGGGCATCACCAACGCTGTCGGCATGGCGATGGCCGAAAAGCTGCTGGCCAACGAATTCAACCGTCCGGGCCATGAAATCGTCGATCACCGCACCTGGGTGTTCCTCGGCGACGGCTGCCTGATGGAAGGCATCTCGCACGAATCCTGCGCACTGGCCGGCACCTGGGGCCTGGGCAAGCTGACCGCCTTCTGGGACGATAACGGCATCTCCATCGACGGGCATGTCGATGGCTGGTTCACTGACGATACGCCCAAGCGATTCGAAGCCTATGGCTGGCACGTCGTGCCCAACGTCAACGGGCACGACCCGGAGGCTCTGCATGCGGCCATCGAAGCCGCCAAGGCCGTCACCGACAAGCCCTCGATGATCTGCTGCAAAACCGTGATCGGCGCCGGCAGCCCGAACAAGGCCGGCACCCACGACGTGCATGGCGCGCCGCTCGGCGATGCCGAGATCGCTGCCGCCCGTCCGCACATCGGCTGGCACTTCGGTCCTTTCGAGATTCCCCGGGAAGTTTACGAAGCTTGGGATGCCAAGAAGAAGGGCGCCGAGTGGGAAGGCAGCTGGAACCAGAAATTCGAACACTACGCCAAGGCCTACCCAGCCGAGGCGGCCGAGTTCAAGCGCCGCATGGCCAGCGAACTGCCCGCCAACTGGGCCGAGCACGCCGCCAAAGCCATCGAAGGCGCCAACGCCAAGGCCGAGACCGTCGCCACTCGCAAGGCTTCGCAGATCGCCATCAACGCACTGGTCCCGGCGCTGCCCGAGTTCCTCGGCGGTTCTGCCGACCTGACCGGCTCCAACCTGACCAACTGGACGGGCTGCAAGCACGTCTCCGGCAAAACACCCGGCAACTACATTTCCTACGGGGTTCGCGAGTTCGGCATGGCGGCGATCATGAACGGCATGGCGCTGCACGGTGGCCTGCTGCCCTTCGGCGGCACCTTCCTGATGTTCTCGGAATATGCCCGCAATGCCCTGCGCATGGCTGCGCTGATGAAGCAGCGCGTGATCTTCGTTTTCACGCATGATTCCATCGGCCTCGGCGAAGACGGCCCGACGCACCAGCCGGTCGAGCAGATCGCGACGCTGCGCCTGCTGCCCAACATGGATGTGTGGCGCCCGTGTGATACCGTGGAGACCATGGTGTCCTGGACGTCTGCCGTCGAGAAGGTCACCGGCCCGAGTTCACTGGCCCTGTCGCGCCAGAATCTGCCGTTTGTCCCGCGTGACGCCGCGACCATTGCCAATATCAAGAAAGGCGGCTACGTTATATCAGCGGCCAAGGGCGCTGCCAAGGCGACCATCATCGCCACGGGTTCCGAAGTCGATCTGGCGCTCAAGGCGCAGGCCGCCCTGGCTCAGGAGAACATCCAGGTCAGCGTGGTGTCGATGCCCTGTACCAACGTTTTTGACCGGCAAAGCGCGACTTACAAGGACAGCGTGCTGCCCAAGGGTCAGCCGCGCATCGTCGTCGAGGCGGGTGTTACCGACAGCTGGTGGAAGTACGTCGGCGGCGCTGGCACGGTGATCGGCCTTGACCGTTTTGGCGAGTCTGCTCCGGCCGGCGTGTTGTTCAAGGAATTCGGTTTCACGGTGGAGAACGTCGTGAAAACAGTCAAGCAATTTGTCTAATTATTAAAATCAGGAGATTTACGCACATGACTATCAAAGTTGGCATCAACGGCTTTGGCCGTATCGGCCGCATGACTTTCCGCGCCATCGCCAAGGACTTTCCCGAACTCGAAGTCGTCGCCATCAACGACCTGCTCGAGCCGAGCTATCTGGCCTACATGCTGAAGTACGATTCCGTGCATGGCCGTTTCAATGGCGACGTTTCCGCCGAGGGTAGCAACCTCATCGTCAATGGCAAGAAAATCCGCCTGACCGCCGAAAAGGATCCCGCCAACTTGAAATGGAACGAAGTGAGCGCCGACCTCGTCATCGAGTCGACCGGCTTCTTCCTGACCAAGGAAACCTGCCAGAAGCACATCGACGCCGGCGCCAAGAAAGTTGTCCAGTCCGCCCCGTCGAAGGACGACACCCCGATGTTCGTCTATGGCGTCAACCACGAAAAATATGCCGGCGAAAAGATCGTTTCCGCCGCTTCCTGTACCACCAACTGCCTGGCCCCCGTTGCCAAGGTGTTGAACGACAACTGGGGCATCAAGCGCGGCCTGATGACCACGGTGCATGCTGCCACGGCCACCCAGAAGACCGTCGATGGTCCATCCAGCAAGGACTGGCGCGGCGGTCGCGGCATCCTCGAGAACATCATCCCGTCCTCGACCGGCGCCGCCAAGGCTGTTGGCGTGGTGCTGCCCGAGTTGAAGGGCAAGCTCACCGGCATGGCCTTCCGTGTGCCGACCTCCGATGTCTCCGTGGTTGACCTCACCGTCGAACTGAACAAGGAAGCCTCCTACAAGGACATCTGCGCTGCCATGAAGGCCGCCTCCGAAGGCGCCATGAAGGGCGTGCTGGGCTACACCGAGGAAAAGGTGGTATCCACCGATTTCGTCGGCAACAGCGCCCCCTCGACCTTCGACGCCGACGCCGGCATCGCCCTTGACAGCACCTTCGTCAAGGTTGTCACCTGGTACGACAACGAATACGGTTATACCTGCAACATGTTGCGCTTCGTCAATTACGTCGCCACCCACTAAGCTGGTAAATCGGCAATCCAAGCGCTGCCCCGATCAATGGGCAGCGTTTCAGTGGCTGATTTAGAAAATTCAGGAGACAACACATGCCCAAATTCACCCGCATGACCGATCTTGACCTCAAGGGTAAGCGCGTCTTCATCCGCGCCGACCTCAATGTGCCGGTCAAGGACGGCAAGGTCACCTCCGACGCCCGTATCACCGCTTCGATGCCGACCATCGAGTTTGCCCTGAAGGCCGGTGCCAAGGTGATGGTCACCTCCCATCTCGGCCGTCCGACCGAAGGCGAGTTCTCCGAAGAGAATTCGCTCAAGCCCGTCGCCGTCGTCATGTCCGCCAAACTCGGCAAGCCGGTGCGCGTGGTGCGCGACTGGGTCGATGGCGGTTTCGAGGTGGCTGCCGGCGAAGTCGTGCTGCTGGAAAACTGCCGCATCAACAAGGGCGAGAAAAAGAACGTCGAGGAAACCGCCAAGAAATACGCCGCGCTGTGCGACATCTTCGTCATGGACGCCTTTGGCACCGCCCATCGCGCCCAGGCCTCGACCTACGGCATCGCCCAGTTCGCTCCGGTGGCCTGTGCCGGCATCCTGCTGACCGACGAACTCGACGCCCTCGACAAGGCGCTGGCGAAGCCGGCCCGGCCGATGGTCGCCATCGTTGGTGGCTCGAAAGTGTCCACCAAGCTCACCGTGCTTGAATCGCTGTCCGAGAAGGTCGACCAGATGGTGGTGGGTGGCGGCATCGCCAACACCTTCCTCAAGGCGACCGGCAAGAACGTCGGCAAGTCGCTGTGCGAAGATGACCTGGTACCCACCGCCCAGGCACTGATGCAGAAAATGACCGCCCGCAACGCCACCATCCCGATTGCCGTCGATGTGGTCTGCGGCAAGAAGTTCGATGCTGCCGAACCTGCCGTGCTGAAGGATGCCGGCGCCGTCACCGACGACGACATGATCTTCGACATCGGCCCGAAGTCGGCCCAGGAACTTGTCGACATCATCATGAAGGCCGGCACAGTCGTATGGAATGGCCCGGTCGGCGTATTCGAATTCGACCAGTTCGGCGCTGGCACCAAGGCAATTGCCATGGCGATTGCCAACACCAAGGCCTTCACCCTGGCCGGCGGCGGCGACACCATTGCCGCCATCCAGAAGTATGACATCTACGACAAGGTGTCCTATATCTCAACCGCCGGCGGCGCCTTCCTCGAATATCTGGAAGGCAAGGTGCTGCCCGCTGTCGATATCCTGGAAAAGCGCGCCCAGGCTTGATAGCCAACTTTAAAACGCGCCGCGACTGAAGCGGCGCGCTTCACTGCCCATGCAACGTTCCACCAAAATCGTCGCCACCCTGGGACCATCGTCATCGGACCAGGACACGCTTGACCGGCTGGTCTTTGCCGGCATCGATGTCGTGCGGCTGAATTTCTCTCATGGCACCATCGACGACCACAAGCGGCGCATTGCCTTGCTGCAGCGGGCCATGCAGACACATGGCCGGACCGTTGGCATGATGGCCGACCTGCAAGGCCCGAAGATTCGCATCGGCAAGTTTGCCGACGGCAAGGCTGTGTTGAAGCACGGCCAGATGTTCATTCTCGATGCCCAGTGCCCCATGGGTGATACCGCGCGTGTCGGCCTCGATTATCCCGAACTGGTCGATGATGTCGAAGCCGGTGACACCCTGCTGCTTGACGATGGCCGCATCGTCATGGATATCGAGCGCATCGTCGATAGCGAGATCCATTGCATCGTGCGCCACGGCGGCACCCTGTCGAACAACAAGGGCATCAACAAGCAGGGTGGTGGCCTTTCCGCGCCGGCGCTGACGGCCAAGGACATCGAGGACATCCAGACCGCCGCCGATCTGCAGGTCGATTATGTCGCCGTGTCCTTCCCGAAGTCCGGCAGCGACCTGCGCCTGGCGCGCAAGCTCCTGCACAAGGCCGGGTCTGCCGCCCTGGTGGTCGCCAAGATCGAACGCGTCGAGGCCATCGCCAATCTTGAAGACATCCTGCACGCCTGCGACGGCGTGATGGTGGCGCGCGGCGATCTCGCCGTCGAAGTCGGCGATGCCGCCGTGCCGGCCCTGCAGAAGAAAATCATCCGTCTGGCCCGCGAACATAACAAATTTGCCATCACCGCCACGCAGATGATGGAGTCGATGATCAAGAGTCCGATCCCGACGCGCGCCGAAGTATCCGATGTCGCCAATGCTGTCCTCGACGGCACCGATGCGGTGATGCTGTCGGCCGAAACCGCTGCCGGCGACTATCCGGTCGAGACCGTCCTGGCCATGGCGCGCATCTGCCACGAGGCCGAGAAATCTACCGATGCCGCCGCGCTCGACCGCCATTTCCTGTCGCGGGTGTTCACCCGCATCGACCAGTCGATCGCCATGGCCGCGCTGTTCACGGCGCACCACCTGCAGGTCAAGGCCATCGCCACGCTGACCCAGTCGGGCTCGACCGCCTTGTGGATCTCGCGCATCGATTGTGGCGTGCCGATCTATGCGATGACTCCCGATGTGCGCACGCGCTACAAGGTCAGCGCCTATCGCGGCGTGCATCCTTTGATGATGCGCTATGTCGGCCATGACCGCGACGAACTCCTGTTCGAGGCGGAAGAGGAATTAATCCGTTCCGGCGCAGTCGAAGTGGGCGACCTGATCGTGCTGACCTATGGCGAACCCATCGGCCAGGCGGGCGGCACCAACACGCTTAAACTCGTCAGGGTCGGCGAACACCGAACTACTTAACTAACCAACCATACAGAGAAGAGGAGACTTTCATGCCACTCGTTTCCATGCGCCAACTGCTGGACCATGCCGCCGAAAACGGCTATGGCCTGCCCGCGTTCAACGTCAACAACCTCGAACAGATCCAGGCCATCATGGAAGCTGCCGAGGAAACCAACAGCCCGGTGATCATGCAGGGTTCGGCCGGCGCCCGCAAATACGCTGGCGAAGCCTACCTGCGTCACCTGATCGAGGCGGCCATCGAAAGCCATCCCGACATCCCGATCGTCATGCACCAGGACCATGGCGCCAGCCCGGCGATCTGCATCCAGTCGATGCGCTCCGGCTTCTCCAGCGTCATGATGGACGGTTCGCTGATGGAAGATGCCAAGACGCCTTCCAGCTTCGACTACAACGTCAACACCACCCGCCACGTCGTCGATATCGCCCACGCCATCGGCGTGTCGGTTGAAGGCGAACTTGGCTGCCTCGGCTCGCTCGAGTCCGGCATGGGCGAGAAGGAAGACGGCCACGGCGCCGAAGGCGTGCTGTCGCACGACCAGCTGCTCACCGACGCCAACGAGGCCGCCGAATTCGTCAAGGCGACTCAGGTAGACGCGCTGGCTATCGCGATTGGCACCTCACACGGCGCCTACAAGTTCACCCGTCCGCCCACGGGCGCGGTGCTGCGCATCGACCGCATCAAGGAAATCCACGCCCGCATCCCCAACACCCACCTGGTGATGCACGGTTCCTCCAGCGTGCCGCAGGAATGGCTCAAGATCATCAATGACAACGGCGGCGAGATGGGCTCCACCTACGGCGTGCCGGTTGAAGAGATCGTCGAAGGTATCAAGCACGGCGTGCGCAAGGTCAACATCGATACCGACCTGCGCATGGCCTCCACCGGCGCGATCCGCCAGTTCCTCAACAAGGATCGCAAGAACTTCGACCCGCGCAAGTACCTGATCGAAGCGCGCAAGGCCATGAAGGCGATCTGCAAGGCCCGCTATGAAGCCTTCGGCTGCGCCGGCCAGGCGTCCAAGATCAAGGTCATCAACCTCGAAACGATGGCCGGTCGCTACAAGAAGGGCGAGCTGAACGCGATTATCAAGTAAGCAACGCTTTTTCCAGATCAACAAGGGCCGCCTGGCTTGCCAGGCGGCCCTTGTTGCTTCCGGGGCGTAATTTGTTTGCGCTCGCGGCAAGCGGCGACTACGCTTTGTGCAGGAGTTTATTGTCCGCTGTTGGGTTCTTTTCCTCAAGGAGGAATGCCATGACAACTGAAACCCTGCTGCAACAACCGGCCACCGCTCAATCCACCCTGCGCGTCGAGAGTTTTACCGGAGGTATTGTCGGCCCGAGCCTGCCGATGCTCGGCCCATTGAAAAGCGGCGGCACACTGATTGCCAGCACCGCCCCGGGCTGCTGGGGACCGATGATCACGCCCAGCTTCAAGGGCGGCCACGAGGTTACGCGGCCGGTCGCCATTGAGGGGGCCGAAGTCGGGGACGTGCTGGTCTTGCGCATCCGCCGCGTCGAAGTCACCTCGCTTGCCACCGCTTCGGGCGTCATGCAGAGCCTCGATGGCCGCTTTGTCGGCGACCCCTTCGTCGCGCGCGTCTGTCCCGGCTGCGGCGCTCCATCCCCCGCGACCCATCTCGTCGGCATCGGCCAGCAGGCGGTGCATTGCGACAAATGCGGCGCCGAGTGCAGCCCCTTCCGCATGAGCCACGGCTACACCATCGTTTTCGACGCCAAGACCCAGGTCGGGGTGACGGTGCCGCATGCCGTCGCCGAGTTGATCGCCGGCGACGCGCGCAAGTACGCGAAGCTGCCGCCGGCTTCCGGGCAGCACTCGATTCTGAGCTATGCGGTGGCCGACCTGCCGGGCCTGGTGGCGCCGCTGGCGCCTTTCGTCGGCAACCTTGGCACGACGCCCTCATGCGACATGCCCGATTCGCACAACGCCGGCGACTTCGGCGCTTTCCTCGTCGGCGCGCCGCACGAATACGGACTCACCCAGGCAGAGCTCGACCGCCACAAGACCGACGGTCACATGGACGTCAACACCGTGCGGCCCGGCGCGATCCTGATCTGCCCGGTCAAGGTGCCTGGCGGTGGTGTCTATATCGGCGACGTGCACGCACAGCAGGGCAACGGCGAGATCGCCGGCCACACGACCGACGTTTCCGGCGAAGTCGAATTGCAGGTCGAACTGCTCAAGGGGCTATCCATCGACGGCCCGATCCTGCTGCAAAGGCTCGACGACTTGCCGCCGCTGGCACGACCGCTCACGCCTGAACTCAAGGCCAAGGCGCGCGAGCTGCTCGCCCGCTACGGCGCCTCGGTGCTGGAGGACAATGCGCCGCTGACCTTCATCGGCAGCGGGCCGAACCTCAATGACGCCACGAGCAATGGGCTGAACCGCGCCGCCAGGGCCACCGGTCTTTCCTACGACGAGGTATCGAACCGTGCGACGCTGACGGGATCGATCGAAATCGCGCGCCTGCCCGGCGTGGTGCGCGTTACCTTCCTCTGCCCGCTGCCAGTGCTCGAACGCATGGGCATCGCCGACTTGGTGCGCGAGCAGTACGCGCTTTAGTTATTTTTCCTGCACCGGCGCGGTGCAGGAAAAGTCGGCGCTGGCGGGACGGCGCTGGACGGGGCCGCCGGGACAAAGTGCCCCGCAGCGGGTATGAAATGCCCCGCATGGGGCATGGCGACTGCTTGAAATCCTTGCTGCCACTCCATATCTGGTACGATATCCGACTGAATAAGGAGGGTAATCAATGGACACGACCCTGCTGCGCCAACCGATCGAGATCCGCCAGGTCGAACTGCATACCCCTTTTGCCTGGTTGCGCGCCGGCCTCGATGATCTGCGCGCCGCACCATTGCCGAGCCTTTTCTACGGTCTGTGCTTTGCCGTGATCGGCTATCTGCTTGCCTACGTGCTGCGCTATCAACCGCAGCACATTGCCGCTGCCAGTGCAGGTTTCATGCTGCTGAGTCCTGCCCTTGCCATCGGCCTCTACTCACTGAGCCAGCGCCGCGAAGCGGGCTTGCCTCAACGCCTTGTCCCGACCTTGACGGCATGGCGCAGGAACTTGTACAACTTGCTGCTGTTTTTACTGGTGCTGAGCGTCATTTTCCTCGTCTGGGCGCGTGCCTCTTTGCTCTCCTTCGCCGTGTTCTATGCCGGCAACCAGTCTACGCTGGCCGACCTGTTGCGACAGATTGTTGCGCCGGATAACTTCGTTTTTCTCGGTATCTGGCTGGGCATCGGATTTTGCTTCGCCACCCTGGTATTCCTGATCAGCGTGACCACCGTACCCATGATGCTCGACCGTAACACCGATGCCATCAGCGCCGCGCTGACCAGTGTGCGGGTAGTCGCGGCAAACCTTGGCCCGATGGCGGTCTGGGCCGCGATCATCGCCTGGGCGAGCGCTGCTGCCCTGCTGATGGGCTTCATCGGCATCATCGTGGTCGGCCCGCTGTTGGGCCATGCCAGTTGGCACGCCTATCGCTCGCTGGTCGGGAAATAAGCCAGCTTTCCACCTGCCGGCTGCTCCGGCGACAAAGTCGGCGCTGGCAGGACGGCACTCTGGGGAGGGTTCAGCGAATGCGGCAGGATGCGTGGCAGGCCACGCAGGCACCAGGCAGTGCTGGCAACCCCGTCAGCGCCTTGTCGCGGTAACCTCGCGGTCACGCGCGAAGTCGCTTGCTACGGGCCGGCAGGTCTCGGCGACAAATGCCATTGGGGTTATCAGCCACCAGCGGTCTTGAAGACGGGTACATGAAGTACCAAGATATTTTCACTGCTGTCCGGTTAAGTGAAGGGGAAGATCGCTGAAAGCCATGACTGATGCGGATTTCAGAGCGATGAAGGGTGGTGTCGATTTGAACGGCAAAATGGGGTTCCGGGCGAATTCCGGGGATAACGCACCCGGAGCCGCCGATGAACACCGGCAAAACGCTGTTCGCGCTCTGCCATGAACGCCGCAATCTGACGGAATATGAAGGCTATATGGATGTCGACGAGGCTTTGTTTGTTGGCTGACTTGATCGCCGCCGTCGATGTTTTGCTGATGCTGATGCTGGTGGAGCAGGCGATGCATGATTTCGTAAATAAGGGCCAGGCATGAAGCTGAAGCTCAAAGATCAGCCCTACCAGACCCACACCGTCTCGCCAGTCCCGAAAAGGGGATTCCCTTGGGTCACGCCGACTTTGCTCCAGCAATCGTATGTGGTGGGCATGGCGCCAGCCTCGGCCGCTGCAGACAAAAAAACGCGCAACCCCAACCTGATTCAGGATAAGCCGATGTCAGGTCGAGGCTGCGCGATGTGGGACGGTTAAGTCCCGTCTGCGAGGATTACGCCAGGTCGAAACGATCCAGGTTCATCACCTTGTTCCAGGCTGCCACGAAGTCTTGCACGAACTTCTGCTGCGCGTCGCCGCACGCATAGGCTTCCGCGATGGCCCGGAGTTGGGAGTTCGAACCGAAGACCAGATCGACGCGGGTGCCGGTCCATTTGACTGCGCCGGTCTTGCGGTCACGCCCTTCGAACTCGTCCCCGGCGTCGGAAACGGGCTTCCAGGTCGTGCCCATGTCGAGCAGGTTGATGAAAAAGTCGTTGGTGAGCGCCCCCGGCTGCTTGGTGAAGACGCCGTGCTTGGATTGGCCGACATTCGCGTTCAGCGCGCGCATGCCGCCGACCAGCACGGTCATCTCGGGTGCGCTGAGCGTCAGCAACTGCGCCTTGTCAAGCAGCAACTCCTCGGCCGAGACAGAGTATTTGGCCTTCTGGAAGTTGCGGAAGCCATCGGCGATCGGTTCGAGCACGCCGAAGGATTCCGTATCAGTCTGTTCCTGCGTGGCGTCCATGCGGCCGGGCGTGAATGGTACCGTCACTGCCTGGCCCGCTTTCTTGGCCGCTGCTTCGACACCGGCGCAGCCGGCCAGCACGATCAGGTCGGCCATCGAGACCTTCTTGCCGCCCGCGTTGAACTCACGCTGGATGCCTTCGAGCTTGCCCAGCACGCTTGCCAGTTGCTGCGGCTGGTTGGCTGCCCAATCCTTTTGCGGCGCAAGGCGGATGCGCGCGCCATTGGCGCCGCCACGCTTGTCGCTGCTGCGGAACGTTGATGCCGAGGCCCAGGCGGTCGAGACCAACTCGGAAACACTCAGCCCGGACGCCAGTACTTTGGCCTTGAGGGCGGCAATGTCCTTCTCGTCGATCAACTTGTGATCGATGGCGGGGATGGGGTCTTGCCAGAGCAGCGCCTCCGCAGGTACTTCGGCGCCGAGGTAGCGCGCACGGGGTCCCATGTCGCGGTGGGTCAGCTTGAACCAGGCGCGGGCGAAGGCGTCGGCGAATTCCTGCGGATTCTTGTGGAAGCGCCGGGCGATCGGCTCATAGATCGGATCCATGCGCATCGCCATGTCGGCGGTGGTCATGATGATCGGCACTTTCTTTGACGCATCATGCGCGTCCGGCGCCATGTTGCTGTCGGTCGCCTGTTTCGGCGTCCACTGCTGGGCGCCCGCCGGGCTCTTGGTCAGTTCCCATTCGTTGCCGAACAGCATGTCGAGATAGCTCATGTCCCACTTGATCGGGGTTGGCGTCCACGAGCCTTCCAGCCCGCTGCCGATCTGGT
Organism: Rhodocyclaceae bacterium UBA2271; assembly: GCA_002347405.1. GTDB lineage: Bacteria > Pseudomonadota > Gammaproteobacteria > Burkholderiales > Rhodocyclaceae > Sulfuricystis. The sequence continues at coordinate 55,732 of DDXB01000041.1, read as the reverse complement.
CGCCGCCGATGCCGCTCTTGAAGCTGTTCTTCCAGCCCAGGCCCATCTGCTCGATGGGTGCGGCTTCGGGTTCCGGCCCCACGTGCGTGGCCGGACCGGCGCCGTGGCATTTGCCGAAGGTGTGGCCGCCGCAGGTGAGCGCCACGGTTTCTTCGTCGTTCATCGCCATGCGCGCGAAGGTCTCGCGCACGTCGCGACCGGACCCGAGGGGATCGGGGTTGCCGCCCGGGCCTTCCGGATTGACATAGATCAGGCCCATCTGCACGGCGGCGAGCGGATTTTCGAGGTTGCGTTCGCCGGTATAGCGGGACTTGTCGTCCAGCCACTTTTCTTCATTGCCCCAGTAGACGTCGATCTCCGGCGCCCAGATATCCTCGCGCCCGCCGGCAAAGCCGAAGGTCTTGAAGCCCATCGATTCCATGGCGACGTTGCCGGCAAGAATGATCAGGTCGGCCCAGGAGATTTTCTTGCCGTATTTTTGCTTGATCGGCCACAGCAGCCGGCGCGCCTTGTCGAGGTTGACGTTGTCGGGCCAGCTGTTGAGCGGGGCGAAACGCTGGTTGCCATGGCCCGCGCCGCCGCGGCCGTCACCGGTGCGGTAGGTGCCGGCGCTGTGCCAGGCCATGCGGATGAAGAAGGGCCCATAGTGGCCGTAATCCGCGGGCCACCACTCTTGCGAGTCGGTCATCAGGGCGGTCAGGTCCTTCTTGACGGCCTTGAGGTCGAGAGTCTTGAATTCCTCGGCGTAGTTGAAGTCTTCGCCCATCGGGCTGGATGCGGGGGTGTTCTGGTGCAGGATTTCCAGGCGCAGCTGGTTCGGCCACCAATCTTGGTTCGAGGTCCCGCTACCGGCTTTGTGTACAAACGGACATTTGTTTTCAGACATGGTGTTACCTCCTTGATTAACTAACAACACGAGTTGTTGTCGCATGACCATCTTCGACCTTCCGGTACCCATCCGTCCAGTTGGGTATGTCAATCATGTCGATAGGCATTCCCTAAGGGGATGCCGTCATGCCGGCGCAGGCCGGAATTCAGCAGGATCAACAGGCGGGAAGCTGGTCTTCGTCGGCGTGACAGACCTGAGCGCTTCCCTGGCAATTCGATTTGCATGTCATGCAGTATAGGCGCCGTTCCCGGCGTCCGCCATACGCCATGAAGGCACGTGCCTTGATCTCGGCCAGGCGTCCCGCCGGCTCGGGACGTTCGAAGAACTGCCCTGCCGAGTGCCGCTCGTCAGTCCTCCCGAATTTGCGAGTCCTGGGCGGGGCGAGGCGCTTGATTGTTGTGATCGCGGCGTCGCTCGATCGTGCTCTCGACCAGCCGGGTCAATTTTTGTGCGGCGCCATCGACGGCTTGGTGCACGGTCGCTGCGTGGTGAGTGACAGCTATGGGCTGATGACCCTGGAGACGGGCTTCCATCACACAGCGCTTGTCGTTCGCGCCGCTCTTGTGGCCATTCTCGTCAGTCAGATGGCATTCAACCCGCGTGACATGAGCGCTGATGCGGCTCAGGGCGTGCTCTACTAGACCTCTGACGTGAGTCGCCAGCGCCTCGTGACCTTCGATGTTACGGTCGGTATTGATTTGGACCTGCATGGTGCTCTCCTGTTCTCTCGTTGCTTGGTGAAATATGTGCTGGTCCAGCGGGCTTGGGTCAAGAGCGCTCACACGCCCCATGTGACGGGCGTCTTGTCCTGCAATGATCGTTCCAGCAATTCGAGAATCGGCGGCGCCCGCTGGAACAAGCGAATGCTCTGCTCCGCATTGCCCGCGGTGGCTGTGTCCCTGTCAGCCTCGACGGCATGCTTCAAGGCGGCGATTGCGGCAGGTAACTGTTCAACAGTAATGATGCCCTTGGTCGCGGAAGAATCCTTGCCCAACAGTTCCAGTATCTGTTTGCCGCTGGCTTCAAGCATGATCACATCGCCGCTCGCGGGGGACTTCAAGGTAATCAACATGGCTGCTATCCTTTTTGAAAGAGGTCCATCGGGCCTGTGCCATCGCGGCGGAAATGTTCCAACACCCACCTGCGGACGACAAAGGTTCTGCTTATTTTTTCATCTTTGCCTGATTGCCAGAAGCCGTCTGTTCGAAGGCGCACCTTCCCCAAAGCCGCAAATCAAGTCTGTTGTTTCGCGTTTGGCAGATTCAGGCGCCTGGCCCGCAATCCATGCACTGCTCTATCACTTCAGAGTCGATGTGCAGGGAATGGTTCAGGTCGCGGAGGGCGGTGCGCAAGCCCTCCTCGATGACCGGATGATAGAAGGGCATTTCCAGCATTCTGGACACTGTCATGCAGTTTTGCGCCGCCCAAGCCAGCAGATGCCCGATATGCTCGGCGGCCGGGCCGAACATTTCCGCGCCCAGAAACAAGCCGCTGCCCTGCTCGGCATAGACTTTCAGAATTCCTTTGTTACGCAGCATGACACGACTGCGCCCCTGGTCCTCGAAGGACACCCGTCCCGTAGCGAAGCGATCCTTGAAGTGTTGGTTCAACTGGTCCAGATTGAATCCGACCGTTGCCACTTGCGGGTCGCTGAACACCACGGCCAGCGGCGTGCGGCGCAAGCCCGCTTGCACGTCGGGATAACGACCGGCATTCGCGCCGGCAATGCGCCCCTGATCGGCAGCTTCGTGCAAGAGGGGAATCTCGTTGCTGGCGTCGCCGGCGATAAAGATCGGGCTGTTACCGCACTGCAGGGTGAGGCGGTCAAACAGCGGCACGCCACGTTCATTCAGCTGCAGTCCAGAGTTCTTCAATCCCAATCCGGCGATATTCGGCGCACGACCGGTCGCCGCCAGCACATAATCGAAGCGCTCGGTTTGCCAGGCGCCGTCCCGATGCAGGTAATTCACCTCGACCCCGGCGGCGGTTTCAGTGACTGATTTCACCTGCGCCGACGCATCCAGGTAGAACTCTTCATTGAATGTCTGATGGGCGTAATCGCGAATCTCAGGATCATGAATGCCGGCAACACTTCCGCCGACGCCGAACATTTTGACCTTCACGCCCAGGCGACTCATCGCCTGGCCCAGTTCCAGCCCAAGCACACCCGGGCCAAATACCACCAGGCTCTTCGGCAAGGTTGGCAAATCGAATATGTTTTCGTTGGTCAGCAAATGCGTTTTTAATCCTTGCAACAACGGCGGCAGAACCGGAATGCTGCCGGTGGCGACCACGATGCGCCGGGCGTGAATCGACTGGCCCTGCTCAGTCAGCAGGGTATTGGCATCCTGAAAACTGACCTTTGCCATCAGACGGCCGACTTGCGGAAGGGAATCAACCGACTTCAGCACGAAGCTGACAAAGCGGTCCCGTTCGCTTTGCACCCTTGCCATCACCGCTGCGCCGTCAACGACTACATCTTTAACATGCACGCCGAATGGATCGGCATGGCGCGCCTGATGCGCGGCTTCTGCTGCGGCAATCAGCAATTTGCTCGGCATGCAACCGACGCGGGCACACGTGGTGCCATAGACGTTGCCTTCAATCAGCAACACTGAATCAGTATGGGATCGCGCGGCGCGGTAGGCGACCATACCAGCGGTGCCTGCACCAATGATGGCGACATCGACATGAATCGGGGTCATGAGAAATTACTCCTATGCATGTTCCGGATTGCAAATGCGAAAGTTTCAGCTAGGCCACAGGGATGTGGCTGCCGCCGACCATGGCCATTGCGGCGCTGCTGGTCAGGTGGAGAGTTTGCGACCGAGCCTGCTTTCGACGGCATCGATCTTCGACTGCATGCGGCTGGCAGGGCCGGCACGATAGTCGATCTTGATGCTGGCGCCGATGCGGCCGCAATCGCTGCGCATCGCCTCGAAGCAGGCAGTGACGACGGCCATCACCTCGGCCCATTCGCCTTCGATGATGGTGCCCATCGGCGTCAATTGGTAGGGCAGGCCGCTCTTGTCGATGATGTCGAGCGAGCGGGCCACATAGGGGCTGACGCTTTCCCCCTGGCTCATGGGCGACATGGAAAACTCGAGCAGGACCATGGTGTTTCCTTCGCAGTAAAAGTCGGCGTTGGCGGGACGGCGCTGATAGTTGGCCCGGCGGCTAGAAGCCGAACAGGCGCGCCAGTTCGGCACCGGGCGAGGGGGCGCGCATGAAGGCTTCGCCGACGAGAAAGGTGTTGACGCCGTGCTGCTTCATCAGCGCGACGTCGGCGGGGTCGCGGATGCCGGATTCGGTGATGACGATGCGCTCGGCGGGGATGCGGCCGAGTTGCGAAAGCGTCGTGTCGAGGCTGACTTCAAACGTGCGCAGGTTGCGGTTGTTGATGCCGATCAGCGGCGTCTTGAGTTTGAGCGCGCGGTCGAGTTCGCCGGCGTCGTGGCATTCAACCAGCACGGCCATGCCGAGGTTGGCGGCCAGGGTTTCGAGTTCGGCCAGCGGCGTGTCATTGAGCGCGGCGACGATCAGCAGGATGGCGTCGGCACCCATCGCGCGGGCTTCATAGACCTGATACGGGTCGATCATGAAGTCCTTGCGCAGCACCGGCAGGGTGCAGGCGGCGCGGGCGGCCTGGAGATATTCCGGGGCGCCCTGGAAAAATTGCCGGTCAGTGAGCACTGACAGGCAGGCGGCACCGTGCATCGCGTAGTCGGCGGCGATTTCCGCAGGGTGAAAATCGGGGCGGATCACGCCTTTCGACGGGCTGGCTTTCTTGATTTCCGCAATGACCGCCGCGCTTTTCGCCGTGTTACCAGCGCCGACTTTTGCCCGGATTGCGCCGACGAAGTCGCGGGACTTCACCTGCGCTTCTGCCGCCCGGCGCATCTCATTCAGGGGTTTGGCGAGCTGCGCGGTGGCGACCTCCTCGCGTTTGACCGCGAGGATCTTGTCGAGGATGTCACTCATACCTTGTTGGTGAAGGTGACAAACTCATCGACCTTCTTGCGTGCTGCGCCGCTTTCGATGGTCTGGCGGGCCAGGTCGATGCCGGCGCCGATGTCGGCGACGAGGTTGGCGGCGTAGAGGGCCGCACCGGCGTTGAACACGACGATCTCGCGCGCCGGGCCTTCCTGGTTTTCCAGGGCAGCGCGCAGCATGAGCTGCGATTCGGCGGGATCGGCCACTTTCAGGCTGCGGTTGGATGCCATCGCCAGGCCAAAGTCCTCCGGATGGATTTCATATTCGGTGACCTTGCCATCCTTCAGTTCGCCGACCAGCGTGGCGGCGCCGAGGGAGATTTCGTCCATGCCGTCCTGGCTATGCACGACCAGCACATGATTCGCGCCGAGCAACTGCATCACGCGCACCTGGATGCCGACCAGATCGGGGTGGAACACGCCCATCAGCGTGTTGGGCGCGCCGGCCGGATTGGTGAGCGGGCCGAGGATGTTGAAGATGGTGCGCACGCCCATTTCGCGGCGCACCGGGCCGACGTTTTTCATTGCCGGATGGTGGTTGGGGGCGAACATGAAGCCCATGCCGACGGCCTCGATACATTTGGCTACCTGCGGTGCCTGCAGGTCGATCTTCGCGCCGAGCGCTTCGAGCACGTCGGCCGAGCCGGATTTCGACGAGACGCTGCGATTGCCGTGCTTGGCGACCGTCCCGCCCGCCGCCGCGACGACAAAGGCAGTAGCGGTGGAGATGTTGAAGGTGTGGGAAGCGTCGCCGCCGGTGCCGACAATATCGACAAAATTATTGTTGCCCGGCACTTCGACCTTGGTGCACAGCTCACGCATCACGCTGGCGGCGGCGGCGATCTCGCCGATGGTTTCCTTCTTGACGCGCAGGCCGGTGAGGATGGCGGCGGTCATCACCGGCGTGATTTCTCCGGCCATGATCAGCCGCATCAGATGCAGCATCTCGTCATGGAAGATTTCGCGGTGTTCGATGGTGCGCTGGAGCGCTTCCTGGGCTGTGATCATCTTATTTTCCTTCGAGGAAGTTTTTCAGCAGGGTGTGGCCGTGCTCGGTCATGATGGATTCGGGATGGAACTGCACGCCCTGTACCGCAAATTCCTTGTGGCGCACGCCCATGATTTCGCCGTCATCGGTCCAGGCGGTGATGTCGAGGCAGACTGGCAGGGTGTCGCGGCGGATGACAAGTGAGTGGTAGCGCGTGGCGGTGAAGGGATTGGACAGGCCGGCAAACACCCCCGCGTTCAAATGATGCACCGCCGACAACTTGCCGTGCATGGGCTTTTGCGCATGGACGATCGCGCCGCCGAAGGCGTAGCCGATGCTCTGATGGCCCAGACAAACGCCGAGGATCGGCAGCTTGCCGGCGAATTCCTTGATCGCGTCAACCGAAATGCCCGCCTCTTTCGGCGAGCACGGGCCGGGCGAGATGACCAGATAATCCGGCTGCATCGCGGCGATTTCCTTGAGCGTGATGGCGTCGTTGCGGAACACGCGCACGTCTTCGCCAAGCTCGCCGAAATATTGCACGAGGTTGTAGGTGAAGGAGTCGTAGTTGTCGATCATCAAGAGAGACATCTTCGGCTCCTTAACCTAAGCGCGTGTCGAGGCCGGCTTCGGCCATTTCGGCGGCGCGCAGTTGCGCCTTGGCCTTGTTCAGCGTTTCCTGCCATTCGCTGTCGGGGTCGGAGTCGGCGACGATGCCGGCGCCCGCCTGCACATAGATGCGGCCGTCCTTGACGATGGCGGTGCGGATGGCGATGGCGAGATCCATGTCGCCGTTGAAGCCGAGATAACCGACTGATCCCGCATAAATGCCGCGCTTGGTCGGTTCCAGTTCGTCGATGATTTCCATCGCGCGCACCTTGGGGGCGCCCGAGACCGTACCGGCGGGGAAGGTGGCGCGCAGCACCGAGACCGGGCCTTCGTCGTCCTTCAGTTCGCCTTCGACGTTGGAAACGATGTGCATGACATGAGAGTAACGCTCGACGGCGTATTGCGCGGTGACCTTGACGCTGCCGGTCTTGGCGATGCGACCGACGTCGTTCCTGCCCAGGTCGAGCAGTTGCAGGTGTTCGGCGCGTTCCTTTTCGTCGGCGAGCAATTCCGCCGCCAGCGCTTCATCCTCCGTGACCGTGGCGCCGCGCTTGCGGGTGCCGGCGATGGGGCGCAGGGTGATGCGTTTGCGGTGCTGCTCACCGCTGCCTTCGCCTTCGAGGCGCACGAGGATTTCCGGCGAGGCGCCGACCACCTGAAAATCGCCGAAGTCGAAGAGGAACATGTAGGGCGAGGGGTTGAGCGTGCGCAGCGCGCGGTAGAGCGCCAGCGGGCTGGCGCTGAAGGGCTTGCTCATGCGCTGGCTCAATACCACCTGCATGACGTCGCCATCGATGATGTATTGCTTGGCGCGGCGCACGGCAGCCTTGAAGTCTTCCTCGGGAAATTCAAAAGTCGGCGCTGACGAGACGGCGGCAGTATCGGCGGGCAATTGCACCGGGGCGCGGAGCTTGGCGAGCAGCTCTTTCAGCCGGGCCTGCGCGTGCCGCCAGGCGCCGGGGAAGCCGGGCTCGGCATAGACGACGAGGGTCAGCTTGCCCGACAGGTTGTCGACGATGGCGATTTCTTCCGACAGCAGCAGCAGGATGTCCGGCACGCCGAGCGGATCGGGTTTGTTTGCGTTGGCGAGCCTGGGTTCGATGTAGCGCACCGTGTCGTAGCCGAACACGCCGACCAGGCCGCCGCAGAAGCGCGGCAGGCCCGGCAGGTCGGGCACCTTGAAGCGCGCCATGAACTCGGAGATAAAGGAGATCGGATTGGTGTGCTCGCGCCGTTCGGCGACGCGATTGCCGGTCAGCAACAGGATGGTTGAACCGTTGACGGCGATGCGCGTCGGCGTGGTCAGGCCGATGAAGGAATAGCGGCCAAAACGTTCGCCGCCCTGTACCGATTCAAGCAGATAGGTGTTGGCCCCCCCCGAAAACGCCGCTTCGCGGCGTTCTCCCCCCGCGGGGGCGGAAAACTCTTGGGGCGGCCCGGCGTGTTTTCCCGGGCCTTCGGTGAGCTTCAGGTAGATCGACAGCGGGGTGTCGAGGTCGGCGAAGGTTTCGAGGGTAACGGGAATGCGGTTGTAGCCCTCGAGGGCCAACCGGTCAAATTCGGATTCTTTCATGACAACTCCACTACAAAGACTTGAACGAAGGTGCGCTGCTCATGGTGAAACAGGCAGGCGCATTGGCGAGGAAATTCGGCGCCGAAATTCAGTGCCAGGGTCGCCAGGGCCAAGCCTCCGCCGCGCTGGGGCGGACCGGCTGTAGTGTCGTGGTGGAGTTGTTCATGGTTTGTGGATCAGCTCAGTCAATCAAATGCGCGGCTTCAAGAATGGACGCGACTATAGCATCGGCGGCAAGGCCCTGCACGTCCTGGCCTTCGTTGTAGCCGTAGGGCACCAGGAAGACCCGGCAACCCGCCGCGCGCCCGGCCTTGAAGTCATGCACCGAATCGCCGATCAGCAAGGTGTCGGCGGGCGAGACATTCATGCGGCCACAGGCCCAGACCACCGGCATCGGATCGGGTTTCGGCTTCGGCAACTGGTCGCCGCTGACCGTCACGCTCATGAAGGGTGCGAGCCCGGTGCGTTCGAGCAGGGGCAGGGTGAAAGCTTGAGCCTTGTTGGTGATGACGCCGAGCGGCAAGCCCTTGGCCTTGAGCGCCTGCAGTCCCTCGACGACGCCGGGGAAAGGTTTCGCGGCGCGACCGTTGAAATGTGCGTAGTGCTTCTTGAAGCTGGCCAGCGCCTCGTCGGGAGGCGGGGCGGGGTCATCGGCCACTTCGAGTTTGCCGGCGAGCACGCGCTTGACGAGGTTGGGAATGCCGCGCCCGACATAGGCGCGGATGTCCTCGACGGCAACCGCTGGCCGGCCGAGGTCGCCCAGCATGCCGTTGGCGGCGGCATGCAGGTCGAGCACGGTGTCGAGCAGCGTGCCGTCCAGGTCGAGCAGTACAGCCTTAACGGCAACACTCATGGATCAGACCTTCGCCAGTTCGGCGCGCATCGCGGCGATGACGCTGTTGTAACGCTGCGGATCGCTATCCTTGCCGGCGCCAAAGATGGCCGAGCCGGCAACGAAGGTATCGACGCCGGCACGGGCGACTTCGGCGATGTTGGCCGGGCCGACGCCGCCGTCGATTTCGATGTTCACCTTGAGGCCCCGGTCGTCGATCATCTTGCGTACCGCACGCGCCTTGTCGAGTACGTAGGGGATGAACTTCTGGCCGCCGAAGCCGGGGTTCACCGACATCAGCAGCACCATGTCGAGCTTGTCGAGCGTGTATTCGAGCACATCCAGCGGCGTGGCGGGATTGAAGACCAGGCCGGCCTTGCAGCCGTTTTCCTTGATCAGGCCGATGGTGCGGTCAACATGCTCGGAGGATTCGGGGTGGAAGGTGATGTAGGTGGCGCCGGCCTTGGCAAAATCGGGAATGATGCGGTCGACCGGTTTGACCATCAGATGCACGTCGATCGGCGCGGTGACGCCATGCTTGCGCAAGGCCTCGCAGACCAGCGGGCCGATGGTCAGGTTGGGCACGTAATGGTTGTCCATCACGTCGAAGTGCACGATGTCGGCGCCGGCGGTGAGGACGTTGTCCACCTCTTCCCCCAATTTGGCGAAGTTGGCTGACAGGATGGACGGCGCGATGCGGAATGTCGTGGATGCAGCCATGGGAGAACTCCTCTATTGATTAAATTACAATTAACCCGATTTTAACGGTGCCGCCTATTGGCTCGGCTAACATTTTCTGATGCCAACTATAAGCAAGGACGCCACAATGGCCGAATCAAAAAAGTACGAAATCACCATCGACGTGGCGACGCAGTATCTGCCCGAACAGTCCGCGCCCGATGCGCAGCGCTATTTTTTCGCCTATACCATCACCGTGACGAATACCGGTACGGTGGCTGCACAACTCATTTCACGCCACTGGATCATCACCGATGCTGACGGCAAGGTCGAGGAAGTGCGCGGCCTGGGGGTGGTCGGCCATCAGCCGTTGTTGAAGCCGGGCGAAACCTTCGAGTACACCAGCGGCTGTCCCCTGACCACGCCGGTCGGCACCATGAGCGGCAGTTATCAGATGGTCGCGGACGATGGCTTGCGCTTCGAGGCGGCGGTGCCGGAATTCGTCCTGGCGATGCCCCGCACCCTGCACTGACCGCTGCATTGGTGCCTCGCCGTTCAGGGGGTCAACCCCAAGGCAATGCCGATTGGCAGCGAACCCGGCAGTGTAATCGCACCCAGTCCGAGCACCACCAAGAGGTGTAGATAGGTATTGACCGGACCCGCGTTTTTGCCAGCTTGCTTACATTCAGCCTGGTCAGGGGTTGCAGTAATCGCAGCGGCCCGGATCGGCGGTTGGCCGGTCGCCGCGCTCGCGGTGTTCGCGATAATCGCACTTGAGGCAACCGAGCACCTCGGCGCGAGTTTCACGGGTGGGCGCGCCGCAGTTGCCGCAGGGCAGACCCGGGATGCGCTCGACGATCTGGAAACCTGGCAGGCCGCAGGATGGACACGCGGACTGGAGCTTGGCGAGGAGATCCTCGGTTGCGCACCGAATCTGCTCTTGGCGGGTGGGATGGGCATGGGCGCGCAGATCGTTTTCCAGAAATACCCGACCGTTATCCGCTTGCGCCAGCGCCACGGCGAAAGTCGATTCCAGTTCATTCCAGGTGGTGATGCCCTTCTGGATGCGCGTGTCGTTTTCTCCTTGCGGACGCAGTACCAGATGGTGTTCGGGAAAACCTGCCTGGCGGGCGAAGGTTTCGGCTTCCATCCAGTTTGTCGCCAGGTGGTGAGCACTCAGCCCACTGCCTTGGGCGATGCCGATTACTTCGATGCCGAGCACATCATCGATGAAGATCAATATTTCCACGTTCCATGGGAAGAGCCCCGCCAGCGGGTCAGCCCCGAAGCTGCCCTCGCTGGCGAGCCCCAGCGGCAATCCCGATAATTCCATGCCGATGCGCGCTTTCTTGCGCGCTGCGTCGAGCTGCGTGCCGATACGCGGTATGTCTCGGGTGAATGTACCCAAGGTGTCCGTGTCGAAGCCGCTGACCCGCTCCACCCGGCAAGCCAGTGCCACATCAAGCACGGGGGCGATCACGCGCTCCTTGCCGTGCTGGGTCAGCAAGGACACGCGCTGGCCGGCATAGCGGGAAACAACACTGGTCATGATGATGGGTGTTCCGACCGGGCTGAACCGGCTTGCTGAACCAGTCGACGAGCCTCCGCAGCCGAGAGGAATTTCCACGGCAGGGGAATCAGCCCCGGCACTTTCTCCCGGTAGTCCCGGTAAACAGCGCCAAAATGGGCTTCCAGCTTGCGTTCCTCAAGGCGCGAGCCGATCACGAAATAGAGCGTGATCGCCGCGGCGGAAACGAGGAATGGCGCGTTCATGTCGCGCGTCCAGATCAGCAATAGCCCCAGTGCATACCAGGGATGGCGTACCAGCCGATGCAGCGGGGAAATGCGAAACCCATCGTGCTCGGCGGCATCGCTGCGTTTGTCGCGCCATGGCCGCGTGCCGAGGAACTCCCCCATGTCGTAGGTGCCGGAAGATAACCAGAAGCCGGCAAGGACGGCGACGGTGAGGATGTTGGCGATCCAGGAGGCAAAGCCGGTCCAGCGCCACAACCAGTCGCCGGGGATGGCGTAGGTGGCCCATGCCAGCGGTAGCAGCGCGACGATGGCAATGGCGTTGTAAGTCAGGCGATAAGACGGGGCAAAGCGTGGCCAGTGTTGCGTGACCCATGTCTTGACGGTCAACGCGGCGAGCAGGGAATGCAGGCCGGCGTAAGCGATCCAACCGCAGGCAAGCCAGAACAGCGCCATCAGTCGCGGCTCAGCTGCGGTAATCGGCGTTGATCTTCACGTAGTCGTAGCTGAAGTCGCAGGTCCAGACCCTGGCGGCCTGGCTGCCGCGCCCCAGGTCGACGCGAATCGTGATCTCGGCGGGTTTCATCATGGCGGCACCGGCTTCTTCCCGATAGCTTGCGGCGCGACCGCCGTTTTCGGAGACCAGGATCTCGTTTCCCCCGCTGCCGAGCCAGACCTTGACCCGGGTGTCGTCGAGGTCGGCCAGTGCGGGGTCGTTGTTCCAGGCGTAACCGATGGCGGCGAGGATGCGGCCGAGGTTGGGGTCGGAGGCGAAGAAGGCGGTTTTCACCAGCGGCGAATGGCCGATGGCATAGCCGACGGCCTTGCATTCGGTGACCGAGCGACCGCCTGCGACGGCGATTTCGATGTACTTGGTGGCGCCTTCGCCGTCGCGCACGATGGCCTGGGCCAGTTCGCGGGCGACTTCGATCACGGCCTGCTTGAACTCATTCCAGCCTGGCGCGGTGACGGATTCGAATTTCGCATTGCCCTGGCCGGTGGCGATCAGGATGAAGGAATCATTGGTCGATGTGTCGCCGTCGACGGTGATGCAGTTGAAGGACTCGTCGGCGGCTTCCTTGACGAGGCGCTCAAGCATCGGCTGGGCGATTGCGGCGTCGGTGGCGACGAAACCGAGCATCGTCGCCATATTCGGGCGGATCATGCCGGCGCCCTTGGCCATGCCGGTGATGGTTGCCGAAAAGTCGGCGCTGGCGAGACGGCGGCTGGCGGCCTTTGCCACCGTGTCGGTGGTCATGATGGCGTGTGCGGCGTCGTACCAGCCGTCGCTCCGCAGCGCGGAAATGCAGGCGGGCAGACCAGCCTTGAGACGGTCGACGGGCAGCGGCTCGAGGATCACGCCGGTGGAGAACGGCAGCACTTGATCTGCGCGGATTTCCATGCAGCGGGCGAGGGCGGCGCAGGTGAGTTGCGCGGCTTCGAGGCCGGCTGCACCGGTGCCGGCGTTGGCGACGCCGGTGTTGATGACCAGCGCGCGCATGCCGTCCTTCTGTAGATTGTTCTTGCAGACCTGCACTGGCGCGGCGCAGAAGCGGTTCTGCGTGAATACGCCGGCGACGCGGCTGCCGGGCGCCAGTTCGATCACCGTCAGGTCACGGCGATTGACCTTGCGAATGCCGGCTGCGGCGACGCCGAGGCGCACGCCGGCCACGGCATGCAGTTGGTCAGCGGCTGGGGTGGCGTAATTGACGGGCATGACTTTTCTTCTCCAGCAAAAAACAGGGTAGACGGCGTGTCAGAGCTTGCGCGGCTCGATCTTCGCGATTTTGTCGATGCCCAAGGAACGCCACAAGCCGACCAGCAGGTAATTGGCGTTGTGAATGCGAACAGCCTTGTTGGCCGCCTTGAGTTCATCCAGCAGCAGGCTGAAGGTTTCGGCGCAATCGATATCCATGCGCTCCAGGCCGCCGGCATTGACGGTCACCTGCTTGTTGTTGTCCGCGTAGGACAGCAGAGCCGCAAAGGATTCGCGATTGTCACCGCTCAGTTCGCCGGAAAGGCCGCAACAATCTGCAACTGCGGCCTTTGATTTTGGCGCTGGCGCGGCGACCGGCGTGGTGGGTGGGGTTGCCTTGGGCGCTTCCCATGACGGTGGTGAAACCTCGAAGGTTACGGCATATCCGACAGCAGCATCTTCGAATGCCTCTTGTTGGTTGAGGTTCTGGTAGAGCTCGAGCAGCAGCAGCCAGGTCGCTTCGTCCCTGCGCTCGCCCATCACGGTCTTTGGCGAAAGCATGGCCGCGATCTGCTCGCCCCCGACCAGAACGCAGGATTTCTTCAGTCGCTTGAAGACGCGCAGGGTTTCCAGCAGCGCGCCACACCCGATATCATCGACATCGGCGACTTTGGCCAGATCGAGGCGGACTCCCGGCACCTTGCCGGCCATGCCATGCAGCTTACGCAGTGGTTGTACCGCATTGGCACCCAGTTCACCTGACAGGGTCACCGTAGCAAGTCCGTCCTTGCCAATTGACGAGACATCGGCTTCAGTCGGCGCCCAGGTGGGTGGCGATTTCTCGAACTTGTTGGCAAAGCCGATGGCCAGCGATTCAAAGGCCTGTCGCTTGCCCAGAATTGCGTAAAGCTCGAACAGCATGCCCCAGGCCAGTTCGATGGCAGCACCGAATTCTTCCTGATGCAAATTGCTTTCGAGTACGGTGCAGGCCCGTGCCGCATCGCCCTCGGCAAACAGCCGCGCCACCTCCTCGATCCGCGGCGGCACCGTGCTCCGGGACGGCTTGGCTTTCACCGCGACCGGGATGGCCCCTGGCAGGGTGAAGTCCAGATCCATCAAGTCGTCGTTCGGGTCTGCCATTGCCTGATATTTGCATGGCGCCGGGCGCCGCGGGGAAAGGGGGGTGTTTCTAACATGGGCACCTTGCTACTTTTTCGGGGTAATGCTGGCTTCCTCGATCAGCAACGGGTAGGAATAGCCGCTGCCGAAATCACGATTGACCGCCACTACGCCGGAAATGCTGACCTTGTCACCGACATTGGCGGTCTGCTTGCTGGTGATGACCAGATTGTTGGTGCCGGCGTCGGCCTTGCCGGTGCCGTCCTGCACATGGACAAAGTTGCGTCCCATGATGTTGTTATTGACTTTCACCACGTTGCCCTGGGCCTTGACCGTCTGGCCGGCGAGGCTTGCCTTGTTTTGGTTCAGTGCGGCGACGGTTTGCATTTTGGGCTCGGCGGCGAAGGCAGTGAAGGAAGCCAGCCCCAGGGTGGCAATCAGCCCGGCGAAAACGATGGATGTGATTTTCATGAAAAGCTCCTGCAAATATTTGAGGGTCGGTGCCCGATTATAGTGGGCTTGCCAGAAGTCGGCGCTGGCGGGACGAAGTGCCCCGCAGCAGGTACGGCGAGATGAAGTCTTCCGCCAGGGGAAAGGGGAGATAAGCACCTCAGCAGCCTTGCCGCCGGGCCGCCCTCATTGGCCAAATGAGGCAAGGCGACACGCGGCGCCAGCCGCAACCTGCTCACCGGCTTGAACGGGAGCACCCCGTAACAGACGAGCGTAGCGGCGGCCGGAGGCAAAAAACAACAGTCTCCTCCCCGCGAGGGGAGGCCGGGAGGGCCGGGCCGGGAGGGGCGGGCCTTATTCGCCAAAGACGTGCTGCCAGAGTGCGCGCACCGCCGTGGCGTAGGGCGCAACCAGACTTGCCTCGATGCGGCCATCCAGATCGTTCAGTCGCCGCTGGTGTTGCAGGCGCCGACATTCACGGTAGGCATCGCGCACTTCATCGGCCAGTTCGGCGGGAATCAGTCCGCATGAGGCGGCGATCTTCAACAACGCGATGTTGCCGAGGTTGCCGGTGAGTTGCGGGTGGTCGCAGGCGTGGGCGAGGATCAGGTACTGCACGATGAATTCGACATCGACCAGCCCGCCGGGATCGTGTTTCAGGTCAAAAACTTCGGCATCGCCCCGGCTGGCGAGGTTGTCGCTCATTTTCCGGCGCATCGCCAGCACTTCATCGCGCAGCTTGGCCCGGTCGCGCCGTTGCTGGAGCACTTCGCAGCGAATCTTTTCAAAGGCGGCACCGATCGCCGGGTCGCCGGCGGTGAAGCGCGCCCGAGTGAGCGCCTGATGCTCCCACATCCAGGCGGATTCGAGCTGATACTTGCGAAAGGCCGTCAGTGAACTGACCACCAGGCCGGCGTCGCCGTTTGGTCGCAGGCGCAAGTCGGTCTCGAACAGGATGCCTGAGGCGGTGCGCGACGACAGCCAGGTGTTGAGGCGCGTGCTCAACTTGGAATAGATTTCGGCAGCTTCCGGAGCGGGGTCGTCGAACAGGTAGACCAGGTCGAGGTCGGAGGCGTAGCCGAGTTCCTTGCCGCCGAGCTTGCCATAGCTGATGACGGCAAAGGCCGGGGTGTCGCGATGGCGCTTGAGCAGCTTGCGCCAGGCCAGGTCGATGGTGCGGCCGACCATGATGTCGGCGAGTTCGGAAAGATGATCCGAGAGTCTTTCAAGCTGGAGGAGTCCTTCGACATCCTGGCTGACGAGGCGGAATACCTGGGCGTGATGCGTTTCGCGCAGGGCATCCATCTGTTGCTCGGTGTCGGGTTCCAGGGCATCGGTTTGTTCCGCCAATTGCTGGCGAAACGCCGGCCAGTCGGGCGGCATTTGCAGGAGCCGCGGGTCGAGCAGTTCGTCGAGCAGCACTGGATGATGCAGCAGGTAGTTCGCCGCCCATGACGAAGCACTGGCAATGCGCGCGACCTGCTCCAGCGCCTGCGGGTACTGCAGCAGGAGGGCCAGGTAGGCGGCCCGCCGGCTGATGGCCTCAAGCAGGTCGAGCATGCGCAACAGTGTGTCGTCCGGATTGACAGCGGGGTTGGCTGCGGCAGTGGCCGCCTGGATTGCGCGCGGTACCAACGTATCAAAAAGGATGCGCGTCTTTTCGCTCATCAGGCGGTAGCGGCTGCCGGTCTTCAGCGCCGCAAGTCGTGCGCACAGCGCGGCAGTATCTTGAAAACCCAACTCGGCCAGTTCGGCGCCATGGCCATCGGCATCCGACCAGACCGGGTCGAGCGCATGGTCGGCTTCGTTGGGATCGGCAAAGATGGCCTCGAAATGACGCGCCACGGACTGGCGATGGTCGTCGAGTTCGTTCAGCAAAGCTTCGTAATTGCCGAAACCCATCGCCTGCGCCACGCGTGCCTGATCGTCGGGGATTTCGGGCAGGGCGTGAGTCTGGGCATCATCGAGATATTGCAGTCGATGTTCGAGACGACGCAGAAAGCGGTAGGCCGATGACAATTCAACGACAGCGTCGAGGTCCAGTTGATCGCGGTCTACCAATTGTTTCAACACTTCAAGCGTTGGTTTGATCTGCAAGGTTCGGTCGCGGCCGCCACGGATCAACTGGAAGACCTGGGCGATGAACTCGATTTCGCGGATGCCGCCCGGGCCAAGCTTGACGTTGTTGGCCATGTCCTTGCGAGCCACTTCGCGGCGGATCTGCGCGTGAAGGTCGCGCATGGCGTTGATGGTGCCGAAGTCGAGATATTTGCGGAAGACAAAGTGCTGGCGAATGGATTCCAGTTCTTTCTGGTGCTTGTCTGCGCCACTGCCGGCAATGGCGCGTGCCTTGATCCAGGCATAGCGCTCCCATTCCCGGCCCTGGGTGATGAAGTAGTTCTCCAGCATGTCGAAGGAGCACACCAGTGGCCCGGAATCGCCGTTGGGGCGGAGCCGCATGTCGACACGGAAAACCTGGCCATCGCCAGTGATGTCGGCGAGCGCGTTGATCAGGCCCTTGCCGACGCGGGAGAAAAATTCAAAATTTGAAATCGAACGACTGCCATCGGCCAAGCCCGTGGTGTCGCCGTCTTCGGGGTAGGCAAAAATCAGGTCGATGTCGGAGGAAACATTCAGTTCGCGACCGCCCAGCTTGCCCATGCCGATGACGAAAAGCTGCTGGCGTTCACCCGCGGCGCTCTGCGGTGTGCCATAACGCGCCACCAGGCTGGTTTCGATTACGGTCAGCGCGGCGTTGACGGCCATTTCGGCGAGCAGCGTCATGCTTTCGACCACTTCGCCCAGGTCGGCCAGGCCCGCCAGATCGCGGCTGGCGATATGGGCCATGGCCTGTTGCCTGAGGCGGCGCAATGCCGGTTTCAGGGTGTCTTCGTTGAGGGGTGTTTCATCCAGCCAGTGTTTGAGGCCCGCAGCATCGAGGGCACGGGCATTGTCGCTTGTCGCGGCGTCGATTGCTGCGGCCATTTCAGGTCTGGCCTGGACCAGCCGGGCCAGATAGCGGGAGTAATCGATCGGGATGGTTTGGAGGGAGGTTGGGTCTGTCATGGATTAAAATTCATCAGTTGGGGCTGCAGTTCAGGCCGCCGCCGTGAAATCCGCAGATGGACCCGCAGTTAGACTCTTACATTCTAGCCTCCCCTCGCCCCTTGCCCGAACCGCTTCTTCGCCCTTCGACCGGGCTTGCCA
Source organism: Rhodocyclaceae bacterium UBA2271 (assembly GCA_002347405.1). Lineage (GTDB taxonomy): Bacteria > Pseudomonadota > Gammaproteobacteria > Burkholderiales > Rhodocyclaceae > Sulfuricystis. Next base: position 37,947 of record DDXB01000041.1, on the reverse strand, counting down.
GCTTCCATCCGGCTCTGCGTTTGCTGGTGGTTTGGGGAGGGCGCGTGCTGCTGGTGCTGTACTTTGCAGCAGCCCTGCTGATTCTCAGCGGGCGGTATCTCATCATGCCCGAGATTGCCGCCTATCGCGGCGAGATCGAGCAGCAGCTTTCGCACGCCATTGGCCTGCCTGTCAAGATTGGCGCATTGTCGGCAGAGTGGCCTGGATTGCGTCCGCGCTTGCACATCAGCAAGTTCCAGGTGCATGATCCACGCGACCCCGGAGGCCAGCCGCTACTGGCTTTCGACCTGGTCGATGCCGAAATCGGCTGGGCTTCGCTGTGGCGCCTCCAACCGCGCCTGCACCGGCTCGAAATTGTTGCCCCGACTCTCGAGGTGCGCCGCTCCGCCAATGGCGAGATCTATGTTGCTGGCCTGCCCGTCAAGAATGATGGCGAGGGCGATTTCGCCGAGTGGCTGCTCGAGCAGGCCAGCGTCGTCGTCCGGGATGCCCGCGTCGTCTGGCATGACGAACTCCGTGGCGCCCCGCCGCTGGAGTTGCAGCACCTGCATTTCGAACTGAAGAATGCCGGCAGTCGACACAGCTTTGGACTGAGTGCCGAACTCCCTGCCCAGCTGGCTTCGTGGTTTGATTTGCGCGGCAATCTGATCGGCCGCGATCCGGATGATCCATCCGCCTGGCGCGGGGAACTTTTTGCCGATGTCGGCCGTACCGATCTGGCGGCGTGGGCGCCCTGGCTCGATGCGCCTCTGGAATTGACCCGTGGTCACGGCGGACTGCGCCTCTGGTTAAGCTTCGACAAGCTGCGACCGACGGGATTTACCGCCGATGTGCGTCTTGCCGAGGTTGACGTGCGTTTGCAGCCGGATCTGGCCGTGCTGAACCTGAAACACCTTGAAGGCCGACTGTCCGGCCGGCGTACCACCGAGGGGTTCGCCGGGGAGGTCAAGCAGCTGTCGCTGTCCACGGCGGATGGCATTGACATATCGTCCACCGATGCCAGCCTGCGAGTCAATAATGTGGTTCGGCACCGGGGCGGCGAAACCGGCGGCGAATTCCGCGCCAATGGTCTTGACCTTGCCGCGCTGGCGGCGTTGGCACGCCACCTGCCAATGCCCGATGAAGTGCGTGAGCGCTTGCAAACCTTTGCCCCACGCGGCCGGGTGTCCGGGCTGGAGTTGGCTTGGCGCGGTCCGCTGGAGTTGCCGTTGCGCTGGCAGGTGAAGGGGCGCTTCGCCGGCCTGGGACTTGCGGCGCATAAGGAGCTGCCTGGTTTCTCCGGCGTCTCGGGACGCCTGGAAGGCGACGAGCGCGCCGGCCAGATACATATCGAGAGCGAGGATGCGCGGATCGAGCTCCCCGCGGTGTTTGCAGAACCGATGCTGACATTGGCGAACCTTACTGCGGACGTCGGCTGGCAAATGCCGGTGGCGCGCACTGGCCAAGTCGATCTGTCGATTGCGCGCCTGGTGTTTGCCAATCCGGATGCCAGCGGTGAAGTGAGCGGGCGTTATCGTTATACGGGCAAGGGGCCGGGGGAAATCGATCTTTCGGCCAAATTGACGCGCGGGGTCGGCAATGCCGTCTGGCGGTACATGCCACTGGTGGTGGGCAAGGGAACCCGCGAATGGTTGCGTACCGCTATCATCGGCGGCCAGGCCACTGGCGCCACGCTGCGGCTCAAGGGGCCATTGGAGCATTTTCCCTTCCGCGACAACAAGCATGGGATCTTTCAGGTCAAGGGCAGTTTTCAGGGAGCAACACTGGATTACGCCAATGGCTGGCCGAGGATCACCGGCATCGACGGCGAACTGTTGTTCGAAGGGGTACGCATGCTGATCAGTGGCCAGCGGGCGAGCTTGTCCGGCGTCAGGCTGTCGAATGTCACAGCCGAAATCCCCGATCTTGAAATGCACGAGGAAATCCTTACCGTCGCCGGCCGGGCCAGCGGGGCGACCCAGCAGTTCCTCGATTTCATCGAGGCCAGCCCGGTAGGCGAGCGCATCGACCACTTCACGCAAGCGATGACCGCGACCGGCATGGGCGATCTCGATCTCAAGCTGGTGTTTCCCCTGCGGCATATGACCGACAGCCAGGTGCAAGGGCGTTACCGCTTCGCCGACAATCAGTTGCGTGTATTGCCTGAACTGCCACTGTTTACCGCGGCACAGGGAGAACTTTCCTTCACCGGTGATCGCCTGCAGGCCAGGAATCTGCGCGCGCGCCTGTTGGGATCGCCGCTGACCGTGGACCTGACTTCAGCGCCCGGGGGCATTGTCCGGGTCAACGCTGCCGGCACCTTGTCGGCGCAGGCACTCAGGAGGGAATACGGACAGGAATATGCTTCGCGGGCGCTGGACCATCTTGCCGGTGAGACATCCTGGCGCGCCAACGTGACGGTGAAGAAGCCGGGCGCCGACATCCGCATTGAATCAACGCTTGTCGGACTGGCATCGAGCCTGCCGGAACCCTTCAACAAATCCGCCCGCGATGCCGCGAATCTGCGCGTCGAGGGGAGCATCGAATCTGGTCGCGACGACTGGACGGCCAGCCTGGGGCAGAATGCATCCGTGCGCCTGCACAGGGTGGGAGGCAAGGAAGCCTGGCGCGGCCGGATCGCGCTCGGCGAACCGGCGGTGCAGCAGTTGCGGGCCTTGCCAGCGGTACAGGCCCTGCCCGAGCGCGGTATCAGCCTCGCCATTGCTCAACCGCGCCTGGATCTCGATGCCTGGCGCCGTCTGCAGGACAGTCCCGTCACCGGCAACCGCAAGACAACCGCGCCGGGCCTGGTGCTTTCCGCACTGGAACTGAAAAGTGCCGAATTGCGGGTGTCCGGTCGCAAATTCAATGAGGTTCAGTTAACCGGCACGCGTACCGACCAGCGCTGGCGCTTCAACATCGAAGGCCGGGAGGCGAAAGGGCAGTTGCAGTGGGATGAGGCTGGCGCCGGGCGCCTTGCCGGGCGCCTCGCCCATCTGACGCTGCCGGCGGTCGAGCAGGCGCAGCCGGTCACGGCCGATGACGGCAAGCAGGAGCTGCCAGCGATCGATCTGCTGATCGACAATTTCAAGTTGCGTGACATGAACCTCGGCGAGGTGAAAGTGGCCGCCGAAAACCGTGAGGGTGCCTGGCGGGCCAAGTTCGAGGTCAGAAATGATGCTGCCCAGCTCACCGGCGAGGGACGTTGGCGGCCGAGTATCACGGCGCCGGAAACCGCGCTGAAGTTCAAGCTCGACGCCAACAATGCCGAGAAACTGCTGGTGCGTCTGGGTCAGCCCGACACCATGCGGCGGGGCGCAGCAATCATCGAGGGCGATGTGACCTGGCGCGGCGCGCCCTTTGCCTTCGACCTGCCGAGTCTGGCGGGGAATATCAAGCTGGATGCCGAAAAAGGGCAGTTCAAGAAACTCGAACCCGGCGTGGGAAGGCTGTTGGGCGTGCTGTCCCTGCAATCGTTGCCGCGGCGCATCACGCTCGACTTCCGCGATGTATTCAGCGAAGGCTTTGCCTTCGACAGCATCACCGGCGCAGCGACCATCGGCCGCGGCCAGATGAAAACCGACGAGCTCAACATTCGCGGCCCGTCGGCGCGGGTGCTGCTGTCGGGGCAGGTCGATCTGCTCGACGAAACGCAGAACCTCAAGGTGCGCGTGCAACCGGCTGTCGGTGAAAGTCTCGCTGTCGGCGCGATGATGTTGAACCCGGTGGCGGGCGCGGTGGCCTGGCTGGCGCAGAAAGCACTGAGCGATCCGCTTGATCAGGTTTTCGCATTTGAATACACCGTCACCGGTCCATGGAGCGATCCGAAAGTGGAAAAACTCAATCGCAACCTGCCTATAGAGAACCGCCAGCCATGATGGATAATTTTCGTCTTGCCGCGCTCCAGATGATCTCCGGCCCCGAGCTGGCGCCCAATCTCGCCACTGCCGCGCGCCTGATTGCCGAAGCGGCAGGGCAGGGGGCGCAGTTGGTGGCACTGCCCGAATATTTCCCCATCATCGAAGCCAGCCGGGAGACGCGGCTGGCGGTGCGCGAAGCCGCGGGCGGCGGCCCGATCCAGGACTTTCTGGCCGAACTGGCGCAACGGCACGGCATCTGGATCGTCGGCGGTTCCATTCCCCTGCTGGCAGACGACCCGCTGAAATTCAGGAACAGCAGTCTCGTGTTCGATCCGGCCGGCCGCCAGGTGGCGCGCTACGACAAGATTCACCTGTTCGGCTTTCGTAAAGGCGAGGAATCCTACGACGAAGCGGCAACCATCGAGGCCGGCGCGCCGACGCCGGTGGCCTTCGATGTACCTCACAGCACCGGACAGCTGCACGTCGGCTTGAGCATCTGCTATGACCTGCGCTTCCCCGAACTGTTTCGCCAGATGGGCGCAGTGGACTTGATCGTGCTGCCGGCTGCCTTTACCGACACCACCGGTCGCGCCCACTGGGAAGTGCTGTTGCGCGCCCGCGCCATCGAGAACCAGTGCTACATGCTGGCCGTGGCACAAGGCGGACGGCACCCCGGCGGCCGCCTCACGCATGGCAACAGCATGATCATCGATCCCTGGGGCGAAGTGCTGGCCCGTATCGACAAGGGCGAGGGTGTCATTGTCGCGGAACTTGATCCCGTCAGGATTGCCGAAACAAGGGAAAGCCTGCCGGCACTCAGGCATCGCAGGCTGTAAACTCGACTCAGGTCGTGATTTGATATTCCGCCAGCAAAAGTCGGCGCTGGCGGGATGGAATGCCCCGCATGGGGTACGGCGTCGCACAGAAAAACTATTCGGAACCCCCATATGAGCAGCGAACAAGACAAGCATTTCCTTACTGCAGAACGGCATCTGCTGACCCCTTACGAGCTCGGCGCGTCGCAATTGTCGGGTGTTTTTGGCGAGATGTTCGGCCATCGGCTGGATGCCGCCGACCTCTATTTCCAGTATGCGCGTTCGGAGACCTGGAGCCTTGAGGAGGGGATCGTCAAGTCCGGCAGCTTCAATATCGAGCAGGGCGTAGGGGTGCGCGCCGTCAGCGGCGAGAAAACCGCCTTTGCCTATTCCGATGAAATCAGCCTGCCGGCGCTGCTGGGTGCGGCGCGGGCGACGCGGGCGATCGCCGCACAAGGTGGTGATGGCCGCGCTCCGCTGCTGACGGGACGCAGCGTGCCTGCCCTGTATGTCGGTACCGATCCGCTCGGTTCGCTTCCCGACACGGAAAAGGTCAAGTTGCTGGAACGGCTCGAGCAGATCGCCCGTGCCGCCGATCCACGCGTCACGCAAGTCATGGCGCACATTGCCGGCAGTTGGGAAACCGTGCTGATCATGCGTTCCGACGGGCATCAGGCCGCCGACGTCAGGCCGCTGTCACGGGTATCGGTGACCGTCATCCTCGAAGAGAACGGCAAGCGCGAACAAGGTTCTGCCGGCGGCGGCGGGCGCTTCGACTATGGCTATTTCGACGACACGGTGCTCGCCGAGTATGCGCGACTGGCCGTGCACCAGGCCGCCATCAATCTGGCGGCGCGTCCCGCGCCGGCCGGCGAGATGACCGTGGTGCTCGGCAACGGCTGGCCAGGCATTCTGTTGCACGAGGCCATCGGCCATGGTCTCGAAGGCGATTTCAACCGCAAGGGCAGCTCCGCATTCTCCGGACGCCTCGGCCAGCGTGTTGCCGCCAAGGGTGTGACCGTCGTCGACGATGGCACCCTGCCCAACCGGCGCGGCTCATTGTCCGTCGATGACGAAGGCAATCCGACACAACGCACCGTGCTGATCGAGGACGGCATCCTTGTCCAATACATGCAGGACGCCATGAACGCCCGCCTGATGAAGGTGGCGCCGACCGGCAATGGCCGCCGCGAGTCTTATGCCTGCATGCCCTTGCCGCGCATGACCAACACGACGATGCTGGCCGGCGACAAGGATCCGCAGGAAATCATTGCCTCGGTGAAGAAGGGCCTGTATGCCGCCAACTTCGGTGGCGGTCAGGTCGACATCACCAGCGGCAAATTCGTCTTCTCCGCCGCCGAGGCCTATCTGATCGAAAATGGCAAGATCACTCAGCCGGTCAAGGGGGCGACGCTGATCGGCAACGGCCCCGACGTGCTGACGCGCGTCTCGATGATCGGCAATGATCTCGCCCTCGATCCCGGCGTCGGCACCTGCGGCAAGGAAGGCCAGAGCGTGCCGGTCGGCGTCGGTCAGCCGACGGTGCGGATCGATGGGCTGACGGTGGGTGGAACGGGGTAGGGTAGACCCGCCAACTCCTGGGGGGGAGACGACTGTTTTTTTGCCTACGGCTGCCGCTACGCGGCTTAACGCCGGCGTTGCCGGCATTAGCCTGCGCCGCAACGGCGCGACTGTGTCGCTTGTTGTCGCTGCGCTCGTTTGTTACGGGGCGCCCCCATTCATGCTTTGGCGCGGATTGCGGCTGGCGCCGCGTGCCGTCTCGCCTTGGGAGCCCTCTCCCTCAATCCCTCTCCCGCAAGCGGGAGAGGAAAGCTATCTGCCTCCTCTCTCCCTCTGGGAGAGAGGTCGGGAGAGAGGGATTGGCCCGGCGGCGAGGCTGCTGAGGTTTGACCTTTATGGCGGCGTGGGGAGTTTGTCGCGCTGCGGTAAAATCTCTCCCTTTTTCCGTTCCGGGCAGCCACCATGAAGCACATTGTCGATGACGTACGTATCCGCGAGATCAAGGAACTTTCTCCGCCCGGACACGTTTTGCGCGAATACCCCGTCACCGAGACGGCTGCTGCCACGACTTATGAGGCGCGCAATGGCATCCACCGCATTCTCCACGGTGCCGATGACCGGCTGGTGGTAGTGGTGGGACCCTGCTCGATACACGATTTCGACTCGGCGATGGAATATGCCCGCCGCCTCACGGCCGAGCATGACCGGCTGGCACAGGATCTGCTGATCCTGATGCGCGTCTATTTCGAAAAGCCGCGCACGACGGTCGGCTGGAAAGGCCTGATCAACGATCCGCGCATGGACGGCAGTTTCAAGATCAACGACGGCATTCGTCTGGCGCGCCGCTTGCTGTGGGAACTGACCGGCATGGGTTTGCCCTGTGCCACCGAATTCCTCGACTCGATCACGCCGCAATACACCGCCGACCTGATCAGCTGGGGGGCGATCGGTGCCCGTACCACCGAGTCGCAGGTGCACCGCGAACTGGCCTCCGGTCTGTCCTGCCCGGTCGGTTTCAAGAACGGCACCGACGGCAACATCAAGATCGCCGTCGATGCGATCCGCGCGGCGCAGGCGCCGCACCATTTTCTCTCGGTGACCAAGGCCGGCCACTCGGCGATTGTGTCGACCAACGGCAACGAAGATTGCCACATCATCCTGCGCGGTGGCAAGCAACCCAACTTTGATCATGCCAGCATCGATGCGGCCTGCATTGAACTCGGCAAATCGGGCCTGGCCGCGCGCGTGATGGTCGACTTTTCGCACGGCAACAGCAGCAAAAATTTCAAGCGGCAGATGGACGTGTCGGCCGATGTCGCCGCCCAACTGGCGGCGGGCGAGGACCGCATCTTCGGCGTGATGATCGAATCGCATCTGAATGAAGGCCGCCAGGACCCACACCCCGACAAGCCGCTTGCCTATGGCGTTTCGATCACCGATGCCTGCCTGGGCTGGGACGATACCGTGACGGTGCTCGATCAGCTGGCCGAAGCGGTAAAGAAGCGCCGCCTGGCGCTGGCTGCCCGCTAGTTTTATTCGGCGCATGCTGTTCTCGGTCCAGCGTCTGTTCCTTGCGGCTGTTGGCCTGACGCTGGTCTTTCGTCTGTGGCTGGCGGCAGCCATGCCGATCACCGGCGATGAAGCCTATTTCATCTGGTGGGGGTGGATTCCCGACTGGGGTTTTTACGATCACCCGCCGCTGATCGGCTGGTTGCTGGCGGGATTGCTGGCCGTCGGCGATGCCGAATGGTGGTTGCGTCTGCCGCAGGTCGTGCAGCCAGTGCTCCTGGCGCTGGCGGTGCGCTGGGCCTGGCCGCTGCTGTGGCCGGAACAGGCGGAGCGGCGCGACTGGGCGGCGCTGCTGGTGTTGCTGGCGCCCGTGAATGTCTGGAATGTGTTTGTCACCACCGATACCGCACTGGTCTACTGTGCTGTGCTATCCGGGCTGGCCTGGCTTTTCGCCAGCCGCGAAAATGGTGAAAACTCGCTGCGTTGGTATGTGCTTGCGGGAATTTTTCTCGCGGGCGCGGTGCTGTCGAAATATTTTGCCGCGTTGCTGGGCTTTGCCTACCTGATCGATGTGCTGCGCCGGCGCAACGCGCGCGCCTTTGCCGGGCTGGCCATCACCTATGCCATTACCGTGCCGGCCCTCCTGCTGATGGCCTGGTGGAACGCCGGCAATTGCTGGTCGAACTACATGTTCAACTTTGTCAATCGGCATGGCGCGCACTCTGGCATTGGCGTCGTAAACTCCCTGATTTACGCGGCAACGCTGGCCTATGTGTTGACGCCGCCGGTGCTGTGGCTGATATTTAGACGCCGCGCATCGCGCCGTCCCGCCAGTCCCGAAAAGGGGCTCCCTTTCGGTCACGCCGACTATTCACCTGTCGATCGCAGCCTGGCCACGCTGGTGGCCGTCCCCCTGCTGCTGTTTGCTGCCTTGTCACTTTTCAGAACCGTCGGCCTGCATTGGGTGCTGGCCTTTGTGCCGTTTGCCCTGCTGCTGGCGGTACGGCGGCTGTCCGGCCCCGCCGTGCCGAAACTGGCGTGGTTTTTCATGGGATTCGCCGCACTGCATCTGGCCGTCGCCCTTGTCGTTTCGCGGTTGCCGCTGGAAACCTGGCGCTCGTTCAAGATTTATCCCGGCCTGGTGCTCACCTTCGAGAGTCGCGCCCTCGTTGCTCATGCCACCGCCGGGCCGCCCCAAGGCGGCATGCGCCCCCCTGTCACCGCTGCGGGTGATTTCATGGGGGGCAGCGAGCCGGGTTTGCGAGCGTGGGGGGCGCTACAGGCCGCGGCCGGCGACAGCCTGCTGGCTTCGGATGGCTATTCGAATGCGGTGACGCTGGGTTACAACCTGCGCCGCTATGTGCCGGTGCTGGGCATGGGTTCCAGCCACGCGCGCCATGACGACATTCTCACCGATTGGCGTACGCAGGATGGGCGCGACATCACCGTGCTGCGCAAGTCGGCGCCGGACCAGGATGAATACGCCGCCTGGTTTCAAAACGTCGAGATCGACAGCTTCGAGCAGCGTGGCGCGCGTTTCTGGGTGGTGCGCGGACGCGCTTTCGATTACGCCGCCTACCGCGACAGCGTACTTGCCGATGTGCGCCGCCGCTATTACGGTCTGCCGCCCTGGTTGCCGCAGACGGGCTGCTATTTTTGTGATCGCTATTTCCAAGGGGCGACATGCACCCGCTGATCCAACTGCTCCGGCCACACCAGTGGGTGAAAAACGGTTTTGTTTTTGCCGGCCTGCTGTTTAGTCATTCCTGGAACGACCCTGCTCTGGTGACGCAGGCGCTCCTGGCGTTTGTCGCCTTCTGCCTGATTTCATCGGCCGTGTACGTGATGAACGACCTGCTGGACCGCGAGCAGGATCGCCGCCATCCGGAAAAGTGCCACCGGCCGCTCGCCAGCGGCGCGGTGAGCGTGCCGGCCGCACTTGTGCTGGCCGGTGTTTGCCTGTTGCTCGGCCTGGGGCTGGCGCTCGGACTGTTTGCCCCGTTTGGCCTGCCAGCTTCGCAGGCCCCCTGGGTTTTCGTCGCCTACTTCGTGCTGAATGTGGCCTACAGCCTTGGCTTGAAGCACGTCGTAGTGCTGGACGTCTTCATCATCGCAACCGGGTTCATGCTGCGTCTGCTGGCCGGTACGCTCGGATTGGGGATCTGGCCGTCGCACTGGTTGCTGCTGTGTGGCCTGATGCTGACGTTATTTCTTGGCTTTGCCAAACGTCGCGCCGAAATGAACATTCTGGTGGCGGAAAGCGGGCAGCATCGGCGGGTGCTCGATCAATACACGCCGGCCATGCTCGATCAGTTCACCACCCTGTCAGCCGGTGCGACGATGATGGCTTACAGCCTCTATACGGTCAGCGACGAGACTATTGCGCTGCACGGCACGCCCTGGCTGATTGTTACCGTACCCTGCGTACTCTACGGACTGCTGCGCTACCTGTATCGCCTGCACCATGCCGGCGGTGGTGATCCGGCACGGGAACTCCTGACCGACCCGCATCTGCTGGCCATATTTTTCATTTGGCTCACACTGGTGGTCTGGCTGCTGGCATAATGTTCAGCTATATATTTATACATAGCCATGACTGTCCCTGCCCACCCTGACCCTTTTGTCGCCTTCACAGCGCTTGGCGATGCAACCGGATTTGTCGATCGCATCCTTGAAGTCATCGAACACATTCGCCTGTTCGAGGATTTCGAACGCGAGGAGATCGATACGCTGACACATTATTTTCGCTGCTATCGGGCGGCCGCCGGCGCCGAAATCATTCGCGAGGGCGAGGCGGGCGATTTCATGCTGCTGCTGATCGAAGGGGGTGTCGAGATCGTCAAGCTCGACCCGCGCGGCCTGCCGCAGCGCATGGGGGTTGCCGGCCCGGGCAAGACGCTGGGCGAGATGTCGCTGATCGACGGAGAACCGCGGTTTGCCAGTTGCGTGACATTGGAGCCGACGCTGTTTGCCGTGCTTGACCGCACCGCCCTGATTCGCGTGGTATCCGAAGAGCCGCGGGTCGGCGTCAAGCTGCTGATGGAACTCCTGATGCTGCTCAACCAGCGCCTCCGCTCGGTAAGTGGAGAGCTGATGAATTGCCTCGAAAGCAAGACCCAAACCTGCCGTTCCATCCTCGCGGAGGGGTGACTACTGCCGCTGTCAGGCGTTGATGCCCTTTTGCCAGAGTACGTCACCGTGCCCGGCGTGTTTGTTCAACCAGCGGGCCAGCACGAACAGCAGGTCGGAGAGTCGGTTCAGGTATTGCCGGGAAGCTTCCGAAACCGCCTCGGATTGCGCCAGCGCGACTACGCTGCGTTCGGCGCGCCGGCAGACAGTGCGGGCCTGATGAACCACGGCAGCGGCGCGCGTGCCGGCGGGCAAAATAAACTCCTTCAGCGGTTCCAGTTCCTTGTTGTAGCGGTCGATGGCGGCTTCCAGCCGGCCCGGCTGGGTGGCCTTGAGAAATGCACCACCGGGTACCGACAATTCGCCGCCCAGGTCGAACAGGTCATGCTGCACACCGGTGAGCAAGTTGCGCACTGCGTCCGGTAATTCTTCACAGAGCAGCACGCCGATGATCGAGTTCAGTTCATCGACATCGCCAAGGGCGGTGACGCGTGGCGCATCCTTGCCGATGCGCGAGCCGTCGCCCAGGCCGGTAGTCCCGGCGTCGCCGGTACGGGTATAGATTTTCGAGAGTCGGTAGCCCATGATTTTATAAAGTCGGTGCTGGTGGGATGAAATGCCCCGAAGCGGGTACGGCGGCTCAAGTGTTGTTGCCGCTGTTGGCCCGCAGCATCATCTGCGAAAGTTCGGCCGCGGAATGAATGTCGAGTTTTTCCATCAGGTGCAGACGGTGTACCTGAACCGTTCGCTCGCTGATCTCGAGTTTTTGGCCGATCGCCTTGTTGGGCAGGCCTTCCGCGAGCAGTCGGGCGACCTGCCGCTCGCGAGGCGAGAGTTTCTCCAGCCTCTCGCACAATGCGCGCTGCACAGAATCTTCCTCGTGGCGGGCCACACAACAGCGCACCGCCATGGCGACGGCGTCGAGCAAGGTTTGGTCCTTGAACGGTTTTTCAATGAAATCTCTGGCGCCAAGCTTCATTGCCTCCACGGCCATCGATACGTCGCCGTGACCGGTCATGAAAATCACCGGCAGCGCAATCTCGCGCTCACTGAGTATGCGTTGTAACTCGAGTCCGCTCATCATCGGCATGCGGATATCGAGGAGCAGGCAACCGGGGGGTGCCGGGTCTTCCCAGGCGGCGAGAAATTCCTCGGCCGAGGCGTAGGATGCGACTTTCCAACTGGCTGATTCAAGCAAAAATGTCACGGCGCGCAGTAACGCGGCATCGTCGTCAATGACATGCACCAGCGGAATTGTGGGCTTACTTGGCATTGCGTTTTTCGGGCAGGTTGAAATGGAAGACGAGACCGGGCGGAGGATCGCGTGGCTTGACCTGGAGCCGTCCGCCGTGGGCCTCGATAATACTCTTGCAGATCGCCAGACCGAGGCCGAGGCCATCGAATTTGGTGGTGAAGAAAGGCTCAAACAGTTGGGCCAATGTTTCCGCCAGCACGGTTGGGCCGCGGTCGGCTACCGCGATGATCAGATCGCCGTCGGTCCGATACAGGGTGACGGTGATCGTGCGCCTGAAGTAGGGTAGTTCGCGCATCGACTCGGCGGCATTTTTCATCAGGTTGAGCAGCACCTGTTGCAATTGCAGGTGGTCGGCCAGGGCGGTCGTTCCGTCCGGAAGCTGGTCGTCCATGACGACGGGCGGCAGATCGGGCATCAGGGTGGTCAGGAGGTTGATGGCCTCGCGCACCGTGGCGGCGATGGGCCGGACTTCGCGCGTGGCGGCGCGTTTCCCGGCAAAGTTGCGCACGCGGCGGATGACGCCGGCAGCGCGCTCGGTCTGGGCAAATATCTCGCGCAAGGTCTCGGTGATCAGGGTCGTGTCGGCATTGCCGGCGGCGCACCGCCGCTCCATGCCCTGGGCATAGGCGGCGATGGTGGTCAGCGGCTGGTTGAGTTCATGTGCCAGGGTGCCCGACATTTCGCCAAGGATCGACAGGCGCGCCATGTGTTCGGTCTTGCGTTGCAGGTCGCGCGCCTGGGCCTGGGCGGCCCGCAGCTCGGCGGTGCGGCGCCGTACCAGATATTCGACGCGCACGGCGTGAATGATTCCGCCGACGATGAGCAGGAAAATCCCCAGCAGAAAAAGGCGGTGGTTCTTGAGCACGCCCTGGAATGTCGAGGTGCGCAGGTCGGCGTAGGGGCCGAGCATCATTTCGCGATAGAGATCGCTCACCGGCTGGTAGTCGGCGGGCACGTCCCACGTCAGGCCCGTGGGCGAGGGCGGCAGCGACAGCAGCGCCATGGCCACGTCCTTGGCCAGTTGGCGATCGACGCCGCGGGCGGCGGCGATCGGCCAGTCCGGGTAGAGCGGCGTGGATGCCGCACAGGGGAAGCCGGCGTGTTGCCGTGGCGCCACCACCTTGTAATCGGCGGCGCGCAGCATGCCCCTGGCCGCCGACTGCTCGAGCAGGCAGGTGCGGATGATGGCGGCGTCGGCTTTGCCGCTGCTCACCGCTTCGATGGCCTGCCGCATGGGAAAACCGACGAACAGCAGCCGGGCGTCGCCGGCTTCCAGATCGACGCCGGCGCGCAACAGTTCGCGCGCCGCCACCAGATAGCCGCCGAAGGCATCGGGGGCCATGGTGGCGATGCGCTTGCCGCGCAGATCGGTCAGTTGCTTCAGGTCGTCACGGCCGGCCAGGGTCAGCACCACCGAGCCCAGCGATTCTTTCGATGACAGCGCCTCGGGCAGCATCACCGTGGCGATGCGCTGAATGCCGAATTCGGCGGCCAGCGCCACATACTGGCTGCTGTTGGTGATCACGAATGCCAGTTCGCCGGCCTGGACGGCCTCGTGCAGGGCCGGGCCGGCCAATGAGCGTACCTCGAAGGTGTGATCTGGAATGGCTGCGGCGAGCTGTGCCGGCAGATTTTCCCAGTTGGACAATTCCTCGCCGGTGCCACGGTAGGCCAGCACCCCGACGCGGATGGTCGTCCCGGCCAGCACGTTCGCAGCTACCAGCCATAGCAGCAAGCCATACAGGAAGGCGGATCGCGCAATCATCCGCGCAGGATACAGGGTTCAGCCGCCGCTGACTTTCATGATGCGTGAAACATCACCCCGCACCATGAAAGTCAGCCACTTCCCATGCCCCCTCACCCCTAGCCCCAGCCCCGCGGCGGGGGGGCAAAGTTTTTTCGCCGCGCTCAGGGGATTGCCCGGCGTCAAATTGTGTATTTCACGTCAAGAAGTGAAGTGCGGGTACAGCCCGGGCAAACTGACGCTTTGCCGTTATCCGGGGGCTGGCGCTCTTCGGGTTACGCAGTTTTACTTACGGAACTAATGCATTTCCACAGTACCCAGAGCAGCGTCAGTGGTGTAGTTTGCCACTGGCGTTCGCGGGAGGCAGTCTCCTGGCAGCGTCTCGCTTGCGGTGCTATTCGAACTGTGTATAGTGCCATGCAATGAATTTGTTCGATGTCAACCGGTACCTACCAAAGGAGATGTTCATGAAAACTTTTTCTTTTACCCGTGAGTTGTTGCTTGCCGCTGCTGCGTCCCTCGCTTTTGTCGCCGCCGGGCCGGCGCTTGCTCAGGCCACCCTGACCCCCGACGTGGTGCCCGGCGTCGAAATCATCGATGCGGCACAAGCCAAGGCGCTGATGGACAAGGGCGTCAAGATGTATGACGTGCGCGTTCCCGGCGACTATGCCGAACTGCACATCAAGGGCGCCATCAGCGTGCCATACACCAACAAGAGTGAGAATGTGCCGAACTTCGACGCCAGCAAGGATCTCTGGGATGTCTCCAAGCTCCCCGCCGACAAAGCCCAGCCGATCATCATCCAGGGCAACGCGCCGGCGGGTTGGCGGCATTACAAGGCCAGCGTGCTTGCGGTCAAGGCCGGGCACAAGAAAGTCTACTGGCTGCGTAACGGCATCGACGAGTGGAAGAAGCTGGGCTTGCCGACCGAATAAGGGTTGTCCGTTTTGATCCGCCCGGTGTCTTGCCGGGCGGTTTGTTTTTGTCATCAACTTTTGCATGAGGTTGTCCATGAACAGCATCAAGGCCAAGATTTTTATGGGCGGCATACTGGCCGGCCTGATTTCCCTGATTCTTGCCGTGGTCGGGTTGTACGGCACCAAACAGGGGATTGAAGCGCTGGCCGCGGTTTACGAGAAACAAGTGGTGCCCGCCGCGGCATTGAAGGACATCGATCGCCACCTGAAAGACATGCGTTACCGCATGGCGGCGATGCTCACCGGCACCTTGCCTGGCGCCAGCAGTGTGACGCACGTCGATTCGGTCAAGTTGGAAGTGCCCAAACAGTGGGCGATCTACAAGGAAAATACCCGCGACAGCGTTTTTGACACCGATACCCGCGAGCAAATTTCGATTATCGACCAGCAAATCCTCCAGTTGCCGCAGTTCATCGACAAGTTGGCGAAGGCGTTTCCCGCCGAGGACAAAGCGACCGTCGGCGCAATGCTGGACAACGAGTGGCCGGTCTTCCATTCCAAAATGCTGAAGCCGCTCGACAAACTGGTTACCTTCAGCGAAGCGTCCGTCAAGCAGACCTACGAGGCAAGCCACACGTCCGGGCAGCGGCTGATCTACGTCATTCTCGGCGTCTGCGGCGTCGGCGTGCTGGTCCTGCTGGCGGGCATCCTGCTGCTGGCCAAGAACATCAATTGCGGCGTCCAGGGCCTGAAAATGACGCTTGCCAAGGTTGCGGAGGGTGATCTGACCGCCACCGTGCCCTTCAGGCGCGGTGACGAATTCGGCGACATGGGGCGCTCCCTGGACGACACCACGACGCATCTCAAGGGCATTGTCGAGGGCGTCAAGGGCGCCGCCGACAAGGCGGCGGGCGCTGCGCGGAACTTGTCGCAGCAACTCGAACAGGTGATCGCCCGGAGCGCCACGCGCGATGGCCGTGTCATGCAGGTCGCGGCGGCGATGGAAGAGATCAGCGTCGCCAACTCGGAAGTGGCGAACGCCGCCGGAGAAGCTGGCGTGGCGGTGGAGCGCAATGAAAAATTCGCCCACGAAGGTGACTCGAACATGGACAGGAATCGCGTCGCCATGGCCAAGGTGGTGGCGACCGCCAATCATTCGGTCGAGATCGTCAGCAACCTGAGTAATTCGATCCAGAAAATCGGCCAGATCACCACCGTCATCCGCGAGATTGCCGATCAGACCAACCTGCTGGCGCTGAATGCCGCCATCGAGGCGGCGCGGGCGGGTGAGCAGGGCCGGGGTTTCGCCGTCGTCGCCGACGAAGTCAGAAAGCTGGCGGAACGCACCAGCAGCAGCACCAGCGAAATCTCCGGCGTCGTCAAATCGATTCGCGACGAAACCGAGGCCGCCGTTGAGTCGATGGGCGAGGTCAAACAGGACCTGCAGATCAGCGCCCGTCTCAACGAAGAGACCGACAGCGCGCTGAAGCAGATCGTCACCGCGGCAAACCAGGTCACCGGCCTGGTCGGCAGTATTGCTGCCAGCACCCGGGAGCAGACCTCTGCCACCGAGAATGTCGCGCGCAACATGGAGGAAATCTCCGGCCTTACCGAGGAAGACACCGCCAGCATGCGCCAGGCCGGCCAGGATGCCGAGGATGTCTCCCACATCGCCACCGAGTTGCAGCAACTGGTCGGCAAGTTGCGCGTCAGCTAGGGTTCGCCCACTCCCGGCCTTCCCCGCGCGGGGGGAGAGGGGGGGGTGGGTTGCTTGCCGCGCTCGTCTGTTACGGGGCGCCCCCCGTTCATATCCTGGCGTGGATTGCGCCTGGCGGCGCTTGTCGTCCCGGTTTGGGGCGGCTCGGCGCCGCGGCTGCGGCGTGGCCGCCCTGCGTAAGTTGCCGTTCGCCAAAAGTCGGCGCTGGCGGGACGGCGCGACGGCGGGCCGGCTACGCAGAATTACGTAGTCCACTACAGCATCTTCACAATTCCCCCGCCAGTTCGATTCGCGTAGCTTTCGCTGCGCTGTATCGATGCGTTTTGCTGGTTGTGCTTCTCTCAACTCGTGGAGGAATCCGGATATGTCATATAAATTGCACGCTGTGCTGGCCGCGCTGGCCGCCGGCCTGTTGTTCGCCAACCCGATGGTGTTGGCGCAGGAAGCAACTCCTGGCGCCGCGCCCGTGGCCGCCCCCCCGCCGCCGGTCGTGCCGGTATTCACGGTCGACAAGACCAGCCTCGCCAATGGCGGCGTGGTGACCGTTACGGGCCAGGCCGCTCCCGGCAAACCGGTGTATATCGAGGTGTTCAACGAGAACCCGGTGACCGGCTCCTTCTTCGACAGCCGGCCGAACAAGGAAACCGGCAAGACGCCCTACAAGCTCTACATGGCCAGCGAGATCCCGGCTTTCTATCGCATTCATGTGCCGCGCGAAACGCAACCCATCCTCGATGACTTCAAGAAGGAAGGCCGGCCCTGGTCCTATTCGAGCGCGCTCTCGAATACCGGTGGCGAGGTTGTCTATCGCGAGCCGGGCAAGCATCCCATCACCGCCTACCAGGCCTCCTTGCAGGCCGGCATCGTCGGCTCGCGTGGCGAGGTGCTGCCAACCCTTGACGACAAGGAGCGGGTGCGCCGCTCGATGCAGATCATGAAGGCGCGTTTTCGCACGGTCGATAAGCTCTTTGCGGCCAACGTCGATGTGAAGGAGGATGGCAGCTTCTCCGCCCAGATCAAGATTCCCGAGGGTTCCGCGCCGGGCAAATATTTCATCTCCGCAGCCACCAGCAAAAAAGCGGTTAGCGAGACGGTCGTGGTGGAGAACAAAATTTCCTTCCCGATCCGTTATATGAAGAATGCCGGCACCAGCCTCAACATCTTCGTTCCTTTCCTGATCGTGCTGGCTTTGGCTACCTTCGGCGTGCTGATGGGCGCGGGCGGTGGCTTCATCATCAACCCGATCATGCTGATGATGTTCCCGATCCCGCACAACGTGGTGGCCGGTACTGTGACTCCCACCGTGCTGTTTTCGCAGGCTAGCGGTGTAGTCAACTACTCGAAGATCAAGTTCATCAGCTGGAAGGTGGGCATCACCCTGGGTATAGCGATGCTGGCCGGTGGCTTCATCGGGCCGGTGCTGACGACGATGATCACCGCCGACCAATACAAGTTCGTCTTCGGCTGGATCCTCTTCATCCTCGCGGCACTGATGTTCTGGCAGACCACGCCGGGCTACATGGCCAAGAACAAGAAGGAGCAGGCCATCCTCAAGGAATTCCAGAAGCGCGCCGAGGAAGCTGCTGCCGCCAAGGCTGCCAAGGCCTGACCTGCACAATTTGAACAGGAGATAAAAATGTATATGCACATTCAGTTCTGGGGCAACGAGTTCAAGATCAACGTCATCGTTGGCTGTATCGGCGCCTTTCTCATTGCCGTGGTCTCGTCAATGATGGGCTTCGGTGGTGGTCCCTTCATGGTGCCGCTGATGGCCGTGGTGCTCGGTTTGCCGATGTATGTGGTGGTCGGCAGTTCCCTGCTCGCCATCTTCTTCAACACCCTGATGAGCACGACCCGGCACTACGGCTTTGGCAACTTCGACCTCGATCTGTTCCTGGTCATGTTCCCGGCCGCGCTGCTGGCCGGCTGGATCGCGCCGAAGATCGCCAAGCGGGTCAGTCCGCTGGTGGTCAAGCGTGTCGCCGTTGTCGGCCTGTCACTGCTCGGCCTGTCGCTGCTCGGCGTGTTCTGATCAGGACGGAGTTTCACGTCTGAAGTAATTCCCAATGGGGATGCGCCAGAGAAAACTTCTGGCGCATCCCCGACGGGAGCAAGGAAATCAGTCACCCGGCAGTTTGCAATACAGCTTCAATTTTGTAGTACAGGATCGAATGAGCGCTTTACGCGCCATGCCCTAACCAGATTGGCACCCTGAACACACCCCGGTGTGATGCAGCAGGCCATAAGAGATTAAGGACGAGACAAATGAGTTCGGTAAAAGCCCCTAATGCACGCGGTGTCGGTAGCCCCGGCCGCCGCACGGTATATAGCCTGTGCAGCATGTGCACAGCACGTTGCCCGATCCAGGTCGAGGTCGTCGATGGCCGCGTCAACTGGATTCAGGGCAATATCACTGATCCGGCAATTGGTGCCAGCCTGTGCGCCCGCGGCGCTTCCGGCCTGCCATTCGAGTACGACGACGAGCGGCCGCAGACGCCGATGATCCGTACCGGTGAACGCGGTGCGGGTCACTGGCGCCGCGCCTCGTGGGACGAGGCACTTGACTACATCGCCGACAAGCTGCGCGAGGTGATTGCCGAATTTGGCGCCCGCGGCATTGCGCTGTCGGATCGCGCCGGTCTTTTCACCGACCTGAGCAAGGCATTTGTGCAGGCGCTGGGTTCGCCAAACTACGTCGATCATGACGTTTCCTGCGGCCAGAACGCCCATAACGCAGCACGTTCGATCTACGGTGTCGGGCGCGGCGGCGTTGGTTTTGACATGAAGAATACCAAGCACATGGTGCTGTACGGGCGCAACATCATCGAGTCGTTCCATGTCCGGGAGGCCAAGGGATTCATGGCCGCCCTGTCGAACGGCATGCGCTGTACCTACATCGACCCGCGTGCCACCGTGACGGCCTGCAAGGCCACCCGTTACTGGCAGGTGCGGCCCAACAGCGACTACGCACTGAACCTCGGCATCATTCACGAAGTGATCAAGCAGGGCGTGTACGACAAGGACTTTGTTGAAAAACATTGCACCGGCATGGACTACCTGCGCGAGGCCGTCAAGGATACGACGCCGGAGTGGCAGGAACAACATACGGGTATTTCTGCCGCCGAACTGCGTGCTTTCGTCAAGGAAATCGCCGCCGATGCACCGAATGTGATCTTCCACCCGGGCTGGATGGTGGCGCGGCACAAGCAGTCGTTCTATGTCAGCCGCACGGCGCTGATTCTCAACGCGCTGATGGGCTCGGTCGAAGTCAAGGGCGGCATCATCCTGGCCAAGTCGCCGGAAGATGTGGGCCAGAAGAGCCTGAAAAAACTGGTAGACCGTTCACCCAAGGTCAAGGAGCCGCGTGTCGACGGCGCTGGCACCACCTTCCCGGCATGCGATCCGGCCAGCGGTCTGCTGCACCAGATGTTCGCCGCGATCGAGACCAAGAAGCCCTATGGCATTGGCGCCTATTTCGCTTACCGCCATGATCCGCTGACCGGCATGCCCGATCCCGAGGCGCTGCAACGCGTGCTCGACAAATTGAAGCTGCTGGTGGCCATTGATGTGCGTTATTCGGAAACGACCTGGTTTGCCGATGTCATCCTACCCGAGGCGACCTACCTCGAACGCGCCAATATCCTCGCCCAGATCAACGGGCCCAAGCCCGGCTTCAGCATGCGCGATCAGGCCATCGCGCCGCGTTTCGACAGTCGTCCGGCCTGGTGGATCTTCCGCGAGATCCTGCGGCGCATGGGGATCAACGAGGCGCTCGATTTCGAGACCATCGAGGAACTGTGGGATTACCAGCTCGAGGGTACCGGCGTCACCGTGGCGCAGATGCGTGAAAAAGGCGCGGTCAGCCTCGCCAAGGCGCCATTCATCCAGACGCGCGACAAGCTCAAGTTCAAGACGCCGTCAGGCAAGGTCGAACTCGAGAGTGAAGTTCTGAAAAAAGGCGGCATCCCGAGTCTGGCGCCTTATCAGCCGATCACTACGCCGACGGGCGAAAACTTCTTCCTGCTGTTTGGCCGGGCGCAGATGCTTTCCCATGGTCAGTCGCTCAACACCCCGGTGCTCCAGGACATTGCCCCGGAGCAAACGCTCTGGATGCATCCCGACCGGGCCAAGCCGCTGGGTATCAGCGATGGCAGCGAGATTGAAATTGACGGTGGCGGGCGCTATCACGCCTACATGAAGGCCAAGGTCACACCGCTGATTCATCCCGATGCCGTATTCATGCTGCACGGCTATGGTGCCACCGTTCCGCTGGCCACCCGCGCATGCGGGTACGGCGTGGCCGATCAGCGCCTGCAAAATGGCAAGCTTTTCGAGTTCGACCCGGTCGGCGGCGGCAACGCCATGACCGAAACTGTGGTCCGGGTGCGTCCGAAAACCGTTAAGGGAGCTGCAAAATGAGTAACTACATCCTGCGCCACGATGAGGCGAATTGCATCGGCTGCCAGGCCTGCGAAATCCACTGCAAGACCAACAAGGATCTCGGCCCCGGTCCGGCGCCGTGCAAGATCATTGCGGTTGGCCCCAACAGTGCAGTCCGTCCGCGGGTTCGTTTCGTCTTCATGCCCTGTTTCCACTGCGAGGATGCCTGGTGCATCAATGCCTGCCCGACCGGCGCCATGCAGCGGCGCGACAAGGACGGTATCGTGTTTGTCCAGCCCAATCTCTGCGTTGGCTGCAAGAGTTGCATCTCCGCCTGTCCATGGGGCGCGCCGCAATGGGATCCGGTGTCACGCAAGGTTGTCAAGTGCGACTATTGCAAGGATCGCATCGATGTCGGGCTCGAACCGGCCTGCGTCACCAAGTGCGTTACTGGTTGCCTGTCTTTCGGCGTGATCAACGAAATACACGATCCGCGTCGTGAGCGTTATGCGCAGCAAATCGCTGCTGAACCGCCGACTCGACCTGGCGCATAACGAGCCGCAGAGGCAATCATGAGCGAACTCAATACGCTACCAGCGTGGCTGGAGGCTGGCGCCGTCTCGCCAGCGCTGACTTTGACCGGCGCACTGCCGGGCCTTGCCCGCGCCCAGGCGCTGAACCCCTTGCAGCGCCTGCAGCGGCTGCAGGAAAGTGGCCTGGCCGAATGCGGATATGCCGGCGAGCCGTTATATCAGGCTTGGCGGCAATTCCTGCGTGGCCATGGCAATTCCGTACTGGTCGTGGATGCGGCTGGGATTGACCCGCGTGCGCGCGGCACGGCGGCCGTGCTTGATGGTGCGCCTTGGCGGTTGGCCGAGGGGCTCCTGATCGCTGCCGGTTTGCGCGACACTTCAAAGATCGAGTTGCTGTTGCCGGCGGAACTGACGGGGCGTGAGGCTGGACTGCTCAACGCCATCGACACGATTCGCGCACGTGGCTTCCTGGCCGGGCGTCGCATTCGTGTCGAGGTAAAGCGTGACAGCTTGCCGAGTCCATGGGGCGAGGGACACGCAACTGATGGTACGCGGCTGATTCATACGCCGGAGACCTGGTGCCGCGTGGCATTGATGTTTGCCGAGCAGGGCGAAGTGAACAATGATGCCGCGTTACTCACGTTGTTGCGTGGCCTTAACCAACGCGGCTTGATCGAGCTCAACCGCAGCGACATGCTGCGGCGCCTGATCTACGACTGGGGTGGCGGCGTAGAAGTCGAAGGGCGCGATGCCGTGCTCCTGTTCGACAATGGCATGGGCGGTTTCCTGCCGCTCTCGGAAGCCGACATGGCCTGCCATCCGCTGACCTTTGCCGCAGCGGGCATTGCGCCGGCGCCCGCCAGCCTGATGGTGCTGGCAGAAGGCGTCTGCCTGGTCGAGCAGACGCGGCGCGCACTGTATCGCTACTGGCAACTGGCCGAAAATGAATCCCAGCCGATTCGCTCATTGCTGGCGCGCGCTGCACGGCTGGTTGCCGATATTACCGTCGGTCGTGGCGAGCCACGGCACCTCGTCGAACTGGACCAGATGGCCCTCGAACTGGCAACGCAAGGCTTGGCGGCGGCCTGGCCGCTCGGTAGTGCTTTGCGCTATTTCCGGGGTCAGTGGGAATCCCACATTCGCCGCGAGTCATGTCCCGAGAAACTGTGTCTGGAACGTCGTGCCGCTCCCTGTCACAACACCTGCCCGGCGAATATCGACATTCCCAGCTTCATGGCGCATATCGGTTCTGGTGATTACGACAAGGCGATTGAAGTCATTACCCGCGACAATCCGTTGCCGCTCACCTGCGGCCTGGTCTGTCCGGCGCCCTGCGAGTCAGCCTGCGTGCGGGGTGGCAGCAATGGCGCCGTCTTTATCCGGCCAATGAAGGCCAAGGCTGCCGAAGTCTGTCTTGCTGCGGGTGGCTACCCGAAACCCATGCTGGCGCCGCCGACCGGCAAGCGCATTGGCATAGTCGGCTCCGGCCCGGCGGGCCTGACTGCTGCGTATTATTTGCGTATTCGCGGCCACGACGTGCAGATCTTCGAGTCGCAGAAAATGGCGGGCGGCATGTTGCGTTATGGCATCCCGGCCTATCGTCTTCCGCCCGAATTGCTCGACCGCGAAATAGAACAGATTACCGCACTGGGTATTCCGATTCACACCAGCGCCAAGGTCGACAACCTTGATGCCATGCGCAAGGGATATGACGCAGTATTCCTTGGCCTGGGTACGCAGATGTCGCGCTTCATTCCCATCGAGGGTGTGCATCAACCGATCGTGCTGGGCGGCATAGATTTCCTGCGTACCGTCAGGGGGGGCGAAGACTTGCGCGTTGGACCGCGGGTCGTCGTCATCGGTGGCGGCAACGTCGCCATCGACGTAGCGCTTACCGCCCTGCGGCAAGGTGCAAAACATGTCGATATGGTTTGCCTGGAAAAGCGACGCGAAATGCCGGCGAGCCATCACGAAATCGAGACTGCCGCAGCCGAAGGTGTATCCATGCATCCGGGCTGGGGACCGGTGCGCATCGAGGAAGACGGCAAGGTTATTTTCCAGCACTGTGATCGCGTGTTTGACGAGACAGGCCGGTTCAACCCGAAGTTTGATGCCGACCGCCTGCTTAATCTTGAAGGCGACCAGGTGATCCTGGCCGTTGGCCAGGGTACCGATCTGACCAGTATTGATGGCAGCGGGCTTGAGGTTACACGCGGTTTCATCGTCACCGATCCGCGCACCTTGATGACCAAGGTACCCGGCGTTTTCGCCGGCGGTGACGTCGCTCATGGTCCCCGTACTGCAGTCGAAGCAATCCGTTCGGGCAAGATTGCCGCACAATCCATTGACGCATGGCTGCGTGGCGAACCCCTGGGGGATTCGGTCGGCAAGCCAGTCCGGCGGGCCGAAGTGATTCCGTTGCATGTCGTCGCGCATGAACGCAGTTACATGCACCGTGCCGAAATGCCCGAAAAGGCTGTGCAGGATCGCTTGGCTCTCGGTAGTTACGTCAAGATTGAGCAGGGACTCACGGATGCGATGGCACGTAACGAGGCCAGCCGCTGCCTGCGATGCGATGTCTGCATAGGCTGCGGTTTGTGCCAGCTCGCCTGTAGCGAAATGGGTGTGGAAGCGCTGCGCATGGCCGATACCACTGCTGGCCGACTGGCGTACTTCGACTTCACGCGTCCGGTGGATTTGTGCATCGGCTGCGGCGCCTGTGCGCAGGTCTGTCCCACCGGTGCCATCCGCATCGAGGATGAGGCCGGGATGCGACGTACCGTGATCACCGGCACGGTGGTGCGTGAACAACCATTGCTGCGTTGCACGCAATGCGGGGCGACCACGCAGACCCGCGCACACAGGACATTTGTCAGCAGTCATCTCGCGGCGCCAGCCCATGCCCATATGGCTGAGCACATGGAGAGGGAGATCTGCCCCGCTTGCGCGCGAAAACAAGGCAACCTGTCGTTGCTGACCGGCAAGTCGGAAATCTCTGCACTATGAGAAAGCAGTCAAGTACCTGAACCGGCAAACGCCCGCGTCAGCGGGCGTTTTGCCAAGCCGGGTTCGATCAAGCTCTCACCTCTCATGTGGTAGAAGGGAAACCCTGAATAACTTGCATCATCCATGAACCTAAAAACCTCAGTTCGCACCACGGAGATCACGGAGGACACGGAGAAACGGCGCAAGCATACAAAATTCAGGCGCACCCAACGGGCGACATGCTCTTATTACGTAACGCCTGGTTTTTTCTCCGTGATCACCGCGTCCTCCGTGGTGAACTGCTTTTTCTAGGATGAATGCTATTCCTGTGATGGGTTCTGCTGGCGAGAATCGCACACGGGGATGGGCATGATGAACAGAATGACAATTGCGATACATGATCCGAATGCGGATAAATATTCACAAAAGTTGTTCTGACAAAGGCAATTGTTAAGTGTTGTCCGTGCAAATAGACTCTGCGTAAAAGCGCGATACCATAACATTCGTTATATAAATGCGGTTATAAGAAAACAGTGACTTGGCCCGCAGCGGCATAGGAAAAGAACCGGCCCTCCAGCTACAGAGTATCCCTAACAAAATTAATTGAAGAAAAGGACGCCCCAATGTTCGCTGACTTCATCGCCTGGACAACGCATTTGAATGAAACCAACCGGTTTGCCTTTGCTCTTGTCACCGTGGCGACAATGGCCGGTGTCGGGATTCTCTTTGCCGCGATTACGGAACTGGTGTTCAAGACACTGGGAATTAAGTCGGGCAAAGGCGAGCACCATCATTAACACTCCCGGTATTTCAATGAGGCAAGGGGTCAGGCTTTCTGTCCAAACGGCAGATTCGCAGCTTAATTCCGGCGCAATGCCATTCCATCGGCTTATTACGATCAAACAGGAGGTGCCTAATGACCATGAGTAAAGTCGAAGACTTGATGGTGCCGGTTGGTAAGTTTCCGGTCATTTCTCAGGAAAGCACCTTGCGGGAGGCAATCCTGGCCCTGGACAAGGTCGAACAGGAGTTTTTGTCTGGGCAAAGGGAGCAGCGCATTCTTCTGGTATTCGATGAACAGGAAGGCATTCTGGGGAAACTGACGCCGAAAGATGTCATCCGCGGATTGGAGCCAAACTACGGGAAGTTGATGGCCGTGCATGCCGTGTCGTTTCAAAACGACTACAAATACGTCATGCAGTCCCAGTCGTTATTGGAGTTGCAGGACATGACGACAACATCATGGGACAACTTGTGCGCCAAGTCCAAGGAAACCCGGATCAAGGATTTTCTGGTCAAGCCGCCGCTCACGCAATTGGTTCAGGTCGGGGATAGCCTGAATAAAGCCTTGCACAGGTTCATTCTCGGCAAGCATCACACACTGTTTGTCACCGAGGGCAAAAAATTGGTGGGGCTGGTCCGCTTCACCGACGTCTATCGGGAGATTCTTGGCAGGATCAAGTATGTCTGCTGTGGCTGACTGGCGATCCGGCGAAGAAGCGCAGCGCTGCAGTAACAATCCATGCTCTCTGACTAAAGAGGTATTCTTATGAGCCAGGAAAGCACCGAGCTTCGGGCAGTAAGCGTAACCGGTTTGGCGCCTCCCCTTTCGGACGAACTTGCAAGCAAGTTCAAAAGTGTCGAAGGGAATGGCGAGGAAGCGAAAGCCAGGAATCATGCCATTAAGTGGTTGCTGATTGCAGCCTTCGTCGGACTGGTTATCTATCTTTTGCCGACCCCCGATGGATTATCTGATCGTGGCCACAAATTCCTTGCGCTGCTGGCTTTCATCATGATCATGTGGACCTCGGAGGCTGTGCCTATCGGCGTTACTGCATTGGGTGTCGGCGCCGGGCTTGCATTGCTGGGAATCCAGTCTCCGGCCAAGGCGTGGCAACCCTATGCGCATCAAACGGTCGTGTTTGTGTTTACGATCATCATGATGGGAGTCATCATCGCCCAGACCAGCCTGCCCAACCGGATATTGAATTGGGTAATGCGTTTGGCAGGCCGCAACGTCAAGACCCTGAGTTTCACTTTATGCATGTCGGCATGTTTTTTGGCGGCGTGGACACATGATGCCGCCATAACCATCATCCTGCTATTTTCGATACTGCCCATTTTTGCCAAATTGGGAATTACTCCCGCCCACAATAATAGTTTTGCCAAGCATTTCATGCTGGTTATTCCGTTGGGTGCTTCCTCGGGTGGTGGCGGTACCTTTGTCGGCAGCGGGCGCTCTCCGGTTTCTGCGGAAATGTTCATGGAAATAACAGGCTACAACGTTGGTTTCATGGAGTACATGTCGTATCAACTTGTGCCGACCTTGGTGTATGGATTGGGAACCTGGCTTGCGGTCATGCTTGTGTTTCCGCCCAAGATGAAAGAGCTTCCGGCGGAAATACAGATTGAGAAGCTGTCGCCGATGAGGCGATCCGAAAAGTCGTTGGCAGTTGTATTGCTGGTGACGTTGCTGCTGTGGATGCTCAGTGACGTGACAAAGGTCCATGTCTCTGTAATTGGTGCTGCTTTCGTCATGGTGTGCATGTTTTTCGGCTTGGCTAACTGGAAAAAAAGTATCGAGGAATTTCCCTGGAATCCGATGATGGTGTTTGGCGCTGGCTTTGCCCTTGGGATCGCCATGCTTGATACCGGAGCGGGAAAATGGATTGCCGAACAATTGGTTCCGCTGCTTCAGGGACTGGCCTGGCCGGTGGTGTCATGGGGGATTGGCTGGATTAGTGCAATCATTACCAGCTTCATGGCCAATGCCGCTGCCACGGCACTTCTGGTGCCCATCGTCGTTCCGATGGCCGACCTGTCCGGGACGCCGACCCTGCCCATGGCGATGACGGTTCCATTGGCGACGACCTTCGTCCTTCTGGTGATCGGCTGCCCGCCGACCCTGATTGCCTATGGTCTCGGATACTTCACGCAATGGGAAGCTTTCAAGGTCTTTTTTGTCAGGGCGCTGATCTGCCTTACTCTGGCCGGAGGCGTGCAAGCCTTGTGGTGGCCGTTTGTCGGGATGCCGGGCAATCTGGACATGATGCAGACGCCAGCCAAACTGGGAGTTTGGGGTGTTGAAGTATCGGTGCCCAAGCAGCCATAGGCCGGCCAATGTCGCCTTCGATTGGATATTCCGGAACGGGAGGAATTATCGTGCGTAGAGTAAGCAGTTCTGTCTGGAACCAGTCACATAGATCGACATTGGGAGGCCCGCTGGATGTTTGACTGGATCGTATACCTGCCCATTTCTGGGACGGAGATCAATGGCTTCGCCTTGATCCTGCTCGGTTTCACTGTCGGTGTCATCGGCGGCTTCTTCGGCGTCGGCGGCGCTTTCATGGTGACACCCGCGCTGAATGTGTTCGGCTTTCCGATGGCTTACGCCATCGGCACCGACATGGCCCACATTGCCGGCAAGTCGATTGTCGCGACGGCGAAGCACGGGAAATTCGGCAACGTGGACGTCAAGCTCGGGTTGTTGATGATCTTGGGGACGATCATCGGCATTGAGCTGGGGGCGACGCTCATCATGTGGCTGGAGAGAATCGGGCGCATCGGGCCCATTGTCAGGACGACCTACGTCATTCTGCTGTTCGGCCTCGGCTTCTTCATGCTTTTTGAATACATCAAGAATGCCCGCGGTCAAAGCAAGCAACCTGCGACAGCGGATGCTGATAAATCGAAACTGGCTCTGCGGATGCAAAGCATCAATCTGCCGCCGATGATTCATCTCAAGGTCTCGGGTTTCAAAATATCCTTGTGGATCATTCTTGGCGTGGGGGCGTTTACCGGGTTTCTCGCCGGATTCCTGGGTGTCGGCGGCGGTTTTATCCGCATGCCCGCGCTCATGTACCTGATTGGTTCGCCAACCAAGGTGGCGGTGGGCACCGATCTGTTCGAGGTGATGTTCTCCGGCGCCTATGGTGCTTTCTCCTATGCCATGAAGGGCCGGGTCGAGATACTTGCCGCCGTCATCATGCTGGTCGGTGCCGCCATTGGCGCCCAGATCGGCGCCACCGCAACGTTGTATGCGCGCGGCACGATCATTCGTCTCTATTTTGCCTACACCATGATCGCTGCAGGTGTCTCGGTCATCTTCAAGCACCTTTCCGAGCAGAACAAGGATGTCTATCAGGCTGCCCTCAATGAGTGGGCCAAGGTGACTTCAGGCTTGACGGACAAGGTCGAAATAGGTCTCTGGCTGCACAACAACAAGGAAGCGGTCAAGCTGTGGCTGGTGCAACAGCCCGACACGATCCAACAGGCGCAAGCAATGGCCAAAATGTGGTCAACCTACTCGGGGATCCTGATGCTTGGTTCTGCTTGCGGATTGAGTGCCGTGATCATGTTCTGGCTGGTGCGCGGCGTATTGCGTCAACGGGCAGAGGCACGTACCGCTGAAGTCGTGATTCCTGAAGAGGTCAAGGGGCAGATGGTCATCGCCGCCAGTTGTCAGGCGGCCGACTTGCCGGCCATCAGGATGGGCGCCCAGATTGCACATGGCATGGAGAGACAGACCGAGCTGCTGGTGTGCGAAGAAGAAGGTGTCTGTGAAAACCACATTCAGGAAGGCAAGCGGATACTGGAACAACAAGGCATTACCCCGAAGGTGAGGTTCGCCCAGGGTACGCCCTATAAGGAAATTCTCGCTGCTTCCGCAAACGCCCGCATCCTGGTGATGGGTTCGCGACCCCTCAACCCGGCACGACCGGGTTTCTATCTTGGTGATAACACAACCAAGGTGGTGCGACGGATGACCACCTCGACGCTGGTGGTCAAGGGTCGCGACCAGGTGCGCAGGATTCTGCTTTGTCTGGATGTGCCCTATAGCCGGTCCACGGTGAGCATGGCGCAGGAGGTTGCCCTGGCAACGGGCGCAACGGTACAAATTCTTTATGTCGCTTCAGTGCCGGCGCTTTACACAGCCTACTCCGCCGAATTGCCGGCAGACTTCGATCACACAGAGGTAACCGATTTTCTCTCGGAATTCTATGCCAAAGAACTTCAGGTGCTTGCCCAGGTCAAGGACGACATGTCCTCTGCCGGGGTGCGACAGGTTACGGTAAGACTGCGGGAGGGGATCGTCGAGGAAGAAATACTCAGGGAATCGGTCAGGGGCAATTTCGACCTGATTGTGCTGAAGGAGGGTTTCCTCAAGACCCCCTTCGGCTTGTTCCTTGGGCGGCTCTCCACCAGTGTGGCAGCTCACTCGTCACAGGCTTCCGTGCTAATCGTCAAGAGGTAAGAAATGGTTGTTGCTCCTTACCAAGGATCGGGCGCCTGATCCTTGGTAACGGCGCCGTACCCCATTCGGGGCATTTCATCCCACCAGCGCCGACTTTTCAACACGCCCGCGACTGGGAATTGTCGGAGGGTGTTTTCACGGCGGGCTGACTACAGGCAGTGGTTGGGGGTGCCCTGTGGCAGGCATTCTGACCGTCACTGACGCTTTCCCCGTAGTTGTTTTATCAGCTCGTTGTTGTTTTCCGCACTGAGTTGGCTGTAAGAATCAGTCGGGCGATTTCGGCCGTGGAATGAATCTGTAGTTTTTCCATGGCGTTATACCGATGCACTTGCACGGTTTTATCGCTGATGGAAAGCTTGCGGGCGATTGTCTTATTGCTTTCGCCGGCGGCCAGGTACTCGGCAACCTCGCGCTCGCGGGCAGTGAGTGAATCAAGGCGGGTATTCGCAGCGAAAACCTGCTGCTGATCAGTGCAATGCTTGATGCTGTGCCTGACCGAGCGGCCAACGACGTCAAGCAATACGTGATCCTTGCAAGGTTTCTCCAGAAAGTCGAAGGCACCGCGTTTCATCGCCTGAACAGCCATCGGCAGGTCGCCATGTGCGGAGAGAAAAATAACGGGCAGGCAGAATTCCCGCGCCTCCAGAATCTGCTGGACCTCCATGCCGCCCATCAGTGGCATCTGGACATCCAGGAGCAGGCAACCCGGCACATGGCCATCGTACTGGTCGAGAAAATCTCGCCCGGAGGCGAACGGCAGGGTCCGCCAGCCGGCGGAGTCAAGGAGGTAGACGAGCGAACGACGCATCGCATCGTCATCGTCAACGACATAAATAATGGCGTCTTGTTCATTCATGTGTGTGCTCCTCGGGTAGCCAAAAACTGGCGCAGACACCGTCGGTTTCCTTAACCAATGTCAGTGTGCCCCCATGTGACTCGATAATCCCTTTACTGAGCGGCAACCCGAGACCAAGGCCGTCCGCCTTGGTGGTAAAGAAAGGCTCGAAGAGGTGGGCGATGTGCTCATCCTTCAAGCCGCCTCCCTTGTCGCGTACCGAGACCTGGTATCCATGGTTAATGTAGGCAAGCGTTACCTCGACAGGTGACCGCCGGTTGCCTCGGGCTGATTGTGCGTCAAAGGCATTCTTCAAGAGGTTGAAGGTGACTTGCTGGATCTGGATCGGATCGGCCATGACGCGGGTATCCCCAAGCTTGTCCATGTCGCTCCAGTTGATGCGCGCCTCTGGATGAGCCACGCTGAACAGGTCGGCCGCTTCCTTGACGTAACTGGCCAGATTGACTGGCTGCATTGCGCTGGCGCCTTTTCTTGCGAAGTTACGAATCTTTTCTATGGTGGCGTCGGCGCGGGCGCTCTGTTGCGCGATTTCATGACAGCCCTCCCGTAACGTGACCGGCTCAAGGCGGCCCGCATCGATGCGTCGATCCATGCCACGGGCAAAATTGGCGATCGCGGCCAAGGGCTGCCTGAGCTCATGGGCGATTGCGCTGGCCATGCCACCCAGAACTGCAAGCCGGCCGGCGTGGTCGAGGTCGTTTTGACGAGCCCGCATCGCTTCGGTCATGCGTTGCTTTTCTTCGTGCATCTGCTTCAGCTCGCGGGTCCGACGGGAAACGAGATAGTCAACCCGGACGGTATGGATGATCCAGATGAAGATCAGGATCACAGCAACCAGGAGCTCGATACGATAACGCCACACCAGAGCTTCCAGGGTTTCCTTCTGCAAGTTGGCGTAATGACCGATCTTGAGGTCGCGAAATAGTTCATCGACGACGGCGTAATGCGCCGGGGTCGTCCAGCGATAGCCTTCCGGAGTGCGCGGCATTTCCAGCAGAGCAACAGCTACTTTTCTGGAAAGCTCGGCGGAGGTGTGAGTCAGCGTAGCGAAGGGCCAATCCGGGTAAAGCCGCGAAGAAGTCTGACAGGGGAATCCCGGAATCTCCTTGGGAGACAGAACACGCAGATCCTGCGGGCGGATTTCCCCTCGCTCAATCATCTGTTCGAGCAGGCAGGTTTTGATGATTCCGGCATCGGCTTTCCCGTCCTGAACTGCAAGGGCAATTGACTGAATAGGAAAGCCGATGAATTCCAGGCGACCCAGGTCACGTTTTGGATCTATACCGGCCAGGACCAGCTCGCGGGCAGCGACCTGGTAGCAGCAAAAGGCCTCCGAACTGGCAGCCAATAGATGTTTTCCCTTCAGATCTGCCAGTTGGGTCAGTCCGGAATCTGCTCTCACCACAATCGCCGAACCCACGGCCAACGTTGGGGACAGCGCCAGCGGGGAATCGAGGGTCGCAATACGGGTAATTCCATTGCTGTACCCCAATTCGCTGTAATTCCCCGCGTTGGTGATGACAAAGTTCACGCTGCGGTCATGAACAGCTTGCCGCAGCTCGGGATGGTCGAGTCCGACGAGCACGAAGGATCGGCCGGGCACGCTGCGGTTGAGCCAGGCGAAGACAGGAGCCCATTCATGCTCGGCAGATTCGATCCCCTTGTCCGCCAGAACTGCCACGCGAACCACTTCTTTGGTTTGCGCATTCGCCAGGCCGGTCATCATGGCAAACATTACAAGCAGTAAGAAAATTTGGGGCATTGAATTCAGGGAGATCAAGAAATTCAAGGGATGGTGAATGGTCAGCTAACACACTAATGTTCGTTTGTAAATAAGCCAATTAGTGTAGCCGAGTAAAAGAACCGCCAATAGCAATGTCGGCGCACTGGGTGCATTATCGCTGGACTTTATGTATAGAAAAGTCGCCTGAATATAATTTATCGATGATAGGGGCAATCATGAAAACATTTCTGGTGGCTTCCGATGGTTCAGCGGCTGCCGAAAAGGCAGGCGACTTTGCGGCGAATCGGGCCAAGCAGGAGCAAGCCCGTCTCGTCTTCGTCAAGAGGTAAGAGATGGTTTTTGCTCCTTGCCAAGTCAAGTGCCGGGCGCCAGACGAAATTTTCGCTGGTACGAGAACACCACCAGAACGCGAAAACCTGTTGTTGATCTCTATATAAATAGTCAAGATGAGTTGCGCAGCCTGCAATACAAACTTAATTTAAAAATCATATATTTATAGACTAAGTATGGCATAGGTGTTTCCAACGGCAATCAACTGGAGGTGACTATCATGGCAAAGATACTAGTGGCAACGGATGGTTCTAAAGCGTCTGACAAGGCAGTGGATGTCGCACTTGTTCGTGCTCGACTGGCGAAGGCTCAGTTGGTCATCGCCAATGTTTCCGAGGTGTTTTGCCCCATTGGAGTTACTGAACTGGATCCCAAGGTTTTTGAGGACGCGGCTCGCCAGGAGTCTGCAGCAATCATTGCTGCCGCAGTGGCCCGGGCCAAGGCGGCAGGTATCGAAGCAACAGCTGTGCAGGAGTTTGGTTCACCAGCAGACACCTTGGTGAATATTGCCAAACGAGAGGGAGTGGAAGAAATATTCATCGCTTCGCATGGACGCCATGGCCTGGCACGTGCTGCGATGGGCAGCGTGTCGGCGCGTGTGGTCGAGTGGGCGCCCTGCACGGTTACGGTTGTCAAATAACTATCGGAGATGGAACATGAGTGAACAATCAACCCATGATGCATATGAAGCAAAAGCGAACGCGACATTTTCGGCCGAGCGCAAGGAGGACTTCTTTGTACTCGCCGTCGCCGCAATTATGGTGGCACTGGTACTGACGGGGGCCATCGGGCCCGGTTTTTTCAAGTCCCTGTTCTTCTGATTCGGGAGATATAACATGAGCAGTGGTGGAATCGGTGTCGAATTCAGTCTGAAAAATCTCCCCAACATGTTGCCGGGGCTGATCCTGTGTGCGGTCTTCGGCTGGATGGCGCTCCAGTGGGATGCCACGATGAGCGGCTGGAACCGCGACTTCAAGGAGGCCGAAAAGGTATTGAAGGCGGTTAACGATGGCAAGGCTCCCGCGAGCTTTGCCGAATACAAGCAGAAGCATGCAGACAGTTTTGCCAAAAAGACGGAGGAGTTCAAGGCCGCAGAGGCAGCGGCAAAAGCTGATCCGTCCGTCAAGGTGCCGAGGAAGCCGTCGAGGCCGGTCGTGCTCAAGGAAGCCGATTTCAATCAGGTCGCGCAGGCCAAGACCATTCCCGGCAAGTTGAACTTTGGCAGCCTGATGATCTCCTTCCAGCTGACCTATGTCGCGATGTTGCTGCTGATCGGCATGCTGATCCGCAACACGATCGGCCTGCCCGAAATCTTCAAGGCCGGCACCGTGGCGGCGCGGCCTCTGATCAAGCCGGGCATCATCATCCTCGGCGCCTATTACATGTGGACCGACGTGCTGAAGGTTGGGTTTTTCGGACTGGCGCTGGTGGTGGCCTTCGTCATGGGTACGCAGGTGCTCATTTCGTACTGGGGCAGGCGCGCCAAAGTTGACCCCGGTCTGGCCGGAGTGATGGGCGCCGGGGTTGGCGTCTGTGGCGTCTCGGCGGCCGTGGCCGTCGCGCCAGTGGTGAATGCCAAGCCGCGCGACTTCTTCTACGCCATCGGCACGATCCTGTTGTTCGGTACGGTTGGCCTATTTACTTTCCCCTACATCGGCAAGGCGCTCGGCATGAGCGATCCGGTATTCGGTGCCTGGGTCGGTACGGCCATCCTCAACACCGCACAGCTCGTCGCGGCAGCGTCCTGGTATAGCCACGAATCGTTGCTGACGGCCAACGTCATCAACATTGTGCGGGTCGGCTTCATTCCGCTGATCGTGTTGTGGGCGATTTACTTCTATGTCGTCAAGCCTGCAGTCGATGCGGGACATGAAGGCCAGAAGATCAACGTCTGGGAAGTTATCACGAGCAAGTTTCCAATCTTCGTGTTCGGCTTCTTCATCATGGTGACGATGAACGAAATGGGCTTCTTCACCCCCGAACATCGCAGCATCCTGGCTGCCGACCTGCTGAAACTCTTTTTCGCTCTTGGCTTCGCGGGTGTGGGTCTCAACATTGCCTTCGATGACCTGAAGAAAGCTGGCGGTTCCGCCTTTATGATCGGCGTTGTGTCCGCATCCCTCAAGGCTGTGCTGGCAGCAATTGCTGTCATGGCCATCGGCGCAGACGCCTTCAAGATCAAGGGCTGATTCTTCGAGGTAACTTGAAATCGGGGCATCCGCGGATGCCCCGATTTTTTTAGCTATGCGTTCCGGCATAATGTCAGCAAGCAAGTGCAACAGCATCTCATTAATACTTTGCCATCCCTTCATTCCTTGCCATGACCTTTACCAAAATTCTGCTGTGCATTGATGGTGAGCCGCACACCGAGGCGGCTATTAATCTGGCCCTCGATGTGGCTCGAGTGCATCAGTCGGCGCTCGATGCGCTTTATGTGATTGACCCCTATTTGAAAAAATTTACCGATGAAATCTATGCCATAAATCGGGATGAATGCCGGGCCCATCTTGACCGCAGTCTGGCTGCCGAGGGCGAGGCTGCCTTGGATCTGTTGCTTGCCCGTGCGACGGTGGCGGATATACCCGTTGGACGTCTGCTGGAAAGCGGTCCGCCCGAAGAGGTGATTCCCCGGTTGGTGATCGCTGGCGGTTACGATCTGGTGGTGTTGGGCGGCAAACGCTTCAATGGCCGCTACGAACGCTGGTCTTCCCGTGATTTGCCCGGTCGGCTGGATGGCAAGTTCCCCGTACCGGTAATGCTGGTTCGTGTCTGAATATCATTTTGAGCGCAGCCGTCTGGTTGCCGCCCCGCCGGAATTGATGGCGCAGTTTTTCATGGACGGAGTGGCGTGGTATCGCCTTAATCCGGAATGGGAAGTGCTGGCGCTGGAAAAAACGGGCGATGGCGACAAGCTGAAGGTGCGCTACGAGCGTAGCGAGCAGGAAGCAGAATATTGTCGCCGTCCCGCCAGCGCCGACTTTTGCGCCACGGGCGGGGTGGTTGAGTTCGTTGGTGAGACATCCCGGACCATCACGCTGACCTGGAATCGGCAGGAGGGCAGGCTGACGCGCCTTGACTACCGCGAGAACTTTGCCGAACCGCCCGAAAGCGGGCGCATGGCGGAGCTCAATCTCTGGCTCGATGCGGTCGGCGGCTACCTGACCCTGGCCGCGCGGACCGACCGCAAGGCGCGCCTGGGACGCTGGCTGCTCGACCGCTTCTGGTTGCGCATGAGCCCCATGTCACGCCGCATCTCGCTCATCATTGTCGGCATGGAAGCCTTGGCGCTGCTGCTGTTTATTGCGATTTTGCTGATCTATCGGTTCATCGGCTGAGCGCTGACCGTGCGTGCCGCGGCCTATAGCGGGCCATCGGCCTCTTTGCAGGCAATGACGATCTTCTCGACCAGTTCGTCGAGTTCTATTGGTTTGAGACAATAATCGCTGGCGCCGTGTTCGAGGCCCATGATGCTCGCCTGCAGCGAGGCATGCCCCGTGAGCATGAGCACGGGTAGCCGAGGCGCCTGTCGCTTTATCCGGCTCAGGCATTCCATGCCATCGGCGTCGGACAGCATCACATCGAGAACCACCACGTCCGGCCAACCGTCGCTGACCTCGGGCATGGCATCACGGCAGCGCGTGGCCGTTTTAACCTCGAAGCCCCGACGCTGGAGCCGACGCGAGGTGGTTTCGAGGAAATCTTCCTCGTCGTCAACCAATAAAATATTCTTGGGCTGTTTCATGTTCCGTCAATTTTGAGCCGAAATGCTTATCGCCTGACTAATGGGCCACGATATTATTTTAATGCACTGTTAAATTGGAATATTCTAACATTCCGCCTCCTAAAATTGCACTTGCGACCAGGCAATGTCAGCTGAAGAATTGCAGACAATCGATCCGCCTCCATTTATCTCGGTGCGCGAGGGTGAAGTCTATTACACCCGCCAGAAATATTTGTTTGCTTTGGTATTCGTAGTGGTTGCCATCGTCCCGCTGCTGATCCTGAACTACAACACTGCCAGTTTCTATCGTGCCTCCTGGATCGAGAAGACCTCGGTCGAGCTCTCTACCCTGGCCGGCGACCGCCGGGAGTTGATCGACCACTTTCTGGCGGCGCAGAAAGATCAGCTCGCCGGTTTTTTGTCGCTTTATGCTCCCGCGGCCTTACGCCAAGGCAATCGACTGGAGGCGTTGTATACGGCCATGAATCGCAGAGGCGAGATCACCGACATCGGCGTTATCGACCGTCACGGTAATCACCTGGCCTACTACGGGCCCTACGAGAAGGAACTGGTCGGGAGGAACTACGCCAAATCCGAGTGGTTTGCCGAGGTGATGCAAAACGGGCGCTACACCAGCAACGTATTTAGCGGTTATCGCAAGGTGCCGCATCTGATCGTCGCCGCGGCCGACCCGGCACGGACCGGTATTTTGCGCGCGACCATCAATTCAACGCTGTTCAACAGCCTGGTGGAGAGCGCCAATGTCGGGCCGGATGGCGATGCTTTCATCGTCAACCGCAAAGGCGAACTCCAGACGCCGAGTCGCCTCGGCCGCACGGCGGTGACGCCTGAGGAACTCGCGCGGTTTACCGCCCTGGCGGCATCGGGCGGCCGGGCGAAGCAGCATGCGTCGGGCGAGCGGATTTATGGCGTCGCCGTGGCGAATGGCGGGCAATGGCTGCTGGTGCTCGAAACCAACGTCGCCTCCTCGCTCGCCTCCTACGACAAGGCGCGTCGCCTCGACACCGCGCTGGTAGCGATCGCCGCGGCGCTCATCATCCTGGTCGCGGTGCTGCTGACGCATTCCATGGTGGGCCGGCTGGCCCGCGCCGAGCGCGAACGCAGCCTGCTGACAAACCAGGTGCGCGAGGTTGAGAAGCTGGCCCTGATCGGTCGCTTCTCGGCCTGCGTGGCCCACGAAGTCAATAATCCCCTGCAGATCATCACCGATCAGGCGGGTCTGATCGACGAACTGATGGAAGAGGAAAACCCGGCCAACATCACCCATTTCGACGATTACCGCCAGGCCATCGGCAAGATCAGGAAGCAGGTCGGGCGGACCAGCACGATCACCCATCGGCTGCTCGGTTTTTCCCGCGCGCAGGACAATGTACTGTCGGATACCGACATCAATCAGGCCGTGGAAGAAACGACGGCCCTGCTCGAACACGAGGCCCGGCGCCAGCGGATTGCCATTGTCCGACATTACCAGGACGATTTACCCAAGGTGCACACCGATGCCGGTCAGTTCCAGCAGGTCGTCCTGAATATCCTGCACA
Organism: Rhodocyclaceae bacterium UBA2271; assembly: GCA_002347405.1. Taxonomy (GTDB): domain Bacteria; phylum Pseudomonadota; class Gammaproteobacteria; order Burkholderiales; family Rhodocyclaceae; genus Sulfuricystis. The sequence goes on along the minus strand of DDXB01000041.1, from coordinate 139 downwards.
ACGCCCTGGATGCCATTGGCAACGAGGGTACGATCGAAATCACCAGCCGTCGGGTCGGCGCGCGCATCGTCGTGGATTTCGCGGATAGCGGCCCCGGCCTGACCCCGGAGGTGCTGGGGCGCCTGTACGACCCGTTTTT
>DDXB01000034.1 GCA_002347405.1 Rhodocyclaceae bacterium UBA2271 | reverse complement strand
GCCCAGTGATAAACGAGCGCAGCGAGCCGACAAGACCCCCCCGCGAGGGGGGTACCAGGCTGCAGGCCGCAGGACGCTGCGCAGCAGCGGTCCCGAGCAAAGCGAGGGATGCGCCAACGGCGCACAAAGGGGGGCGGGCGATTGGTCAGACGCAGGCCCCATCCTCGGTGACGCCTTCGGCCTTTTCCTTCTTCGGCTTGACGAAATGCTCGCGTGAAACGCCCAGCCACATCAGCAGCGGGCTCGCCACCAGCACCGATGAATAGATGCCGAACAGGATGCCGATGGTCAGCGCCACGGCGAAGTAGTGCAACGCCGGACCGCCGAAGATCAGCATCGAGACCACCATCATCTGCGTGCTGCCATGCGTGATGATGGTGCGCGAGATGGTTCTGGTGATGGCGTGGTCAATGATCTCGGGCGTGGTCATGCCGCGCTGCTTCTTGAAGGTTTCGCGCACGCGGTCGAAGACGACGACGGATTCATTGACCGAGTAGCCAAGCACGGCCAGCACCGCCGCCAGCACCGGTAGCGAGAATTCCCACTGGAAGAAGGCGAAGAAGCCGAGGATGATGATGACGTCGTGCAGGTTGGCGATGATGGCCGAGATGGCAAAACGCCATTCGAAGCGGAACGCCAGATAGGCGACGATGCCGATGATGACCAGCAGGAGCGCCAGCGCGCCGTCCTCGGCGAGCTCCTTGCCGACCTGTGGGCCGACGAATTCGACGCGCTTGAGTTGCGGGTCGCCGCCTGCGGCTTGCAGGCTGGCACTGACCTTTTCGCTGATCTTGGCGGACTCGCCCTCCATGCCTGATTTGATCGGCACGCGAATCAATACGTCGCGCGAGGAGCCGAAGTTGATCACCTGCGTATCGGTAAAGCCGTCCGTTTCAAGTTGCTTGCGGATCTTGTTGAGGTCGGCGGTCTGGCTGTACCCGGCTTCCATCACGGTGCCGCCGGTGAATTCGATCGACAGGTGCAGACCCTTGGTGGCGATAAAGAACACCGCCAGAACGAAGGTGGTCAACGAAATGATGTTGAACACCAGCGCATGGCGCATGAAGGGGATGTCTTTATTGATGCGGAAAAATTCCACGACGGTTTCCTTTAGCCGATGCTGATGGCATCCAGCTTGCGCTGGTGACCATAGATCAGGTTGATCCCTGCACGCGACACAACCACGGCGCTGAAGATAGAGGTAAGAATGCCCAGACAAAGCACCACGGCGAAGCCGCGCACCGGACCGGAACCAAAGATCAGCAGCGCGATGCCGGCAATCATCGTCGTGATGTTGGCATCGAGAATGGTGCCCCAGGCGCGGTCATAACCGGCGGTGATGGCGGCCTGTGGTGTCACGCCGTTCCTGAGTTCTTCACGGACGCGTTCGTTGATCAGCACGTTGGCGTCGATGGCCATGCCGAGCGTCAGCGCAACGGCGGCAATGCCCGGCAAGGTCAGCGTGGCCTGCAGGAGCGAGAGCAGGCCGACGAGGAACAGCAGGTTGGCCGTCAGGGCGGCGACCGAGACGAAGCCGAACAGCAGGTAATACACCGTCATGAAAACGGCAATGGCCGCGAAGCCCCACAGCGTCGAGTTGACGCCCTTTTCGATATTGTCGGCGCCGAGGCTGGGGCCGATGGTGCGTTCCTCGATGATGTCCATCGGCGCAGCAAGCGAACCGGCGCGCAGCAGCAGGGCGACGTCGCTGGCTTCGTTGGTCGTCATGCGACCGGAAATCTGCACGCGGCCACCACCGATTTCCGAGCGGATCACCGGGGCCGTCACCACTTCGCCCTTGCCTTTTTCGACCAGCAGGATGGCCATGCGCCTGTTGACGTTGTCACGCGTCACATCCCTGAAGATGCGGGCTCCGGCCGAATCGAGCGACAGATGCACCGCCGGCTCCTGGGTCTGGCCGTCGAAGCCCGCCTGGGCGTCGGTCAGCCGCTCGCCGGTGAGTACCACCTGCTTCTTGACCAGCAGGCCGCGGCCGCCGCGTTCGACGTAATAATCCGTACCGGCCGGCGGCTGGCCACGCTCAGCCTGTTCCATGATGGTCTGGTTGGCGCTCGCCTCGTCGTCGACCAGGCGCACTTCCAGTGTCGCCGTGCGGCCGAGGATGTCCTTGGCCTTGGCGGTGTCCTGCACGCCGGGCAGTTGCACGACGATGCGGTCGGCGCCCTGCTGCTGGATCACCGGTTCGGCAACGCCGAGTTCGTTGATGCGGTTGTTCAGGGTAGTCATGTTCTGCTTGAGGGCGAATTCCTGAATGCGTTTTTCCGCAACCGGTTTGAGCGTGGCGATCAGCCTGAATTCGCCACTGCCACCACTGTCCTGGCCTTCGACCAGATCAAGGTCGGGCTGGTTGTCCGTCAGCACCAGGCGCGCCTTGTCGCGTGTGTCCGCATCACTGAAACGCAGGGATAGCTTGTTGCCCTCGCGCACAATGCCGCTGTGACGGATGTTCTTGTCGCGCAGCAGGGTGCGCAGATCGGCGCTGGTGGAATCGAGCCGCTTGGTGAGCGCCCCCTTCATGTCGACTTCCAGCAGGAAATGCACGCCGCCACGCAAGTCGAGGCCCAGATACATGGGCTTGGCGCCCAGCTTGGTCAGCCAGTCCGGCGAGGCGGACAGCAGGTTGAGCGCCACGCTGTATGAGGCGTCGGCCGGATCAGGGTTCAGTGCCCGCTCGATGACATCCTTGGCCTTCAACTGCGTGTCGGTGTCGGCCAGGCGCACGCGGATGCTGTTCGGTTCGAAGAACAGGCCGGTGGGCTTGACGGCGGCGGCGGCGAGGGCTTCCTCGATGCGCGACTGCAGGCGCAGGTCAAGCTTGACAGTCGCTTTGACACTGCTGATCTGTACGGCCGGCACCTCGCCAAAGAAATTCGGCAGGGTGTACAGCAGCCCGAGCACCAGGGCGATGATCACCGTGGCGTTTTTCCAGAGAGGGTTGCGATTCATGGGGCGCTAGGGGCTCAAGTAAAGGCTGACGAATAGGGGGCCGAACAGAAGACGGGCAGGCTTTCCCTGCCCGGGCGGCTCAGCAAGTTCATAGGGCCTTGAGGGAGCCCTTCGGCAGCATGGCGCCGACCGCCTGTCTCTGGATCAGCACTTCGACGGGGCCATCCTTGCCTTCGGCAACTTCGAGCGTGACGTAGTTGTCGCTGACCTTGACGATCTTGCCGGCGAGGCCGCCCTGGGTGACGACTTCATCACCCTTGGCGAGTTCGCTCACCAGCTTCTGGTGTTCCTTGGCTTTTTTCATCTGCGGCCGGATCATCAGGAACCACAGCACGACGAACATCAGGATGATGGGCAGCAGACCCATCAGTCCGCCGGTGGGATCCGAGCCGGCGGCTTGGGCGTAGGCATTGGAAATCAGCATGTTTTAGTGCTCCAGGTGGAAGTGAGAAAAATCGAAGCTGCGCATTATACCTGTGCCGTTGCCCGGTCTTTCGTGAAGCGCGCGACGTAGGCGGCAAATTCCCCGGCCGCGATGGCTTCCCGCAGCTCGCGCATCAAGGTCTGGTAATAGAACAGGTTATGGATGGTATTGAGTCGCGCGCCGAGTATCTCGCCGCAGCGAAACAGGTGATGGAGATAGGCACGGCTGAAGTTGCGGCAGCAGTAGCAGCCGCAGTCCGCGTCGAGCGGCCGGGTGTCCTCCTTGTGGCGGGCATTCTTGATGCGGATGTCGCCGAAGCGGGTGAACAGATGGCCATTGCGCGCATTGCGCGTCGGCATCACGCAGTCGAACATGTCGATGCCCTGGCCAACCGCATAGACGATGTCCTCCGGCGTGCCGACGCCCATCAGGTAGCGCGGGCGGTCGGTGGGTAGCCGCGGGGCGGTATGGGCGAGGATGCGCGCGAATTCCTCTTTCGGTTCGCCCACCGACAGGCCGCCGATGGCGAAGCCATCAAAGCCGATGCCGGTCAACGCGGCCAATGATTCGTCGCGCAAGTCCTCGAACATGCCGCCTTGCACAATGCCGAACAGGGCGTTGGTGTTGCCAAGACGATCATGCTCGTCGCGCGACCGCTGCGCCCAGCGCAGGGATAGCCGCATCGACTCCGCCGCCTGCCGTTCATCGGCAGGGTAGGGCGTGCACTCGTCGAAGATCATGGCGATGTCGGAATTCAGGGTGTGCTGAATCTGCATTGAATCCTCGGGCCGCATGAACAGTTTGTCGCCGTTGATTGGCGAGGCGAATTTCACGCCTGCCTCGGTGATCTTGCGCAGTGCGCCGAGGCTGAACACCTGAAAGCCGCCCGAGTCGGTGAGGATCGGCCGGTCCCAGCCCATGAAGCGGTGCAGCCCGCCGTGCGCTCCGATGACTTCGAGCCCCGGTCGCAGCCAGAGGTGAAATGTGTTGCCGAGCACGATCTGCGCGCCGATATCGATCAGTTCATCTGGCGCCATCGCCTTGACGGTGCCATAGGTGCCGACCGGCATGAATACGGGCGTTTCGACCGTGCCATGGGCGAGCGTCAGCGTGCCGCGCCGGGCGGCGCCATCGGTGGTGTGGAGGTTAAATTTCATTGGCGATGGATCAGCATGGCGTCGCCATAGCTGAAGAAGCGGTAGCCGGAATTGATGGCATGGGCGTAGGCGGCGCGGATATTGTCCATGCCGCCGAAGGCCGATACCAGCATCAGTAAGGTCGATTTCGGCAGATGGAAATTCGTGATCAGCAGGTCGGCCACGCGAAACTCATAGCCCGGCGAAACAAACAGCGCCGTCTCGCCAGCGCCGACTTTCAGCGAGCCATCCGCATTGACGACTGACTCGAGGGTGCGCAGCGTGGTGGTCCCCACCGCGACAATCCGGCCGCCGCGCTGCCGCGTCGCCGCGACGGCATCCGCCGTCGCCTGGGGCAGCACATAACGTTCGATGTGCATGTGGTGCTGCGCCAGATCCTGCACGCGTACCGGCTGAAAGGTGCCGGCGCCGACATGCAGGGTCACATAAGCGATGCCGACGCCGCGCGCGCGCAGGCGTTCGAGCAGCGGCGCGTCGAAATGCAGTCCTGCCGTCGGCGCCGCCACCGAGCCACGCTCGCGGGCATACACGGTCTGATAACGTTCCTCGTCGGCGTTGGCTGCCTGCCGCTCGATATAGGGCGGCAGTGGCAGGTTGCCGTAGCGCTCGATCAGTTCGACCGCGTTGCCCGGTTCGTTGGCATGAAAGCGCAGGTGGTAGAACTCGCCCTCCCGGCTGAGTACCTCGGCATCAAAGGCATTCTCCAGCCGCAGCCAGCTGCCTGACCTGGGTGGCTTGCTGGCGCGTACCTGCGCCAGCACCTCATCCTCCGCCGTCATGCGCTCCACCAGCACCTCGACCTGACCGCCCGTGGGCTTGATCCCGTACAGCCGCGCATGCATCACGCGCGTGTCGTTCATCACGATGAGATCGCCAGGCGCCAGAAAGTCCGGCAAGTCGGTGAAGCCCCGGTCCTCGAGCGTGTCGTCCTTCATCACCAGCAGCCGGCTGGCGCTACGCTCGGCCAGGGGGGCCTGGGCAATGCACTCCGGCGGCAAGGCGTAGTCGAAATCGTCGAGGGTCAGTTTCATTGGTTGCGGGGCAGGGGTGTTTTGCGGATAATGCGCGCTCTTGCAAGCGGGGCCGCATTCTACGCGTCCCGACCAGCAGCCGGGATGGCGGAATCGGTAGACGCAGCGGACTCAAAATCCGCCGCCAGTGATGGTGTGGGGGTTCGAGTCCCCCTCCCGGCACCAAGCAGCAGAGCGGCTTTCCAGACGGAAGGCCGTTTTTGTTTCCATGTTTTGCCAGCGACTGCAGCTTAGGCGGCCAAGCGCCCAACTTTTGGCTGCGGCTTTTGCCGAGCCTGCCAGAGATCATAGTCTGACTGCATGCCGACCCACATGCTGGCACGCGTGCCGAGTGCAGCTTCAAGCCGCAGGGCCATTTCCGCAGAGATCGCAGCATGACCATTCAGAACACGCGACAGCGTGACCCGACTGACGCCAAGCTTTTGGGCTGCTTCGGTAACCTGCATGTCTGCCGGCAGATAGTCACGCAGCACTTCGCCCGGATGAGGGGGGAACATGTCCATAGTTACTTTCTATTGATAATCCAAATAATCCAGCAGCTCCACATCGGAGCCGATGAACCGAAAGATCAGTCGCCAATTTCCATTAACGGTGATCGATCAATCACCCGCCAAGTGCCCTGAGAGTGAATGTAGTCGCCATCCCGGAGCAGCCAAGCCCTCAGGTTTCCCGGCTCGACTCAAGGCAAATAGCTGCAGGCGCAATTTGTTGGCGTGATGAGCCTTGATACCCGACTTGATTCCTTTTTCAAAGAACGCTTGCAGCCCTTTGTGCCGGAATGACTTGATCATGCGTAAAGTGTGGAAATACGGGATACAAAGTCAACTGCCTGCGCTGCAGATCAAAGGCATGCCGGGTGTTAGCCCCGGATCGCTAAAGGCATCGCTTACTTCACCGCTTCCAGCGGGAGCAGTTCAAGACCCGCCTCACCGAGTCCGATGGAACTGGGGCCATGTTCGCCGGTGACGCGATAGCACTGCTTGCCCATGTGAACTTCGACGCCATCGTGGAGGGCCTTTTGCGCATTGACGCGTGACTGCTGCGAGAGTTCGATCTTTTTCGCCAGGGTCTCCTCCTCCTCGCGCAGCGCCGCGATGCCGGCCGAGAGTGCGGCCGCCGTTGCCTGGGCCTTTTCAATCATCTCCGGACGCAACTTGCCGGGGTTCTTGCGCGAGAAATCGAGCAGTTTGCTGATTTCGAGCAACTGGGTTTCCTGGCCATCGCGGGTCTTCGCCATATCCTGCATTTGTTTGTTCATGAGCGGATTGACGCCAATCGTGCAGTGGGTGAGCACGCGGTTGGGTGAACCGATCACCTTGGCCGTGATGGTGAGCGTTGCCTGGACGTGACCGCCGATGATATGGCCGCGCCGCTTGTTGCCGACATGGATGTGGTTGATCGCGGTTAATTCGCATTGCATGGCCACGTCGTCGATAAAGATGCTGTCGCCAGCCTCGATTCTGGCCTGCTGGGCATAAGCGGCATTGAAGCAGCCGGCGCAACGAATATGGTGTTCTTCGGTGGTCTTGCGGCCGAGCCCGCCCATGACGCCGCCCTTGACCACGATGCTGCCGCCCGCTTCCAGGGTGGCCGTTTCGACAACGCCGCCGATTTCGATGTCGCCGCTGACATGCACGGCCATGCCGGCACTGATGTCGCCCTTGATCACCACGCTGCCATCGAAGTCAATATTGCCGCTGGCCGTATTGACCGCATTGACCCGGAACACCGGCTCGACCATCATGCCGCCGCGGATGATGACGGGTTGGCCATTGATGGCGGCGCGCAGCAGGTCGGGGTTGTCGGGGTCGAGGCTGGTGCCGGGCAGATTGGCGGCGTATTTCACTTCCTTGCCTGGCCTGGCATCAATCTGCACCCCCAGCAACGTCAAACCCGGCGTGCCCGGGGTGGGTGGGTGAAGGAGCATCAAGGCTGCGCCAGGATGAACCACCGGAATCTCGCCCAGATCCCGATAGTCGGTGTGACCTGTCTCATCTTCGTGGGGCGTGCGGCTGCGCACTTCCGGGAGCAGGGATTCCAGTCGTCCATTGCGGCCATGCTCGGGCGGCAGGCCGTAGGCGACCACGTGACGCTTGACGGCGCCGGCAGCGATGGCCGCATCAATTTCCTCCGGCAGTATTCCCGCGCCAATGCCGTGCTCCGCCAGTGCAATCATGACAACATCCCTAGTCATCGGGGCGCCGCCTTCCGCGGCGTTGATATCCAGGTAAGCCTCCAGCCCATCGGGTGAAATATCGATCTTCAGGCTGGCGTCGATGCACTCGGCGATCTTGACTTCGACGGCCTTGCCGGAATTGTAGTTGGCGAGTAGGGGGAGGGCTGCCCGGGGCAGGTAGCGCAGCGCGCCATAACCCTGTGCCACCAGTTCATCGCGCAGCCAGGCCTCATCTATGCTTTGGCTTGTCGGCCCGGGTGTCGCAACCGCAATCAAGGCCTTGGCTTCGGGGTCGAGTCGAAACTTCAGGTCGGATCTGTTGTGTGGCCCTGTTTCCATCATGTCCCTTTGAAATATTCCAGGCGCCATTGCGCGAGGTTTTCAAAAACGGCCTGCCCTGTGCCTAGGATAACGGAATTCCGCGGCAACCCGGTCGGCTTTGTCTGCGGCGCTGCCGCCGGATGATCTGGAAAAGGCCTTAGTATTGCGTTCATGGAATCAGTTCGCAACTACCATGAGCGCTCCAAGCACCACCTCGACCGCTATGCTCCCGGCCCCGGCGGGCTTGACTGGGCGACGCAACCCGACCCGTTCCGCCGCTATGCCGGCGCGCCCGAACTGGCGCTGCCGTTGCTCGATGCCGACCTCCCGGTCAGCTGGGACGATCTCTGCGCCGCCGCAGTGCCGCCACAAGCCCTCAATGCGGACAACATCGCCATTCTGTTGCAGCTGTCGCTCGGTCTGTCAGCCTGGAAATCCTACGGCGGCAACCGCTGGGCTCTGCGTTGCAACCCCTCCTCCGGCAACCTCCATCCCACCGAGGGCTACCTGATCTGCCCGGACCTGCCGGGACTGCCGGCCGGCGTCCATCACTACCGGCCCGACCGGCATTGCCTCGAACAACGCGCCGCCGCGCCGTTCGCCTGGCCGGGCGGGGTGCTGCTGGCCCTAACCGGCATCCACTGGCGCGAGGCGTGGAAATACGGCATGCGCGCCTTCCGCTACTGCCAGCACGATTGCGGCCATGCCGTGGCCGCCCTGTCCTATGCCGCCGCCGCCTGCGGCTGGCAGGTGCATTTGCTTGACGAGTGGGGCGATGACGAAATCGCCGCCCTCGCCGGAGTGGATCGCACCGGCGACTTTCCGGCCGGCGCAGCCGAGACCGAAACCCCGGAAGCGCTGGTCTGGATCGGGCCGGGGGACGCGCCCACAGCAGCAGCGGTGCTGCCCATGCTGGCCGGCGTGGCGTGGGCAGGAACGGCCAACATCTTGAGCCCCGCGCATCGCGACTGGCCGGACATTGCGCTGGTCGCCGCCGCCACGCACAAGCCCGCCGGCAGCCGCGTTCCGGCCGAAGTCCGGGCACCACTGCCGGTGCTGGCATCCGCTGCGCAAACACCGGCCAGCGGGCTGATCATCGGCCGGCGCTCCGCCCAGGCTTTCGACGGCGTTACCGCGATCGGCGCGCAGCGCTTTTTCCGCATCCTCGACGCCTTGTTGCCGCGCGCCGGCCAGCCGCCCTGGTCACTGCTGGAAGCAACACCCGGCGTGCATCCGGTAGTGTTTGTGCATCGTGTCGATGGCCTGGAACCGGGCATCTATTGCCTGCCGCGTGCCCCGGCCGCGCTCGCCACGCTGCGCGCCGCCATGCGGCCCGACTGGCTCTGGGCCAAGGTCCCCGACTGCCCCGACCACCTGCCGCTCCACCTGCTGGCGCCGCTGGATGTGCGCGAGTTCGCCGTCACGACATCCTGTCATCAGGACATCGCCGGCGACTCGGCCTTTGCGCTGGCCATGCTGGCCCGCTTCGACGACATCGGCCCAGAGCAAGCCTGGCGCTACCGCCAGCGCTTCTGGGAAGCCGGCATGCTGGGCCAGGTGCTCTACCTCGAAGCCGAAGCCGCTGGCATCCAGGGCACCGGCATCGGCTGCTATTTCGACGATGAGGTGCATCGCGCCCTCGGGCTCGACACGGCCAGCTTCCAGGATATCTACCACTTCACCGTCGGCAAGGCCGTGATTGACGCCCGGCTCGGCAGCGAGCCGGCGTATGCGCATCTTGGTGAAGCGCGGCGGCGAATCTGAACGCCGTACCCCATGCGGGGCATTTCATACCCACTACGGGGCACGCCGTCCCGCCAGCGCCGACTTTTAAATATCGCTCCCCTGGCCCATTATTTCGCTTATCCGCAACTACTGAATCTCGGTTTTGTGCGCTCTGCCATGCATCCAGTTCTTGATCTCGGTAACAACCGGCTCTTCCCGCCCCAGAAATCCATGAGGTCCCTGCGGTCCGCAACCATTGTCCCGTACCGGTTCGCCTCCCCGCACGGTAATGAATGGATATTTTCCGATGAATTTCGCAGCCGCCGCAAAGGGGGTTGCAACGCACCTGTCGTCAACGTGATGGACAATCAACAGTGGCACGGAAATCTGCGCAAAATCGAAGTCACTGAGATTTGAGTCGTGCAAAGACTGCCACGCTGCGGGCGCCCATTCAAATACCGCTGCGGTCAGGACGACCCCGTCGACCTCCTTGCCCAAAGCCTTGCCGACATAGGCTGCGGACGTGGCACCCTGGCTTGTGCCGACAAGAAATATCCTGGTTTGCGGATAGCGGGCGCGAAGATCCTTGACGATATGGCGTACATCGGTCGCATGAGCTTCACTTTTGCGGAACTTCGGCGTGTAACCCATACCCCACTGATCAGTGGGTACATCTACAACCGCGACAGCCGTCGTGCCGTCACGAAAACGGTCCTGGTTGATCACCAGAAAACTGATGCCGGCTTTCTCCCAAATCACCCCGGCATCGGTTGCGCGGAGCTTGAGCAAACCGAACCCACCCGTAAAGAGAACCGCAACTGCCTCGGGTTGGGTCTTTTCATGCAGTAACAAGTAAGCCTGCTCGACATCGCCACGGGTTTTCAGCTTGACTATTTCCTGGACCGCTTCCGTTTGCGCGCTGACCGCTGTCCCGCTACCCAGGACAGATATGGCAAGGCACGACAAGAGCAAGCGCCACCTAGCGAGGATTGCATTCATGATGGCCTCCGTTCGAATAGTTCAAGATGGTCGTATGCATCGCCGTACCCCATGCCGGAAATTTCAAGTGCACTTGCCAATACCTTTCTAGCTTCAACCTCGACAAACGGAGCTTTGTTCGCGAGCACGGATACGTAGTGCGGATCCGTCCGGTCGAGCATTAGCGCTGGAAGGCCCAAGTATGCACAGTAGTTCTTTAGTTCGGAACCATCGATATCTCCTGAATGCGCGACGAGATGCCGTAGCAACTTGCATTCAGTTCGAGGATGCGGTGGTGTTGTGTTGTCAACGTAATCCGGGTAATCACGCTTGGAGTAGGAGAGTTCTATTACCTGAAATAGCAGAAGAATCTTAACAAGTGGATCGTCATGCGTTGCCGCAATTGCCCAGAGACGTAGCTGTAGTGCCAGCTCGTACGACCACGCTAGCGGCTTTATGGTTACAGGAAGTGTGCCGTGAATGTTGTAACGAGCGGTCACTGTGGCAGTTGCAGTCCTTTTGCACATCTCGGCGCGCACGCGAACATTGGTTAAGAAGTAAAGCCGATCCAACTCGCGATCGATACGATACTGAGCGGCACCATCCTCATCATTGACAGAGTCGACGGTTACATACGTGCCGTCCTCTCGTGAGGCGATGCGCATATCGTTCGACAGAGACTGCTGAAATAGTCCGACATCAATGTCAAGCGGCACTCCATCGAGAGCAATCAACTTGAAGAGAGTGGGCATGTGGTGCGCTCTAACAAGGATGTAGAAAAAGTCTTTTCATAGCCGCATTCTGCAGTGAACCAAATGGAATAACAAGGCTCGAATGCGGAGAGACACAGGGAGACCCGCATGGCCCCGCTACAAACAAATTGATACTATTGAGGCTTCCGTAATTCATGACATCACCACAGGGTAGCCTGCATCCAGCAAGCGGCGATGATCGAAGGACGCTTTTGAGCGCTCTTGAGTTTGTTGCGCGCGGTCCTGTGCAGTTCGCTCAGATTGCTGGG
>DDXB01000039.1 GCA_002347405.1 Rhodocyclaceae bacterium UBA2271 | reverse complement strand
GTTTGACCGCCCCCTATCCCGATTGATCTCGTGACTTCCTGCTGGTAGGATATCGGCATGAGCATTCCACCTTCTGCCCCTGCTCTCACGAGCCTCTTTCTCGGGCGTCAGCCAATTCTCGATTCGACACAGGCACTGGTCGGCTATCAGTTGCTGTTCCGCGATTCGAGTGAGAATCGCGCGGCACAAGTCCAGCCAGGCATGGCTACTGCCGATGTGATCTGCAAGGCTTTCGCCGAACTGGGATTGAGCAGTGCACTGGGGTCCAACAAGGTCTTTGTCATTGTCGACTCGGTAGCGCTTGCCTCCGATGCAATCGAACTTTTGCCGGCCAACGGCGTGGTGTTTGATTTGCCAGCCAGCGTGGCTGTCGAGCCGGCCGTGGTGGCACGTTGCCAGGCGCTGGGGCAGCGTGGCTATACCTTCTGTCTGAACGACCTCACCAGAGTCTCCGAGGAACTCGTGCCGCTATTGAAGCAGGCCATGTTCGTCAAGCTCAATCTGCAACACTTGCCTGACGGCGTGTTGCGGCCACTGTTGTCGCAATTGGCGGATTTTCGTCCATTGCCGATTGCCAGTCATGTGGAAACCCATGCCGATTACGAGCGGGCCGCGGCGCTCGGCTTTCACTTTTTCCAAGGCTACTATTTCGCCGAACCGACCGTTGTCGAGGGCAAACAGCTCGATCCGGCCACACAGGGCCTGATTCGTCTCATCAAGCGCCTGAACGCAGACGCCGATCTTGACGAAATCGAACGGATTTTCAAGAGCGAAGCTGCGCTCGCCGTGAATTTGCTGCGGCTCACCAATTCGGCCGCCGTGGGGTTGCGTACGCGTGTCACATCGGTGCGGCAGGCGATTACCGTGCTTGGTCGTCGCCAGATCCTGCGCTGGTTACAGTTGCTGCTTTATAGCCGCCCCAGCGGTCAGTACGTCGGCATTGAGCGCAATCCGTTGATGCAGTTGGCAGCGTTCAAAGGAAATTTCATGGAGCGTCTGGCGCGCCGCTGTTACGCTGATCAGCGCGACCTGCCCGAGGCGGCCTTCCTCTGTGGCTTGATGTCGCTGATGCCGGCGGCCCTGGGTCTGCCGATGACCGACATCATCGAACAGATTGCTCTTGGCCCGCAATTGAGCCTCGCGCTGCTGAGCCGCGAGGGAGAATTGGGGCTGTTGCTCGATATCACTGACTGCTACGACAGTGACGATCCGGAAGGTGCCGAGCGCGTGTTGGCGCAGATGGGTGGGCGCATCAACCGTGAAACGCTGAATCAGTGCCTGGCCGAATCGATTGCCTGGGTTCAGACACTGGCGACCGAGGTTGCCTAGGTTCCGCGAGTCTGGGTTTTTTCGGCAGCAGACGGCGCGTCGGCTTCTGCCCCCTCATACTGTTGCCGCAAGCGTTCCAGTCCCTGGCGGAATGCCTCGGCGTCGCCGTAATCGAAAAATTTCGGATAGTGTTCATGAGTGGCCCGCAGGCGTCGGGCGTGCTTGATCGGGCACCAGTATTGCTCGGTGCGTGCCGCCACTTCGCGCGTATAGGCAGCAATGCCGTTGCCATAGGAGCAATAGAAGCAATTGAACTTTTCAATGATATTCAGATAGGGCAGATCCGTGCGATCGAACACAAGATAGTCGGCGCGCCGCACTTTGGGAATGCGGTAAACCGGAAAGCAGATGGCTTGGAAAAGTGTGACGAATAAATCCATCAGCAGAAACGGAATCCAGCCCAGATAAATCAACGGTGAAGTCAGGACGACAAGCGGACGCGTGCGCAGCAGAAAGCGCAACAGACTCGCTTTGTAGCGCTTCTGCTGCCGCAGGAAATCCTCGGCCAGCTCTGCGCGCTTGAGCGCGAATTCCAGTTGCGCCCGGCGATATTCCTCTTCAAGTTCGTTTTGCAGGGCGCGGATGCGCGCCATCAGTTCTTCGGCGTGCTGTTTCATGGGCAGTGGGAGATGGTATGCCTGCGGTGAATGGGCGGCGTGTTCGCCAAAGCAGCCAATCTGGCGCTGCGGGGCGATTGTAGGTGATCGTGCGCCAGTACGAGAATCTTTCCAGACTCCGCCTGTAGAATGGCCCGCTGGAGCAATCAATTTCAGGCGGATGATGCGTTACTGGCTGATGAAGAGCGAACCGTCCGTCGTCGGCATCGACGATGTGCTGGCGATGCCGAAGCAGACCGTGGACTGGTGGGGTGTGCGCAACTACCAGGCGCGCAACTTCATGCGCGACCAGATGAAGGTCGGTGACGGCGTACTTTTCTATCATTCAAGCTGTCCACAGCCGGGCATTGCCGGACTGGCAGAGGTGGCCAAGCGCGCGTACCCCGACCGTACACAGTTCGATCCGCAGAGCCCCTATTTCGACCCGAAATCCACGCCGGAAAACCCGCGCTGGATGAATGTCGATGTGCGCATCGTGCGCAAAACCCGTCTGGTCGGTCTCGACGAGTTGCGTGCCCACCCGGAGCTTGCCAACATGCGCGTGCTTCAGCGCGGTAACCGTTTGTCGATCACGCCGGTCGATCCGGCGGAGTGGTACTTCATCACAAGGAGATTATTGCAATGATTTGGCTGGTGGGATATCTGGCGCTCGGCGCGGTGGCAGGATTTTTTGCCGGATTGCTGGGCGTCGGTGGCGGCGCGATCATGGTGCCCGTGCTGGCGCTGATGTTTGCCGCGCAGGGCATGCCGGCTGAGCATGTGATGCATCTGGCCCTTGGCACCTCGATGGCGGCCATCATTTTCACTTCACTGTCGAGTCTGTATGCCCACCATCGCCATGGCGCGGTGATCTGGCCGATCGTCAAGATCATTGCTCCCGGCGTTGTGCTCGGCACCTTTGCCGGTGCGCAAATTGCCAGCCTGATTTCGACACGACCGCTGGCGATATTTTTTGCGGTCTTCATGAGCTATGTTTCCTTCCAGATGCTGGCGAACATCAAACCCAAGCCGTCGCGGCAGTTGCCGGGCGTGCTCGGCATGTACGCCGTCGGCAGCGGCATCGGCGTGATTTCGGCATTGGTGGCGATTGGCGGCGGCTCGCTATCGGTGCCTTTCATGACCTGGTGCAACATCAAGATGCACCATGCCATCGGTACTTCTGCGGCGATCGGTCTGCCCATTGCCGTGGCGGGTACGGCGGGCTATATGCTGGGAGGGCTGCGGGTCACAGACCTGCCGGCTGGCAGCTTTGGCTACATCTACCTGCAGGCGCTGGCGGCTTGCGTGGCAATGAGCATGTTGACCGCTCCGCTCGGCGCCAGAGCCGCGCACAGCCTGCCCGTGGCTACGCTGAAGAAAATATTTGCCGGTGTGATTCTGCTGCTGGTCGCAAAAATGGTGCACGGCCTGCTTTGACCTCCCTGCTCCATCATGTTGACCTGATCACCAACAGCCGCAATCGCGGTGCTGTTGAGGCGGCCGTGATTACTGCGATTAATGAGATTCTGGGAGCGACGCGCACGGAACTGCACAAGATCTTCATGCCGCCCGGCGATGTGCTGGTGGGTCTTGCGGCGGAAATCGGCACCGGCGGTCCGGTCGTGGCGCAAATCCATGACGATGGCTTTGCCTGGCCGGAGCAGATCGGGTCGATCGAAAATAGCCCGCACTTCCAGATTTGTCTTGGCAATGCTGAGCCCTGCCACGATCAGCTTCCCGACGGTAGCGCGCGCATCATCGTACCGATCGAGAATGCGCTGCATGAACCCTACGCATTTTTACTGATTCTGCGTTCGGTGGCATTGACGGCTTTCGAATCCGAGATCGTCCAGGGCTTTGTCAAACTGCTGAAAAACTGTCTGTCGATGCTCGACTACAGCGAAACCGATTCACTCACCGGCCTGCTCAACCGCAAGACCTTCGATGAACACCTGATCAGGATTCTGGCCAATATTCCGCAACAGGATGATGCCGCCTCCGGGACGCCGCGTTTGCCGCATCGCCGTAAGACACGCCCGGCGACACGCGATCACTGGCTGGGTGTGATGGACATTGACCACTTCAAGTCGATCAATGACCGTTTTGGCCATCAGGTCGGCGACGAGGTGCTGACCCTGGTCGGCAAGCTGATGCGTGAAAGCTTTCGCGTCCAGGACAAGCTGTTTCGTTTTGGTGGTGAAGAGTTCGTCGCCCTGTTGCGCCCTGCCGAGTTTTCCCACGCCACGGCGACTTTCGAGCGCTTTCGCGCCAGGGTTGAAGATTTCGGCTTCCCCGGGGTGGGCCGGATCACCATCAGCATCGGCTTCACCCGCATCAAGCGCGGTGACACGCCATCCGTCATTCTGGACAGTGCGGACGCAGCGCTTTACTGGGCCAAGGATCATGGCCGCAACCAGTGCCACGCTTACGACAGGCTGATCGCCGCAGGCAAGCTGAAGCAGCACCTGGCAAATACTGACGCCGAGCTATTCTAGGTTCCAGTCAGATTACGGCCCCCGTAAAGGGCGTCAGCGGGCGGAATTATTGAATCCAGCGCAGAATCGGTGCCCATTGCTCCTGGTCCTGCGCACCGCGTGAGGCGGGGAGATCGAAGATGGTCATGCCGTGGGCGGCGGCTTGCACATAGTTTTGCGTGTCACGCAGGTGGGCGATCACCGGCAGGCCGGAGCTCACCAGAAACCGCTCCAGTTCACCGGCGGCACGCGTGCGTGCGTCTACGCGCATGCCGACGATGGCAATCTCGACATGATGCTTTCGCACCAGCTTTTCGGCCAGCAGCTCGTCCAGAAAGTGCCGTGTGGCCAGGATGTCGAACAGTGAAGGTTGCAAGGGCACGATGATGCGATCCACCAGCTTCAGAACATTGGCCAGTTTCTTGCCGTGCAGCCCCGCCGGCGTATCGAGTACGACATGGGTTGCATCGCGCGGCGGTCTCGCCGGCTGGCCAGGCTGGATGTCCCACGCTGCGATGTATGGCAGTGCCGGCGCGCGCAGTTGCAGCCATGCACGCGATGACTGCTGGCGATCGATGTCGCCCAGCATCACTCGATGACCGTTGCTTGCCAGCCATCCCGCGAGGTTGGTTGCCAGCGTACTTTTGCCAACACCCCCCTTTGGGTTGGCGATCATGTAGATCTTCACATGCACTCCCTCCCGCAGGTCAGGGCATCAAGGCAACAATATTGTCGAGCCGGTGGTCTTGCGGGCGGCGAGATCGATATGTGCCTGCGCCGCATCTTTCAGGGCATAGCTTTGATTGACCTCGATCTTCACTCGACCGGCACCCACCATGTCGAACAGTTCCTGTGCGCTATGCAACAGATCCGCGCGTTTTGCCACATAGGTGAACAGTGACGGCCGGGTCAGGAACAACGAGCCACGTTTAGACAACTCCTGTGTGTCGACGGGCGCCACGGGTCCTGCCGACTGGCCGAAGGTGACCATCATGCCCAATGGACGCAGGCAGTCGAGCGATTTCATGAAGGTGTCGCCGCCGACCGAGTCATACACTACCGGCACGCCTTCGCCGTTGGTAATCTCCTTGACCCGCTCGACAAAATCCTCGCGCGTATAGACGATCGGATGATCGCAACCATGCGCCTTGGCCAGTGCCGCCTTTTCGTCCGTGCCGACCGTGCCGATCACCCTGGCACCAAGAGCCTTGGCCCACTGGCAGACGATCAGGCCGACGCCCCCGGCTGCCGCCTGGATCAGGATGGTATCGCCCGGTTGTACGCGGTAGGTGCGCCGCAGCAGGTATTGTGCGGTCATGCCCTGCAGCATCATTGCAGCGGCGTGCTTGAAATCGATGGCATCCGGCAGTCGCACCAGTCGATCGGCGGGAATGTTGCGCGCCTCGGAGTAGGCACCGGGTGGGCCGCCGGCATAGGCCACGCGCTCGCCAACCTGAACTTCGGTCACGGCGCTGCCGATGGCCTCGACCACCCCCGCGCCTTCCAGGCCCAGGCCATTGGGTAAAGTCAGGGGATAGCGCCCGCTGCGGAAATAGATGTCGATGAAGTTGAGACCGACCGCTGCGTGACGGACACGCGCCTCATTGGGTGCTGGGTCGCCCAGCTTGACTTCCTCCCAGCGCAGCACTTCCGGCCCGCCGGTTTCGTAAATGCGGATTGCGTGATTCATGTTGTTCTCCTCGTTGGCTGATTTTATTATTCGCAGCGTCGCAAGCTACCCTGCTTGCGGGAGAAATTCAAGGCCGGGCTGGCATGCTGATGAGTACCCCTGATTGACTGTGCGCCGGCTAATACCCTGTCAGCGTGCAGCGCATACCGTATCCCATACGGGGCATTTCATACCCGCTGCGGGGCACTTCGTCTCTCCAGTCCCGAAAAGGGAATTTCCTTCGATCACGCCGACTTTCGGGAATCAGGCGAACAGATTCTTGCCGTTCTTGAGGAAGTTGAAGGCATAAGCCTCCTGGCCTTCGGGGTATTCCTTGGTCTGCACGCAGCACGGGGCGGCCTGGTAGCGCAGGTCGGTCGCCAGCTGGCCGCTGTTGCGGCTGGCGCCATCAGTCAGGCGGTTGCCCGGATAGGCATTCATGAGCAGTTCGTAGGGTTTGCGTGCGGCATTGGCCATGCGTACGGCACCGACAATCGGCAGTCCGACCAGCGTCAGATCGCCTGCCACCGGCGCGACATAGCATGGGCCGGCATCGATGCCGATGGAGAGGCCGACACCGCTCGGCATGTTGCGCAGGTTGGCAAGAAAGGCCGGGTAATAATAGCTGCGGAAGCTTTCCATGACGGTGGCCGAGAAGGCCAGCACGGTTTCCATCTGTGCGGCAAAGCCTTCATCGACCAGCCAGTAGCAAATGAAGCCATCGCCGGTGAATTTGTCGAACCAGCCGTTGTGATAACACAGCACGGTGCGGAATTCACCAACAAAATCGTCAAGGATGTTGGCGAATTGCAGGATGTCAATCGATTCCTTCATCACCGAACTGGAGCGGCGAATGTCGGCCGTCATCACAATGGCTTCGACCGGCAGGCGCTCGGTGATGGCGCGCCGGATCCGCGGGGAAACGTCAGTACGCGTCGGATCGAAACGGTCGCGCGGCGCATGGCGCTGCAACTGTCGGTCGACCTGCGTCCCAGTCCCATGAAGGTCCTGGATGACCTCCTGCAGATGCTCGATGACGTTGATGCGATCCATCGTGTGGGCGCCTTGAGTTACCCATGCCATTTATAGGGGGAAGTAAGCTTAGCACTTTGGTGCAACTCGCGCTCGATAATTATGTTTGCGGGCCGGGCTAGCGTGAAGGGCTCCCCAAATTGGCGTAGTCAGGTAGCGTCAGGCGTTAAGCGGCCGGCCAGATAGCGCTCGAGGTGGCGGTCGGTGATGTTGATGTGACTGATGAACCAATCGAGCAGCAGGAATTGACAACGAAAGGCCAGCCGCAATGGCGAAGTTTTGCCGTCGCTGATTTCGGCTGCGAGTGTGTCGAGAAACTCACGGAATTTCTCGTGCTGCTGGCGGTGCTCGGCAAACGGCGAATGCGGATAGCCATGCGCCAGCATCATTTGTTCCTCGGACTCGAAATGCTCTGTCGTCCACTCGACCAGCGTGTTGACCAGATGTTCGGCTGTGCTGGACGAGTCCTGTTGCAGGGCATCCGCGAGCGCGACGATATGGCCGAAGATTGCCTGGTGCATGTCGTCCAGCCCCGCCAGGCCAAGCAGATACTCAGGGCGCCATTGCGTGGCGCTATCGGTTTCGCCAGCCTCGCCCGAGTGGGCGCGATTGGCCTGGCGACAACGCTGCCAATATACCGCTGCCGGCGTATCGCCCGGGTTGTGCTCCAGACAATCGCTGAACAAGGTCAACGCATCTTCCATGCGGCGGAAGTGATAGTGCGCCAGCGCGTCTTCGAAAGTACCGCGGCTGGCCAATTTCGCCGCCTTGAGCGGTGCCGGATCGGCGTCAAAAACCTCGTAAATCGATTGTGCCAAATGTTTGCCGCGCACGCGGACGCGATCAATGAAGCGGATCGAAAAGTTGGTCGAGTGGCGAATGCTGTTGAGGGTATGCTGGGTTATCAGGATCGGTGTCTGATAGGTCTTGGTCAGCGCCTCGACGCGCGACGCCAGGTTGACTGCGTCACTGATCACCGTGACTTCCATGCGGCTGGCGCCGCCAATTACGCCCAGCATCAACAAGCCGGAATTCATGCCGATGCCGATGCGTACTTCGGCGGCGGCACGCCGTTCCGGGTGGTCCGGCGGGAGTTCGGTGAGCAGCATGGCACGCTGGGCATTGAACTGATTGAGTTCGGCCAGCATGGCGATCGCTGCGTGCAGGGCATCGTCGCCACGGGCCGGGAACAGCGCCATCACCGAATCGCCAATATACTTGTCTATGAAGCCGCCGTGCGCCAGCACCACCGGTTCCATGAAGCTCAGGTAGGCGTTGATGAAATCGAAACATTGTTGCGGCGACATGCGCTCAGACATCGAGGCGAAGCCGCGTATGTCGGAGAACAGGATCGTCATTTTCTTTTCGGCCTGGTTGCCCCAGTCGACGTCGAGAATGCTTTCCTTGCCCAGCAATTCAAGGAGTTGCGGGGGGACAAAGCGTGAGTAGGCCGCCTGCACCTGGCCCAAACGTTGCTCGATGCCCTGACGGGTGGCGATTTCCGCCTCGAGCCGGGCGCGCAGACGCCGCAGTTCATCATCTGCACGGTTGGCCAGCGAAGGGTTGGCGCTGACACCATTGGCGCCGGGCTTTATCATCGCCCGCATTGTATTCAATGCGGCGCAACAGGGTGAGAGATGAGTCGAGGCAGAAAAGGCCGTTTACTTTGACAATCAAAAAGAAACGGCTAAAATGCGCCCCTTTCTGCATCAACCCATCCATTCAGGAAATTCGCATGCCCGGTATTCGTGTCAAGGAAAATGAGCCTTTCGAGGTTGCCATCCGTCGCTTCAAGCGCACCATCGAGAAGGCCGGTACGCTCACAGAATTGCGCTCCCGCGAGTTCTACGAGAAGCCTACCTCCGAGCGCAAGCGCAAGCTGTCTGCGGCCGTGAAGCGCCATCACAAGCGCATTCGCAGCCAGTTGCTGCCGCCAAAGATGTATTGATTCCACAGGTTGCCTGTTTAATTTATGTAAGACACAGGCACCAGCAGCTGATACCGCCCCGGTTACCGCTGAGGGCGGTTTCGTCATTTCTGGAGAATCGCATGTCGCTGAAAGTCCGCATCATCGAAGACATGAAGCTCGCCATGAAGGCGAAGGAAGCCGCCCGCCTCGGCGCCATCCGCCTGCTGCTGGCCGCCATCAAGCAGCGTGAGGTGGATGAGCGTATCGAGCTTGACGATGCGGCGGTCATTGCCGTCATCGAAAAGATGCTCAAGCAGCGCAAGGATTCGATCACCCAGTTCGAGGCCGCCAAGCGCCAGGATCTGGCCGACGTCGAAAAGTTCGAGATTGAGGTGCTTGCGGCTTACATGCCGCAGGCGCTCAGTGCCGCCGCGGTTGAGGCCATCGTCGCTGCGGCGGTCGCCACTGCTGGCGCGAAATCCCCGGCAGACATGGGCAAGGTGATGGCGCTGGTCAAGCCGCAGATCGCGGGACGCGCCGACATGGGCGAAATTTCGAAACTGGTCAAGTCGAAGTTGGTCTGACCGCCGGCGGCGCATCGTTTGTGGATAATCAGCGCCGATGATCCCGGACAGCTTCATTCAGGAACTGCTTGCGCGCGTTGACATCGTCGACGTCGTCGAGCGCTACGTCCCGCTGAAGAAGGCAGGTGCCAATTATCAGGCCTGCTGTCCTTTTCATTCGGAAAAGACGCCATCCTTCACCGTCAGTCCGGCCAAACAGTTTTTTCACTGCTTTGGTTGTGGCGCCCATGGCAGCGCAGTCGGTTTTGTCATGCAATATGCCGGACTCGGCTTTGTCGAGGCAGTGGAGGAACTTGCCAGCAGCCTTGGCTTGCCGGTGCCACGCGAGGTTGGCGCTCACTCGCAACAGAAGGCCCAGCAGGCTCCACTTACCGAGCGCATGGCACGCGCGGCGCAATTTTACAAGGACCAACTTAAGGCGTCACCCAAGGCGATTGACTATCTCAAGCGACGCGGCCTGACCGGCGAAATAGCCGCTCGTTACGGCCTGGGTTTCGCGCCGGATGATTGGCAGGGCCTGCAGCAAATATTCGACGACTATCACAGTCCGGCGCTGGTCGAGTGCGGGCTGGTCATCGAAAACGAGCAGGGCCGGCGTTATGACCGTTTTCGCGACCGTGTGATGTTCCCGATCCAGGATCAGCGCGGCAATGTCATCGGTTTCGGTGGTCGGGTACTCGGGCAGGGCGAGCCGAAGTACCTGAATTCACCGGAAACCCCGTTGTTCCACAAAGGCCAGGAACTCTACGGTCTGCCGCAGGCGCGCAAAGAAATACAGCAGCAGAACATGGTCATTGTCGTCGAGGGCTACATGGATGTCGTTGGCTTGGCACAGAACGGGATTGGTAACGTTGTCGCTACCCTCGGTACGGCCGCGACCGGAATGAACGTGCAGCGACTGGTAAAGCTTGCCGACCGCGTGGTGTTCTGTTTCGATCGCGACAGCGCCGGCGACCGCGCCGCCCGGCGCGCCATGGAGGTTAGCCTCGAGCATCTGGTAGACGGCAAAAGTGTCGAGATCCTCCAGTTGGATGGCACCCAGGATCCCGATGAATTCGTCCGCGAGCATGGCAAGGAAGCATTTGTAAACCAGACGCAAAACGCCACCCGCCTCAGCGATTATTTCGTCCGCAAGCTGATCCAGGACTGCAACACCTCGACCGCCGAGGGGCGCGCCAAACTGGTCAGCGACGCCAAGCCCTTGCTGCAGAAAATATCCGCGCCAGTGCTGCGGGTGCAAATCTCCAAGGAAATCGCCCGGCACGCACAGTTATCGCAAGCAGAACTCGAGGCCCAGTGCGGGCTCAAGCCTCTGGCGCGTTATCGTGCTGCGCCACCGCCGAACCGCATGCGGCCGGCACCCCATGCGCTGGAGCGCACCCTCCTCGTTGCCGTACTGCGCCGACCCGAACGGGCGGCCCGTTTGCCGCTTGACCTGATTGCCCGCGACCATGCCGAGGGGGCAGCCCTGGTTGCAGTAGCCGAGGCGATTGACCATGCTGCCTTGGCGGGCGGCAACCTTGGCTTGCTGCTTGAATATTTTCGCGCTACCCCGCACGAGGAAATTATTGCCATGCTGTCCGGACAGATTGAGGAAAATGCTGGTGATGAGGGTGAGCAGGAAGATGTCTTCATCGATACCATAGAGCGCCTGCGTGACAGGGCGCTTTCCCGGCAGATCGACGAATTGAATGCGCGGGCGCGAGCCGGGGCGCTTTCTCCAGCGGAAAGGCAGATGCTTACAGGCCTGCTTGCACAAAAAAGAGCTTGATTAAACATGTATAATTACGGGTTCCGCCGTGATTCGATCCGAGCCTGCGCCTATGTCAAAATCAACTGCAACGCCCGCCAAACCTTCCCGTAAACCCGCCGCAAAAGCACATGCCGCGAGCGCTGCTGCGGCAAAAGCAACAGTGGCCAAGTCTGCCCCAAAAGTGGCGTCAAAGCCCGCTCCCAGAAAACCCGCGCCGAAGGCTGTGGCGAAACCCGCCAATAAGGCTGTCCAGGCAAAAGCGCCTGCCAAATCTGCCGGATCTGGCAAAGCTGCCAAGGCAGGGCAAAAAAGCGCTCCCGTCAAGTCTGCTCCCGTCAGGGCCGCAGCGCCAGTCAAGGAGGGCAAGGTCACCAAGCTTGCCGCCAAGGTCGCGCCCGCAACCATCCCGACCCCGGTGGTTCTGGAGGCTGTCATTGCCGCGCTTCCCGCGGACCGGCCCGCCAGGACCAGAACCAGGAAAACCAAAAAGGTCAAGGACGTGCAGATGTTGGCCGCCCTTGAGCAGTCTCAGCCGGCGACGGTTGACCTGGAAGCGCGCCGCACCCGACTGAAAACCCTGATCACGCTGGGCAAGGAGCGCGGTTTCCTCACCTATGGCGAGATCAACGACCACCTGCCGGACGACCTGGTCGATGCCGAGCAGATCGAGTCGATCATCAGCACCTTCAGCGACATGGGCATCCAGGTCTTCGATCAAGCGCCGGCGCCCGAAGACTTGTTGCTGAGCGAACAGACCACTTCGTCGGTCGATGCTGCCGAGGCCGAGGAAGAGGCCGAACAAGCGCTGTCATCGGTCGATTCCGAGTTTGGTCGCACCACCGACCCGGTACGCATGTACATGCGCGAAATGGGCACGGTCGAGCTGCTGACGCGCGAGGGCGAAATCGAGATCGCCAAGCGTATCGAGGAAGGTCTGCGCCACATGGTTCTGGCAATTTCCGCCTGTCCGACGACCATCGTCGAAATCCTCGACATGGCCAACAAGGTAGCACTGGAAGAAATGCGCATCGATGAAGTGGTCGATGGCCTGCTTGATCCTAGTGCGCCGAATGAGGACATCGACGCCAAGGCAGACAACGAGGATGACGACGAAAGCAGCGATGAAGAGGGGGATATCGACGAGGATGACGAGGAAGCTGCCGAAGCCCGGGTCACCGCTTCGTTGCTGAAACTGAAGCAGGATGCCCTCGAGCGCTTTGCCACCATCCATCATCTGTATGGCAAGCTGATGCCGGCGCTGGTCAAGCGCGGCTCGCTGGACAAGAGCTATCTACGTATCCAGCGGCAGATTTCGGATGAGTTGATGAACATCCGCTTCACGGCGCGGACCATCGAACGTCTGTGCGACTCAGTGCGGGGCATGGTTGAAGCGGTGCGTAACCACGAACGCAAGATCCTGCATTTGTGTGTGGATAAGACCCACATGCCGCGTTCGCACTTCATCAAGGTGTTTCCGGGCAACGAAACCAACATGGACTGGTTGAAGGGCGAGGTGCAGTCGGCCAAGCCCTATGCGGCGGTGCTGATGCGCCAGGCGCCGGCCATCCTCGAGGAGCAGCAGGCCCTGATCGACCTGCAGGACCGCATCGGCATTTCGCTCAAGGAACTCAAGGACATCAACAAGAAGATGTCTACCGGCGAGGCCAAGGCGCGCCGCGCCAAGCGCGAGATGACCGAGGCCAACCTGCGCCTGGTGATCTCGATCGCCAAGAAATACACCAACCGCGGNNATCCAGGAAGGCAACATCGGCCTGATGAAGGCCGTCGACAAGTTCGAATATCGTCGCGGTTACAAATTCTCGACCTATGCCACCTGGTGGATCCGCCAAGCGATTACACGCTCCATCGCGGATCAGGCGCGCACCATCCGCATCCCGGTGCACATGATCGAGACCATCAACAAGATGAACCGCATCAGCCGGCAGATCCTTCAGGAAACCGGCAGCGAGCCCGATCCGGCCACGCTGTCGCTGAAGATGGAAATGCCCGAGGACAAGATCCGCAAGATCCTCAAGATCAGCAAAGAGCCGATCTCGATGGAAACGCCGATTGGCGACGACGACGATTCGCATCTGGGTGATTTCATCGAGGATCAATCGACACTGGCGCCGGCCGATGCTGCGCTGTTCGCCTCGCTGCGCGAGATCACCAAGGATGTGCTCGACAGCCTGACGCCGCGCGAAGCCAAGGTGCTGCGGATGCGCTTTGGCATCGAGATGAATACCGACCATACGCTGGAAGAGGTCGGCAAGCAGTTCGATGTCACCCGCGAGCGAATCCGTCAGATTGAAGCCAAGGCATTGCGCAAACTGCGCCATCCTTCGCGCTCGGAAAAACTGCGCAGTTTCCTTGACGGCAGCGAGTAAGACCGGTCTCTTCGCCGTGAGCCATAAGCACGGTGGATTCCGGGCCTGTAGCTCAGTTGGTTAGAGCAGAGGACTCATAATCCTTTGGTCCTCGGTTCAAGTCCGAGCGGGCCCACCAACATGAAACAAGTGGGCTGGTGATGATGATCACCAGCCCACTTTCATTTCGTGTGTGCCTTGCAGAGGCCGGCGATTGTCGGCGCCGATGGAGTGGAGGCGACGGAGCAGGAAAGTTTTCCGGTTCTGCACGGGGTGCCGGACAGGTTTTGTGCAGTGCTTGTGCAGTGCGGAGATGCGCCTCAAGTATAGTCATGCCATGTCAGCCGACTTCTCGCTAAATCTTTCCGGCTTATCGCTTGCCCTGGGCGATTACGCTTGCCGCTTCGATGCCGACCTGCTGAGCGAATGCGATTCGACGAATGGCGTATTGCTTGCCCGCGCCGCGGCTGGCGCACCCTCGGGTGCGGTGGTCGTCGCCGCAGCGCAGACGGCCGGGCGCGGCCGGCGCGGCCGGGTGTGGATTTCCACCCCGGGTGACAGCCTGACCTTTTCCCTGCTTTGGCGCTTCGCCCCGGGCACCCGCCCGGCCGGACTATCGCTTGCCGCCGGTTTGGCGGTGGCGGAGGCGCTTGAGAAAGTCGGCGCCGGGCCGTCCCAAGCCGACGCCAGCCCCCCCGTCACCGCTTCGGGTGATTTCATGGGGGGCAGCGAGCCGAATTGTTGGCAAATGAGGCGAGCGTGGGGGGCCAACAAAGTCGGCGCTGGCGGGACGGCGTCGGTCGGCACGCAGAATAATTCTGGAGAGGCGATTCAGCTCAAATGGCCGAACGATCTGCTGCTCGGCGGGCGCAAGCTGGGCGGTATCCTCGTCGAGTTGTTGTCTGGCGCACCGCATGTGGCCGTGATCGGCATCGGCCTGAATTTACGCCTGCCGGCCGCACTGCCGGACGATCTGCAGGCGCAATGCGCGGCGCTGGACCAGAGTGGCGACCCCAACGAATTGCTGGCCGGAATCCTCATCGAATTGCTGTCCGTACTGGAAAGGTTTTCCGCAAGCGGGTTTGCCGGTCTGCGTGACGACTGGATGGCGCGCCATGCTTTCGCGGACGCCCCGATCCGGCTGCTCTCTGATTTTGCCCCGCCACGCATCGGCATCTGTCGTGGCGTCGATACCGATGGCGCGCTGTTGCTGGAGGAAGCCGGCCAGGTCGAACGCGTGCTGTCCGGCGAAATGTCGTTACGGGGAATAGCATGATCCTGTGCCTGGACGCCGGCAATACGCGGCTCAAATGGGGCTTGTGGGATGGTCAGGACTGGCGCGCGAGCGGTGCCCTGGAGCATGCCGACACCGGCCAGCTGGACGCCGCAATGCCGGCGCGGCCATCCCGCATCCTGGCTTGCAATGTTGCCGGCGATGAAGTGGCGGCCAGCATTGCGACATTGGCCGCCAGTCTGTCCGTGCCGCTTGAGTGGTTTGCCAGCAGTGCTGCGGGGGGCGGGGTCAGCAATGGATATGACAACCCCGCACAACTCGGCGCCGACCGCTGGGCGGCACTGATCGGCGCGCGGTCGTTGCATGCGGGCCCGGCGTTGGTGGTAATGTCCGGTACGGCGACGACCATCGATGTGCTGGACGCGGATGGCGTGTTTCGCGGTGGCCTGATCCTCCCCGGTCTTGATCTGATGCGCCAGGCGCTGGCCCGCAATACGGCCGGCCTGCCCGTGGCGCGCGGCATATATAGCGCATTGCCAACGAATACCGACAACGCGATTGTCAGCGGCTGTCTTGCCGCCACCCTCGGCGCCATCGAACGCATGGCCGACAGTCCGGTGTGCCATCCATCTGGCAAGACGCCCGGCCCCGAGTTTCTCTGCCTGATATCCGGAGGAGCAGCAGCCACGCTGGTCCCGCATCTGAGTTTCTCGTTCAGGCGCATCGACAATCTGGTTTTGCTTGGCCTGGCGCAAGTATCCAACGCCGCGGAAACGGCGCACGGAGCATGACGGCAGCAATTACGACCAGTTCTTTTTTCAGCGCCGCTTGACCGTGAGCGCCGTTGCAGTATGGTTGCGGTTTTTCAACAATATCGAACAAGGGAGAGGGAAGCATGAGCCAGACACGCGTCATTCTTGACGAATCCGAAATTCCGACACATTGGTACAACATTGCCGCGGACCTGAGCAATCCGCCGGCACCGCCGCTGGGGCCGGATGGCAAGCCGGTCGGCCCGGAGCAGATGCTGGCCATTTTCCCCGGCCCGATTCTCGAACAGGAAATGTCGGCGGAGCGCTGGATCCCGATTCCCGACGAAGTGCGCAAGATCTATGCGCTGTGGCGCCCCAGTCCGCTGTGCCGCGCCGAGCGCCTGGAACAGATGCTCGGCACGCCTGCCAAGATTTTCTACAAGTACGAGGGCGTATCACCGGCCGGTTCGCACAAGCCCAACTCGGCTGTCCCGCAGGCTTATTTCAACAAGATTGCCGGTACCAAACGCCTGGTGACGGAGACCGGCGCCGGCCAGTGGGGCTCATCGCTGTCGCTCGCCGGCCAGATGTTCGGTTTGCCGGTGCGGGTGTATATGGTCAAGGTCAGCTATGACCAGAAGCCGTATCGCCGCATGATGATGCAGACCTGGGGCGGCGAGGTGCTGGCGAGTCCGAGCAACCAGACCAAGACCGGCCGCGACATCCTGCAACGGGATCCCGACAACCAGGGCAGTCTCGGCATTGCGATTTCCGAGGCGATCGAGGATGTGGTTTCCACGCCCGGCAGCAAGTACGCACTGGGCTCGGTGCTCAACCATGTGCTGCTGCACCAGACCATCATCGGCCAGGAAGTGAAGAAACAGTTCGAAAAGATCGGCGAGTATCCGGACATGATCTTTGCGCCCTGCGGCGGCGGGTGCAACTTTGCCGGCGTGACCTTCCCCTTCCTGGGTGATGTGGCGGCAGGCGACAAGCGGGCGCAGAAGATTCGCATGGTGGCGGTCGAGCCGGCTTCCTGCCCGACGCTGACCAAGGGTGTGTATGCCTACGACTACGGCGACGCCACGGGCTTTACGCCGCTGATGAAGATGTACACCCTCGGCCACGATTTCATGCCGCCGGGCATCCATGCCGGTGGCCTGCGTTATCACGGCGACAGCCCGCTGGTTTCGCAGTTGTTCCATGAAAAACTGATCGAGGCGATCGCGGTGCCACAGCTCGGCACCTTCGAGGCCGGCGTGATGTTCGCCCGCGCCGAAGGCATCATCCCGGCACCGGAATCGGCCCACGGCATCCGCGCCTGCATCGATGAAGCGTTGCGCTGCAAGGTGAGTGGCGAACCGAAGACGCTGCTCTTCAATCTTTCCGGCCATGGTCACTTCGACATGTCGTCTTATGAAAGTTATTTCGCCGGCAAGCTGGAAGACTTCGAGTATCCGGCCGAGGCGATCCAGGCTTCGCTGGCACATCTGCCCAAAGTGGGCTGATCCGCCTCATGCGCCTCGCGTTCCTGTTTCTCCTGCTGGCCAACCTGGTTCTGTTCGCCTGGGGGCAGGGTTATCTGGGGGAGGTGGATGCAGGACGCGAGCCCGGGCGTTTGCAACAGCAGGTCGAACCGGGCAAGCTGCGCATTCATCCCGCCGGTTCGGCGTCCGCGACCCCGGCAGAGGCTCTGCTTTGCCAGCGCATCGAAGGCCTGACCGCTGCCGAAGCCGATACCTTCAAGCGGCGTGACGTGGCGGAGACGCCGGGCTGGACGGTTACCCTGGTTCCAGAGAGCGAAATGGCCGGCCATTGGGTGGTGATCGCCCAGTTGCCCAGTCGGGCGGTGGCAGAAAAGAAACGAACCGAACTGCGCCAACTGGGGGTCA
This sequence comes from Rhodocyclaceae bacterium UBA2271, assembly GCA_002347405.1. Taxonomy (GTDB): domain Bacteria; phylum Pseudomonadota; class Gammaproteobacteria; order Burkholderiales; family Rhodocyclaceae; genus Sulfuricystis. The sequence goes on along the minus strand of DDXB01000039.1, from coordinate 15,488 downwards.
AGGAGGGGCAGATCGTCGAGGATGCGGCGCTGGGGCCCTTCGCGGTATCGCTTGGCGTATTTCGCAGCCAGGTACTGGCGGAAGAGTTTATGCAGTCGGTGATGCGCAAGGGCGTGCGCTCGGCGCAATTGGCCAAACGTGACATCAAGCCGGAAAAGTTCATCGTCGAGTTGCGGGCACCCGCGGAAGAACTGGACAGAAAACTTCCTGACCTGATGGCGCCACTGGCGGGCGCCAGCCGCACCGACTGCCCCGCCCAATGAGTGTTCCGGGTGCGGGCTTTGTTGTCGGCCTGACCGGCGGCATCGGCAGTGGCAAGAGCGAGGTCGCCCAATGCTTTGCTGCGCTGGGCGCTGCCGTGGTCGATACCGACATAATTGCCCATGCGCTGACTGCGCCCGGCGGGGCCGCCATCGAACCCATCCGCGCCGCGTTCGGTGCGACGGTGCTGACTCCGGACGGTGCGCTCGATCGTGCCGCCATGCGCCAGCGCGTGTTTGCCGATCCGCAGGAGCGGGTGCGCCTTGAGTCCATCCTGCATCCGCTGATCCGCGCGGCCAGCGAACGGGAGATACGCCATGCCACCAGCGCCGACTTTCCCTATGTCGTACTGGTCGTTCCTCTACTGCTCGAGGCAGGCGGTTACCGCGAACGCGTCAACCGCGTGCTGATCGTCGATTGCCCGGAAGAGACCCAGATTGCGCGCACCATGGCGCGCAGCGCATTGTCCCGCAGTGATGTCGAGGCCATCATGGCGGCGCAGGCCAAGCGGCAGGAACGTTTGGGCGTTGCTGACGACGTCATCAGCAACGACGCCGGACTGGACCAGTTGCATGCGCAAACTGCATTGCTACACGACCGTTATCTGCAACTGGCACGGCATGAAGCAATGAGTGAGAAATACCGGCTAGCCCGATGATTGCGGGTGTTTTCCGGTTGAGATCATGTTGAGATTTATGGGTAAATCAGTCAAAATCATGTCTGTTTCCATCCGGGCCGGCGCGTGATCACCTACGAATACCCGCTGAACGAGCGCATCCGCACCTTGCTGCGTCTTGAAGACCTGTTCGAGAAAATGCTGTACTTCATCGATCTCGACGGTCCCAACGAGCATCATGTCGCGATAGTCACCCTGTTCGAGATCCTTGAGATTGCCGGGCGAGCCGACCTCAAGTTCGATCTGGTGCAGGAACTTGAACGACAGCGGCAGATCCTGCTCTCCTTTCGCAACAACCCGGACATCTCGGAGGATGCGCTATCCGGCGCGCTGTATGAAATCGAACAGTGCTCCGCGGCGCTGCTGGCCATGCAGGGCAAAACGGGGCAGTACCTGCGCGAGAACGACTGGCTGATGGGCATCAAGAATCGCGCCGGTATTCCCGGCGGTGTCTGCGAGTTCGATCTGCCTTCCTATCACTACTGGCTCAACCGCGATCCCGCGCAACGGCGTGCCGACGTCACCGGCTGGATCAAGCCGCTCCTGCCGATCCGCGCCTCCCTCGGCATCGTCCTGCGCCTGTTGCGCTCTTCCGGTCGGGCCGAACGGCAGGTCGCGGCGCACGGCGTATTCCAGCTGATGCTGTCGGGCCGTACTGCACAACTGATCCGGCTGCGTGTGTCCTCCGACCATGCTGCCGTACCTGAAATCAGTGCCAACAAATATGCGCTCAACGTCCGCTTTACCGTTCCCGAGATCGGTGGACGGCCGAAGCAATCGGAAGCGGATATTGAATTCGATCTGACCTTCTGCAACCTGTAATGCGCAACGTCCGTTGTCCGATCTGCGGCACCGCAGTGCTTTGGGGGTCGCAGAGCAAGTTCCGCCCGTTTTGTTCGGAACGTTGCCGGCAGATTGATCTGGGTGCGTGGGCCAGTGATGGCTATTGCGTGCCAGGCGCGGGTTCTGACGATTGCCTGGCGGACGACTTCAACGAAATGTCCCCGGAGTCGGCCACGCCGCGCGAATAGCGGCGATGCCATGGGCGCCGCAGGCTTGCGCGGCGGCAAGATCAGCGGGGGTCAGCCCGCCAATGCCATACACCGGTAGCGGATAGCGGGCAATCAGGTCCATGAAGGCAGGCCAGCCCATGCCCGGCTGGTCCGGGTGGCTGGCGGTCGGCTTGACGGGGCCAAGCACGACAAAGTCGAGACCGAGCCGTGCAGCCTGATCCAGTTCCGCACCATCATGGCAGGAAGCGGCGACGAGGGGCAGCGGCGGACGGACTGGCAGCGCCATGAGCTGACGGGCAGTGAGATGCACGCCATCGGCATGGACAGCGCTGGCCAGCGCTGCATCGCCATTGATCAGTACGCGTGCGCCGCTGTCATGACAAAGCTTGACTGCGGCAGCGATAAACGTTGCGCGCGCGGGCTCGGGCAGGGTGGATTCACGGAGTTGCACCAGACGCAAGCCGGAGCGCAGCGTGGTGTCGAGGACCGCCAGCTGTGCATCGACACCAATCTGCCAGGCATGGCTGATGCCATAGAGCGCGGGCAGCTGCAGGGCGGCCAGCACCGGGGCATTCGCCGGCAGCATGGGGCTGACCGCGACTGCGTCGGCCTGCTGCCAGGCGAGCGCGGCATGGACATGGTCGCGCAATTCGCCGCGCCATTGGATGACGCGGAAGAAGTGCAAGCGAACGTGCGCATGTTCGTAAATGTGTTCGCGCACGATCCAGGGCGTAGCCTGCAGCACCTCGATTTCAAGTTCTTCATGGAGTTCGCGGATCAGTGCCGCCAGCGGTGTTTCGCCGGCCTCGACCTTGCCGCCGGGGAACTCCCAGTAGCCCGGATAAAAAGTGTCGGCGGCGCGCTGGCCCAGCAAAAAACTGCCGTCCGCGCGCAAGATGACGGCGGCGGCGACTTCGGTGAGCTTCACTTGCCAAGACGCCCGGCGTAGTCGCGGGCAAACTGCCAGGCCACGCGTCCCGAGCGACCGCCACGCTGCAAGGCCCACTGCAGCGCTTCCTGCCGCGCATGTGCCCATACCCCCGGCGCCGTTTTTTCATCAAGGCCGAAAGTGTGCAGCCAGTGCATGCAGATCGCCAGATAGAGGTCCTGATCGAAGGGATAGAAAGAGAGCCAGAGGCCGAAGCGTTCCGACAGGGATATCTTTTCCTCGGTGGTTTCGCCGGGGTGGATCTCGCCGTCCGCCGCGTGCGTGGTCTCGAGATTCTCGGCCATGCGCTCGGGCATCAGGTGGCGCCGGTTCGAGGTGGCGTAGATCAGCAGGTTTTCCGGCGGGCCGGCGATCGAACCGTCGAGCGCACTTTTCAATGCCTTGTAACCAGGTTCGGCGGCTTCGAAGGACAGGTCGTCGCAAAATACAATGAAACGCTCGGGACGTCCGGCGACCAGGTCGATGATTTCCGGCAGGCTGATCAGGTCGTTACGGTCGACCTCGATCAGGCGCAGGCCACGCTTGGCGAACTTGGCTAGCACGCCCTTGACCAGCGAGGACTTGCCGGTGCCACGTGCGCCGGTGAGCAGCACGTTGTTGGCGGGCCGCCCGGCGATGAACTGGCGTGTGTTACGCTCGATGGCCGCCTTCTGCTCGGTTACGCCGAGCAGATCGTCGAGCCGGATGCGGTGGGGGTGCTTCACCGGCTCGAGGCGGCCGTGTCCGTGCCCCGCCAGACCGGTGCGCCAGCGGAATGCCGTTGCCCGCCAGTCGATAGGCGCCGGTGGTTGCGGCAAGAAGGCTTCGGCGCGCCCGACCAGACTTTCGAGTCGCGCCAATAATGTTTCGAGGGCTTGCATCGGTTAAGCTTTCGTTCCTTGATGACCGTTCAATTTAGCAGATTCACCATGCCCACGACCCCAACTTTCCTGACGACATTCCTGATGGCAGTGATACTGGCCGGCTGTGCCACCATGCCCCCGCCGCCACCCGCGCCCGCCGCCACTACCGCAACGACCTGTCCACCCTGTGCCGCCTGTCCCGTTTGTCCGAGCGTCGAACCGGCCAAACCCGCGGCCAAGCCCTTGCAGCCGGCTGCCTGGAGTGACCTGCCCGACTGGGCGGCCGATGACCCCCTGCCGGCTTTCGAGGCCTTTCGCGCATCCTGCGCAACGCTGGCGAAGCGTCCGCTCTGGCGCGCGAGCTGCGAGTCGGCACTGCAAGCAGACATCGGCGCCGGGCCGTCCCAAGCCGATGCCCCCCCCGTGGGGGGCAGCGAGCCGGTTTTGCGAGCGCGGGGGGCTAATAAAGTCGGCGCCGGGCCGTCCCAAGCCGATGCCCCCCCTGTCACCGCTTCGGGTGATTTCATGGGGGGCAGCGAGCCGGTTTTGCGAGCGCGGGGGGCTAATAAAGTCGGCGCTGGCAAGACGGCGTCTGAGGCGGTGCGCGCCTGGTTCGAGGGCCAGTTTCAGCCCTGGGCGCTGACTCAGCCGGATGGCGACCGGACCGGTCTGGTCACCGGCTACTACGAACCGGTCATTCGTGGCAGCCGTGGCCGCAAGGCACCCTTCCTGACGCCGGTGTTCGCCCCGCCGGCTGATCTGATCGTGGTCGAGCTCGATTCGCTCTATCCGGAACTGAAACACATGCGCCTGCGCGGTCGCATCGAAGGCCGCAAGCTGGTGCCTTACCATGACCGCGCCGACTGGGCCGTGCAGGAAAAGCAGCGTGCCGATGCTGCCCTGCTGTGGGTGGATGACCCGCTAGATTTTTTCTTTCTGCAGATTCAGGGCTCGGGGCAGGTGGTGCTCGACGATGGCAGCCGGGTGCGCATCGGTTACGCCGACCAGAACGGCCATCCGTATCGCTCGATCGGGCGCTGGCTGATCGACCAGAACGAGTTGCGTTCCCATGAAGCCTCGATGCAGGGCATCAAGGCCTGGGCAACGGCACATCCGCGCCGGCTGCACGAACTCTTGAACGTCAATCCGAGCATGGTGTTCTTTCGCGAACTGCCGGCGACGGGCAGCGGGCCGCCAGGCGCGCTCGGTGTGCCATTGACACCCGAGCGCTCGATTGCGGTCGACCCGCGTCATGTACCGCTGGGTGCGCCCGTCTGGCTCGCCACGACGCAACCCAACAGCGACCAGGTGCTCAACCGCCTGATGCTGGCCCAGGATACCGGCGGGGCCATTCGGGGACCGGTACGAGCTGACTTCTACTGGGGTAGCGGGGCGAGCGCCGGCAGCCAGGCTGGGCGGATGAAACAGCGCGGCATGATGTGGGTACTGTTGCCGCGCGGCCACACGCCGTGAAATCGGGGGGGGAATATCACTCACCACACTAGATATGCGCCCACTAAACCACGTATCGTAACCATATTACTTTTTGCAGGCTTAGACAGCTAAGCCTGCATGGGCATTTGCCAGGATGTTCAGCACTTTTAATGGTGGTTGGCACCGATGAAACTCAAGAACCGGGTAATCGTGTTTTGCGTCAGCATCCTGGCTGTGCTGGTGGTGATGTTGGCAGCCTTATCCGCACTGGGAATTCGCTACTTCTCCTTGTATGCAGCCGAAATGCATGTGCGTTCGGTGGCCGAAACGGTCAAGGTCGGACTTACGGAAAGCATGGTCAACGGCACCATCGACAAGCGCCAGCAGTTTCTCAACCGCCTGACCACGGTGCCCGGCGTGCAGCGGATACAGGTGATCCGTGGTCCGGCGGTGATCAGCCAATATGGTCCGGGCATTGCCGCAGAGCGCGCCAGTGCCAAGGATGCCGAGTTTGCCGATCAGGTGTTGGCGACAGGCAGGGAAAAGATCGAAGTCGTCGAAATGGATAACCAACTGATCTTTCGGGCGGTGGTTCCTTATGTTGCGAACGATCTTGATACCCCGAACTGCCTGAAGTGTCATGCCGTCACCAGCGGTACCGTGCTGGGTGCCGTAGCCATAGACATTCCGCTCGCCGAAATACGCCGCTACGGAATCCTTGCCGCCGTTCTGGTGAGTCTGGCCATGTTTTTGGCCGGTTTGGCCGGCCTGGCGATTTTGCGCCGCATGTTGAATCCCTTGTCGGAAACTGCTCGTGCCGTGCAGGAGGTGACCGCGCACGCCGTCGGTGGTGATTTCTCGGGACGTATCAGCAACCATAGCTCGGATGAGGTGGGAGATATCGCCCGGAACATCAATCGGCTGATGGAGTCCCTCGATCGTGAAGTGTCCACCATTCGCGCCAAAGTAGGACAGCTGATGGGCCATCAAGTCAGCGATGGCGGCAATCAGTTGTCTCTCACCACCGAGATGGTCGAAAGCCTGGTCACGGTTTCGCAATTCAAGCAGGCCATTGAGGAGGACCAGACCAAACTCGATATCTACCTGCGGATTGCCGAGGTGCTGGGTCAGAGATACGACTTCAAGCGGTTCTCGATCTACGAAGTGGCGGCGAGCAAGAACCGCATGACACCGATCCTGGTCGATGGCGAGGTTGGCGCCAATTGCCGCTACTGTGACCCGCAAATCACGGTCGATTCATCGTTCTGCCGCGCCCGCCGTACCGGTCATGAAGTGAATGCCGTCGAGTTCCCGGGGTTGTGCACCATGTTCCATCCCGCCGAGCCGGGTGATACGCATATTTGTCTGCCGATCACCCAGACCGGTTCCGCAGGCTGCGTGGTACAGATGGTCATTTCTGCTGAACACAGTCCGCTGGCGCGCCTGATGGCCCCGTTCATCGCCGTCTATCTGCGCGAGGCCGGCCCGGTGCTGGAAGCCAAGCGACTGATGGAACACCTGCGCGAAAATTCCCTGCGCGATGCCATGACCGGCCTCTACAACCGCCGCTTCCTTGAGGAATACATTGGCACTCTGGTCTCCGGCACACAGCGGCGCAAGAGCGCCATCACGGTGCTGATGCTCGACCTCGACTTCTTCAAGCAGGTCAACGACACACATGGCCACGAAGTCGGCGACAAGGTGCTCAAGACCCTGGCCGATGTCCTGCTGCGCAACGTACGCAGTTCGGATATCGCCGTGCGTTATGGTGGTGAAGAGTTCCTGTTGGCATTAATGGACACCGGCGGCGACGCCGCGATGGCGGTCGCCGAAAAAATCCGCGCCGAAGTCGAGGCCACCAAGGTACCCATCGCCGGGGGGATGCTGCAGAAAACCATCTCGATCGGCGTCGCCGAGTTCCCCAGCGATTCGGATACCTTCTGGCAGATCGTCAAGTTTGCCGACGTCGCGCTATATGCCGCGAAAGCGGGCGGACGCAACCGCGTGGTGCGCTTCACTCCGGACATGTGGGACGTCAACGCGCACTATTGAAGCCTTCCCCCCAGCCCCCTTCCACGGGAAGGGGGTGACTGATTTTTGCCTCCGGCCGCCGCTATGCGGCTTAACGTCGGCTGCGCCGACATTAGCCTTCGCCGCAACGGCGCGACTGTGTCGCTTTTTGTCGCTGCGCTCGTCTGTTTTGGGGAGCCCCCATCCATGCTTGGGAGCGGATTGCGCCTGGCGGCGCGTGCCGCCTTGCCTTGGGGCGGCCCGGCGGCAAGGCTGCTGGTGGGGTGGGTTTGACGCCGTCTCGCCAGCGCCGACTTTCGGTACGCCACACTGCTCCGCTACAGTCCCGGCGCCGGGCCGTCCCAAGCCGGGACGACACGCGCCGCCAGGCGCAATCCGCACCTTGACCGTTCAGCGCTCCCCGTAATACACGAGCGCAGCGAGTCAACAGTCACCTCCCCGCGAGGGGAGGATGGGAGGGGCGGGCTCTACTTATTTGCACTACCCTTGTCGAGCGCCTTTTCCAGCATCGCCATCGGCATGTAACCCGGTATGCGGCTGCCGTCGGCAAAGAACATGGTTGGTGTGCCGTTGATGTTCAGCTTGCGGCCCAGGGCGACAACTTTCTCGGTCGGATGATTGCAATTCTTGCTGGCGGGTGCCTGGTTGTTGACCATGAATTCGTTCCAGGCCTTGACGCGGTCGCTGGCGCACCAGATGTTCTTGGCCTTTTCGGTTGAATCAGGTGACAGGATCGGGTAGAGGAAGGTGTAGATCGTGACGTCATTTACGCCCTGCAGTTCCTGCGCCAGCTTCTTGCAGTAGGAGCAATTGGGATCCTCGAAGGTCGCCAGCAGGCGCTTGCCGTTGCCTTTCACCTGTTTGACGGCCATGTCGAGCGGCAGATCGGAAAACTTGATCTGTGAAAGCTTTTGCTTGCGCTCTTCGGTGAGGTTTTTGCGCGACTTGGTTTCAATAATCTGGCCGAGAATGATATGCGTGATTTTTTCGTCGGTGTAGACCAGTTCGCCATCGACAATCACCTCGTAAAGCCCCAGTGCGCCGGTCTTGCGCACGGATTCAACCTTGGGGCCGTTGCTGCCCAACCAGGCCTCAACCCCCTTCTTGACCTGCGCCTCATTGGCGAATGCGGCCTGGGACAAAAAAAGTGCGGCAAGGCCGCTGCAGAGGGCAAATCGGAAATTGAGTTTCATGAAGACTCCGGAAGAGGGTTCGGGCAAAAGTATAAGCTGGTACGTTCAGCCCATGGCGTAGCGCACCAGAGCGTCCTTTATGACCGGCAAACGATCGACGAAGTTCAGTCCAAAGTTGCGTAGAGCCGCAATGGGCGCTTGCTGTACGCCAAACAACCGCTGCAGGCCATGGGTAACGGATTGTAACGCGACCACTTCCTCACGCCGGGCGCGCTCGTGTTGCCGCAGCCACTGGAGATTCCCGCAATCGATGTGTTCCGGGCAGCCGGACAATATGTTGGCGAGGCTTCGGGCATCCTGAAAACCGAGATTGATGCCGTGTCCCGAGAGCGGGTGAATGGTGTGGGCGGCATCGCCAATCAACGCCAGGCGGTGTAGAACGGTGCGCGGTGCGCGCATCAGGCGCAGGGGAAAGCCGGCCGGCCGGGTGACTGGCTCGAGTGCGCCGAGTTGAGCGTTGGTGGCAGCGGCTACCCGTGCACAAAAGGCTTCGCTGTCGAGCGTCAGCAACTCCTCGGCGTGCAGTGCCGGCGTCGACCAGACCATCGACATCATGTCGCCAGGCAACGGCAAGTAGGCCAGCACGCCGTCGGCACGAAACCACTGCCAGGCCGTGCCGTGGTGTGGCCGGCCGGTGCGGAAATTGGCGACCACGCCCATCTGTTCGTAGGGTGCGAAGTCGACGGCAATGCCTGCCGCAGTGCGCGTCCATGAGTCGGCGCCATCCGCGGCAACCACCAGTTTTGCCGTCAGGCTGCGCCGATCGGCCAGTTCCAGTACCGCCGCCTGACCCCTGATTTCGAGTCGGGCAGGGGATGCCGGGCAGATCAGGTCGATGTTGCCCTGGCGTTTGGCGGTTTCCCACAACTCGCGATGCAGCATGGCGCCCTCGACGATCCAGGCCAGTTCGCTAATTCCGATGGCATAGGCGGAAAATTCCAGTGCGCCACCGCCATCGCCATGCACCGACATCCTGCGCACCGGTGCAATGCGGTTGAAGTCGAGGTGTTGCCAGATGCCGATGCTGTCGAGAAATCGGGCATTGGCCGGGCTGATCGCGTAGATGCGCGCATCCCAACCTCCCGGTGGATGCAGGGGGGCGGGCGCACGCGCCTCGACCACCGCCACCCGCAGCCGGCTGCGGCGCAGCGCCACCGCCAGCGATAAGCCGGCCAGGCCGCCGCCAACAATGATGAGATCGTGATCCATGCCCGCATTGTCGCGTTCGCCAGCTGTCTTGACAAGTTCGCGGATGCATCACTTTTACCGTTTTGCCGGAAAATCGGACTATCATTCAACTTGCCATGGATCCCATTACCGCCGCCATCGTTGGTTCCGTCATCAGTACTGCCGCTCAGGGCTTGTTGACTCCCGCCCCTGAGGAGCCGGCGACGGGGATCGTGCGCATTCTGCCGGACGGGTCTAAAACTGGCGTCATGCAGCCGGTTTTGCAGGGGCAGGTGACCATTGACGGGAAGACCTACCTGCTGTCCCCGGGGGCGCAGATTCGCAACGAGCTCAACATGATTATTTTCCCGAACATGGTGCAAACATCCGTGCGCGTCCGCTATCAGCTGGACTTTGCCGGAGCGGTGCACCGCGTCTGGATTCTTTCCTCTGCCGAAGCGCGCCTGCCGGAAAACCGCTGACCTCATGACGGGTCCGGCGCACAGGTAACGAGGAGCAGTCGACTTGAACCTGGAAAAAGCAGTTCACCACGGAGGACACGGTGATCACGGAGGAAAAACCAGGCGTTACGAAATAAGGGAATGTCGCCCGTTGGCTGCGCCTGAATTTTGTGTGCTTGCGCCGTTTCTCCGTGTCCTCTGTGCTCTCTGTGGCGCGAACCGAGGTTTTTAGGTTGAAAAACAAAAGTCTCACGGCCGTCCTCGAACCGCTCGACAATGCCCGACTGGCGAACCTGTGCGGCGCGCTCGACGAAAATCTGCGCCAGATCGAGATGGCCTGCGACGTGATGATTTCGCGCCGCGGCGAACATTGCCGCATTGACGGCGCTTTGGCGCAAGCGCGGCTCGCGGCTGCGGCGTTGCAGCACTTTTACGCGCTGGCGATCGTGCCCTTGTCCGTCGATGACATTCAGCTCGGCCTGATCGAGCTGAGAAACAACAAGCGAATGGCGCAACCCGCCGCCGGCCTGCTGACGCGCAAAGCCGACTTGCATGGCCGCACGCCGCATCAGGTGCAATATCTGCGTCAGATTCAGGAGCACGACATCACCTTCGGCATCGGCCCGGCCGGAACCGGCAAGACTTACCTTGCCGTTGCCGCCGCCGTCGATGCCTACGAGCGCGATCATGTCCAACGCATCGTGCTGACGCGACCTGCCGTGGAGGCCGGCGAGCGGCTGGGTTTTCTGCCCGGCGACCTGACGCAGAAGGTTGATCCTTACCTGCGACCGCTCTACGACGCGCTCTATGACCTGATGGGCTTCGATCAGGTGACGCGCCTGTTCGAACAGGGCAGCATCGAGGTCGCCCCGCTCGCCTACATGCGCGGGCGCACGCTGAATCATGCTTTCATCATTCTCGACGAGGCACAGAACACCACGCCCGAGCAGATGAAGATGTTCCTGACCCGCATCGGCATCGGTGCCAAGGCGGTGATTACCGGCGACATCACGCAGATGGACCTACCCAAGGGTCCTCATGGAATAATCCGGTCCGGCCTGATCGAGGCGCGGCGCATCCTCTCCGATGTGCGCGGGCTGGCCTTCACCGATTTCGACGCCGGCGACGTGGTGCGCCATCCACTGGTGGCGCGCATCGTCGCGGCGTATGAAAGGGAAGTTGCAGAGAAGGCGAACGCCCGTGGAGCAGCTGTTGACCGCAGCTAGGGGTTCTGCCGGGCTTAAGCTTTCACTGTCCGTGCAATACGCATGCAAAGATGCACAACTGCCCAGCCGCGCGCAGTTGCGCCGCTGGGTGCGCGCCGCACAAGAGCAGCCCGTGCAGGCAACCGTGCGGTTTGTCGATATTGACGAAGGCCGGGCGCTGAATCGCAGCTACCGTGGCAAGGATTATGCGACCAACGTGCTGTCGTTTGTCTATGCCAGCACACCGCTGGTCAGCGGCGATCTGGTGATCTGCCTGCCTGTCGTGCTGCGCGAGGCAGCGGAACAGGGCAAGCCATTAATGGCGCACCTGGCGCATCTGGTTGTGCATGGTATGCTCCACTTACAGGGATACGACCATGAGACCGGCAAGCGAGACGCCGTTCGCATGGAGGCGCGCGAGCGGAAAGTGCTGGCGCGGTTCGACATCCCCGATCCTTACCGCTGATTTATGGACCCAACCCCTAGTCGACCGACACTGCTTGAACGGCTCTCATCGCTATTACTGAGGGAGCCGGAAGACCGCGAACAACTGCTGCAACTGCTGCGCAGCGCCCACGAACGCAACCTGATGGATGGCGACGCCCTCTCGATCATCGAGGGCGCGCTGGCCGTTTCCGAAATGCAGGTACGTGACATCATGGTGCCGCGTGCCCAGATGGATGTCATCTCGGTTGCCGAACCCCCGGAAAGACTGGTGGATTTCGTGCTTGAGACCGCGCACTCGCGCTTCCCGGCATTTGGGGAAAGTCGGGACGACGTGATCGGCATCCTGCTGGCGAAAGACCTGCTGCGCCACTTTGCCGGCAAGGAGTTTGATTTGCGCGACAGCCTGCGTCCGGCGGTTTTCATCCCCGAATCGAAGCGCTTGAACGTGCTGTTGCGCGAGTTTCGCGCTTCGCACAATCACATGGCCATTGTGGTTGACGAATACGGTGGTGTCGCCGGTCTCGTCACCATCGAGGACGTGCTGGAACAGATAGTCGGTGACATCGAGGACGAATACGATTTCGACGAGGCCGCCGGCAACATCGTGCTCGACAACGCGGGCCATTACCGCGTCAAAGCCGCCACTGAAATCGAGGATTTCAACAGCGCTTTCGGCACGAATTTTTCCGACGAGGATTACGACACCGTCGGTGGCCTGGTGATCCACCAGCTCGGCCGGCTGCCCAAGCGCAATGAGGTCGTGGTGGTCGATGGACTGCACCTGCAGGTGTTGCGTGCCGACAGCCGGCGCGTCCACACCCTGCTGCTCGATCCGCAACGCAGCCAGACACTGGCCAAGGATAAAGCCTAAGCCCCTGGCTATTCCTGATTGCGGTACAGGGCGCGGAGAAACTCGTCAGCGTCGAGCGTGGCGGCCGCAACCGATGGGGATCTGGCGGAATGCGTGCGTGTCTCCAGTTGCGTCTCGATCCGCGGCAGCCAGCCGGCGTTGAGAACTTCATCGCCGTACTTGTCGAATTCCGCTACTGTCGCTGCGTCCTGCTCAAGGTACTTGCCCGTGCCCGTTTCCATAATGATCACCATGTTGAAGTCTCCCCCGCCAGATCGAAGTGACATATACAGACTAACGACACAAACACGGAAAAGTTGCATGATCCGGCATCAAAATATGGCTTTGTCGCAGTTCCTTCGCCGTTGGATCAAGAAGTGAGGCGGGAAGCGGGGTCAGGCGGCGTGCCCAAGCGTTGGCGGTGAACCCGCAAAGTGGTCCGGCCCCGGTGCGGAGCAAAGATCAAGCCGCCTTTGCCCCGGTGCCATTCAGGCCGGAAATCGCTTCCCGCATGCGCCACACCATCCAGATGCCCGGCACCGCCGCCGCCACCGAGAACAGGAAGAAGGCCGGCCAGCCGATGGATTCCGAGAGCACGCCGGAGAGGGGACTGACGTAGATGCGCCCGACCGCCGCCAGCGCCGACAGCAGCGCGTAATGCGTCGCCGAGAAGCGCTGGTTGCACAAACTCATCAACAGCGCGACGAAAGCCGCCGTGCCCATGCCGCCGGAGATGTTCTCGAAGGCGATCACCGTCATCAGCAAGGCGTCGATGTCAGCCGGCGTGGTGATGGCGACAAAGCCGAGATCGAAGGGCTGCAGCGTGAAGCCGCCCCAGGCGCCCTTGCCGAGCACGGCAAGCACGTAAAAGCCGAAATTCGACAGCAATTGCAGAATGCCGAAAATGAGCAGGGCCTTGTACAGGCTGATGCGCAGCATGATGGCGCCAGCGACGAGGGCGCCGAAGATGGTCAGCCAGATGCCGATGATTTTGTTGACGATGCCGACTTCCGCCTGCGAGAAGGCCATGCCCTTGATCAGGAACGGGGTGGTCAGCACCCCGGCAAAGGCGTCGCCCAGCTTGTACAGCACGATCAAAACCAGGAAGGCGATGGCGCCGGGTTGCAGCATGAAACTGTCGAGCGAGCGGTTCAGTGTCTCGAAACCGGCGCGCCGCGCCGCCCAATAGCCCAGCGGCAGCGCGGCGACGATGCTGGCCATGACAAACAGCAACTGAATCCATTTGTTCGCGTCCTGGGGATCCAGTCCCAGACCGATCAGCAGCCAGCGCGCACCGAAGGCACCGGCCAGCACCCCCGCCAGCATGGCAAAGAAGCCTGTCAGCTCGCGGCTGGGCGTCGACGCCAGTGGTTTCAGCGCACTGTTGACGCGCGGCAGGGTCAGCAGTGATACGACGGCGGCGACCACGAAAATCCCCGCCATGACCCGGTAAACCTGCCCCCAGCTGCCCCACTGATCCGCCCAGATCAGGCTGATGCCGCCAGACAGGATCATGGCAACGCGATATCCGAATACCGACACCGAGGCGCCCAGGCCGCGCTCGCGTGCTTCCAGTACGTCGGTGCGGTAGGCATCCACCACCACATCCTGCGACGCGGACAGGAATGCCACCAGCACCGCCGCCGCCGCGAACGTGAGAGGCCCGGTGGCTGGTGACAGGCCTGACATCAGGTACAGCATCGCCGCCAGCGCCAGTTGCGTCAGTACCAGCCAGCCCCGGCGCCGCCCGAGGAAGGGCGGTTCGAAGCGGTCCATCAGCGGCGCCCAGAGGAACTTGAAGGTGTAGGGAATGCCCACCAGGCCGAGAAAGCCGATGGTTGCGATATCGATACCATCCACCGTCAGCCAGGCCTGCATGGCCTGACCGGTTAGTGCCAGTGGCAAACCGGAGGCGAATCCCAAAAACAGGACGGCGGCAATGCGGTGTGCGGAGGAAAGAGGGGAAGTCATGATTCGGTCAAGGCGGCCGGTTTATGCGCCGCCGCTCATGCTAGCACCAAGGTTTCCGGTTGATTCATAATGACGGCTGTCGAAAACCGCCTTATCCCATGTATCCGAGCCATCTCATCCGCTATGTCGAGCCGGTGTTCCGCCCGCCCTCCGAAGCCGAGTCCCTGATCCTGCCCGTCACCGACGGCTGCTCGTGGAACCACTGCACTTTCTGCGAGATGTATACCGCGCCGCAGAAGAAGTTCCGGGCGCGCAACGAGGCCGAGGTGCTGGACAGCATCCGCCGCTGCGGCGAGCTATACGGGGCGGGGGCCCGGCGGATATTTCTCGCCGATGGCGATGCGCTGGTGCTGCCGACGCGCCGTCTGCTGGCTGTGTTGACCGCCATCCGCGAACATCTGCCCGGCGTGCGCCGTGTCTCCAGCTATTGCCTGCCGCGCAATTTGCGCAAGAAATCCGTCGCCGAACTCAAGGAACTGGCCGATGCCGGGCTGAAGATCGCCTATGTGGGCGCCGAATCCGGCGACGATGCTGTGCTGGCTCACGTCAACAAAGGCGAAACCTTTGCCAGCACGGCGGACGCGTTACTGAAACTGGGCGAAGCCGGCATCACCCGCTCGGTGATGATCCTGAATGGCCTGGGCGGCCGTGAACTCTGGCGGCAGCATGCCGAAAATTCCGCCCGCCTCGCCAACGCCACACAGCCTGAATATCTGGCGACACTGGTGGTCAGCTTCCCCAATGGCGAGGAACGTTTGCGCGCCGGGTTTCCTGGCTGGGAGCCGCTCTCCCAGCATGAGCTGTTCGTCGAAATGGAATGCTTCCTGTCCGGCCTGGATCTGGAACGCACCGTGTTTCGCAGCGATCACGCGTCGAACTGGCTGGTCCTCAAGGGCACGCTGGGCGTGGACAAGCCGCGCCTGCTTGAACAGGTGCAGAGCGCCATTGCCGCGCCGAACACCGTCAAACTCAGACCGGCCTGGGCGCG
>DDXB01000003.1 GCA_002347405.1 Rhodocyclaceae bacterium UBA2271 | reverse complement strand
GAACACCCGTCACCCCCCCTTTTCGGGAAGGGGGGCTGGGGGGGCTGGGGGTCATGTTCATGCTGCCTGCGCCGGGCCGCCCCAAGGAGGCAGCGAGTCATTGACATGGAAGCCACGCAGTGGCTGAACACCCGTCACCCCTCTTCCTCGGGAAGGGGGGCTGGGGGGGATGGGGGTCATCATGGTCATGTCAGCGCGGTGAGCGGGCGTGGCCGGCGCCACAGCCGCCAGAGATCGTTCCAGGTAAGCGAAAACGCGGTTGTCCGCTGCGGTCCGGCGATGCCCGCGATGCGGGTGCCGATCACCCGCAGTTCGCCGCATTCGCGCTTCTTCAGGCTCGCCATGGCCGGGGTGAGCCAGTCCCGTTCGAAGGCCAGCAGGGCCTCGCGCCAGGCCAGGGCGTCAAAGGTTCTGGCGGGATGTTCCATACTGTCAATGACGGCGAGAACGCGACCGCTGGCGGGCTGAAAGCGTTCCGGTGGCGCCAGGCAGGGCAGGCCGCCGCCAGTGCGAACCGCGGCACACAGGCCGGCGAGTACCGGGTCTCTGCTCCAGACTACGTTGAAGTTCGCCTGCACCTCGTCGGGAAGGCTGTCCATACCACCCAGGCCCCAGGCCCACAGGCTGTTGATGGTGGGCTGGCCGAGTCCATCGCGGTCGCGATTGACGGGGTGGGCGTGCATGAGCGTTTGCGCTGCGGCGATCAGCCGGCGCCAGGCGCGGCCATCGCGGCCGCCGGGAAGAGCAGGATCAACGTTTTGCCCGATGGCGTCGGATAGGGGGCGGGTTGTCAGGTCCACTGGCTTGTTCAGTTGCAATTCCCAGCAGGAGGGAGAGGAGGCGGACAGCGTGCCCCAGTCGGCGAACAGCGGGGCGACGACCTCGATCAGTGCGGCCGCCTCGGCCGCGGTTAACTTCAGCTGTGCCGGATCGGCGAGCGAAATTCCCTCGCGGGCAACCTGCAAATGCACGGGGTCGAGGCAGATCCAGTTTCCCGACGCCGCCCCCATGTTGGCGGCGGTACCGGCTGACGCCATCCCGCCAGCGCCGACTTTTGGAGATGCGTCGGCGGGACGTCCAAACCACTCGCCAGCGCCGACTTTGCGCAGCACCGCTGCCGGCAGGGGCGGGGCAAGTCCAAAGGCGCCGGGCAACCAGTCAGGGGTGAGTTCATGGCGCTGTCCGCGACCCAGTAACAGGGAGAGCGTCGGCGCGGTCAGGTCAAAGACGGTATCGGCGCGAATCTCGTCTGGCAGCAGCAGGCCGGGGACAAACAGGGTAAGGTGCATCGCGGCATGTTAACACGCTGATTCCGGCGCAACTGGCGACTATTTGAGTCCTGCTGCGCTGCAACAAAAAATTGCTTTCTTGTGCCATACTATTGCCATTAAGTATTAGGTTCGGCGGGGCGCCATGCCGCTTTGGCGTTCATCCATTCGAAGCCGGGTTTTCAAGAGATATATCATGACCTCCAGTGAAATCAAGCAGTTCCTGATGGATAAGGTACGCCTGTTCGACGGCTTCGCTCCGGAAAAGCTCGATGCAATCCTGTCTGACAGTGAAGTGCGCACCTTTGAGGGCAAGGAGGCGATCGTTTCCTGCGGGGAACTTGGACAGTTTTGCGGGGTAATGTTGTCGGGACATGCCGATGTGTCGGTGGCCGCGCCGACCGGCGAGCGAGTTGTCATCGATGCTTTGGATGATGGCGATGTCTTTGGCGAACTATCCTTGCTGACCGGCGAGCCGACGGAAACCGACATCATCGCTGCCAACCGCTGCTTTGTGCTGGTCATTCCGCAGGCCGTCTTCAACCGCGACATCGTCACCAGCCCCAAGGCCGTGATGTTCCTTTCGCGCCTGCTGGCGGGGCGTGTCAAAGCCAACGCGCTCGATCTCTCCAGCAGCCATGTGTATTCGCGCGCCGTGGCGACCGCTGCCGACCCTTATGCACTGAGCCTCAAGTCCGAAACGCCGGGTCGCGTGCTCGCGCTCAACATCGGCCGCGCGCAGATCCGCTTCGGCATCTATGACACCGAGGACGAGAGCCTCGCCGTGCACGGCATTTTCCAGAACATCGACCGCGACGTGGTGGGGGTGTGCCTCAATGCGGGCGGCGCAGTGATCGAGCGCAGCCGGCCGCACTTCGAACTGGCCGACCTGTTCAAGGTGATTTTTGACGAGATCGGCACCCTCAGCGGGCGCTTTGCCTTCATGCCGCAGGAGGTCGTGGTGGTGGGTCACCGCGTCGTGCATGGCGGCAGCAAGTATTACAGCTCGACGCTGATCACGCCCGAGGTGATGAAGGACATCGAGGACCTGGCGGTATTTGCGCCGTATCACAACCCGGCGAACCTCGAGGGGATCAGGGTGGCGATGAAGTATCTGCCCGCCGTGCCGCACATCGCCGTGTTCGACACGGCCTTCCACCAGACCCTGCCGACCTACGCCTACATGTACGGCCTGCCCTATGACTATTACAAGAAAGACGGCATCCGCCGCTACGGCTTTCACGGCACCTCGCACCGCTATGTCTCGCTCAAGTCGGCGGAGGTGACCCGGCGGCCCCTGTCGGAACTGGAAATCGTCTCATGCCATCTGGGCATCGGTTCGTCGATGTGCGCCATCGACCATGGCCGCTCGGTGGATACGACGATGGGTCTGACGCCCTCCGAGGGGCTCATCATGTCGAATCGCGCCGGCAACCTCGACCCGGCGGTGCTGATCCACCTGATGGAACACTACAAGATGTCGCCCGCGGAAATCTCGCAACTGATCAATGCGGAAAGCGGCCTGAAGGGCATTTCCGGCATTTCCGGCGATATTCGCGAGATCGAGCAGGCCGCCAGCGACGGGCACCATCGGGCATTGCTGGCGCACCGCGCCTATGCCTACCAGATCCGCAAGACCATCGGCGCCTATGTTGCCGCGATGGGTGGCATCGACGTGCTGGCCTTTACCGGCCGCATCGGCGAGACCAGTGCCGCCGTCAGGAGCCTGGCCTGCCAGGGCCTCGAATTCATCGGCATCAAGCTCGACGAGGAAAGGAATCGTACCCTCGGGCCGGTGGCTTCGCATGCGGTGATCTCCAGCGAGGATTCGCGGGTCACGATCATCGTCATCACCAGCAACGACGAACGGCTGGTGGCCTGGGAGGCGCTGCGCGCCACCGAGCGCAGCCAGATCGTGCGCGGTGTCGCTGCCGAAGCCGACGAGCCGATTCCCATCGAAATCTCCGCACACCACGTGCATCTGGCGCAGGCCGATGTCGACAAGCTGTTCGGTCCCGGCCATCAACTGACTCCGGCGCACGAACTGTCGCAGCCGGGCCAGTACGCCTGCGCCGAAAAAGTGCACCTGATCGGCCCCAAGGGCCGGATCGACAACGTGCGCGTGCTCGGCCCGACGCGCAAGGAAACCCAGGTCGAAATCGCCATGACCGAGCAGTTCAAGCTCGGCATCCAGCCGCCAATCCGCGAATCCGGCGACCTCGCCAACACACCTGGACTTACGCTCGAAGGCAACTACGGCTCCGCCACTATTGCGCAGGGCGTGATCTGCGCCCAGCGTCACATCCACATGTCGCCCGAGGATGCGATGCGTCGCGGCCTGCGCGACCGTTATGTGGTGCGCGTGCGCATCGAAGGCGACCGCGAACTGATCTACGGCGATGTGGTGGTGCGGGTTAATCCGAATTTCCGCCTTGCCATGCACATCGACACCGACGAAGGCAATGCCGCCAGCATCCGCACCGGGATGATCGGGTACATCGACGAAATCCAGATGCGGCGCTGACTTCGAAAGTCGGCGCTGGCGGGACGGCGTGCTCCGCATGGGGTACGGCGTGTCCCGTAGCGGGTATGAAATGTCCCGCAGGAAGTGCGGTGGAGCGCGCGGGTCGCCTGTGTCCGCAGCCGGCATGCCGCCGCCCGGTTATGCGAAACCCTCATCGGTCTGCGTGACACGACCGCGCGCGAGCCGGACGGCGCAGCCATGGCGGTTGCACTAACTACGGGCAATGCGCGCTAGCGCACAGAGGGAATTCCGGATTTGGGGAATGATGACGTCACTGGCCAATCACTGTCCGCAGGCCGCAACTGACGTACCTCCCATAGATCGGAAAATATCATGACTTATGCATTGACCAAGAAGCATATGGCTTTGGCTGTATCGTGTGCACTGGCACTGGGCCTTGTCGCGGGCGCGGCGACGGCGCAAACCAATACGTCGAAACAAGGATACGTCGTTGATCAGCGTGGCGAGGTTGCCAAGAGTGGCACCGGTCTGTGCTGGCGCACCGGTTACTGGACGCCGGCGCTGGCGATCGAAGAATGCGATCCCGACCTGGTGAAAAAATCGCCACTGGCGGCTGATCCGGCTCCGATGCAGATGGCTGCTGTAACGCCGAGTCCGGCACCAAAGCCGGCAGCCCAGCGCGTGCAACTCAATGCCGATACGCTTTTTGACTTCGACAAAGCGGTATTGCGTCCCGCCGGACGCGAGGCGCTGGATGATTTCGTCAGCAAGAGCAAGGATATCGATCCAGAAGTGATCACGGTGGTCGGTCATGCTGACCGCTTTGGTTCGGACAGCTACAACCAGAAACTTTCCGAGCAGCGTGCAGCAGCGGTCAAGACCTATCTGCTGAGCAAAGGCATCGACGCGAATCGCATCCAAACCGCAGGCAAGGGTGAGACGCAGCCTGTCACGAAGGCCGATGACTGCCGCGGCGCCAAGAGCGCCAAGGTAATCGCCTGTCTGCAACCGGATCGTCGCGTCGATATCGAAGTGGTGGGTACCCAGCCCGCCAGATAAGCGCTTCTCCCGGCATTCGCGAGGATGCCCGGAGGTCGCACTTGAATGGTAACTAAACCCGTTACACCCTATTTTTGACAGAGGTAATCCCATGAAAACGACACAAAGATTCGCACTCAGTGCAGTTACCGCAGTAATGCTGGTTGGTCTGGTGGGTTGTGCTGGCATGACGCAGCAGGAAAAAAATACCGCCATCGGCGCGGGAGTCGGTGCCGTCGGCGGTGCCGTTCTGACAGGCGGCAGCGCGGTTGGAACCGTTGGCGGTGCTGCTGTTGGCGGCGTCATCGGTCACGAAGTCGGCAAATGACGATTGCGGTGCGATGCGCCTGGCCTGCCTGGCAGGTGCATGGCTCGTGCTTGTAACTTTGATTCAGGAGATAAAACAATGAAGCCAAATATAACCATCAGTGCCGCCTTGATGATGAGCGCGTTGCTTGTTGCCCTTTCCGGCTGCCAGAAGGAAGGCCCGGCTGAGCGGGCCGGCAAGAGTGTCGACCAAACAATCGAGAAGGCCGGACAGCAGATCGAGAAGGCCGGTGAAAAAATCCAGGATACGGCAAAGGGCGACGAGAAAAAGTGATCGTTGCACCGCGTGTCGACAAAAGTCGGCGCTGGCAAGACGGCGCCTGTTGTATGGCGATGCCGGCCAAGCCTCAAGGACGTACCGCCAATGCTATGCGCGTTAGCGCACAGACCGTGCTGCAACACGGGGCCATAGTTGCGGTCACGTCCAGGCAGCTTTCCGACGCAAGGGCGACACAGATCCGATTTACCAAAGGAGATAGACATGAGTTCTGCATTCAAAAAGATGGTTTGCCGCTTCCTAACCATTGCGGTGATAACGCTGCCATTCCAGACCGGGCATGCAAGCATGATCGGGACCGATCAGGTTAATGCCGCGGCAACTGCACAGGTTGATCGCGCTCTCGTATTGAACTACCTGAACCGCTCACAGACCGTAAGCGAGTTTCAGGCCCTGGGTCTGGACGTGCAGAATGCCAGCGACCGCGTTGCGGCGATGACCGATGCTGAAGTCGGCACCCTGGCCGGGCAGATCAATGCGGTACCTGTTGGTGGCGATGGCATCGTTGCACTCGTACTGGTTGTGTTCTTCATCTGGTACTTCGCGTTCCGCCGCTAGGGAGATGTCGCGCCAGGCACGCTGCAACTTGCACTGATCATCCGGATAGCCATGAGTTCGGAACTGCTTGCCTGGGGCCGGCGCACCCGCTTCACCGCGGGTTTATTTCTGCTTTTCGCGGCCTTGAGCGGCTGTGCGTCGCTTGTGCCGCAGACGATGGGGCTACGTGATACGTGGCCGGCGGGTGTTGCCGTCCAGACCGAAAACACCGAAGTGCCGTTTTTCCCGCAGCAGGCTTATCAGTGCGGGCCCGCTGCGTTGGCGACGACCCTGGTTCATGCGGGCGCACACGTCAGTCCGGAAGAGCTCGTCAAACTGGTTTACCTACCCGGACGGCAAGGCAGCCTGCAGGTCGAAATGCTCGCCGCGCCGCGCCGCTACAGCATCATTTCATACCAGCTCGCACCGCGCTTCGATGCCCTGCTGCAGGAGGTAGCCAAGGGCAATCCGGTCATCGTGCTGCAGGATATCGGCGTCGGGCCGGTGACCGACTGGCACTATGCGGTCGTTGTCGGCTTCAATTACCCGGCGGGCGAGTTGTACCTGCGCTCTGGCGAGACCAGGCGACTGGCCATCCCATTCACCATTTTCGAGTACACCTGGAAAAAGAGCGATTACTGGGCGATGGTTACCCTGCCGCCCAGTCGCATTCCGGCAACCGCCAGCGAGCCGGACTACCTGGCCGCGCTCCTGGCCATGGAACGTGTTGGTGAGCCCGAAGCCATACTTTTGGCGTATTCGAGATTCCTCGAGCGCTGGCCTGGCAATGTGTTGGCGAGCATCGGCCTGGCTAACCGCCATTACGCGCTGGGGGCGCTGCCGGAAGCGGAAGTTGTCCTGCGCCGCGCCGCCGCGCGCCAGCCGGATTCGATCCCTGTGCTGAACAATCTCGCCCAAGTGGTCTCGGATCTGGGGCGCAATGACGAGGCGCTGATGCTCATCGAACAGGCCATGCCTCGCGCAGGCAGCCCCTTTGCCGCTACGGTAACTGAAACGCGTGCGCTCATCCTGCAGCGCTTGGGCCGGTCCGGCTAGCCTGCCGTCATCCCATATCAATGTTCGACATCGCACAGACGGGCGATTCCGCAATGGTTACGCTTGACCATCGACAGCACGTTCGTGCAATCCAAACATGGTGACTCAACATGAAATTCCTTGGCCTGAAAATGAAATACGCTTTGGCGCTTGCCATCGGCACAATGATTGCGGC
>DDXB01000032.1 GCA_002347405.1 Rhodocyclaceae bacterium UBA2271 | reverse complement strand
GTGCGCCCGTGCCGGGCGCACAAGAGAAATGCCCCTCGCGGGGCATTTCTCATCAAGCGGGCAACAGCTTAAACGCAGCCGGTCGGCTTGGGCATGCCCGCGTAGCGGCAGGCCTGTTTCGCCGGGCCGTAGGGGAACAGGTCGAACAGGTATTTCTTGTCGCCATATTCTTCGCCCAGATCGTTGGGGAGCAGCTTGGTGATCAGGCGCAGGTTGGGTGCAGTACCGGTTTCGGCGTAATAATCGCGGATCCAGTTGATGACCAGCCAGTGCTTTTCCTGCAGCGGCAACTGATCCTCGCTGGAAAGATAATTCGCTACATCTTCCGACCAGTCTTCCAGGTTGGCCAGATAGCCTTGCGCATCGGTTTCGATGTCCTTGCCATTTACGTTGATCATTTTTTGTCCTCTCTGAAGGATTGGGGGTGTGCGGGGTGTTGGGGTCGGGGGTAGTACTTGACTTGTTTGGTATGGATTATAAATAGCCTTACAGAACATTCAACTAATATCTGCTTATGAATGCATTAACAACACTAATGTTGTTCAGGGGCTGGCTTTGATCAAGCGGTCAGCTTGCGATAGATGTCCGCCACCTTCAGCGGCAGCTTTTTCGCGTCGTCGAGCACCGTATAGCTGGCCGGGCCGACCATGTGGCGCAGGTAGTCCGCGCCATGCCGATCGATGGTGATGCAATAGCTGCGGATGCCCTGCTCGCGGGCTTCCTGCAGCGCGCGACGGGTATCTTCGATGCCATACTGGCCGCGATATTCGTCACCAAAATCATCCGGACGACCATCGGAGAGGGTCACCAGGAGCTTGTGGCGCGCGGGTTCTTTTGACAGCAGATGACTCAAATGGCGAATCGCTACACCCATGCGGGTGTAATCCTTGGCTTCGATGGCGTCGATGCGGGCGCGCACCGCGTCATCGTAAGGATCGGCAAAAGACTTGATGCGATAAATGTCGCAGCGCGTGCGGGTCCAGCCGCTGAAGCCGTAGATCGCATAGGCGTCACCCAGTTTTTCGAGCGCCTCGCACAGCATGACCAGCGCCTCGCGCTCGGCGTCATTGACCCAGCCCTTGGTCGAGCCGCTCATGTCGATCATGAACATCGCCGCCAGACTGCGTTCATTGCGCACCCGCCGGCAGAACAGGCGTGGCGAGGGCTCGGCGCCACAGCGCCGGTCGTTCACCGCCTCGACCAGCGCATCGATATCGATTTCATCGCCATCCTGCTGGCGCCCGAGGATGCGGTCCTCGCCACGCACCGCTTCGAAACGGCGCTTGATCTGCTGGATATGCGGGGCAAAGCGTGCTTTCGCGTCGCGCACGAACTGCCCATCCCCCGGCTTCAGCTCGTTCACATAGACATGGCACCACTTGCGGCGATAGGCATTGCGGTGATAGTCCCACTCATCGTAGCGAAAATCCGCCGCGCGGTTGCTGACTTGTTCGGGCAGGCCGAGATCCTGACCGGTCGGTTGCCAGCCGCCATCGCCAGCCGGTGTCAGCGCTTCGGGCGGCAATTCACCCAGATCCTGCAACAGCGACTGGGCAGCGGCCCGGGCATCGGGTGGCAGGGTCACGGCCTCGCCATCCAGCTGGATCTCGATTTCGCCCGTTTCCGTTTTCAGTTGCGCGGCAAATTCTGCTGGCGCTGCTGGCTTTCTGCCCGCCGTTCCCTTGAGCGCGCCGAGCGCACGGCGCAGGACTTCGGTCTCGCGTCCGATGCGTTCAGCCCGCGCCCGCGCCGCCGCCGCCGGATTGAGGCGGGGGATGAAAGTCGGCGCTGGCGGGACGGCGTCCTGTCCCATGAAACGGGCGAGCCAGACCAGCGTCACGCCGACATCGGCATGCGGCGCTTGCAGTTCGCCCAGTGCGGCGTGAAGTTCGTCAGGCCAACTGTCATGCAAGCCACGCAGCATTGCCCCAAGCCCGGGCAGGTCGCGCCGGATGCAGGCTTCCAGCCGCACGGCTTCCAGCACTGCCAGCCAGCTCAGTGCCGTCTCGCGGTCGGGCCAGCGGGCGAGTTCGGCCTCAAGGTCCACATTGAAAGTGCCATAGCGCGTCTGCGCCCACATCTGCACCGCCAGCCCGGTGTAAAGCAGACGGTTACCTTCTACGGCAGGGCAAAACGCGATGGAATCCGGCAGATAAATCGTCTCGGTATCGGTCCAGGGGTAAGCGCCTGCTTTCAACGCAAGCGGCCTGCCAGAAAGCCCTTGGACAAATCGGGCCAGCCGCTGTTCAACTTCGGTGAGGCGGACGGAACGACGCCCTTCGCGCACCGCGATGAAACCGTCCAGATCGCGCAGGGATTCCATTGCCTGACGCAAGCCTTCGCGGTCGTAGGCGTCCAGCGCCGTGATGACCCAGGCTTCGAATCCCGCCGGATCCATCCGCGCCAGCGCCTGAGGTGCCAGCGTGGCAATCATATGACCGATTTCGGCATAAGTTTGCGCGGCCACGCCCGCCCAGCGCATGACGAGTTCCTGCTGGTCTCGTGGCAGCGCTTCTAGCTCGACTGCCAGGGTATCGCTTTTGCGATGCGCGGACGAGGCGAAGAGCAACTCATCCAGGCGCTCTTCGATCTCGTGTTCGAAGAGGCGACGCTCCGACACTACAACCCGCCCCTCCCGTCCTCTCCGCGCGGAGAGGTGACGGGGGTTCGCCGCTGGCGCGGCTCCAAGTTAACGTGAAAAACAGCAGCTTTTCCGCCGGGCCGCCCCAAGGAAAAGCAGCACGCGCCGCCAGGCGCAACCCGCACATGAATCAACACGAAGCGCCCCGTAATAATCTGGCGCAACGAGTAAACCGGAACCCCCAGCGAGGGGGGCACCAGGCCGCAGGCCACAGGACGCTGCGCAGCAGCGGTCCCGAGCAAAGCGAGGGATGCGCCAGCGGCGCACAAAGGGGGGCGGGTGTTTCCATGGCTAGAAAACCGCTCGCACCAAGTCGTCGAGCGTCTGCGTCATTTCCGGATCGTCGGTGAGTGCCCGCGCCACCGCCGCAGTACTGGCCGCTGCCGGCGCCATGCCGGCGTCAATCAACTGCGCGGCGTGGATCAGGAGACGGGTACTGGCGCCTTCATCGAGGCCGGCACCCTTGAGATTGCGGGTCAGCTCGCCGAGCTTGACAAGTTTCCGGGCCAGTTCGGGATCGATGCCACCCTCGGTGGCGACAATGCGCGCCTCGACCTCGGCGCCCGGGTAGTCGAATTCGAGTGCGACAAAACGTTGGCGCGTGCTCGGCTTGATTTCCTTGAGCACACTCTGGTAGCCGGGATTGTAGGAAATCACCAGCATGAACTCCGGCGGTGCGGCCACCAGTTCGCCGCGCTTATCCACCGCCAGCGCGCGACGGGTATCGGCCAGCGGGTGGATGACCACCGTGGTGTCCTTGCGCGCCTCGACGATTTCATCGAGATAGCAGATCGCCCCGGCGCGCACTGCGGCGGTCAATGGTCCGTCCAGCCAGACGGTATCGTCGCCGACAATCAGGTAGCGACCGACCAGATCAGCCGTGGTCAGATCGTCATGGCAGGCCACTGTGACCAGCGGGCGCCGCAATTTCCACGCCATGTACTCGACAAAGCGTGTCTTGCCGCAGCCGGTCGGGCCTTTCAGCAGTACCGGCAAGCATTTTCTGGCCGCCGCATCGAACAGCGCCACTTCATCGCCGACCGGCTGGTAGTAAGGCTCTGCGCCGAGGCTGGCGAGTTGCGGTGTGATCTGTTCGAGTGGCTTCATCATGAATCGGGCTGTCCCTTCTGCCCATTACGGGAATTTGCTGACAGGTGTCCGGCCAAACCTGCGTGGCCCCAGGCTGAATGCGGGCACCTGCCCTTGAACGGTCCGCAGCGGGAACTTAATCCTTGCCGCAGCCGCCTTTCTCGTCAGCGCAGTAGGCGAGTCCGGAAGCGTCTTCGTCAATCCCTTCCGCCATCATGTCGGCTTCGTACCTGGCGCGCTTTTCGGCAGCCTCGCGCTCGAGTTCGGCCGTGCGATTACGCCATTTTTCGAGACGCTCCTTGGCGGTGGCTTCGTTGAGGGGAATGGTGTTCTCGCCGAACAGCACCTGCTTGAGGTAACGGAAGCCGAATTGCATCAGCTCGACGTCATCGCTCAGGATGCGCGACCACTCATCTTCGGCCAGCGTAAATAATTCTTTAAATGCCTCGCTCTGAACCAGCGCACGGAAGGTATCGATGTCATAGCAAGCCATGAAGAAGAGTTGTCGGCTCTTGATCGATGGTGCGCCGATCGCGGGACCGGCGGACTTCTTCTTCAGGATCAACTGGCGCCAGCCGCGTGCCAGTTCGTCGTATTCCTCGACGCCCTGCTCCTTGCGATAGTCGGCGATGGTGAGACGGCGATCGACCTCGTGCCCCTTGCAATGATCTTCCTTGACCATGGCGTAAGCATTGCGATCGACGAATTCGTCCTGGTTGCGCATCGACAACAGCGCCACCGGATAGTAACGACATGCCGTGGGGCGGTCTTCATAGACGGCACAACCTTCCGGCGTCATGAAACGACAAGCCGTGCCCCCTTCGACCGAGCGGAATTTCACGCCGGCGATGCCCTCTTTTTCCATTTCATGGGGGACGGTGTAATCCTGGAGAAACTTTGTGGAAGTCATTCCCAGGCGCTTCTTCAAACGGAGGATGTCGTAGGGCGTCAGCGATATGTCGATGTTGGCGCAACACGCGTTCCAGCAGCCGATTCCCTTGTGGCAGGAAAACTGAATGACGTGATCGGCCTCGATCAATTTCGGGACGACGGGACTCTGGGGGAAAGGAACATCGGGCTTTGACATATAAAACCTTTCAGCGACTATGGTTTGCAATCTTCCAATGAAAACAGGCCGGCAGCCCAAAGGCTACCGGCCTGAATGCTACATGTTACCTATGATACTTTGCTTAGTGCGCGAACAACTTGGTCTTGTCGACCAGGTCGACGTGCTTGCGCTTGAAGCAGGTCCACTTGTGGGTCTTCTTGTCATAGATCGAGTTCACGAAGCAATGCCAGTTCTCTTCGTCGATAAAGTTCTTATCGGTGCGATAGTAGAAGCCGGGGTAACGGCTTTCCTGGCGGAACATGATGTGCTGCATGTGTGCTTCGGCGGTCAGGATGCGATGGTAGTTTTCCCAGGCGCGCAGCAGTTCGTGCAGGTCCTTGGCACGCATCTTCTGGGCGTCTTCCTTCAGCATCTCGAGCTTCTCTTCGGCCATGGCCAACAACTTGTCGTTGGTGTTGTAATACGTGGCAACACCGGCAACATACTCGTCCATGATCTTCTGCAGACGGAACTGCAGCATCTTGGGCGTGATGTAGTTGGGGTTAACGTCGATGGCAGTTGAATAGTCCTTGAACTCGAGGAAGGTGCGAACCGGCTTCCAGATCGCGTTGGCGATATCTTCGGCAGTCTCGTCAAGCTCGGGCTTGAAGTCGGCATTGTCGAGGCAGTACTTGACCATTGCCTTGCCAGCCAGACGGCCTTCGGCATGCGAACCGGAAGAGAACTTGTGACCGGAAGCGCCCACGCCGTCACCGGCAGTGAACAGACCATTCACGGTAGTCATCGAGCGATAGCCCCAGCTCCAGCCTTTCGGCAGGTGGGCCGGCACTTCGTACTCTTCGGTGGTCGGTGCGCCGAGGTCGGTCGGGCCGGACGCCCAGATACCGCAGCAACCGGAGTGCGAACCCAGCAGGTAGGGCTCGGTCGGCATCAGTTCGGAGTTCTTCTTCTCCGGCTCGATGTTCTCGCCAACCCACATACCGCACTGGCCGACGGACATGTCAAGGAAGTCTTCCCAGGCTTCGGCTTCGAGGTGCTTGACTTCTTTCGGCGTCAGCGTCTCGCGCAGTTTGGCAAGGGCAGAGACCGTATCCATCATGATCGGGCCGCGGCCTTCCTTCATTTCCTTCAGCATCAGGTGGTTCCGCAGACATGCAGCGGGAACGTTTGCTTTGCCGTAGGGAGGATAGTCGTTCAGCAGTTCCTTGTTCTTGGTCATGTAGTCTTCGCCATAACCGTTGGCGGCACGCGCCTTGAACAGCAGGAACCAGGCACCGACCGGGCCGTAACCGTCCTTGAAGCGGGCGGGCACGAAGCGGTTTTCCATCATGGTCAGCTCGGCACCGGCTTCGGCGGCCATCGCGTAGGTCGAACCAGCGTTCCACACCGGGTACCAGGCACGGCCCTGACCTTCGCCGACGGAGCGGGGACGGAACAGGTTGACGCAACCACCGGCAGCCAGCATGACGGCCTTGGCTTTGTAGATATAGATCGTGTTGTCGCGCACGGAGAAACCGGCAGCGCCAGCGATGCGGCTCGGATCGTTCTTGTCGTTGATCAGATGAACGATAAAGACGCGCTCCTGGATGCGGTCGAGGCCGAGGGCCTTTTTGGCGGCTTCAGCAACGATCCACTTGTAGGATTCGCCGTTGATCATGATCTGCCACTTGCCCGAACGGACCGGCTGACCGCCGTCCTTCAGCGAGGGGATGCCTTCCTTGATGGCGTCGGCGCCGTCGTGGCGAACACCAGCAGCGTCAACCTTCCAGATCGGCAGGCCCCACTCTTCGAACAGGTGCACGGAGTCATCGACGTTGCGGCCGACATCATAGGCCAGGTCGTCGCGCGTGATGCCCATCAGGTCGTTCGAGATCATGCGGGTGTAGTCAGCGGGATCCTGCTTGTCGCCGATGTAGGTGTTGATTGCGGAAAGGCCCTGGGCAACAGCGCCCGAACGATCCACCGCAGCCTTGTCAACCATCTTGATCTTCAGGTCCTTGCCTGTCTCGGCCTTGACGGCCTCGGCCCAGCGCATCACTTCGTATGCCGTACCGCAGCAGGCCATGCCGCCGCCGATCAGCAGAATGTCCAGTTCTTCCTGGACTACTTCGGGTTTTTCAAATGTTCCAGCCATTTTTCGGTTCCTCTAAAAGATTACTTGCGACGGATCAGTTCTTCCGGCTTGCCTGAACGATAACCACCCATCGTGTCGAGGGTGAACGTCCCGGTTGTGCCGATGTCGGCCAGTTTCGGCATGGGCTTGCCACCGAACGGATCGATCGAGCCCTCGGCTGTG
This sequence comes from Rhodocyclaceae bacterium UBA2271, assembly GCA_002347405.1. Lineage (GTDB taxonomy): Bacteria > Pseudomonadota > Gammaproteobacteria > Burkholderiales > Rhodocyclaceae > Sulfuricystis. The sequence continues at coordinate 14,702 of DDXB01000032.1, read as the reverse complement.
GTGCGGATCGGGAACTTGAAACGCTTCACCACGCCATTGCGGAACTTGATGGTCCACATGATGGAGTCGGAACCGCGCATCGGCTGCACCGAGCCGCCCAGCGGCACGACGTCAGCATAGTGGCGGCATTCGATGGCGCCCTGCGGGCAGATTTTGACGCAGGAATAGCACTCCCAGCACTGCTCCGGTTCCTGGTTGAAGGCCTTCATTGCGTGGCCGGTTTCAGAACCATCTTTGTCAAGCTTCATCAGATCGTGCGGGCAGATGTACATGCAGGCGGTCTTGTCCTGACCCTTGCAGCCGTCGCACTTCTCGGTACGAACAAATGTTGGCATTACCTCTTCTCCTTGCTAGCTAACAATCCGCTGTCTAAGTTAAGTACCAGCGGTCCATTTGACTTCCGTGTCCTACCTTGGCCGGGGCGTATCGCGAATCCGCTTCCGGCGGGGCACAGAGCCTTCAAATTCATCATGAAACGCGTGGAGGCTACCACCTTAAAAGGGGCAGGATAATCCCGATTTTTGATTGGTGAATAAGCCACGCCAATTGTTTTTTCGGAATGATTGACCTACATCAAACAGCCGGCTTTTCCGCACTACTTTGTCCTCGACATCAACAATTAGTCATTGACACAGCTCGAAAAGTATATTTGATAGAAGCGCCATTGGGCTTATTGTATTTTGCGGGCTCTAAAACCAATCATTAACAGGAGAATCAACAGTGATAAAGCCACACGGTTCCGATCAACTCAACCCGCTGTTCGTGTATGACGACGTTCAGCATCGGGCGCTGACACATGAAGCTGCGTCGCTGCCTTCGATGATGCTCTCCTCAGCCGCCGCCGCCAACGCGGTGATGATGGGGTCAGGTTACTTCAACCCGCTGACCGGCTACATGAATCTGGCCGATGCCCTGGGTGCCGCGGAACACATGAAGACCCCCGGCGGCCTCTTCTTTCCGGTGCCCGTCTTGAATCTCACCAGCGACATCAGCGCCATCAAAGGCCACAAGCGGATTGCGCTCCGCGACCCCAATGTCGAGGGGAACCCGGTCCTGGCCGTCATGGACGTACAAGCGATCGAGGAAGTCAGCGAGGACCAGATGCGCCTCATGACCGAGAAAGTCTATCGCACGACAGATCCGGCACATCCCGGCGTGGCGGCATTCAACTCCGCTGGTCGCTACGCCGTTTCCGGCCCGATCAAGGTATTGAGCTTCAGCTATTTCCAGAGCGAATTCCCGGATACCTTCCGCACCGCGGTCGAGATCCGCAACGAAATCGCCGAGCGCGGCTGGAACAAGGTGGTCGCGTTCCAAACCCGGAACCCGATGCACCGCGCGCACGAAGAACTCTGCCACATGGCCATGGATCGTTTGGGCGCCGATGGCCTGGTCATCCACATGTTGCTTGGCAAACTGAAGGAAGGGGATATCCCCGCGCCGGTGCGCGATGCCTGCATCCGCAAGATGGTCGAGCTGTACTTCAAACCCAACAGCGCGATGGTGACCGGTTATGGCTTCGACATGCTGTATGCCGGACCGCGCGAGGCGGTGCTGCATGCCCTGTTCCGCCAGAACATGGGCGCCACGCACTTCATCATTGGCCGCGACCATGCGGGCGTCGGCGACTACTACGGTCCCTTCGACGCGCAAAGCATTTTTGACGAGGTGCCCAAGGGCGCGCTGTTGATCGAAATGTTCATGGCAGACAATACCGCCTGGTCGAAGAAACTCGGCAAGGTGGTGATGATGCGCGAGGCACCCAACCACACCAAGGAAGACTTCATCACGCTGTCCGGCACCAAGGTCCGCGAGATGCTCAGTCGTGGCGAAGCGCCGCCGCCCGAGTTTTCCCGCCCGGAAGTTGCAAAAATTCTCTCGGGGTACTACCAGAGCATAAGCAAGGCGTAAGAGCCACCGGCTGCGGCATCCCCGCCGCAGCCGGCAGCAAGTCTAACGGCGGCCTAGCGGCGGCGCATTCCCCGCATTTCCTCCAGCTTGCGCTGCCGCAATTCCCGCAGGCGCGCATCGACCTCCGACTTCTCGTAAAAATCCCCATCGCCGGCCTGACGCGCGAGATCGAGTTGCAGGATCGCCGCATCGAGCTGGGACTCGGCCAGATAGGCTTCAGCCTGGGCACGATGCTGGTGCAGACGGTTACCCAGCGCGGCATAGGCCTTGGCCTGCAACGCGTGCAGACGCGCGTCACCGGGGGTGAGCTGCAATTCCCTGCGCGTCAGCACCACCGCTTCCGCGGCGCCTGCCGTCCCGCCGGCGCCGACTTTCGCTTCGATCAGGGCATAGGTCAATGCCCGTGCGTGCGGATAGCGCTCTACCGCCTTTTGCAGTATCTGGAAGGCACCGGCGGCATCCTTGCGTTTCAGCCGCAACTGCGCCGCCAGGCCTTCGAGCAGAGGCGACTCGAGCTTCAGACGCCGCACCGCCGCGACCTCGTTCTCGGCCTCGGCAAGCTTGTTGTCGCGCAACAGGGCATGGGCGTAGCCGAAGCGTGCGTCCGTTTCGCGACCATATTTTCCCGATTTCAACTGAGTGGCGAAATCGGCCACGGCATCAGAGGGCGTGCCGTCCTGCGCCTTCAGCTTGGCGCGCACCAGACCAAAATCAACGCTGTCGGGCACCTGCTTGTACGGTCGCAGGGCGATGCGGTTTTCTATGTCGGTGATGCGCTCGGTGGTCAGCGGATGGGTGCGCAGATAACCCGGGGCATTGTTTTCGTAGAGTCGGCCAAACTGCAACATGCGCTCGAAAAAGCTCGCCATGCCGCGCGTGTCGTAACCCGCCTGTTCCAGCATGTTCAGACCAAGCCGGTCGGCCTCGCGCTCGAAATCGCGCGAGAAATTCAGTTGCTGCTGAATGCCCGCCGCCTGGCCGGACAGCGCGGCACCAATCGCCACATCCGGATTGCTGCGCGCCGCCAGAATCGCCACGGCCATCGACAACAAAACCGCCATCTGCGCCTGGCTTTGCTGGCCAAACAGGCGTGCCAGATGACTTTGCGTGACGTGGGCAATTTCGTGCGCCAGCACGCCGGCCAATTCGGATTCGGTGCGCGCCGCCAGAATCAGCCCGGTATGCACGCCGATGTAGCCGCCCGGCAGGGCAAATGCATTCAGCATCGAATCCTTGACAACAAAAAACTCGAAGGAGGGACGCGCACCCTCGGCATGACTGGCCAACCGCTGCCCCAACTGGCTGACGTAACCGGCAACCTCGGGATCGTCCAGATAGGCAGGATCGCGGCGAATCTCCTGCATGATCTGCTCGCCCAGCCGCCGCTCGGCCTGCGGCGACAACCCCGCGCGATCCGACTCGCCCAGATCGGGCAGTCCACCGGCACGCAGCAAAGCGCCCGGCAACAGGAGAAAACCCACCAATAGCAGCCACAAGAATGATTTCATGCGACTATGATACCGGCTCCGTAATTCAGTTCCGCCGGACGCTTACAAGATGTCACAGAAATCACGCCAGAAACACGCCGGGCCGCCCCAAGAGTTTCCTGGCCCCCTGGGGGGAGAGCCGAGCACAGCGAGGCTTGCGGGGGGAGGCTTATTACACGCCGGGCCGCCCCAAGAGTTTCCTGGCCCCCTGGGGGGAGAACTCCGCGATGCGGAGTTTGCGGGGGGGGCTCAACTGACTCATTTCGATGCCACCGGCCAGGCCCACATGGTCGATGTCGGGGCCAAGGCCGAGACCGCCCGCATCGCTCGCGCCAGCGGCCGGATCCGCATGCAAGCCGCCACTTTCGCCCTGATCGAATCCGGCTCGGCCAAAAAAGGCGACGTGCTCGGCATCGCCCGCATCGCCGCCATCCAGGCAGCGAAGCGCACCGCCGATCTGATTCCGCTCTGCCACCCGATCGCATTGACGCGCGTTGCGGCCGAGTTCTCCCTCGATGAGGCGAATTGCAGCGTGACCTGCACCGTCACCGCGGAAACCTTCGGCCGCACCGGCATCGAGATGGAAGCGCTCACCGCCTGCGCGGCGGGCCTCTTGACCATCTACGACATGTGCAAGGCCGTCGATCGCGGCATGGTGATCGAGAAAATTCGCCTGCTGGAAAAGGCCGGCGGGAAATCGGGGCAGTGGCTGGCCGAGCCGGGTTAATTCAAAGTACCATTTGCTCAATGAAATCAAACGATAGACCTACCAACGGTTTCAACGCACCTCACTTTTCAGAATGACTCACGCACCCGCAGGAACCTAGCAAAGCGGGGAATGCCGTGGCGGGTCAGTTCGCGATAACGGTAGGTCACCTGCGTGCCGAGGAGCGGCGGGTTGCGCCGTTCGGCGTCGGTAAATCCGCTGCCCAGCGCAAACCGGCGGCCGTCAGGCATTTGGACCTGCAGGGCGCCGAGCATGCCGGCGTATTTGCCCTTGCCGGGCAGATGGGCGACGACACGTGCTTCGGCGTCTTGCCACGGCGTGAGTTTGAGCAAGGCGGCGGAGCGGCCCGTTTCGTATTGGGCATCGGCCCGATGCAGCATGAGGCCTTCGCCGCCACCCTTGACGACTTCGTCGAGCTTTCTCTTCAGCGCCTTGGCATCGGCCAGGCGGAATTGCTCGACCGGCTGCAGCCAGTGCGCGCGGCCGACAGTGAGCGCTTGCAGTTGCTTCATTCTTTCGCTGAAGGTGCCGGCGGCTTCAGGCAGTTCGAACACCTTGTAGCGAACCTGGCGCCACTCGGCATCGTCCGGAATATTGCGGCGCACGATGCCGGACAGACGATCAAAGCTGCCCCGGCCGAGCCACAGTTCGCCGTCGAGGGGATGCGCTGGCAAGGCGGCGATGAACCAGGCCGGTGCCGGGATAGGATTGCCGCTGCGAAAGCGCAGTTGGCGGCCGTCCCAGTGGGCACGCACGCCATCGAGTTTTTCGCTGACCCAGTATTGCGAAACGTCGATGCCGCCCTGATAGCGCTCGGCCAGCAGCAGCGCGGGCGCGTCCGCCGCCCGGACGAGGCCGGACCACAGCAGCAAAACGGCGGCCAGGATGGGAAATGCGGCGATCCGGCGCGGCAGCATGCTGGCTCAGAGCTTGAAGTAGTCGCGATACCACGCGACGAAGCGCCGCACGCCCTCTTCCACGGGCATCGCCGGGGCGAAGCCGGTATGGGCGGCGAGTTCGGCGGTATCGGCCGAGGTGGCCGGCACGTCGCCGGCCTGCATCGGCAGGAAGTTCTTTTGCGCTGGTTTGCCGAGCGCCTGTTCGAGCGCGGCGATGTAGTCCATCAGCTCGACGGAGTTCTGGTTGCCGATGTTGAAGACGCGGTAGGGCGCCCAGCTGGTGGCCGGGTCCGGCGTATCGACGATGAAGGATGGGTTCGCCGCGGCCGGGCGGTCGATGACGCGCACCGTGCCTTCGGCAATGTCGTCGATGTAGGTGAAGTCGCGGCGCATCTTGCCGTGGTTGAAGATGTCGATCGGACGGTCTTCGAGCATGGCGCGGGTGAAGAGGAACAGCGCCATGTCGGGCCGGCCCCAGGGACCATACACGGTGAAGTAGCGCAGGCCGGTGGTCGGCAGATTGAACAGGTGGCTGTAGGTGTGGGCCATCAGTTCGTTGGCTTTTTTGGTTGCGGCGTAGAGGCTGACCGGGTGGTCGATGTTGTCGTGCTCGGAGAACGGCATCCTGGTGTTGCCACCATAGACGCTGGAACTGCTGGCATAGACCAGGTGCTGGACGCCGTTGTGGCGGCAGCCTTCGAGCACATTGACGAAACCGACGACGTTGCTGTCGACGTAGGCGTGCGGGTTTTCGAGTGAATAGCGCACCCCGGCCTGGGCGGCGAGGTTGAGGACACGATTGGGCTTTTCTTTTTCGAACAGCGCCGCCATGCCGGGACGGTCGGCGATATCGAGCAGCACGTGCTTGAAGCCGGGATACTTGGCAAGGCGCGCCAGCCGAGCCTTCTTGAGATTGACGTCGTAATAGTCGTTGAGGTTGTCGATGCCGACCACTGTGTCGCCACGGGCCAGGAGAATCTGGGCGACATGCATGCCGATAAAGCCGGCGGCGCCGGTGATGAGGACTTTCATTGATTGTGACCTTGACATAGATGGCTGAGGTTATGCAGATGCACCACTCTCCCCTCTCCCGCAGGCGGGAGAGGGGGCGGGGGAGAGGGTAATTACCGTATGCCGAATTGACTCCAGCACAGCATCTGTCTCATTCAAAATCTGGTTATTCCAAAAACGCAGGACAGTAAAACCCTCACTCTGTAAATAGGTATCACGTCTGCGATCATAAACGACCTGTTCCGCATGTTGCCCGCCGTCAATTTCCACAACCAGCTTGGGCGCAAAACATACAAAATCAACAATATAGTTTCCAACAGGCTTTTGCCGCTTGAATTTAATGCCCATAAAGCGGTGCGCCCGCAGGTAATGCCACAGCCGCTGTTCGGCATCGGTCTGTTTGGTGCGCAGTGACTTGGCGCGTTCGAGCAAAACGTTGCCCTCTCCCCCGGCCCCTCTCCCGCAAGCGGGCGAGGGGAGAGGATGGCATGTGGAATTGGGTCTGGGTAACATCGGTGAATGGTTGCGAATCATGGCGCCGTCCCCCTGTTGGCGGCGGAACCGGCTGACGCCGTCCTGCCAGCGCCGACTTTTACGCAGCTATCCGATTGCCCCACGTGCGATCCCCTATCCCCATGAGCAGGCCTTGCACGCTGATATCTTCATCCAGTTCGTCCCAATGGATGCCGGCGCCACCACCTGAGAATTCATGATGTTCGCGTTGTTCTGGCGTGGCGGCCAGCAAGCGTGGAAAATAAGCTAGCGGCACGCCAAGTTTGCGGCCATCCGACAATGTGAGCCACATCATGTTGTTGTCGAAGCCGAGTTCAGTCGCCGAAGTGTTCATGCCATACCCTTATGACTTACAGCCTTTCCAGCGGAAAACAACCGGCATCCCCTGCCCCCAGATTTTTTTCGTAACGCAGGAGATTCTATCTCGCCAGCATCGGCTTCAGGTATCGCCCCGTGTAGCTGCCCTGTTCTTGCGCGATAGTTTCCGGCGTGCCCGTCGCAATGATGCGGCCGCCGCCGTCGCCGCCTTCGGGGCCGAGGTCGACGAGCCAGTCGGCCGTCTTGATGACGTCGAGGTTGTGCTCGATGACGATGACGGTGTTGCCGTGGTCGCGCAGGCGGTGCAGCACCTTGAGCAGCATCTCGATGTCGGCGAAGTGCAGGCCGGTGGTCGGCTCGTCCAGGATGTAGAGGGTGCGGCCGGTGTCCCGTTTTGACAGCTCCAGCGCCAGCTTGACACGCTGCGCTTCGCCGCCGGACAGCGTGGTGGCCGACTGGCCGAGCTGAACATAGGTGAGGCCGACATCGATCAGGGTTTGCAGCTTGCGCGCAACGACGGGTACGGCCGCGAAGAATTCGTGCGCCTGTTCGACGGTCATCTGCAGGACTTCGTAAATGGTTTTGCCCTTGTAGCGCACTTCCAGCGTTTCGCGGTTGTAGCGCTTGCCGTGGCAGACGTCGCAGGGGACGAAGATGTCGGGCAGGAAGTGCATCTCGACCTTGATCATGCCGTCGCCGGAACAGGCCTCGCAGCGGCCGCCCTTGACATTGAAACTGAAGCGGCCGGGGCCGTAGCCGCGCTCGCGGGCTTGCGGCACGCCGGCGAAGAGATCGCGGATCGGCGTCAGCAGGCCGGTATAGGTGGCCGGGTTTGAACGCGGCGTGCGGCCGATCGGCGACTGGTCGACGTTGATGACCTTGTCGAAGAATTCGAGGCCCTGAATGTCCTGGTGCGCCGCCGGCTCCAGCGTCGAGCCGTACAGATGCCGCGCGGTAGCGGCGTAGAGGGTGTCGTTGATGAGCGTGCTCTTGCCCGATCCCGAGACACCGGTGATGCAGGTGAACAAGCCGACCGATATATCGAGGTCGACGGTTTTCAAGTTATTGCCGGTAGCGCCAAGAATCTTGAGGCTCCGCGCCGGATTGGGCGGCGTGCGCCGTACCGGTATGGCGATACTCTTGCGGCCCGACAGATAGGCGCCGGTCAGCGAATCCGGATGCTTCGCCACTTCGGCCGGCAGTCCCTGGGCGACGACGTGCCCGCCATGCTCGCCTGCACCGGGCCCCATGTCGACGACGTAATCGGCGGATTCGATGGCTTCCTCGTCGTGCTCCACCACGATGACGGTGTTGCCGATGTCGCGCAGCTTGGCCAGCGTCTGCAACAGCCGTGCGTTGTCGCGCTGGTGCAGCCCGATGCTGGGTTCGTCGAGCACATACATGACGCCGGTCAGCCCGGAACCGATCTGCGAAGCCAGCCGGATGCGCTGCGCCTCGCCGCCCGAGAGGGTTTCAGCCGAGCGGTCAAGCGACAGGTAGTCGAGGCCGACGTTGATCAGGAAGGTGACGCGCGCGGTGATTTCCTTGACGATCTTCTCCGCCACCTGCGCTTTCTGGCCGGTCATTTGCAGGAGGTTGAAAAAGTCGCGGCACTCGATCAATGACAGATGGCTAACCTCGGTGATATTCATGCCGCCGCCGGGCCGCCCCAAGGCGGCATGCGCCCCCCACGGGGGGGCAGCGAGCCGATCTTGCGAGCGTGGGGGGCTAATACTGTTGCCGCCGATCAGCACATGACGCGCCTCAAGTCGCAGGCGGGCGCCGCCACACTCGGGACAGGGCTTGTTGTTGAGGTATTTGGCAAGTTCCTCGCGCACCATCACGCTGTCGGTTTCCGTGTACCTGCGCTTCAGACTGGGGATGATGCCCTCGAAACTGTGACTCTTCTCGGCGCGCGTACCACGCTCATTGAGATATTTGAAGCGGATCTGCTCACGGCCCGAACCGTGCAGCACGACCTGACGCACGGCTTCCGGCAGTTGCTCGAACACGGTGTCGGTGTCGAAGCCGTAATGCGCGGCCAGCGATTCGATCATCTGGAAATAGAACTGGTTGCGTTTGTCCCAGCCCTTGATGGCACCGGCGGCCAGCGACAGATGCGGGTAGGCGACCACACGCGCCGGATCGAAGAACTGGATCTGGCCGAGACCATCGCATTCCGGGCAGGCGCCCATCGGGTTGTTGAACGAGAACAGGCGCGGTTCGAGTTCCTGCAGGGCGTAGCCGCATTGCGGGCAGGCGAATTTTGCGGAAAACAGGTGCTCGCTCAGTTGCGTGTTCTCGTTATCCATCTCGACCGCGATGGCACGGCCTTCGGCATGCGTCAGCGCGGTCTCGAAACTTTCGGCCAGCCGCTGCCGCGCATCGGCGCGCACCTTGAGGCGGTCGACCACGACGTCCACGGTGTGCTTCTGGCTTTTCGTCAGCTTCGGCAGGGCGTCGATGTCATGCACCTTGCCATCCACGCGCAGGCGCACGAAGCCCTGCGCCTTGAGTTCGGCGAACAGGTCGAGTTGCTCGCCCTTGCGGTTCGCCACCACGGGCGCGAGGATCATCAGCCTGGTGTCCTCGGGCAGCGCCAGCACATGGTCGACCATCTGCGCCACGCTTTTCGCTTCGAGTGCCACGCCATGCTCGGGGCAGTGCGGCGTGCCGGCGCGCGCGTAGAGCAGGCGCAGGTAGTCGTGAATCTCGGTGACGGTACCCACCGTGGAGCGCGGATTATGGCTGGTGGCCTTCTGCTCGATGGAGATGGCCGGCGACAGACCTTCGATCAGGTCGACATCCGGCTTTTCCATCAACTGGAGAAACTGCCGGGCATAGGCCGAGAGCGATTCCACATAACGGCGCTGCCCCTCGGCATAGAGCGTATCGAAGGCCAGCGAGGACTTGCCGGAGCCGGACAGCCCGGTGATCACCGTCAGCTTGTTGCGCGGCAGGTCGAGGTTGATGTTCTTGAGATTGTGCGTGCGGGCGCCGCGAATCTTGATGAAGTCCATGCGAAGAGCAGATGGTGTGTGAAAAGGCGGCCTGATAATATACGCGCCCTTCCGTGCCAAATTCTGGCCCTGTCTACTTGGAGTGCTGAATGATCAAGATTAACGAGAATTACCGGAAATTACAGGCTTCTTACCTGTTTTCCGATATTGCCAAGCGGGTCGCTGCCTTTCAGCAGGCCAATCCCGGCAAGAAATTGATCAAACTGGGTATTGGCGATGTCACCCGGGCCTTGCCCGATGCCTGTATCAAGGCACTGCATGTCGCCACCGACGAGATGGCCAGTGACAGCAGCTTCCGCGGCTATGGCCCTGAGCAGGGCTACGATTTCTTGCGCGAGGCAATCGCCAAATACGATTTCCAGGCCCGCGGCGCCAACGTGCAGCCGGATGAGGTCTTTGTCAGCGATGGCGCCAAGTGCGACACCGGCAATTTTCAAGAGATTTTCTCGCTTGACTGCAAGGTGGCCGTGACGGATCCCGTCTATCCCGTCTATGTCGATACCAATGTGATGGCCGGTCGTTCCGGTAACTGGAACAAAGAGACCGGGCGCTATGAAAATCTGGTCTATCTGGACGGAAATCGGGAGAACGGTTTTATTCCCGCGTTGCCAACTCAACCGGTCGACTTGATCTATCTGTGCTTTCCCAACAACCCGACCGGTTCGACCGCCACCAAGGAGCAATTGAAGCAGTGGGTGGATTATGCCAAGGCCAACAAGGCGCTGATCCTGTTCGATGCGGCCTATGAGGCCTTTATCACCGATGACGCGCTGCCGCACTCGATCTATGAGGTAGACGGGGCGCGTGAAGTGGCTGTGGAGTTCCGTAGCTACTCCAAGACGGCAGGCTTCACCGGTACCCGCTGTGCCTATACCATCGTCCCCAAAGAGTGCATGGCCCATACCGAATCAGGCGACGCCGTTTCCTTGCATGGGCTGTGGAATCGTCGGCATACCACCAAGTTCAACGGTGTCTCCTACCCGGTTCAGCGCGCGGCCGCGGCCATCTACAGTCAGGCAGGACAGGCGCAGGTCAAGCAGCTGATTGCCTACTATCTGAATAACGCCAGATATATCCGTGAAAAGATGACGGCGCTGGGTTATGCCTGTATCGGTGGCGATAACTCACCCTACATCTGGATCGATGGCAAGAGCGACTCATGGGTCTTTTTCGACAAGCTCCTCAACGAAGCCGCAGTGGTGTGCACGCCGGGTGCCGGTTTTGGCAAGTGCGGCGAAGGCTATATTCGCATCAGCGCCTTCAACAGTTTTGAAAACGTACAAGAGGCGATGGAACGCATCGGCTCCGTACTTTGATCGAGGTCATGGCATTTTTGCCTGAGCGCCTGATCGCCATCCATTACACAAGAGCTTGAAATAACATGCCTATCGCAAAAGATTTTGAAGATCGACTGACACCCGTCCTGGCCTCGATTGTCGAGCACTACGGCACCCCTTTTCACATCTACGATGAAAAGGGTATCCGCGAAACTGGCGAAGCGCTGAATCAGGCCTTTTCCGGCATCAAAGGATTCCGTGAGTTCTTTGCGGTAAAAGCCCTGCCCAACCCGCGCATCATGCAGACCATGAAGTCATCGGGCTTTGGCTTCGATTGCAGTTCGGTGGCGGAATTGGTGCTGAGCCGGCAGCTTGGCGTCACGGGTGAGGGGATCATGTTCACCTCCAACAACACCAGCCAAACCGATTTTCAAGCCGCGGCGGCCGATGGAGGCTGTGTCCTCAATCTGGATGACATCTCCCTGGTTGAGAAGGTGCCGCAGATGCCGGAGCTGATCTGCTTTCGTTATAACCCCGGGGCTCGTCGCACCGGCAACAGCATCATCGGCACACCGCTGGAGGCCAAATACGGGGTTGCACACGATCAACTGCTGGACGCCTACCGACTGGCCAAGGCCAGGGGAGCAAGCCGCTTTGGGCTCCATACCATGCTGGCTTCCAATGAACTCAACTACAGCTATATGGTTGAAACTGCCCGCATGCTGCTGGATATCGTCGCGTGGATTTCCCGCGAACTGGGTATCCAGTTCGAGTTCATTAACATCGGCGGCGGACTCGGCATACCCTACAAACCGGAAGATGCCCCGCTGGATATTGAATCCATGGCAGCGGAGATCACCGCGCTGTTTGACGCCTTCAAGGCACAACACGCTTATGCCCCGGCATTGTTTGTCGAAAGCGGGCGTTACATGACCGGTCCCCATGGTGTCCTGGTCACCCGTGCGATCAACCGCAAGGATATCTATCGCACCTATGTCGGGGTCGATGCCTGCATGTCCGCGCTCATGCGCCCGGGCATGTATGGGGCCTATCATCACATCAGCGTGCTGGGCAAGCAGGGGAGTGAAGAAACCGTGGATGTGGCCGGATCACTCTGTGAAAACAACGACAAGTTTGCCATCCAGCGCGCACTACCGCGCATCGCGGACGGCGATATCCTCTATATCCATGACACCGGTGCCCACGGCCATGCCATGGGCTTCAACTACAATGGCAAGCCGCGCCCCAAGGAATTATTGTTCCGTGAAGATGGACGGGTCGAGTTGATTCGCCGGGAAGAAACGCTGGATGACCTGTTTGCCACCTTGACCTATGAAGATGATGTCCTGGTAACGGGCTAACTTTCATGATGCGTGAAACATCACCCCGCATCATGAAAGACGCCCGCCCCCCTTCACCCCCCTCGCGGGGGGCTCTAAACGGCTCGCTTCACTCGAATATCACGGGGCGCTCCGATCAACAGTGGGTGCGGATTGCGGCTGGCGCCGCCTGCCGTCTCGCCTTGGGGCGGCCCGGCGGCGAGACTTCCTGTTTTCACGTTAACGCTCGCTAGCGCGAGTACTCGAAAGACATTACCCGCGTGCTTTCCCCCGTAGCAGACCCCATGACCCCCGCCGAACGGCGCACGGGCAGCGCGCTCGCCGCCATCTTCGGCCTGCGCATGCTCGGCCTGTTTCTGGTGCTGCCGGTGTTTTCCGTGCTGGCCGCAGAACTGCCGGGCGGCAGCGACGTCATGCTGGTCGGGCTCGCGCTGGGCGCCTACGGACTGACACAGGCATTTTTCCAGATCCCGTTTGGCCTGGCTTCCGACCGCTGGGGTCGCAAACCCGTCATCGTCGCCGGCCTGCTGCTGTTCGCCGCCGGCAGCTTCATCGCGGCAACGGCGCCCGACATCTACTGGATGATCACCGGCCGCGTGCTGCAGGGCGCCGGCGCGATCTCGGCAGCGGTATCGGCGCTGGCCGCCGACTTGACGCGCGAACAGCATCGCACCAAGGTGATGGCGATGATCGGCGCCTCGATCGGCCTGGTATTTGCGCTGTCGCTGGTGATTGCACCGCCGCTGGCTGCGGCCATCGGGCTGTCGGGTTTGTTCATCCTGACTGGCGCGCTGGCACTCGGCGCGATCATCCTGCTGTTTACCGCCGTCCCGCCAGCGCCGACTTTCACTGTGCCGGCGCGCGCGTCTTTCGTTACAGTGCTGCTCGACCCCAAACTGGCGCGCCTGAATTTCGGCGTCTTCGCGCTGCACCTGATGCAGATGGCGCTCTGGATGGTCGTGCCGGCCGCACTGATCGCCAGCGGCGGCCTGCCGGGGGCGGAACACTGGAAGGTGTATCTACCAGCAGTCCTGCTGTCGCTGGCGCTCATGGTGCCGGCCATCATCGCTGCCGAGAAGCACGGCAAGCTGCGGCCGATCTACGCCGGCGCGGTGGCCTTGCTGGTATTGGTGCAGGCGGGGCTCGCCATGTTTGGCGGCGGCCTGTGGGCCATCGGCCTGTGGCTGTTGCTGTTCTTTGTGGCCTTCAATATCCTTGAAGCCTTACTGCCTTCGCTGATTTCGCGTCTGGCGCCGCCGGCAGCAAAAGGTGCGGCTCTGGGGATTTACAATACGACACAATCACTCGGCCTGTTTCTCGGCGGCATATTGGGCGGCTTGCTGGTGAAATATTTTGGTCCGACCGCCGTGCATCTGTTTTGCGCTGCGGTTGGCATTATCTGGCTTGCTCTGGCAGTGCGCGTCACGGCGCCGCCGGCAAAAATTTCATGATGCGGAACGACACCCGCATCATGAAACACGCCCGCCCCCCTTTGCCCCCTCGCGGGGGGTTCTTGTTTGCTCGCTTCGCTCGTATATTACGGGGCGCTTCTTTTGGCGGCGGCGCGGGTTGCGGCTGGCGCCGCGTACCGCGTTAGCTTGGGGCGGCCCGGCGCAAACGCTGTTTTTTTCACATTAAAAGGGAGGGCGACATGGCTTCGGTTAACAAAGTAATTCTGGTGGGCCATCTGGGGAAAGACCCGGAGATGCGGTATATGCCGAATGGTGACGCGGTGTGCAACATTACCGTCGCCACCTCCGATACCTGGACGGACAAGTCTAGTGGCGAAAAGAAGGAAGCCACCGAGTGGCATCGCGTGGCGATGTTCCGTCGACTCGCCGAAATTTCCGGCCAGTACTTGAAAAAGGGCTCGCAGGTCTACATCGAGGGTGCACTGAAGACCCGGAAATGGCAGGACAAGGACGGCAACGATCGCTACACCACCGAGATCATCGCCGACGAGATGAAGATGCTCGGCAAACGGGAAGGCATGGGTGACGCCCCGCCGCGCGAAAGTGGCGGCGGCCGGCCGGCAGCACGCCCGGCTGCACAGAACGCGCCGGCTTCAAATGGGAATGCGGGTGGTGGCTTTGGCGACGTCGAGGACGACATTCCCTTCTAGCGCTTAACAGCGCTTTTGTGGGTATCGCATCGGGTGCGCCCTACCGGGCGCACAATCGGGATAGGGGGCGGTCAAAC
>DDXB01000026.1 GCA_002347405.1 Rhodocyclaceae bacterium UBA2271 | reverse complement strand
GCGCACAAGCTGCTGCTCGACATGCTGCGCATTCGCCGCCTGGAAGAGAAGGCGGCCGAGCTCTATGGCGACGGCAAGATTCGCGGCTTCCTGCACCTTTACATCGGCGAGGAGGCGGTGGCGGTCGGCGCGCTGCACGCGCTGGCGCCGCAGGACAACGTCGTCGCCACCTATCGCGAACACGGCCATGCACTGGTGCGCGGCATGCCGATGGGCGCGCTGATGGCCGAGATGTACGGCAAGCAGGAAGGCTGCGCGCGCGGCCACGGCGGTTCGATGCACCTGTTCGACGCGGCGACCCGGCTGTATGGCGGCAACGCGATCGTCGGCGGCGGCCTGCCGCTGGCGACAGGTCTGGCGCTCGCCGCCCGGCTGTCCCCCAAGGGGACTTCCTTAGGGGCGCAGGGCGAAACGCGCCTCACCGCCTGCTTCTTCGGCGATGGTGCGGTGGCCGAGGGCGCCTTTCACGAGTCGCTCAACCTCGCCGCGCTGTGGAAACTACCGGTGCTGTTCTGCTGCGAAAACAACCTCTACGGCATGGGCACGGCCATCGAGCGCGCCGAGTCGCAGACCGACCTGTGCGCCAAGGCGGCGTCCTACAACATGCCGACGTTCTCGGCGGACGGCATGGACGTCGTCGCGGTGCACGCCACGATGCAGCAGGCCGTGGCGAAAGTGCGCAAGGACGCCGGGCCGGTCTTCGTCGAGTTCCGCACCTACCGCTTCCGCGCCCACTCGATGTTCGACGCCGAGCTCTATCGCGACAAGGCCGAGGTCGAAGCCTGGCAGGAATGCGGGCCGCTGCACACCTTCACCGCGCGGCTGAAAGCCAAGGGCGCAGGTGGCGTCAAGGGCGGCAAGGCCAAGCTGACCGAAAAGGAATTCCTCGCGCTCGACGCACGCGCGCAGGCCGAAGTGGCCGAGGCGGTCGCCTTCGCCGAAGCCGGCACCTGGGAGCCGGTCGAGGATTTGTTGAAGGACGTGCATACGCCGCCTCCGCCGGGCCGCCCCAAGGAGGCGCAGCCAACACCTGGAGCGGGCGCAGCCCGCGAACACCCGTCACCCCCTTCCTCGGGAAGGGGGATGGGGGGAAGGGGGCGTCCATGACGCGAAAACTCAGCTACCGCGAAGCCATGCGTGAGGCGATGCACGAGGCGCTGACGAACGATCCGCGCGTCTTCCTGATGGGCGAGGACGTCGGCCGCTACGGCGGCACCTATGCGTTTTCGAAGGGCTTCCTCGACGAATTCGGCCCCGCGCGCATCCGCGACACGCCGCTCTCCGAACTCGGCTTCGTCGGCGCCGGCGTCGGTGCGGCGCTGGGCGGCATGCGACCCATCGTCGAAGTAATGACAGTCAATTTCAGCCTGCTCGCGCTCGACCAGATCGTGAACAACGCGGCGCTCTACCGCCACATGTCCGGCGGGCAGTTCTCGGTGCCGCTGGTGATCCGCATGGCCACCGGCGCCGGCCGCCAGCTCGCGGCGCAGCACTCGCACAGCCTCGAAAACTGGTACGCGCACATCCCCGGCATCAAGGTGCTGGCGCCGGCCACCATCGAGGACGCGCGCGGCATGCTCGCCCCGGCACTCGCCGATCCCGATCCCGTGGTGATCTTCGAGCATGCCGGACTGTTCAACATGGAAGGCGAGCTGCCCGACGACTGGACGGTGGACATCGCGTCAGCCAAGGTCAGGCGCACCGGCAAGGATGTCGCCATCATCACCTACGGCGGCTCGCTGCCCAAGGTGCTGGCGGCGGCGGAAACTCTGGCGGCCGACGGCGTCGAGGCGGAAGTCATCGACCTGCGCGTGCTGCGGCCGCTCGACACGGCGACCATCGCCGCCGCGGTCGCCAAGTGCCACCGCGCGGTGGTGGTCGATGAAGGCTGGAAGAGCGGCAGCCTCGCCGCCGAAGTGATGGCGCGCATCGTCGAGCATGCCTTCTGGGAACTCGATGCACCGGTCGCCCGCGTGTGTTCGGCAGAAGTGCCGATTCCCTACGCCAAACATCTGGAAGACGCCGCGCTGCCGCAGCCGGAAAAAATCGTCACTGCGGTGAAAGGACTACTCGCATGAGCCTCAAACAAAGCTCCGACAAATCAACAATCCGTCATTCCGGCGGAAGCCGGAATCCAGGAATTTCAGCGGATCGCAACAGCACTGGATTCCGGCTTTCGCCGGAATGACAGTTCATACAAGAGACGCGCATGATCGAATTCAAACTCCCTTCGCTGGGCGCCGACATGGACGAAGGCACACTGCTCGAATGGCGGGTGAAGCCCGGCGACGCCGTGAAGAAAGGCCAGGTGATCGCCGTCGTCGACACCGCGAAGGCGGCGGTCGATATCGAGTGCTGGCAGGACGGCACGATCAGCGAGCTGCTGGCCGAGGTCGGCCAGAAAATGCCGGTCGGCACGGTGATGGCGACGCTGAGTGCCACTGGGGAAAAAGCCGGCGCAACAAGCGAAAAGACAGCTGCCGCAAAAGTCGGCGCTGGTGGGACGGCGCTTGCTGGCGCGCCGCCGGCAGTTCCGGCAGCTCCGCCGCAGACTGCGCTGCCCGCTGCGCCGGCCGCCCCGGCGCTGCGCCGCATGATTTCCCCGGCGGCACGCAAGCACGCCGCCGAAAAAGGCGTCGATATCGACAGCCTGACCGGCAGCGGCCCGCATGGCGCGGTGATCCTGGCGGACGTCGAGACTGCCGCGGCGCAAGGCGCAGCGGCCACCCCCCGCCCGCCGGTCGCCGGCACCGCGGAGCTGCCCTCGGCCGAAAAAGGCGCGGCACGCATCGCCGCGATGCGCCAGGCCATCGCCACCGCGATGGCGCGCTCGAAGCGCGAGATCCCCCACTACTACGTGGCCGAGGACATTCCGCTGGCGCGCGCCCTGGCCTGGTTGCAGACCGCAAACAGCCAGCGCGCCATGGCCGAGCGGCTGTTGCCGGCCGTGCTGCTGCTCAAGGCCGTGGCGGTGACGCTGCGGAGCTATCCCGAACTCAACGGCTGGTGCCACGACGGCGCCTTCGTGACAGCGGAGCGCAGCAATCTCGGCGTGGCGATCTCGCTGCGCCAGGGCGGCCTGAT
The DNA here is from genome assembly GCA_002347405.1 of Rhodocyclaceae bacterium UBA2271. Lineage (GTDB taxonomy): Bacteria > Pseudomonadota > Gammaproteobacteria > Burkholderiales > Rhodocyclaceae > Sulfuricystis. The sequence goes on along the minus strand of DDXB01000026.1, from coordinate 47,042 downwards.
CGCGCCGGCGCTGCTCGATGCCGGCACCAAGCCGCTGACGCAACTGATGCAGGAACTCACCGACCTGGTGCAGCGCGCCCGCGCCGGCTCGCTGCGCAGTTCCGAACTCACCGATGGCACGATCACCGTGACCAACCTCGGCGACCAGGGCACGCAGACGGTGTTCGGCGTGATCTATCCGCCGCAGGTCGCGCTGGTCGGCTTCGGCCGCATCCTCGAACGGCCATGGGCCGAGGATGGCGGGCTCAAGGTGCTGCCGGTCGTCACGGCCAGCCTCGCCGCCGACCACCGCGTCTCCGACGGCCATCGCGGCGCGCTGTTCCTGCGCGAGCTCGCCGAGCTGCTGCAGCATCCCGAAGAACTCAACAAGGAAGCGTCATGACCCAAGCTGACATCCGCGCCGTGGTGCTGGCCACGCTGCAATCCATCGCACCCGAGGTCGAAGCGGATGCGTTGCGCGGCGACCGCCCGCTGCGCAACCAGGTGGACCTCGATTCCATGGACTGGCTCAACTTCCTGCTCGGCCTCAACCAGCGGCTCAAGGTCGAGATTCCCGAGGTCGATTACAGAAAACTGATTACGCTGGACGACGTCGTCGCCTACCTGCAGGCCAGGGTCAGTTGAGCGCCGCTGGGTCGCGTACCACGAATCGCGGAGGGATTACCTGCGGTCACGCCGAATTAGGGAAATGCTGATCACGTCCAGATTCGTCATTCCGGCGCAAGCCGGAATCCAGCAAAATAAACACGCTGGACACCAGCCTGCGCCGGTGTGAAGGACTTGATCAGCGCTTCCTCAGGCATTGCGGCATTGCCTTCCATGCCGCGCTTACAGGAGATTCACCATGGAAAACAACGATCAGGACAAGAGCAAGCTGGCAGAGCAGTACGATAAGTTTGCCAGCAAATTCAATGAACTTTATTTGGCAGGAAAGGAGCGTGGGCGTGAATCAATGTCAGTGGCGCTCGATAAAGCCCACGAGCAGCTGACCGCACTCGGTGAGTTCAGCGCTGAACAAGGGGCGGAATTGAAGCAATACCTTGCCCGCGACCTGGATCAGACCATAGCCGATGCCCAGCAACTTGGCGAAGAGGCCAAAGAACGGTTTCACCCAGCCCGACTGGGCGCAGGAGCACTTTCCTCCCTCGCGACCATGCTGGAATTAACCGGCAATGCGTTGCGTTCCCTGAGTAGTAAAACAAAAGAGACACTTACGTACAGGACAGGCGAGATGACATCCGCTGGTACTTTGACTTGCCAGGCGTGTGGGCAGAAAGTGCAGCTCAAGAAAACAGGGCATGTCCCGCCTTGTCCAAAATGCAATGGCACCCTTTTCAACAAAGGCTATTAATTACCCGGGCATCGATTGTTTGCAATTCGCCGGGTCAGGTCTCGAAATCACGCCTTCGTCCAACACTGCATTCGGCCCATATTCATACAGAAAGGGCTTGAACGGGCTTGAACGTCTGCATTTCCGTGAATTCGTGGCCGACAGGCTGCTAGCCGCAAACAGGCATTACCAAACCCGCCTGAAAGTCGGCGCTGGCTGGATGAAATGCCCCGCATGGGGTACGGCGGGTTACGCTCCGCTGCGGTCTTTTGGCTGCACAAGAACCAGATATTGCCGGTGCAGGGTCACCAGCACCCAGGCCCAGATGACGCAACCCAGCAGGGTCACCCAACCGAGGTCGGCCACGCCCGCCCCGACCAGTGTCCAGTGGCTGAGGGCAATGATGATCAGGGAGCCCAGCGCCTTGAACAGGCGATAGCCGAACATGTCGATCCAGGCCTTGGCCTGGTACATGAGCTGGGGCTCGACCGGGATGTAGAGCAGTTCCTTGGCGGCGCGGTTGATGGAATAGGACAGGCCGCGGTCGCTGATCTTCATGATGGCAGCCGTGATGTAGGTCGGCTGGAACATGAAGCCGCCGGTTGCCAGGGCCAGCGCCACGGGTTGCACCAGCAGTCCGGCGAGCACCCCCAGGTAGCCGAGGATCAGGGGGGTGAGCACCAGGTTCACGGCGATCGAGACGCCGCCCATGACGCTGAAGAAGAGCGAGAGCGCGACGGTGCGTGCCTCCCGTTCCGGATAGGCCAGCTCGATGATGCGCAGGAACTGGTATTCCACCAGGGGGGCGATGGCCTGGGCCAGCAGCAGGGCGAAAGCGATCAGCACCAGATAGCGATTGCCGGCGATCAGGCGCCAGCCGCCCGCCTGCGCCGCCAGGATTGCCGGCGCTGCGTCTTCCCCGGTCCGGCACAGCCATCCCCAGCGGTCCATGGCCCAGGTGAGGAAGAAGATGAGGCCGACGATGGCGGCAGCCACCAGCATGAGGTCGGGAGTCTGCAAGGGGGTATAGCTGAGCAGCAGCGTCGCCACGAGGCTGCCGAAGACGCCGCCGACCAACCCACCGGTGCCGACCAGGCCATACCAGCGCCGGCCGTCTTCCGTTCGGTAACTGCTGTCGGCGAGGCTCCAGAACTGCTCGACCAGCACGACGCCGAAAATGTCCACGAAGATGTAGAAGGGCACCGCCACCCAGGATGCATGCGTGGCGGACAGTATCCTGAAGGCGACCAGGGCCCCGGCAAAAAACAGGCAGCTCAGCAGGACGACGCGCACCCGGCCAAACCGTTCAAGGATCTTCCGGTACACTGCGATGGCGATCAGCAAGGCGACGGCGGAGCCGATCCAGACATACGGCAGCGACTCGGCGCCGTGGGCCTCGATAAGCAAGGAACGGCTGGCCGGTTTCAGTTGGTAGAGGGCGGTGATGATGAGGAAGAAATCCAGCAGGAACACCAGCGACCTCAAGAACGCCCCATGAACCTGGCCAAATTTTGGGGAACTTTTTTGCGGATTGCCGGTCATAGTCGGCTATTTGCCTTGTGGGGAACGAGGATATTCGAGCCTCGTCCCAATCGATTTTTCCGGGGTAACGTCAGACGCCAGCAACCCGCCAGGAGGCCAGAAAGTTTGTTCTTTAGAAGACTGATCCTCAGCTTTACCCTGATCCTGATTTCGATATCCATTCACGCTGGCCAGTCCTTCCCGGCGCTCGAACGTTCCTTCGATGATCTCCTGCAATCCCAGCTTGAACTCAAGCTGGAATCGCTCGGCCTTGCCGGGGCGGTGCGCGAGCGCCGCCTGTCGGTGGCCCTGGTCGACATCACCGCGCCCGACCGCCCCCGCTTCGCCGCCCTCAATCCCGATCACATGGCCTATGCCGCGAGCCTGCCCAAGATCGCCATCCTGCTCGGGGCCTTCGCCCGCATCGAGGCCGGCGAGATGCAGCTCGACGCGCCCACCCGCGACACCCTGACCCGGATGATCCGTGTTTCCTCCAATACCGCCGCCAGCGAGATGCTGGAGCGGGTCGGCATGCGCTACCTGGCCGGACTGCTGCAGTCGCCCCGCTACCGCCTGTACGATCCCGAGCGCAACGGCGGCCTCTGGGTGGGCCGGCCCTACGGCAAGGGCGGCGACACCCTGCGCGACCCCATGCACAATCTTTCGCACGGGGCGACGGCCCTGCAGGTGGCGCGGTTCTACTACCTGCTGGAGACTGGGCGGCTCGCTTCGCCCCAGCTGACCGGCGAGATGAAGGCCATCCTCGGCAATCCCGGCATCCACCACAAGTTCGTCAAGGGCCTGGAGGCCGAGCGCCCGGGTTCGAAGATCTTCCGCAAGTCCGGCAGCTGGCAGAACTGGCATGCCGACAGCGCCATCGTCGAACGCGACGGCCGCCGCTACATCGCCGTAGCCCTGGCGGAGGACCCCCAGGGCGGCGAGTGGCTGCGCCGCCTGATCGTCGGGATGGACAAGGCCGTGTTCGACACCGCCCCGCGCAGCCAGGTGGCGCTGCTCCAATAGTCGCTGCAGGCGGGTGCCCAGGGTCTGGTGGGCGACCGCCGAGTTCACCCGCAGCACGTTCGAGTTGATCACCACCAGGTAATGCAGCCGGTGCTTGCCCGCCGGGTGCTCGACGATGGCCGCCGAGTTCAGCAGGTTCTCCACGTTGCCCTGATATTTGCGGCAGACGAAGTCCGGCTCCGGCTGACAGCGGAACAGGGAACCGGATTTGAAATACACGGCAGCGGCGTCGAGGGCGGGCGATGAGGCGTAGCGGATGCGGCGCTGGGTCATGTACAGCAGGCGCTTGATCTCCCGGCTGGACCAGGCATCGACAATCCGCCCTTCCTCCAGCGCGAGCAGCCAGCGCATCAGTTCCCTTGGCGTGGCCCAACTGCCGCTCCCCGGCACGCGGGCCTTGCCGGTTTGCGTAAAAAAACCGCCCTGCTGCAGGGCCTGCGGATCCAGGCCATTGCGCGCGATACCGCCCTGCAGCGCCCGCCCGAGCAGGGCCGCGAGCTCTGCCTTCGAGTGGGTCCGGAAGAAGGCGTCGATCCGCGCCCGGTCCAGCGGGTAAGCGCGGCCCGCACCGGCCAGCAGCAGGGTTTCGCGCAGCACCATCGAGGCGGCGGCGTTGGAACTCGCCGACAGCATCCAGTCGAGGTAAGTCCACAAGCTCGCCGCATCGCCCTGGCGCAGGGGGCGGTGGGCAAGGCGGCTGCCGTCCCAGAAGGGGACGGCGTGACTGTCGGAAACGATAAAACTGTCGGCGACCACCTGCGTTTCGCGCAGGATCCGTTCGCGGGCGGCAATGTCGTTGGGATAAAGATCGGCGAGCTGCTGGAACAGGGCCGTGGCCACCACCAGCTTGCCGACGCTGCCCGGATTGAAGCGGGCCGCGGCGCGGTGCTCGGCGTAGACCGGCCGCGCCGGATCGCTGAGGTCCAGCACGGCCACGGCATAGCGATCGGCTTCCGCACCCAGCAGCTCCGCCACCTGGCGGCTGAATTCCGCGTCGGGCGCCGGCAGCGCAAGCTTGCTGCCGGCGCGCCGCAGCTCGACCTGATGCAGCGGCAAACGCCCGCCCGGCGGCTGCACCCGGCCACTGGACTTGTTCTCCTGCGCCAGACGGTAGCCTTCGAGGCGGGCAATGCCGGTGTAGTTCAGGCCATCCAGCGGATAGGCGCGGGCCAGGCCGGGCAGCAGCAGGCAGAGCAGCGGGAATAGCAGCAGGCCGCGCATCACGGTTCCTCCCGCAGCGTGACGCTGCGCCCCTTCTGGGCGCGCAGCGGCGCATCCAGTTCAAGCAGAAAACGGTCGCGGCGCGCCTGCCGGCTCTGCAGATAGGGACGGACCTGGAACAGCGCGAGGCGCCCCGCCACGAAGCCGAATTCCACGTCCGCCGGGACGCCCTGCCCGCTCTCGTCGCGCTGGGGAAAACGCTCCGGCAGTTCCCGGCCCAGTCGCCGCAACTGTTCGATTTCGTCCGGCGTCAGCACCGGCTTGCCCGAAACCGGACGGTTCTCGAGGCCGCCACCGAGGCCGCCACCGGCGACCAGGACACGCCGGGTGGTGGCGCTGGCCTCGGCCAGCAGCCGCACCTCACCTGTTTCTGCGTCAATGAGGAGTTCCTCCGCCGCCTGCCCGGCAACGGCCCCGCCCACGCCCTCGTTCGCCGCCACGGTGTAGCCAGCGGGGCTGCCGCCCTCCAGGTCGAGGGTCACCATCACCCCCGACTTATCCACCGGCACCGCGCGCTGCAGCAGAACCGAAACATAGACGTGCTCGGGAGCGTCCATGCGCATCTGCCGCCAGGCGAAGGCGCGTTCCGCGAAGGGCGAGGCCCACACGCGCAGGATCGCCGCAACCACCTCGTCCAGGCCCGCCACATTCGGCACGGTGAGGTTGAGCCCCGCGCCGCTGAAGCCGGGCAGATCCTCCACATTGGTGTCGCTGCGCACAAAGACGGCATAGCTGCCGTCCGGGCCGAAGCGCTCCTGCATGGCCCGGCCGAGGGCTGCGCGAAATGCCGCCCCGGGATCGGCCGTGCCGATCCAGTTCCGCAGCCGTTCCCGCAGCCGCTGGGCCTCGACCGCCCGCTGCGCGGCGGGCAGGCCGTCGATGCGGCGATATTCGGCGCGCAGCCACGCATGGGCGCTCATCCCCGTTCCCGGCATGGGCTGTTCGAGGAAGGCACGGAAGGCGCCGAAGGGAATCACCAGGCCGTCGGCCACCGCCGCCGGGTAGTGGTGCTTCAGTTCGCCCAGGTTGGCGGCCTTCGGCCCGGCGATACGCCCGGCGTCCTCAGCCCGCAGCTCGCCGAGGGGAACGGGATCGCGGCGCGCGAGGTCCAGCTTGGCGAGATTCGGCTGGATGCGCTCCGCTGCCCGCTCGGCCTGGCCGCGCTCGGCCTGGCCAAAGACAGCCGCCCAGCGCGGGCCGTCCGCGGCGATCAGCACCCGCCAGCCCGGACTCACGGCCATGACGACGGGCCGCCCCGCCATCGCCCGCAGGCGCGGCACCAGCCCGGCATCCACCACCACGTTGGGGATGCCGAGGTTGCTGGCGAGCAGTTGCACATGGGAAAGGATGTTGCCGGCCTCCAGGGTGAGGATGCCGGCCACGGGCGGGAGATGCTCCGTCGTTTCGCGCAGCAGATAGATGCCGTCCGGCCGGGGAGCGGTGGCATCCAGGCGCAGGATGCCCCGGGCCAGGCCAGGATTGAGGGCGCGCAACCCTGCCCCAACCACCTGACCGAAAATCTCGTGCTCGATCCCGGCGAGGCTGTTGGCCTCCTGCAGCAGACCGTCCAGCAAGGCCGAATAGACCAGCAGCGGGCTTGCCCGCAGGCGGTCGGGTATGAACTGGGATGCCAGGGGTTCGATGCGGGCGAGCTGCGCCACCGCCTCCGCGAAGTGGAAGGCGAGTTCCCGCCCGGCCCAGGCGGGCACCCGCGCCAGATAGCCGAGTTCCGCGCGGTAACGCTCGAGGGGCAGGCTCGGCACCGCCAGGCGGTCGAGCGCCTCGCGCGTCGCCAGACGCTCCCGGGGGGTGAGCAGGCCCACGCCGTACAGGGCCTCGGCGGCACTGCCCAGCACGGCGAGCCGCTCCGCAGGGCGCGCCCGGGACAGGTCGGCGAGCAACCCCCGACCCGTGGCGAAAGCTGTGGCCTCGACATCCAGGCTGAGCCGCAACGCCGCCATGCGCAGCTTTGGCGGCAATTCCGGCAGGGCCGCGCGCAGCTCCGCCAGAAACGCCGCGCTGGTGGCGAAGTGCTGCACGGGCGATAGTGGGGCCTCAAGCTCGAGGGCAAAGCGCCGCAACTGGCCGGCAAAGGAATGCTTGTCGAGGCGCCCGGCCAGATCATGCAACGGCTGCTTCAGGTCGCGGATGGCGAAGAGCGCTTCGATGGCCTGGGCGAGCTGCTCGAACTCGGGCTCGCCGCGCTTTTGCTGGCGGGCATAGGCCCGCACCCGTCCGGCGTCGGCGGCGTCCGGTTGCGAGTGGATTTTGTTGCGCAGCGACGCGAAGCCGGCATCCAGGGTGGCGAGGCTGGAGGAGAGCTCATGGGACCGCGTCACCGTCGCGCCATTGCGCGCCAGCGGCAGCAGCAGCGCCGCCTGGCGCAGCAGCAGAAAGTCCCGCTCCCCCTGCTGGCGGGCGGCCAGTGCGGCCAGAATTGCCTCTGCCGCGGCGATCTCGTCTTCCACCTGGAAGGCCCCCCGGTAGTAGCGCGCCCGGCGCAGGATCCAGCCGTTGTCCGCCGCCACGAGGTAACGTTCCAGCAGGATGGCCTGCAGCGCCGCTTGCCCCGGCGTGGCGGCCAGGGCCGCGGGATCGACGGCGGCCAGCACGTTGCCCACCAGGAAGCCGGCTTCCCGGAGCGCGCGGGCGCGTTCGCCGAGCCTGCCGTGCTGGATGCCGCCGCCACGGGGCGCGCAGGCATAGGGGCCGGGGGGCAGCACCGCACCGTCCTTGCAGAACCAGAAAATCCCATCGAAGGGGCCCCTGGGGTCGGCCTTCATCCCGGCGAGCCAACGGGCCATCTCTGCGGTGCCGGGGGGCGCGGCGGCTGCAGCGAGCGGCGCCCACGCGAGGAAGAGGCCAATCAACAGCCTCCTTGTCACTGCAAGGATTGCGCAGGGAAAAGTATCGTTGCGTCTATCGTGGTTCATGCCTGCTCACCCAAAGGGATTGCCGGCCAGTAAACCCGGCCTGAAATGATTACTTCAAGTATGGACGGTTTGCCAAACTCCGCAGGGCAGACAGCTTCAAAAAGCGTTGCCCCTGGTCGAAAACATCTTGCCTGACCGACTTCTGTTGACCGGGATCAGGATTGCCCTGCGGTTGCGCCGGGGCCTGAGCGGGTCTGGGCAGCAAGGCAAAGCAAGTGTGGGATCGTTGCCATTCAGCTTGGTGAAAAGTCGGCGTGACCGAAGGGAATCCCCTTTTCGGGACTGGCGATACGGCGATCAGCGGTTACAAATAGCGAAATGAAAATGGCGCGTTGCGAGCCGCGCCATTATTACGCCTCGCGGCGGGTAACAGAGGGGGACACCCCATAACTCCTGTGCGCTTTTACTCAGCCTTGGTCGCTTACTTCCTCGAACACACACCGGCATGCTGGCGCCTGTGATAACCACCAGCACTGAGCGCTAACAACCCCAACATAAGCAGCGCAATCGTTCCGGGCTCTGGAACGGCGCGTGCAAATGCCAACGCAATCAGCGCATCGGCCCGGGTGGTTGGATGAAATCCATCCCAAAAAACATAATCGTCAGGATTGGCGCAAGGCGTCGCATCAAGTGAGGGCAGGCAGGCGTCCTGTGAATTGCCGAACCCGTACCCGGCCGGATTCAGCACCACATCGTTCAAGAAGGAAAACGTGTCGAAATCGACAATGTCGGCAGCAGGAAACAGCAGGCTCAACTCTCCCAGCCGCAGTGCCAGTTCCGCATTGAAGCCGACGGAAAAAGCGTGGGCAGCGGCGACGAAATCAGGCCCCACGCTTCGGACAAAGGGGGTGAGACCCAAGTCCGGAAGATTGGGGACGAGAAGGTGTTCTGCGCCTGCGGCAGCCAGTGCGCCGACATACCCCGCAATGTTTTGCGCAGCCAGAATGGGGGAGTTGAAAGTGAGGAAATCGTTTGCGCCGCCCCAGACGAAATACAAGGCATTGGGGTCTGCCACGCCACTGACCGAAGACAAATACAGTCCGATTTCCTGATACATGCCGGGCAACCCATACAAGCCCGGAGCAAGGGCCGAGCCCCCGTCACCGAAGTTTCCGATCCCTGTAGTGGCACCCGAAACGGCAAAATTATGGAAATTTGCCGGGGTGCCCCCTCCCGGCAAAACAGCATTGGCAAGGTATTCCACGGCGACCGGTCCGTTGGAATAACGCCCATTAAAATAAGGCGGGCACGGATGGAAAGAGTCACAAGTGCCACCAATCAGGTTGTAAATGCTCAATACGGACGAAGGGTTGTTTCCCGAGTCGGAGAGGCTGTCGCCGAACGCATACAGACTACTGAAAGGGCTGGCCCAAGCGTTCGCTCCGGCGAGAGAAAACGCCAAAAAAGCTAGCAAAGAAGTCAGCTGCCTCTTCATGATTATTCCTTTTGGTTAAATTGCAGTTGATGACAAAAAGCAATGCCGCCAGCCAGGATGCTTTCAGACACATCCTCGCTGCTATGCAAGAAGCATTCCAATAACGGCGCAAGGCATGCAACACGATGATTTACCGAATAAAGACAGGAGCATCCACATTTAGAAACTCCACGGCAACGGAGAAGCTGTAAAAAATCCCGACAGTCGTTTGTTACTCAGGCATGAAGAACCGCCTGGGCGGCACGACAAACTGGGGAATACCCTGATACGATTTTCCGTAATTGACCAGGGACTGCATGCCGTACGACATGAGGGGCGTTAGAACACGCCATCGCGGGTAGACGCTGGCGGGCCAAAAAAGCGATAATCCACACTCTTTTTCCGGCTTTCATGGTGCCAGACAGCATCAGGGCCATGATTAACCGTTCCTCAACACTTAGAGAGTCCAAATATGGCAGCAGTAGCAGCACTTGCACCCGCGCCGAGCCAGTCCCGGCTGCTTCTTTCCGGCAACGAAGCCGTCGCCCGTGCCGTCTGGGAATCCGGCTGCAAGGTGGCCGCCGCCTATCCCGGCACGCCTTCGACCGAAATCCTCGAAGCCCTGTGCACCTACCCGGATATCTACACCGAGTGGGCAGTGAATGAAAAAGTGTCGATGGAGGTTGCCCTCGGCGCCTCGATGATGGGTGCGCGCTCTTTCTGCGCCATGAAGCACGTCGGCCTCAACGTCGCCGCCGACCCCCTGATGACCCTGACACTGACCGGCGTGGTTGGCGGCATGGTGATTGCCATTGCCGACGACGTCGGCATGGCCTCGTCGCAAAACGAGCAGGATTCGCGCTTCTATGCCCGCTTCGCCCATTTGCCGATGTTCGAACCGGCCGATTCGCAGGAAGCCCACGATATGGTGCTTGCCGCGTTCGAGTTATCCGAGCAGTATCAGGTGCCCGTGTTCGTGCGCATGACGGCGCGCATCTGCCACGTCAAGTGCGTCGCCACCGTCGGCGAGCGCGTGGCGCACGAGCCGACCGGCTTCGTCAAAAACCCCGAGCGCTGGGTGATGGTGCCGGCCCACGCCAAGCGGCGCATTCCGCTGATGTTTGAACGCGACACGGTGCTGCGCGAAGTTTCCGAACACTCGCCGCTGAACATCCTCGAACCGGGCAAGGATCGCCGCGTCGGTTTCGTCACCAGCGGACCGGCCTACATGCATGTGCGTGAAAGCTTCCCGGATGCGCCGGTGCTCAAGCTCGGCATGAGCAATCCCCTGCCGCTGGAGCAGGTCCGCGCGCTTGCCGCCATGGTCGATACGCTGGTCGTCGTCGAGGAAGTGGAACCGATCGTCGAAAACGAGATTCGCGCCGCCGGCATCGCCGTGCATGGCAAGGACATTTTGCCGAAGATCGGCGAACTGGCCCCCGAAGTGCTGAAGCCGGCGATCAGCCGGCTGCTGAACAACGAACCGGCGCCACCGGCCGCCCCCGCACCGGTGGTATTTCCGCGTCCGCCCACGCTGTGCGCCTCCTGCCCGCACATGGGCATCTACTACACGCTGTCGCAACTGAAGAACATCATTGTCGCCGGCGACATCGGCTGCTACACGCTCGGCGCCGGCCACCCGTGGAATGCGCTCGACACGACAATCTGCATGGGCGCAGCGGTGACGGTGGCGCACGGCATGGACAAGGGCCGCGGCGCAGTCGACAAAAACAAGAAGATCCTCGCCGTGATGGGCGACTCGACCTTCATGCACATGGGCATGCAGGGCTTGCTCGACGCGACCTACAACAACAGCAACATCACCTTCCTGCTGCTCGACAATGGCACGGTGGGCATGACCGGCGGCCAGAACACCCCCGCCAACGGCCTCGACATCCGTGGCAACCCGGCGCCGCGCATCGACTTCCGCAAGCTGGTCGAGGCACTGGGCGTCAAGCCGGAGCGGGTGCGCGAGGTCGACCCCTACGAGATGCCCAATCTGTTCAAGGTGATCCGCGAGGAGACCAAGATCGAGGAGGTTTCCGTCATCATCGGTTACCGGCCCTGCGTGCTCACTGATGAATTCAAGGCGGGACGCTCCTACTATGTCGATGATGACAAATGCACCGGTTGCGGCAACTGCGTCGATGTCGGCTGTCCGGCAATTCATGTCACGCGCCGCGAAAAGGTGATCAAGCCGTCCGGCAAGGAAGTCGAACTCGCCTTCGTGCGCATCGACCCGATCGCGTGCACCGGCTGTGCGATGTGCCTCAAGCCCTGCGCGCCGGATGCCATTTTGCAAGTCGCAGGGCCGCGCATCGTGGCCAAGCTGCGCCCGGTCTAGAATTATGGCTCCCCATCCCCCCAGCCCACTTCCCGAGGAAGGGTGTGACTGTTGTTCAGCCGCTGCGCGGCTTCCATTTTCTGGTTGTTCCTCCTTGGGGCGGCCCGGCGGAGAAACTCATTATGGAAAATAATATTACCAATATTCTTGTCTGCGGCATTGGCGGCCAGGGTGTCATGACGGCCACCGAAATCCTCGCCGAGGCGGCCATTGCCGAGGGCCACGATGCCAAGAAAACCGAAGTGGCCGGCATGGCCCAGCGCGGTGGTGTAGTCACTTCGCATCTGCGCTTCGGCCCCAAGGTGCTGTCGCCGCAGATCGCGCCGGGCACCGTGCAGGTGTTGCTCGGCTTCGAAGCTGCCGAGTCCTTGCGCTGGTCGGCTTACCTGCGGCCGGACGGACTGGCGCTGGTGAATGACTCGCGCCTGGTGCCGCCGGTGGTCGAGATCGGCCTGTTCAATTATCCGGAGGATCCGATCGGCCAGATGCGCGCCAGTGGCATCCGCACCGTAAGTTTTGATGCCGCCACCATCGCCAGCGATCTCGGCGACCTGCGCCTTGGCAACACCGTCATGCTGGGCGCCATCGCCGACCACCTGCCGTTTTCTGCCGACGTGCTGCTGCGCTGCATCGAAGCGCGCTTTGCCCGCAAGGGCGCAGCCATCGTCGAACTGAACCGCAGCGCCTTCGCCGCCGGCCGTGCTGCCGCAGCACAGGAAGCTGTCCCAGCCGAATAAGATGTCCCCCATCCCCACACCCCCCTTTGGTTACGGCATAGCTTGGCTGCGCCAAGTAAGCCTTCACCGCAGCTACGCCTTTCAGGCTTGTTGTCCGAACAAGGGGATGACTATTGTTCAGTCGCTTCGCGGCTTCCATGTCCTGGCTGTTCCTCCTTGGTGCGGCCCGGCGGAGAAACTTTCATGACTGCTCGCATCCTCGACGGCAACGCGCTGTCGCAACTCGTCCGCGCCGATCTGGCGGAAAAAGCCGCCGCCCTCAAGGCCACGCAAGGGATCGTGCCCTGCCTTGCCGTGATCCTCGTCGGCGAAGATCCCGCCTCGGCCGTCTATGTGCGCAACAAGGTGGCAGCCTGCGAAAAAGCCGGCTTCCGTTCGATCAAGGAAACCTACCCGCCCGATGTCGAACCGATGGTCGTGCTCGGCAAGATCGCCGCACTGAATGCAGATCCGGCCGTGCATGGCATTCTCGTCCAGTTGCCACTGCCCAAACAGTTCGATGCCGAGGCCGTGCTCGAAGCCATCTCGCCCGAAAAGGATGTCGACGGCTTTCATGCCGAAAACGTCGGCGCGCTGATGCAGGGCAATCCGCGCTTCGTTCCCTGCACACCTTGTGGCGTCATGAAAATGCTGGCGTCGGAGAATGTACCGCTCAAGGGCGCCGAAGCCGTCATCGTCGGCCGCAGCAACATCGTCGGCAAGCCGATGGCGATGCTGCTGCTGGCGGAAAGCTGTACGGTCACGATCTGCCATTCGCGCACCAGGGATCTCGCCTTCCACACCCGCCGCGCCGACATCCTGGTTGCCGCCGTCGGCCAGCCGAAGATGATCACCGGCGACATGATCAAGCCCGGCGCCACCGTCATCGACGTGGGCATCAACCGCACCCCGGAAGGCAAACTGTGCGGCGACGTCGATTTCGAATCGGCCAGGGAAGTCGCCGGCCTAATCACCCCGGTACCCGGCGGCGTCGGCCCGATGACCATCACCATGCTGCTCGCCAACACTCTCGAATCGGCCCAGAGGTCAATTAAATGACCCCCATCTCCCCATCCCCCTTCAAAACGAAGGGAGTGACGGTTGTTCAGCCGCTGCGCGGCTTCCATGTGTTGGCTGCTCCTCCTTGGGGCGGCCCGGCGGAGGAACTATGAAGACCACGCACCCTCTCGTCGGCATCGTCATGGGTTCCGATTCGGACTGGCCCATCATGCAGGCGGCGGCGCGCATCCTCGAAGAATTCGACGTGCCCTACGAGGCCAAGGTAGTTTCCGCCCATCGCACCCCCGACCTGCTGTACGACTATGCCGCCGTGGCGCACGAGCGCGACCTCAAGGCGATCATCGCCGGCGCCGGCGGCGCGGCCCACCTGCCGGGCATGCTGGCCGCCAAGACCATCGTGCCGGTGCTTGGCGTACCGGTCCCGTCAAAACACCTCAACGGCCTCGACTCGCTGCTGTCCATCGTCCAGATGCCCAAGGGCGTGCCGGTCGCCACCTTTGCCATCGGCGAGGCCGGCGCAGCCAACGCGGCGCTCACTGCCATTGCCATCATCGCGACAAACAACGACAAGCGCGGCAAGGAACTGTCGAAAAAACTCGATGAATTCCGTGCACGCCAGAGCGAAAAAGTTCTGGCGATGAAACTCGAACTGCCGAAGCCGGAGTGAGATCAAAATGATTCTGCGGCTGGCCACATGATCCTGCCACCCGCCACCCTGGGCATGCTCGGCGGCGGCCAGCTCGGCCGCTTCTTTGTCATGGCCGCGCAGGAACTCGGTTACCGCGTTCTGGTGCTCGACCCTGACGAACACAGCCCCGCCGGCCGCAAAGCCGACGAACACATCGTCGCCGCCTACGATGACCTCGCAGCGCTGGAGCGCCTGAGCGGCCAGTGCGCGGCGGTGACCACCGAATTCGAGAACGTGCCGGCGGACACGCTGGCCCACCTGTCGAAATTCGTCAACGTGCGGCCTAACGCCGAAGCGGTGCGCACCTGCCAGAACCGCAATGCGGAGAAAGCCTTTCTCAAGCGGCACGGCTTTCCGCATGCCCCATATGCCGACATTCGCAGCGAAGCCGATTTGAAGAACGCCAACGCCGGCCTGTTTCCGGGCATCCTCAAGGTGGCGCGCTTCGGTTATGACGGCAAGGGCCAGGTGCGCGTCAATAGCCGCGCGGAAGCACTGCTTGCCTGGGGCCGGATGCGCAACGAGCCCTGCGTGCTGGAACAGCAGATGAAGCTCGACTATGAAGTTTCCGTCGTGCTGGCGCGCGACGAATCCGGCAAGGTCAGATGCTTCCCCACCGCCGAGAACAGCCACCGCCGCGGCATCCTCGACATCTCGCTGGTGCCGGCGCGCACCTCGGGCTGCCTCGCCGGCAATGCCGAAGAGATTGCCGAAGGCATCGCGCAAAAAATGGATTACGTCGGCACCCTCGGCGTCGAGTTCTTCATCGTGCATGGCCAGTTGTATGTCAATGAGATGGCGCCACGCCCGCACAATTCCGGCCATTACTCGCTCGACGCCTGCGTCACCAACCAGTTCGAGCAGCAGGTGCGCGCGCTGTGCGGTTTGCCGCTCGGCGAGGCGCGCGCGCACAGCGCGGCGGCCATGGTCAATCTGCTCGGCGACATCTGGTACCGCACTGACCCGCACCACGCGCATGAACCCGACTGGGCGCAACTGCTGGCCATTCCCAACCTGAAACTGCACCTCTACGGCAAACGCCACCCCCGCCCCGGCCGCAAGATGGGCCATTTCACCGTCATCGGCACAGATCCGCTGGAAGTGCAAAAGTCGGCAATGACCGCACGAAAAGCGATCGGCATCGATGATGAATAATGTTCTGACCAAGCGCCGACTTTCGGCGCAGACTAACGTGAGCGCAGCGAACGTTAAGGCGCAAAGCGGCGGCCGTAGCCAAAAGTCGGCGCTGGCGGGACGGCGCGCCATCGGCATCCATGATGACTGAAACAAGCGCCGACATCGCCCGTGCCGTCGAACTGCTGCGCGCCGGCGAACTCGTCGCCTTCCCCACCGAAACGGTCTATGGCCTTGGAGCCGACGCCCGCAATGCGCAGGCCGTGGCAAAGATTTTCGCCGCCAAGGGGCGGCCGACCGATCATCCGCTGATCGTACACATTGGCGCAATCGACCAAATGGAATTTTGGGCGCGCGACATTTCCGAAGTCGCCCGGGTGCTGGCCAAGACCTTCTGGCCCGGCCCGCTGACGCTGATTCTCAAGCGCCAGCCGGATGTCCCCGATGCCGTGACCGGCGGCCAGGACACTGTCGGCCTGCGCATGCCGAACCACCCCGTCGCCCTGGAACTGCTGCGCGCCTTCGGCGGCGGATTGGCCGCCCCCTCGGCCAACCGTTTTGGCCGCATCAGCCCCACCACGGCAGAGCATGTGCGGGATGACCTGGGTGATGACGTCAGCCTGATTCTCGACGGCGGCCCCTGCACGGTCGGCATCGAATCGACCATCGTCGACCTCACCGGACCACGTACCGTCATCCTGCGTCCCGGCATGATCTCGCCCTTCGACATCGGTCACGTCCTTGGCCGCATGCCTGAGATGGCGGACAACCCGCTCGCGCCAAAAACACCACGTACCTCGGGTACGCTCGAAGCACACTATGCCCCGCGCACGCTACTGCAGATCATGCCCAACGACAGCCTGCCAATCGTCCTGCGCGATGCCCTCGTCAAGCGTGAGCACGTTGCCGTGCTGGCGACCTTCCCCGCCCCGTTCGACCATCCGCTGATCAGTTGGCAGGTCGCCCCCGCCGACCCGGCAGGCTTCGCCCGCGACCTCTATGCCAACCTGCGTAAACTTGATTCCCTCGGTTGTGTCCGCATATTCGTCGAGAAACCCGTCGGCCAGCCCTGGCAAGCCATCTCTGACCGCCTGAAGCGTGCGGCAGCCGGTTCCGGCGGCGAAAAAGCATCACCGCAAGACCACCCATGAAGCAACAGGGCTTCGCAGAAAGCCTGCTTGAAAAATAGAAATCGACCGGTGTCAGAACTTTTCGCGGCATAGATTCCTTTGCTGAACGAAATGTACGAACGGTTTAAGATTCAGTCACATGCAAATCTAAAAAAAGAGGAAACCGCACAATGATGACCACAATCCGCAAGGAAGACGCTGCACCGCAACCACTCGCCACGTTCAAGGCGCCACCGGGCAGCGGTTTCATCGAGCCCAGCACCTTTACGCTGGTGCGCGCCGAATCCCCCGCGCTTGCCGTGATGACCGACCTCAAGCAGGTGACGGTTGCCACCACCAACCCCGATGCCACACTGGCGCAGGCAACCCAGACCATGATCTCGCGCGGTGTGCGGCTTTTGCTGGTGGTTGATCGTGACGACATCGTCCTCGGGCTGATCACCTCGCGCGACACCCTGGGCGAAAAGCCCATCAAGCTGATCAAGGCGCAAGGCGGCAAGCACAGCGACCTGCTCGTCAGCGACCTGATGTGCCCGCGCGATGACATCGACCTGATCTCGATCAACGACGTCATGCACGCCACGGTCGGCGACATCGTCGCCACACTCAAGAACCTGAAACGCCAGCATGCGCTGGTCGGCGAACGCAATCCGATCACCAAGCAGACCCGCATTCGCGGCATCTTTTCGGCCACGCAGATCGGCCGTCAATTGGGCGCAGCGGTGCAAACCTTCGAAGTCAGCACCACCTTCTCGGAAATCGAAGGCCTGCTCGCGCAGGACAACAACTGAGCGGTAGTCACCACACCCCTCGCTGACTGAACGCAGCAGGCCACCCGTCGCGGTGGCCTGTTGTGCTCTCGCAACACCTCCCATGCCCATGTGCTAATGGCGCTCAGCTGAGTATCATTGCCATTCCTTAAGGCATAGAATTCACACAATTCAGGCCCGGACGAAGTTTCGGGTTTTTTTGTGGTCAGGTCGCCCTCTCAAACCCAGTAAATACTGCGCGGACGCCCTCCGCGACTACACCATGCCAACGCAAACCGCTCTAGCCATGCATCGCTCACTCACCAGAACTTTGCGGCGCAAGGCAGTTACCTTGGCATCCGTTCTGCTGGCAGCGACTGCCATGCTGACTTCAGGGGCGGCACTGGCCGCGGATCTTTCTGTCTCCGGATACACTTGGTCGCCTGATCCGGTAATGCGTGGCGCCTCATCCACATTTACCGTTGAAGTGACCAACAATGCAGCGGCAGAAATCGTCAACGATCTGACGCTGCTCATCGAATTGCCGGGCAATGTCGATTTCACTTCCTCCCCCGCGCCTTCCGGCTGCGCATTCAATCTTGCGCCCACTCCGCAACTGTTGACCTGTACGCGTGCCAGCCTGGCCGCTCAGACAATCTGGACAACCGCATTCCAGGGCAATGGCTTGACGGCGGGAGTGGCAAGCACGAAAGCCAGCATCAGCGCTGTCGGCAATACAGACGGCAACTCGGGCAATGATGAGCTGACCAAAAACACCACGGTCATCAACGGCGCCAACCTTACCATCGTCAAGACCGGCCCGGCCAGCGCCACGGCGGGCGACGTCATCAACTTCACGCTTGCCGTCAGCAACGTCAACGGCCCCGATCCGGCCACGACATTCCGGATCATCGACAACCTGCCGGCTACCACCGATTTCACCTACCAGTCCTACAGCGGCACAAACTGGTCGTGCAGTCACGGCGGCACAACGCTGACCTGCGACTATTCCGGGGCACCGATCGCCAGCGGCGCGTCCGCCCCCCTTATTACCGTCACCGGCCGCATCATCACCACCGCAGGATCCATCACCAACGGCGCCAGCGTCGTTTCCACCGATGCCGCAACGGGCGACCCCGTCGCCGGCAACAACGGTCCCTCGCTGGCCGTGGTCACGGTGGCGCCGGGGACTACGCTGCGCGCCAACAAGACCATGGTGTCCACCGCTACTGGCTTGACCACCTACGCCACCGGTGAGGCGGTCACGTTGACGCTGTCGGCAACCAACCAGGGGCCACAGAACGCGACCGGCGTGGTGCTGACGGACAGCGTGTCCGCCGATTTCAGCATCGGCACGCTGCCAGGCGGGTGTACTGCCAGCGGCCAGGACATCACCTGTACGGTCGGAGCGCTTGCCAATGGCGCGACCTCCTCAAACTTCATCATCCCACTGACGGTAACCGGCGCACCCGGCGCTGGCAGCAACACCGCGACGATCAGCCGTAGCGCGCCAGTAGGCGGCACAAACCAGTCGGCAACGGTCAATTACAACATCGCCGCGCCGTTCGCCCATCTGACACTGACCAAAAGCAAGGGACCGAACCCGGTCGCGGCGGGCGGCAACATCACCAACACCATCATCGTCACCAATAGCACCACCTCAACGTCCACGGCCATCGGCACGATACGGGTGACGGATGTGCTCTCGGCCAACGAAACCTACGTCAGCGCCAGCGGCACCAACTGGTCATGCAGCGCCAGCGGCACACCCGAGACCGTGACCTGCGACAACAGCAATCCGAGCGGACTGGCGCGCGGCGCTTCTTTGCCGACACTGACCATCACCACCCAGGCTGCCAGCGGTTTTCTCGGCCCGCTCGCCAACACAGCCTGTACGGGGCAATCCGCCGGTTCGCCGCATCTGCCCGCCGACAACAGCACCACCGACAATTGCCAGACCCGCAGCGTGACCAGCACACCGCGCAATGTCGATCTGGCGATGGCGAAATCGGCTTCCTTGGCTACGCTGGATACGGCAACCAATACCTTCAGCTACACCCTGACAGTATCGAACAACGGTCCGGATGTCGCGCCCACGGCGACGGTCACCGATGTCCTGCAAGCCTGGTACAACGGCAATGCCGGCACTACTGGCGGCAGCGCGGTTATTGCGGATGCTGTAGCGGGCGAATCATGCAGCTTCGGAGCCACCGTCACGTGCACCTTGCTCAATGTCACCAACGGTTCACCGCGCACGATCACCATCACGGTGAATCGACCGATCCAGAGCGGCAGCCTCAACAACACCGCGACGGTCTCCACACCGGATGCGATCGACAGCAACAGCAGCAACAATTCGGCCTCGGCTGCCATCACGGTCGCCCCCATCGCCGATGTCGCCGTGCTGGGCATTGCCGCCGCCCCAAATCCAGTCAAGGTCGGCGTGGAACTGACTTACACCACGTCGATACGCAACAACGGCCCGAGTACGGCCGCCGGTGTCATCTTGCGGCAACGCATCGACCCGGCGCGGATGGGTTACGTGCCTGCCAGCGCGGCCATCTCCGGCACGTCGGCCTCATGCAACTACAACACCTTCGTGGGCGCGCCCTATGCAGGCGAGCAAGGCGTCGAATGTACCGGATTCAGCCTGAGCAACGGCGAATCGCGCCAACTGGTGTTCAAGGTCATACCGGTTTACCCGTATCCGGATGCACTGGATGCCACCTACACCAGCCACGCAACCATTAGCACGACCACGGTCGAGAGTGATGCGCCTGATTACGCCAACAATAGCAACAGCAACACCGTCACGGTAACCACCAAGGCCATCGACCTGACCGTCACCAACAACGACCCCGGGTTTGATCCCACAGCGTTTGGCGATCACATCCAGTATCAGGTCGTCGCCCAGAACAATGGCCCGTCCCAGGCCACCGGTTTCAAGCTGACGGTCACGCCGACCCCGCCGCCGCAGGGCAGCCAGCCAGGCCCCTACACCATGACCTACAACGCCGCCGGCAGCATCCTGCCGGCGGGGGCCAATTGCGGCTTAGTCGGTAGCGATGTGATTTGTTACCTCGGCGGCAGCCAGCCGGCCAGCATGCTGCCGCCCAACACCAGCAGGACATTCACGCTGCGTTTCGATACCGGCCCGCTGTCCAACGTGCCGGCAAGCAGCGTCACCTACAAAACCACAGCCAAGGTCGAATCCTACGAAACCAATGCGGATTTCTCGGGCGACAGCCTGCCCGGCAATAATTCAGTACAGGAAACCACCACCGTATTGCCCAAGACCGATCTGTCAGCAACCAAGTCGGTATCTCAGCCGATCGTCGACCTGAACCAGGAATTCACCTACACGGTAACCGTCGCCAACGCCGGGCCATCGGATGCCGCCGGCGTGCGCGTGACCGACGTCCTGCCCAGCGGCTTTGTGCGCACCGGCACGGCCATCGGCGTGACGCCGGGCAGCGCCGTGTCGCTGACTTTGAATAGCTGTAGTGGCCCGGCCAGCGGCAGCGGCGGCACGGTGACCTGCGACCTGGGCGTGCTGCCTGCAGGCGGCGACAGTGATGCCAACAAGCGCGTCACCATCGCCATCCCGGTGCGCGCGGCCTACCAGGCCAGCGGCAGCTACGCCTTTGCCTTCAATACGAATATCAACAACACGGCCAGCATCGCACCGCTGCCGAACACCTCGCTCGACGTCGTCAGTGGCAACAATTCGAACAGCGTCGCTGTGCAAGTGCGACGGAACAGTCTCGCCGGGACGGTGTATGCCGACAACAACCTCAACGACAGCATCGACGCCGGAGAAGCCATCCCAAGCGTGACCCTGACCCTGACCGGCACCGACAGCTACGGCTACACCTATGGGACGGGCGCTGGGCAGACCTACGCGGCCCTGACCACGACAACCAATGCCGCCGGCGCATTCACCTTTGCAACCCTGCCGCCGGGAACCTGGGACTTGAGAGAAACTCAGCCCGCCAATTACTGGGACCGCTTCGAGACGGTCGGCACGGCAGGCGGCACAGCGCCGGCGAATACCTGCGACGGCACAGCCAACTGCTCCACCTCCGCTGCCCATAACACCATCAGTGGCATCAGTCTGCCGGCAAACACGGTCACAGCTGCCACCGGCTATGTATTTCAGGAAATCCAGCGCGGCCAGCTATCTGGCTACGTCTATCACGATGCCAACAACGACGGTCAGCGCGCCGGCGCCGCCGGTATTGGCGCGGGGCTTGGCATCAGCCTGTCGGGAATCGCCTACAACGGCGTCAATGTCTGTTCCCTTATCACCTGCGCGGTCACCACCAACGCCTCCGGACAGTACAACTACACCAACTTACCACCCAGTGATGGTGCCGGTTACACGCTGACCCAGAACACGCAGCCAACCGGTTACCTCGACGGCAAGGAAGAAAACGGCGCCGGCATCGTGATCGCCGGCAGCGCCGGGCGCACGCCGCCGGAATCCATCCCGGCCGGTGTGCTGAACCCGAACGGCAATCTGAACGAGCGCAACTTTGGCGAACTGCTGCCGGCAACGATTTCCGGTTTCGTCTTCATCGACAGCAACAACGACGCCGTCCGCCAAGGCACAGAAACCGCCGGTGTCACCGGCGTATCAATCACGCTGACCGGCACGGACGATCTCGGCAATGCTGTCAATACGACCACCCCCACAGCCGCCAACGGTAGCTACAGCTTTACTGGCTTACGCCCCGGCAGTTATGCCGTGCAACAGGCCGTCATTGCCGGCCTGACCCATACCGGGGCCCAGGCCGGCAGCAAGGGAGGCACGATCGATGGCGCGGTGCGCGCAGCCGGCGTGGGTGTAGCCGGTGCTGCGCTGCGTAACATCACAGCCATCCCCATCGTCTCGAACGACACCGCCAGCGGCTACAACTTCGGCGAGAGCGGTCAGGGCCTGGCGGGCTTCGTCTATGTTGACCTCAACAACAACGGCGTCAAGGATGCCGGCGAACCGGGCATCAGCGGCGTCTCGATCACCCTTTCCGGCACCACCAGCGGTGGCGTAAACATCTGCATAGCCATAAGCCCCAACCCATGCACGGTGACTACCGACGCCAGCGGCGCTTACAACTATGTCGGACTGCCGGCCAGCAACGGTATCGGTTACACGCTGACCGAGCAGAGCCAAGTAACTGCGCCGTTATCCAACTATGCTGATGGCCTGGAAGGCCTTGGTACGTTGGGCGGCAGCGCAGCGGTCAACGATGTTTTCTCCGGCATCGTCATGAACGTCGGCCAGTTCGGCGCGGACTACAACTTCGGCGAACGCGGCGCCTCCCTAGCCGGCCGCGTCTATCACGACGTCAATGACGACGGCGGCTACAACGGCAGCGATACCGGCATCCCGGGGGTAACGGTCACCCTTTCGGGCACCACGGCCAGTGGCGCCAACGTCTGCAGCATCATCGCCAGTTGCACCACCACCACGGCGGCGGACGGCACCTACGGCTTCACCGGCCTGCCCGCCAGCAATGGCAGCGGCTACACGCTCACGCAAACCCAGCCGGTCGATTACGCCAATCGTACTACCGCCACAGGCACGCCCGCCGGCACGGCGACGACGGGAACGACGATTTCCGGTATTCCCCTGACTGCGGGCGTGAACGGCAGCGGCTACCTGTTCGGCGAGAAGACCGGCACCATCACCGGCTTCGTTTACCACGATGCCAACAACGACGGCGTCAAGGATGCCGGCGAACCCGGCATCAATGGCGTGACACTGACCCTGTCTGGCAACACGGCTTCAGCTGTCGATGTCTGCACGACCATTCCTAGTTGCACCACAACCACAGCCGCCGACGGCAGCTACAACTTCGCCGGCCTGCGCAATGCCGGAGCCGGCGGCTACACTATCACCGAGACTCAAGCCGCCGGCTATCTCGACGGTCGCGAGGCGGCTGGCAGTCAAGGCGGCACGGTGGATAACAGCAGCTTTACCAACAACGCCGCACAAAACCGCATCAGCGGCATCGCCTTCAGCGCTGCCAACCCCGCCACCGGCTATAACTTCGGCGAAGTGCAGTCGGGCAGCCTGTCCGGCCGGGTCTGGCATGACGCCGACAACGACGGCACCTATGGCGCCGGTGAGGAACTGGCTGGCGTGACCTTGACGCTGACCGGCACCGACGACCAGGGCGGCGCCGTTAACCTCACGGTCGCGACCGCTGCCGACGGCAGCTACAGCTTCACCAACCTCCGACCGGCCAACGGCGCCGGCTACACCATTACCGAGACGCAACCGAACGGCATTGGCGATTACGCAGGTGCCACCGGCACCCAGGTTGGCGGCCTCGGCGGTACAGCAGCACAGAACGTAATCTCCGCCATCCCGTTGGCCTCGGGCAATGCCGGCGTCAATTACAACTTCCGCGAAAACGCCTCCAGCCTGGCCGGCTTCGTCTATCGCGACGACAACGATGACGGCGCCAAGGGCGCTAGCGAACCAGGCATCGCCGGGGTCGTTATCACCCTCAGCGGAACCGACGCCAATGGCGCGGCAGTGAATCGGACGACCACCACCGCTGGCGACGGCAGCTTCCGTTTCATCGGTCTGACAAGCGGCACCTACACCCTGACCGAAACCCATCCGGTCATTTATCAGGACGGCCGCGAAACCGCCGGCAACGCAGGCGGAACGGTCGATAACGGCAGCTTCACCACGGCCGCGGCGCAAAACCGTATCTCTGCCATCGCGCTCCCCGTTGCCACTACCGGCACCGCTTACCTTTTCGGCGAACGCACCGGAGCCAATGCCCAGATATCCGGCAAGATTTGGGTCAACACCGTGAGTACCGACCAGACACAGCAAGCAGGCGAGCCCGGTGCCGCCGGCTGGCAGGTAGAAGCCTGGCAAGGTGGCGTACAGAGGGGAACCGCAACCACTGCCGCCGATGGCAGCTACAGCCTTGCCAATCTGCCGGCAGCTACCGGCTACGAAATCCGTTTCCGGCATCCCAACGGTGCCCTGTACGGCAACCCGATTTCCCAGGATGCTGCCTACAACGCTGCCTTCGGCCTGCCCGATTACTCTGCCCGCACCATCGCCGGACTGACGCTGGCCTCGGGGGCCAACATCGTCGAGCAGAACCTGCCCATCGACCCCTCCGGCATTGTCTATGACTCGGTAACACGCAACCCGGTGGCCGGTGCAACGGTAACGATCAACGGTCCGGCCGGCTTCAATCCATCTGTGCATCTGTTAGGGGGTGCCGCAAACCAGAACCAGACCACCAATGCCACCGGCTTCTACCAGTTCCTTCTGCTGCCCGGCGCGCCAGCAGGCACCTATACCCTGTCAGTGACGGTACCACCCATATACGTGCCATTCCCCTCGGGCATCATCCCGCCCTGCACCAACACCCCCACGGTCGGCGGTGCGCCTAATCCGGCGCTAGTGCAGACGAGCAACGCGGCGCCACCGGCAAGTACGCCTCAGCACAACCCGGCCAGTTGCCCCGTTACCAGCGCCAGCTTTGCTGCTGGTGCGGGCAGCACGCAGTATTTCACCGGGTTTGCGCTAAGCGGCCTATCAGCCGACGTCCTCAATAACCACATCCCCCTCGACCCGATTCTCGGTGGCGCGCTGGTTGTCACCAAGACGACACCGCTGGTCAACGTCAAGCGCGGCGAACTGGTGCCCTACACGATCACCGCCACCAACACCCTGGCGGCAACTTTGCCCAACCTCGATGTGCGCGACCAGATTCCGCCGGGGTTCCGTTACCGGATCGGCTCCGCGACCCTGAACGGCGTCCCCCTCGAACCCACCGTTGCCGGCCGCCATCTGACCTGGCGCAATCAGACGTTCACCCCGGCCGAGCGTAAGATTTTCAAGCTCATTTTGGTGGTCGGTGCGGGTGTCGGCGAGGCCGAGTACGTCAATCAGGCCTGGGCGCTCAACAACATCGTCGATAGCCTGGTTTCGAACATCGCCTCCGCCACCGTGCGCGTCGTCCCCGATCCAACCTTCGACTGCTCGGACATCATCGGCAAGGTCTTCGACGACAAGAATGCCAACGGCTATCAGGACGATGGCGAACCGGGCATCCCGAACGTGCGTGTCGTCACGGCGCGCGGGCTGCTGGTGACGACCGATGCCGAGGGCCGCTTCCACGTCGCCTGCGCGGCGATTCCGCAGATGGACCGCGGTTCGAACTTCGTCATGAAGCTGGACGAGCGCACGCTGCCCTCCGGCTACCGGCTGACCACCGAAAACCCGCGCGACGTACGTGTCACGCGCGGCAAGATGGTCAAGCTCAATTTCGGCGCGACCATACATCGGGTGGTGCGCCTGGAACTGGCTGCCGGCGCCTTCGTCGGAACGGGCGTTGAGCTGGCGCCCGACTGGAACAAGCAGTTGGCGGCCTTGCCGGAAACACTCAAGGAGCGCCCTTCGGTACTGCGCATCGCCTATCGGCCGGGCCAGGAAGGTGCCGATCTGTCACTGCAACGGCTTGACGCCGTTGCTGGCCGAATACGCACTTTATGGCAAGAGCATCGAAAAGAAGATGGGCCACGCCACCCGCTGGTGATCGAGACGGAAATGGAGGGCGCGCGATGAACCACCGTGCCCTGCGCCAAACCGCCCTCGCCGCTGCCATCGGACTGATGTTTACACCCGTCTTTGCCAGCGGGGAAACCGGCAAGCGCATCGACAATGCCCGCGTCGATCTGCACCAGACACCGCCTCCCGCGGAACTGCAACCAAACATCCACTTTCCTTTGCCGTCCGGCGTGACGCGCACCGATGTGACGGCCATGAAATCGGCCGTCGCCGCATTGCCGGCAACGCTGCCGGCAATGAAGAAATCGTTCGAAGATTCCTCCCGTGGCGCCCTGTTCGCCTCCGGCAAGGCCGATCTCACCGCAGCTTACCACCGTCATCTCGATGAACTGGCCTCACGCTTGCGCGGCAAGGATAATTTGAAAATATCCGTCACCGGCCATACCGACAATCAACGCCTGTCTGCGGCCACACAGAATATTTACCGCGACAACCAGGGTCTGTCCGAAGCGCGCGCACTGGCGGTGGCTGCCCATCTCAAGAACACCCTGAATCTTTCGGCCGGACAACTGGCTATCGAGGGTTTCGGTTCGCACCGCCCGGTGGCCGGCAACGACACCGCGGAGGGTATGGCGCAAAACCGGCGCGTGGAAATTCACGTCTGGTTTGATGAAATCCAGGCGGCGCCAGCGCTGCCGCCTCAGCCGCCGCTCGTCGCACAACCGCGCTCACCTTGCGCACCCGAAATTGCTGGCGCGCCGCAAGCGCCCTTCCGCATCACCATAGACGGCGAACCGGTGAGTCTTGCCGACGCCGCCAGTGAGGCCGACCGCCAGCGTTGCACCGACGTGGCACTGGAAAAAGCCGACATCCAGGTGCGTTTCGACGCACTGGCCATCAACCCGGCAATGAATGCCTGGGCCTATCCGAATGGCGTCGTGCGCGGCGAGTCAGTCGAATTTCGTGCCTGGTCGAACTACATCCCCTGGATCGCCAAGGCTGAATTGCGCCTGTTCCGGCCCGGACAGCAGCCGGTCGAAACGCCGCTCGCCATCCTGCCCATCGACTGGAGCGAAACGATCAACTGGCCAGCGCCTGCCGCCGGGGCCGACGACAAGGTCTTTTACCTGCTGCGGGTTTACGACGCCGACGGTCGTTTCGACGAAACTGGCCTCAAGCCGCTGGAATTGCTGGTGCGCCCGCGCCCGGCGGAGGGCTTCGCCGACCAGGACAAAATCGAACGCGAGCGCTTGGCCGGATTTGGCGAAAACAGCCTGCAATTGCGCAACATTCCAGTCAAGGGTGGCACCGTAACCATCAATGGCAGCCGGCTCGTTCCGGGCCAGACGGTGCGCAGTCTTGGTCTCGCCATGCCCGTCGATGCCCACGGCAAGTTCGCCATCAAGCAGATTCTGCCGGCCGGGCCACACACCGTGGAGGTGAAAGTCACCAACCCGGACGGCAGCGCCACCACCTTCCGACGCAACCTGACGATCGCCGCCGACGACTGGTTCTATGTCGCGCTGGGCGATCTGACCATCGGCCGCAACCGGGTTTCCGGCCCGGCTGCCCTGGTCACCGGCGACACCCAGCACTACGACGGCAGCACCTATATCGATGGTCGCGGCGCCTTTTATTTGAAGGGCAAGATCAAGGGTGAGTACCTGCTTACCGCCTCCGCCGACACCCGCGAGCAGCCGATCGAGAATCTGTTCAAGAACTTCTCCAGCAAGGACCCCCGCTACCTGTTGCGCAGCATCGATCCGAATGCCTATTACCCGGTCTATGGCGACGACTCCACCACCGTGGACGACGCGCCGACCCAGGGCAAGTTTTACGTCAGGCTCGAAAAGGGTGATTCCCACGTCATGTGGGGAAATTTCCAGACCGCCTGGAGCGGCACCGAGCTGCTGCAATATTCGCGAGGCCTGTATGGCGCCAAGGCGCGCTACCGCTCTGAAGACACAACCCGGTTCGGCGAAAAACGCACCGTACTTGACGCTTTCGCCGCCGACCCGGGCACCGTGGCTGCCCGCGATGAATTTCGCGGCAGCGGCGGCTCGCTCTATTACCTGCGCCAACAGGACATCACCCAGGGTTCAGAACGCGTCTGGATCGAAGTCCGCGACAAGGATTCCGGCCTGGTAATCGAGCGCAAGCAACTGGTGCCAGCCCAGGATTACGAGATCAACTATCTGCAGGGCCGCTTGATATTGAATCAGCCCCTGGCCATGAGCGGCAGCGCCGCAAGTCTGGTGATGACCTCGGCGGTGGGTGGCAATCCGCTTTATCTGGTCACAACCTATGAACATGTTCCGGGTTTGACGGCAGTTTCCAACCTGACATCCGGCATCCGTGCCAGCCACTGGCTTGGCGATCACTGGCAACTGGGCCTGACGCATTACCGCCAGGGCGAAGCCAATTTCGGCCAGTCACTGCGCGGCGCGGACCTCACAGCACGTTACAAACCCGGCACCTGGGTCAAGTTCGAAGTGGCGCGTTCGGAAGGAGTCGGCACGCCATCACAGGTGTCGCAGGATGGCGGCTTTGGTTTCAACCCGCTGGCGAGCGGCGGACAGGCCGCCAATGCCTATCGCGTAGAAGCCGCGACCGATCTGGCCGAGGTCACGGAAAGCATGAAGGGCCGCGTGTCGGCTTACGTGCAGGACAAGGAGCGCGGTTTCTCGGCGCCCGGCCAGATTACCTTTGGCGGCGAAGCCATGAAACAGCAGGGCCTCAGGGCCGATGTGCAGGTTGCCGAAGGCACAACGCTGCTGGCCAAGGCTGACAGCCGTGA
The DNA here is from genome assembly GCA_002347405.1 of Rhodocyclaceae bacterium UBA2271. Classification (GTDB taxonomy): domain Bacteria; phylum Pseudomonadota; class Gammaproteobacteria; order Burkholderiales; family Rhodocyclaceae; genus Sulfuricystis. Next base: position 18,474 of record DDXB01000026.1, on the reverse strand, counting down.
CGGTGATATCCAGGACAGCAAGGCCACGGAAGTCGGCCTGCGCCAGAAGCTCAACAGCGAATGGACCGGTGCCGTCGGCCTGCGGCGGGACGAGCGCCAGAACGTCTTTGCCAACGCCAGCCCGACACTCTCGCAGAATGGCGGCCGCAGCGACCTCATATTGCGCGGCGAATACCGGCCGGACAAAATGGATGGCAAGCCCGGTGAAAAGGAAGACTGGGAGACCTATGGTTTCGTCCAGGGCACCCTGGCCAAGGATGGTGACCGGCAGGACAACCACCGGGGCGGTGTCGGCGGTGCCTGGCGCATCAACGATCGCTTCAAACTGCTGGCCGAGATCTCGGAAGGCAGCCTGGGTACCGGGGGCAAGCTGGGTGGCGACTATCGACTATCCGACCGCAGCAATGCCTATCTGACCTACGTGGTGGAAACCGAAACACCCGACGTCGCCTGGCGTGGTCGCCAGGGCACCTGGGTGTCAGGTACCAGTACCCGCGTTTCCGACCAACTGCGCGTCTTTGGCGAAGCCCGCGCCACGCACGGGGCCGGACCCGAAAGCCTCTCGCAGGCTTTCGGCCTCGACTGGGCCGCCAACGACCGCTGGACGTATGGCGTCAAGGGTGAGATCGGCGAACTTTCCGACCCGTTTGCCGGCGACATGGAGCGTCGCGCCATCGGCCTGTCGGCCAGCTACAAGTTCGAGAAGGTCAAATATTCGGGCAACCTGGAATGGCGCGGCGAGGATGGCAACATCACGGGCAAGCGCGACACATGGCTGGTACGCAACACGTTCGGCTATCAGGTCAGTCGCGATTGGCGCCTGCTGGGCAAACTCAACTGGTCGCACTCCAACAACAGCCGGGGCACCTTCTACGACGGGGCTTATCACGAAGTGGTTGCCGCCGCTGCCTGGCGACCCGTCGACAACGACCGCTGGAATACCCTGTTCAAATACACCAACCTCTACAACCTGCCCGCACCAGGTCAGGTGGGCGCATCCGGCAGCGTTGCCGACTATGCCCAGCGGAGTCAGGTGCTGGCCGTCGATACCATTTACGATCTCAAGCCCTGGCTGTCAGTGGGTGGTAAATATGCCATGCGCTTTGGTGAGCTGAAGACCAGCAAAGTCGATGGCGAGTGGTTCGACTCGCGCGCCGATCTGCTGATCCTGCGTGCCGACTTCCACTGGGTGAAGGAATGGGATGCCCTGCTGGAACTGCGCAAGCTGCGTGCCACGGAAGCCCAGGATGCGCGTGCCGGCTGGCTGGTGGGCGTCTACCGCCATGTCGGCGAAGGCGTCAAGATGGGCATCGGTTACAACTTTACCAACTACACCGACGATCTCACCGACCTGTCCTACCGCAGCCGGGGCTGGTTCCTCAACGTACTCGGCACCTTCTGAAGACAATCTGGCGGGGGAACGCCGTCCCGCCAGCGCCGACTTACGAGGAAAACGCTACCCGGTTTCACTGCCGTCATTCCGGCGAACGCCGGAATCCAGTGAAGGCAAACACCTGGACCCCGGCCTGCGCCGGGGTGACAGATAACTCAGCGCTGCATCAAGCGAGGTCGCCAGCGAGCGAATCGCGAATCGCAGCAGGAAGAGTGATTTCCGCCCGATAGTTCGGGTGGTCGATGCCGGCACGGATGGCGGCGCCCTGCTTGGCTGCGGCAGCCATGGCCGGCGTCAGTTCGAAGCGCAGGAAATGCACGGCCGAGGTCTTGTCCTCGGTCTCGCGATCCAGGTCCTCGTTGGCGATCGGATTGACCTTGTCGAAACCCTCGACCTGGACCCAGATGGCCTTTTCGATGCCGATCAGTTGCGTGAGCTTTTGCCGGCGTTCATTTTCGTCCGGAAATTCCACCATGAAGGTGGCCTTCCAGTTGCAGCCATCCGGAATCAGCGGGTTGTAGACGTCGAGTTCGTCCTGAATCGGTTCCGGCTCGAACATGCGTTCGAGGCGCAACATTTCCTGCACCTGGTATTGCATGGTCAGCGCATCTTCGAAGTAGAGCGTGGCATTGGCGCCGAGCGGCAGTTGCCGGTTCTTCTTGTGGGCAATGACCTTGGCCCGGAATTCGGGCCGGATGCGGGCATATTTTTCGAGACTGAAAAGGTTTTCGTGGGTCAGCATGATTTCTCCTGTAAGGCCGCCTGGAGAGAGAGACGGCGGCCGTTATTCAATTCCGTAGGCTTTTCTTAACAACGCCATCGGGTGTACCGGCGCACTGCCGTCAGCCCGGGCGTGGGCAATGTGATGGCCGGCCATGGCGCAGTCCGAACCGTAATGGTCGGGCTTGGCCTGATTGACGCGGCCCACCACCGGCTTGACGATTTTCATCGCATACGAGTGAAACTCTTTCTTCACCGCGTAGGTGCCGTCGTGGCCGGAACAGCGTTCGATGACGTCGATCTCGGTATCCGGCACCAGTGACAGCGCCTCTTTCGTCTTCGGGCCGATGTTCTGCACGCGCTGGTGGCAGGCGGCGTGATAGGCGACCTTGCCCAGCCCCTGCTTGAAGTCGGTCTTGAGCTTGCCTTCCTTGTGGCGCAGCATCAGGTATTCGAAGGGATCGTAAAAGGCATTCTTGACCTTGATGACATCCGGGTCGTCCGGGAACATCAGCGGCAGTTCCTGCTTGAACATCAGCACGCAGGAGGGAATCATCGCCGTCAGATCCCAACCTTCATCGACGAGCTTGGCCAGCACCGGAATGTTGCCCTCCTTCGCCGCCCGCACCGACTCGAGGTCGCCGAGTTCCAGCTTGGGCATGCCGCAGCAGCGTTCCTTCTGGGCAATCGTCACGGGGATGCCGTTGTGCTCGAACACCGCCACCAGGTCTTCGCCCGGGCCGGGCTCATTGCGGTTGATGTAGCAGGTGGCGAACAGCGCCACCTTGCCGGTCGTCCTGCCGGCGGGCTGGCCGACCGTGTCGGGCGACAGTTCGCGCAAGCGGCTGCGCAGCGGCTTGCTGGCGAATTCGGGCAGCCAGGCATCGCTGTGGATGCCGGCCACGGCCTCGAGCAGCTTGCGCGCCGGGCCAACTTTGTTCACCGCGTTGACCACCGGAGCAACGATGGGAATACCGACAAACCGGCCAACGGTATCGGTGCTGGTGAGCACCTTGTCGCGCAGCTTGGTGGTGCCCTTCTTGAAATGCACCGCCTTGGCGCGCAACATCAGATGCGGAAAATCCAGGTTCCACTCGTGCGGCGGCACATAGGGGCACTTGGTCATGTAGCACAGGTCGCACAGATAGCAGTGATCGACGACCTGCCAGTAATCGTCTTTCTTGACGCCGTCGACTTCAAATGTCTCGGAAGCGTCGACGAGGTCGAACAGGGTGGGGAAAGACTGGCACAGGCTGACGCAACGGCGGCAGCCGTGACAGATGTCAAAGACGCGCTCCATCTCGTGATAAAGCGCCTCCTCGCTGTAGAACTCGGGGTTCTGCCAGTCGAGCGGATGACGTGTCGGAGCGTCGAGATTGCCTTCGCGGCGCGGTGCGTCCATGCTTTCTCCCATGATTTAACGTGGCTGGCGGAATTGCCGGTTGTCGCCGTATCAGGGACGACAACCGGCAGCTTTCCTTACTGCGGGGCTCAGCCCCTAACTACGCTCAACCCAGTTCGTTGAGGGCCTTCTGGTAGCGGTTGGCGTGCGAGCGCTCGGCCTTGGCCAGAGTCTCGAACCAATCGGCGATTTCGTCGAAACCTTCGGCACGGGCATCCTTCGCCATGCCCGGGTACATGTCGGTGTACTCGTGGGTCTCGCCGGCAACGGCAGACTTCAGGTTATCGGCGGTCGGGCCGAAGGGCAGGCCGGTGGCGGGGTCGCCGCTTTGCTCGAGGTACTCGAGGTGGCCGTGCGCGTGGCCGGTTTCGCCTTCCGCGGTGGAGCGGAACAGCGCGGCAACGTCAGCGTAGCCCTCGACGTCGGCCTTGTTTGCGAAATACAGATAGCGACGGTTGGCTTGTGACTCACCGGCGAAGGCGTCTTTCAGATGCTGTTCGGTTTTGCTGCCTTTAATTTTCATGGTCGGTTCCTCTCTTGGTTGACAGTACAGGCAAGCCAGACACGCCGAAAAAATCAATGCGCCATCCGACTTGACGTATGTACTTTAGTACCCATACATAATAAAGGGAAATTGTAATTCTCTAACAGGTTGATAGCGGTTAGCTATTAACGCGGGAAACCACTGACTCTGCCAGCAAACACCACCAAAGGGCGGTAGAAATAACCAGCAGCCATGCCGCCGGGCCGCCCCAAGACAAGGCCGTAGGCAATATCAACGGTCACCGCCCCCGCGAGGGGGAGGTAGGGAGGGGGCGGGCTTTAACCGCTCAAACGAAAAACCCGTCACCAGCGCCGTACCGACAATCACGACGACCGAGCCGGCAATGGTGTGCCAGCCAATCGCCTCATTGAGGAACAGGTTGCCCCAGATGATGCCGAACACCGGGATCAGGAACGTCACCGTCAGCGCCGGCGCGGCCCCAATATCGGCAATCAGCCGGAAATACAGCAAATACGCCACGCCGCTGCACATAACCCCCAGGGCAATCACCGACCCGATCACCGTGCCGCTGGCCGCTTCCGCAGCCGGAAAGAACGGCACCGCCGGCGCAATCAGGAGCGTAGCGGCCCACATGCTGCCATGCGCATTCGCGAAGGGCTCGACCGATTTGGCGGATTTTGCGTAAACCGAGGAAATGCCGTAACAAAACGAGGCGCCCAGCGCCGCAGCAACTGCCAGGCCTGCCCCGGGCAGCATTGTTATCGGGTCAAACCCGGCGAGCAACGCCACCCCGGCGATGCCAAGCGCCAACCCCAGGGAGGCCCGAGCCGTCAGTGGCGTTTTGGTCCACACCGCCCCGATCACCGCCCCCCAGATCGGCGCAGTGGCATTCAGAATCGACAGCAAGGAAGCGGAAATCGTTTGTGCCGCATAAGCAAACAACAGAAACGGCAGCGCCGAATTGAACAGGCCCAGCACCAGATAGTGCCGCCAGTGCTCCCGGGCGTTCAGCGCTTTCTTGAGCACCCAACCGACAACGAGGAGAAACAGCGCCGCCAGCCCGACCCGAAATTCGATCAGCAACGTCGGCCCCAGCACCGGCGCGCCGATCCGCATGAATAGAAAGGATGCGCCCCAGATCGCCGACAGGGCGACCAGGCGAAAGAGGCTGACGTTGCTCATGGAGACAGCGATATGAAAAGGGGGCTGCTCACGAGCCAAGCGTGAGCATGGCCCGGAAAGTCGGCGCTGGTGGGACGGCGTTATCTGCCTTGTTGCTTATCTGAGCGAGGCGTTCAGTGCTTCCAGCGCACTGTTACCCGGACACAGGTAGGCGTCGCCGAGTTGGTTGAGTGGTTTCTCGACCGTATTCAGGTGCCGGTGCATCGACTCCGAAGTGCTGTCGACAAACAGCAGGCCGGTGACGATTTCGCCCAGCGCATGGCGTTCCTGCAAATGGTTCATGGCGCCCACGCGATCGGCAGGATCGTAGTCGGTTTTCACCTTGCGCAGCAGCAGGATGGAGCCATCGTGCTGCACGACCCGACGCAATTCGCCGGGGGCGTAGGAGGCTTCGATCTGGTCGCGCGGCAGGATGAAGTCGAGCCGGTTGACGGCATCATTGTGCTCGCGCACATAGTCGTAGCTCTTGGTCGAGCCGGCGTGGTTGTTGAAGGTAACGCAGGGACTGATGACATCGATGAAGGCCGGGCCGCGATGGCGCAACGCGCCCTTTATCAGCGGGATCAACTGTTCCTTGTCGCCCGAGAAACTGCGTGCGACGTAGGTTGCGCCCAGTTGCAGGGCCAGCGCGACGAGGTCGATCGGGCTGTCGGTGTTCACCACGCCACGCTTGTTTTTCGAGCCCTTGTCGGCGGTGGCGGAGAACTGGCCCTTGGTCAGGCCATAGACGCCATTGTTTTCGACGATGTAGGTCATGTTCACGCCACGCCGCATGGCATGCGCGAACTGGCCGATGCCGATGGAGGCCGAGTCGCCGTCACCCGAAACCCCCAGGTAGATGAGGTCGCGATTGGCCAGCGCCGCGCCGGTCAGCACCGAGGGCATGCGGCCGTGGGTGGTGTTGAAGCCGTGCGAGTTGCCGAGGAAGTAATCGGGCGTTTTCGACGAGCAGCCGATGCCGGAGAGCTTGGCTACCCGATGCGGCTCGACGTCAAGATCGAAACAGGCCTGCACCACGGCGGCGCTGATCGAATCGTGACCGCAACCAGCACACAGTGAGGAGATGGCGCCTTCATAGTCGCGGCGCGTGTAGCCCAGCGCGTTCTTCGGCGTATCCGGGCGCAGCAGTTTGGGTTTGGCGAAATAAGTCACGAGGCCACCTTGCGGATCGGGGTTACTTTGTGCGCATCGAGCGCCGCGGCGATACGGCCGGAGATGAAGCTGGCGGTGATCGGCGTGCCGTCGTAATGCAGGACGCGGAGCAGTTTCTTCGGATCGATATCACCTTCGGTCTGCAGCAACATGCGCAGCTGGCCGCTTTCGTTCTGTTCGACCACGAAGACGACATCGTGTGCGTCGATGAAATCGGTGATGACGTCGGTAAAGGGGAAGGCGCGCACCCGCATCAGGTCGACATGGATGTCCTGCGCGGCGAGTTGGGCGAAGGCCTCGGCCATTGCCGGGCTGGTCGAACCGTAGTAGATCGCGCCATGGCGGGTCGGTTGCGCGGCACGCTGCACCACCGGCGCCGGCAGAAGTTTTTTCGCCGTTTCGAATTTGCGCCGCAGCCGTTCCATGTTGTAGACGTAGTCGGTACCCGCCTCGCTGTATTTTGCGTAGGCGTTGCGCGTCGTGCCACGACTGAAGAAGGCACCCTTGGTCGGGTGCGTACCGGGAATGGTGCGCCAGGGAATGCCGTCGCCATCGACGTCGAGGTAGCGGCCGAAGTTCTTGCCTGCCTCCAATTCGGCTGCGGACATGACCTTGCCGCGGTCGTAGCGACGCTGGTCGTCCCAGTCAAACGGCTGGCACAGGCTGTCGTTCATGCCGATGTCGAGGTCGAGCAGGATGAATACCGGCGTTTGCAGCCGCTCGGCAAGGTCAAAGGCCTGGGCGCCGAGCGTGAAGCATTCGTAGGGATTTTCGGGGAACAGCATCACATGCTTGGTATCGCCGTGCGAAGCATAGGCGCAGGAGATCAGGTCGGACTGCTGGGTGCGCGTCGGCATGCCGGTGGAGGGGCCGCCGCGCTGCACGTTGAAGACCACCACCGGCACTTCGGCGAAGTAGGCGAGGCCGAAAAATTCCTGCATCAGCGAAATGCCGGGGCCGGAGGTTGCCGTGAAGGCACGGGCGCCATTCCAGGACGCGCCGATCACCATGCCGATCGAGGCCAGTTCGTCCTCGGCCTGCACGACGGCATAGCGCGCCTTGCCGTTGTCGGGGTCGGTGCGGTACTTGCGGCAATAGCCGGTGAAGGCTTCGATCACTGGCGTCGACGGCGTGATCGGGTACCAGGCGGCAACCGTGGCGCCGCCATATACGGCACCGAGGCCGCAGGCGTTGTTGCCGTTGATGAAGATCTTGTCGCCGACGCCGTTGGCGCGTTCGACCTGCAGGCCGATCGGACAGGGCAAGACTTCTTGCGCCGCGTCGTAGCCGAGCTTCAGCGCATTGACGTTCGCGCCGATCAATTTGTCCTTGCCGCGATATTGCTCGGCGATCAACTTCTCCACCACCGCGAATTCCATGTTGAGCAGCGCGGTCAGCGCGCCCACATACATGATGTTCTTGAACAGCAAACGCTGGCGCGGATCGGTGTATTCGTTGTTGCACAGTTCGGTGAACGGCAGGCCCAGCACCACCACGTCACTGCGGAAGCGCGAACGCGGCAGCGTCTTGGTCGAGTCGTAGAGCAGATAACCGCCCGGGGCGATCTCGGCGATGTCCCGGTCCCAGGTCTGCGGATTCAACGCCACCATCAGGTCGCAGCCGCCACGCCGGCCAAGCCAGCCGGCGGCAGAAACACGCAACTCGTACCAGGTCGGCATGCCCTGAATGTTGGATGGGAAGATATTGCGTGGCGCAATCGGCACGCCCATGCGCATGACCGCACGCGCGAACAGCTCGTTGGCCGAAGCCGAACCGGAACCATTGACGTTGGCAAACTTGATGACGAAATCGTTGCAGCTCTGGATGGTCTTGGGTGAAGTATCGGATTTCATTTTCTCGGTGCCTCCGCGCCGGCCGCGGCGGTTTTGTAGAAATATTTACGCATATCCCAGGCTCCGGTCGGACAGCGCTCGGCACACATGCCGCAATGCAGACAGATGTTCTCGTCCTTGACCATCACCCGCCCGGTCTTGAGCGTGTCCGACACATACAGCGCCTGATCGCGATTCTTGGCCGGCACCTTCAGCCGGCCGCGCAAATCATCTTCCTCGCCATTGGCGGTGAAGCTGATGCATTCGGTCGGGCAGATGTCGACGCAGGCATCGCACTCAATGCAGGCCTTGTCGGTGAATACCGTGGCGATGTCGCAATTCAGGCAGCGATCGGCTTCGGCACAGGCGAGGAACGGATCAAAGCCGATTTCGAGTTCGAGCTTGATGTCGAGCAGCGTCTTGTCGAGCGTTTTGGTCGGCACCTTGCGGCGCGATTCTTCGGAGACGTTGTTATCGTAACTCCACTCGTGGATGCCCATCTTCTGGCTGACCAGATTGGTGAGCGGCGACGGTCGCCTGAGCAGGTCGCGCTGGCGGCAGAAACGGTCGATCGAGATCGCCGCTTCATGACCATGGGCCACGGCGGTGATGATGTTCTTCGGCCCGAAAGCCGCGTCACCACCAAAAAACACGTTCGGCAGCGAGGATTGCAGCGTGGTGGGGTTGAGCACCGGCAGGCCCCATTTGTCGAACTCGAGGCCGATGTCCCGCTCGATCCATGGAAAGGAGTTCTCCTGGCCGATGGCAATCAGCACCTCGTCGCATTCCATCAGCACATCCGGCTCGCCAGTGGGGAGCAGGCTGCGCCGTCCCTTGGCGTCGTATTCGGCGCGCACCTTCTCGAACAGCATGCCGGTGAGTTTGCCGTTGTCGTGCTTGAATTCCTTGGGCACCAGCATGTTGAGAATCGGGATGCCCTCGCTGATCGCATCCTCCTTCTCCCAGGGCGAGGCCTTCATTTCATCGAAGCCGCTGCGCACCACCACCTTGACATCTTCGCCGCCCATGCGGCGCGCCGAGCGGCAGCAGTCCATCGCCGTGTTGCCGCCGCCAAGCACGATGACGCGCTTCTCCGTCTTGGTGGTGTGGCCGAAGGACACGTTGGCCAGCCAGTCGATGCCGATATGGATGTGTGCCGCCGCTTCCTGGCGACCGGGCACAGCGCATTCGCGTCCGCGCGGGGCGCCGGTACCGACAAACACGGCGTCCCAGCCTGCCGCGAGCACGTCGCGCAAACTGTTCACCCAGTGCTCGTAATGCATGTCGACGCCGAGGTTGATGATATAGCCGCATTCCTCGTCGAGCACGCTGTCGGGCAGGCGGAACTTGGGAATCTGGCTGCGCATCATGCCGCCAGGAGACTTGCCGCTATCAAAGATGCTGACCTGATAGCCGATGGTGGCAAGATCGCGGGCAACGGTCAGCGAGGCCGGGCCGGCGCCAATGCAGGCGATGCGCTTGCGGTTCTTCTGCGCGGGCGGTTTCGGCAAACGGTGGCGTATGTCGTCCTTGAGGTCGGCACAGACGCGCTTGAGACGGCAGATGGCGACGGGTTCGGCATCCACCCGGCCGCGCCGGCAGGCCGGTTCGCAGGGGCGGTCACAGACGCGGCCGAGAATTCCCGGAAACACGTTCGAGTGCCAATTGATCATGTAGGCATCCGAATAGCGGCCCGCTGCGGTCAATCGGATGTATTCGGGCACAGGGGTGTGGGCCGGGCAGGCCCACTGGCAATCCACGACTTTGTGCAGATAGTCGGGGGCGCCGATGTCAGTCGGCTTCACTTGCGTGCACTCTCCATTTTCAAGTTAGTGCGTCCGGCGTGATATGACGTGGGGCGCTTGCTGCTGTTTCTTAATTTTGCGGCGCGAAGTCTACCACTTTGGTAAAAGGCTGGCGGAAAATTGCCTGAATCAGCCAAAACCCCATTCTCCTGAAGCCTGAAATCCGCTACCCTTGCATATCCTTGTTTGTCGAACGGTAATTCATCATGGCCCTGCGCGCACTCATATTCGACGTCGATGGCACTCTGGCCAATACAGAGCGCGATGGACATCGCCCCACCTTCAACTCCGCATTCGAAGAAGTCGGCCTCGACTGGCACTGGAGCGAGAAGTTTTACGGCACCCTGCTCGGCGTCACCGGCGGCGAGGAACGAATTCGCTATTACGCCGAGAAATATGACCCGACGACGCTGGCGCGACCCGACTTCGATCAACTCGTGCAACGCATCCACGAACTCAAGACCCGCAACTATCAGCGCCTGCTCACCGCCAAGACCATTCCCTTGCGCAGCGAGATCGGCCACCTGATCTGTGAAGCACGTACCGAAGGCGTCCGACTGGCAATCGCCTCGAGTTCGAAACGGGAAAATATCGTCGGTCTGTTGCAAGCCAACCTGGGCCCGACGGCGGACACCTGGTTCGACGTGATCGTTTCGGGCGAAGATGTCGCGGCGAAGAAACCCTCCCCGGATCTTTATCTGTGGGCGCTCGACAAGCTTGGCCTGCCGGCGCGCGACTGTCTGGCCGTCGAGGATTCGGCGCATGGACTGGCCGCCAGCCTGGAAGCTGGCATCCCGACCGTCGTGACGGTGAGCGATTACACGCTGAACGAAGACTTCGAGGGCGCGCGCATGGTGCTGCACGAAGCCGACAGCCTGACACTGGACCAACTGCGCCTGTGGCACGCCACGGCCGGCGCAGCCTGACAAACAAACGCCCGCCCCCCTTCGCCCCCCTCGCGGGGGGTTCTTAACGGCTCGCTGGCGCTCGCTTATCACGGGGCGCTTCTTTTGGCAGCAGTGCGGGTTGTGTGCGGCAAAGCCACATCTCGCTGCGCGAGACCAGTCTTCGACTGTCCTGCGGCCTGCGGCCTGGTGCCTGGCGGCGCGTGCCGTCTCGCCTTGGGGCGGCCCGGCGGCGAGACTGCGGGGGTTCTGCTAATTCGGCGCAGCACGGTGCTATGCTTCGCTTATGCTCAATTTGCATTGCTTTCAGCGGAGAAATCCATGATGACCTTAGGCTCACAACGACCTGTTGTACTTGCAATGATCCACCTTGCCATCGCGTTTGGTTTGCTGGTCGGCGGTTCCGCCGCGGCGGCCGACCGGAGCGGCAAGGAAGTCGTCAATTCAGTCTGCGCCAGTTGCCATGGCGAGGGCAAGGATGGCGCGCCGCGCATCGGCAACACGGCCGACTGGGCGCCCCGCGCCAAATTTGGCCTGCCCAGGCTGCTGCATAGCTCAATGGAAGGGCTGCGCAAAATGCCGGCACACGGCGGCAAGGCGGCGGTCACCGACCTGGAGATGACGCGCGCCATTGCCTACATGGTGAGCGGCGGCAAAACGCCCGACCCGCAGAAGCCGTATGCCAAAGTGGCGCACGGCAGCGGCGAGGACATCGTCAACGCGGCATGCGGCAACTGCCATCGCGAAGGCGTCGGCGGCGCGCCGAAGATCGGCGACAAGGAAGCCTGGCTGCCGCGCCTGCCAAAAGGCGTCGCCGAACTGGTGGCATCGGCCATCCATGGCCACAATAAAATGCCGGCGCGCGGCGGGTTTTCCAATCTGAGTGACATCGACATCCACGCTGCCGTGTCCTACATGCTGACCCAGTCGCTGACGCGCAAATAGCCGCCTGGCTTGATATCCGGGACTCAGCGCCCGGGACGTGTCTTTCCTGTTCGTGCGCTCCGCAATTCCGGCATCCCGGCTCGATAGTCATTGCGATGGCTTTCATCTGCCGGCAACTATGCCTCATCCCCGACTAGAGTCCCCATGCCTTCACGCCTGATGAAATGGCTGAAACTCGAACCCGGCGAGGGCGTCGCCGTCGCCTGGGCATTCGCGTATTTCTTCCTGCTGCTGGCGAGCTATTACATCCTGCGGCCGTTGCGCGACGAGATGGGCATCGCCGGCGGCATCGCCAAGCTGCCGTGGCTGTTCACCGGCACCTTCATCGCCATGCTGGCGGCGGTGCCGCTGTTGGGCTACATCACTGCGCGCCTGCCGCGACGCCGTTTTTTGCCGCTGGTGTATGGCTTCTTCATCATCAACTTGCTGCTGTTCCACGCCGCCTTCCAGGTCGAGGGCTGGCGCGAGGTCATGGCACGTACCTTCTTCATCTGGGCCAGCGTGTTCAACCTGTTCGTGGTGTCGGTGTTCTGGAGCTTCATGGTTGACCTTTTCAGCAGTGCCCAGGGCAAGCGCCTTTTCGGGCTGATCGCCGCCGGCGGCACGGCCGGCGCGATTACCGGCCCAACGTTGACGGCACTGCTGGTGGTGCCGGTCGGGCCGGTCAACTTGCTGCTGCTCTCGGCGCTGCTGCTAGCCGGCGCGATGCTGTGCATCCGCAAACTCAGCCGGTGGTCCGAGCAAAGGTCTGCAGTACCAGCAGAAGAAATACAGCAGCCTCAGCAGCCTATCGGCGGCTCGATTTTCGCCGGACTGACATTGATCGTGCGCTCGCCCTATCTGCTCGGCGTGGCGCTGTTCATGCTGTTGTTCACCACCCTGGCGACTTTTCTCTATTTCGAGCAGGCGCACATCGTGGCGCAGTCGTTTGGCAGTTCGGCGGAACGCACACGCTTCTTCGCGCTGCTCGACCTGGCAGTGAACACCCTGACGGTACTGACGCAGGTATTGATCACGTCGCGCCTGCTCACCCGCCTCGGCGTCGCCCGCACACTGGCGCTGATACCCCTGCTTTCGGCCTTCGGCTTTGCCTTGCTGGCGCTGACACCGGTGCTCGCGGCCCTGGCCGGATTCCAGATATTACGGCGCGCCGGCGAATACGCCATCACGCGGCCGACGCGCGAGTTGCTCTACACCGTCGTGGACCGCGAGACGAAGTACAAGGCGAAGAATGCGCTGGATACCGTCGTCTATCGCGGTGGCGATGCCCTCGCCGGCTGGCTGTTTGCCGGCCTCAAGTCACTCGGACTGGGATTCGCTGCCATCGCCTGGCTCGCCGTGCCGCTCGCGCTTGCCTGGGCGGCGGTGGCACTCTGGCTCGGCCGCCAGCAAGCGCAACTTTCCCGCAACAATAATTAGCGCTATGCTTTGACCATGACCGATCCCCGCTCCCCCACCCGCCGTGATTTGTTCCGTCTGGCCGCCGGTGTGGCAGTTGCAGCATTGGTGCCACCAGCGTTTGCCAATGCACCAGCCCAGTTGATGCGCAAGATCCCGAAGGGCGGCGAAGCGATTCCGGCCGTCGGCCTCGGTTCGTCACTGACCTTCAATGTCGGCGCTGCCACCGCCGACCGCATTGCCCAGCGCGAAGTGCTGAAGCTGTTTGCCGAACAGGGCGGCCGGGTGGTCGATTCCTCGCCGATGTACGGCGCGGCGGAAAGCGTGATCGGCGACCTCGCCGCCGAACTGGGCGTCACCACCAAGCTGTTCGTCGCCACCAAGGTGTGGACCACGGGTCGCGATGCCGGCATGCGCCAGATGGAGGATTCGTTCCAGCGCCTGCGCACGCAACAGATGGACCTGATGCAGGTGCACAACCTGGTGGACTGGAAGACCCAGCTCAAGACCCTGCGCGAATGGAAGGCGCAGGGACGCATCCGCTACATCGGCATCACCCACTACACCGAGAGCGCCTACGACGAGTTGGCACGGGTGATGGCATCCGAAGACATCGACTTCGTGCAATTCAACTATTCGATCATCGAGCGTGCCGCCGAGCAACGGCTGCTGCCGCTGGCGCAGGAGCGGAAAATTGCCGTGCTGGTGAACCGGCCCTTCGCCCGCGCCGGGCTGTTCGACAAGGTGCGCGGCAGGGAACTGCCGCCGTGGGCCGGCGACATCGACTGCACCACCTGGGCGCAGTTCTTCCTCAAGTTCATCCTCGGCCACCCGGCCGTCACCAGCGCCATTCCGGCGACGAGCAAACCGAAGCACCTGCTCGACAACATGCAGGCCGGCCGCGGCCGCCTGCCGGACGCTGCCACCCGCGAACGCATGGCGCGCCTGATTGCCGGCTTCTGAGCGCCACACGGACCGGATGAATTACGCGGAGACAGGCCGCGCCTAAGCTGTCCGGCGGCCCATGGCGAGGATCGTCAGCACCGCCATGATTTGCAGCAGTGCCACGCCCGGCAGCACCCCGTCCATCCCGCCGGCATCCAGCAGCGCGCCAAACGCCAGCGGCCCGAGCGCCATGCCGACATCGAGGCCCGAATAGACAAAGCCATAGACCCGGCCAAAGGCCGGCGACGCGTTGCCGCCCGCCAGAGAATTGGTGGCAATGCGCCGTACCAGCAGGTCGCGGGAAGGCCCGGAGATGCCGACGCCAACGCCAATGCCGACCATCAGCGGAATTACGCTCCAAGCCGGCGGCAAGCCGGTGGCCAGTGCGGTGGCAAACAGCGCCGCACCGACCAGGGCCATCCCGACCGTGCGGTCATGCGTCTGCACCTTCGCGGCAACAATGCCACCAACCACCATGCCCGCCGCCGAACCCAGCAGATACCCGGTCAACCCGGCCACGGCGGCAGCCAGGGTAATGCCGTAGATGCCGCCCAGCACCGGAGCGGAGAAACTCTGCAGGCCGGCAAAGGCGGCGGTAATCAGCAGGAAAAACGCAAAGGCCAGCCAGATCACCGGCGTGTTGAGGAACGCGAAGCTGCGGCCCGGCGCCGTAGCGCCAGCGCCGACTTTCGGCCGCTCATCGTCCAGCAGCGGCCGCGCCCACAGCAGCGTGGCCATCGACAATAGCGCAAGCAACACCGCCGCGACACCGGCGCCGCGCCAACTGCCCCAGGCCAGCGCCATGCCGGACAATGTCACGCCGATGGCCCAGCCCAGGTTGCCCGACAGGCCGTGCACCGAAAACGCATAGCCCAGCCGTGGCGGCGAAACCTTCTGGTTAAGCAGCGAGAAATCCGCCGGATGGAAGATTGAATTGCCGAGACCGGCCAGCACCACCGCCACAAGCAGCATCGCATAGTTGGCCGCTGCCGCCAGCGCCAGGCCGGAGGCCGCCAGCAGGCCAACCCCGGCCATCAGCACGCGGCGCGCGCCATAGCGGTCGACCAGTATCCCGGCAAAGGCCTGGCCGGTACCCGAGATGACAAAAAACACCGTCATCAGGAACCCGGCCTCGGTGTAACCAAAACCGAAGTCGACCATCAACAGCGGAAACAGCGGGGGCAGCAACAAATGAAAGACATGCGAGGTGGCATGCGCCATGCCGACCAGCGCAATCACCATGGCATCGGCACGGACAGTTGTCGTGGTCGTCATGCGCCGCGACTAACCGGGCGGCAGCTTGGCCGTTTTACGGGCCCGCTGCTTGGCGGCGATATTATCGGCATGACTGATATACAGCAGGTCGGCGATCTTGCGCATCAGGTGCAATTCGTGGGCATCGAGGTGCCCGTCGCTCATCGCGACATGCCACATGTTTTCGATGATGATGTTTTTCTGCGCGGCGCTGCAGGTTTTGTTGATCAGCGAAGTGAACTGATAGTAGTCGTTGGCCTGCTGGGCTTCCTGTTCAGCCAGCGCAATCAAGGTTTCGTATTCGTCAACGCCCAGATCGAACTGCTGACGCAGAACCGCGCCGATGGCCGCCCGCTCCGCGTCGGCGATCCGGCTGTCCATGCGCATGACCTCCAGCAGCAGTGCCGCAGTGGCAACCTGCAAGGCATGTACGCTGCCCGCCTCATTCGGCCGGGTGCCGGGTTCGATGAACTGGTTGAAGAAGTCCTTGATGCTGGCAATCATGCGGGTGTGGGTCTGCGTCGGGTGAGGAGCGTATTCTAACTACCTGAAAAGTCGGCGTGACCGCAGGGAATCCCCGTGGGACTGGTGGGACGGCGCCAGTCGGTCAGAATCAGGCCGTCATGAATTTCATCAAAGCAACCCACTGCCACAGTTCAACAACAACCCACCGGCATCGGTCCGTACTATCATTGCATATGCGGACAGACTACCCAGGCAGAACTGCGATGAATCATGCGATTATGACGCCCCAGCTTGTTCTGCGAATTTCAATGGTACGGACCGGTGGGTCCGGTGAATAACTGTTAGAGGCTGCCCGTTACCACATAAATATCCATACTTTTATATGGTGATTTATGCGCCACTCTGCTAAGCTGATCTTATGAAGAAAACTCGGTTTGAGTGGGACGAAAACAAGGATGCTGAAAACCAGGAAAAACATGGAATACCGTTTTCTCTGGCACAGTATGCCTTCGCCGACCCCCGCCGTGTCATAGCCGAGGACCTCACTCACAGTGAAACTGAAAAACGCTATTTCTGTTTCGGCGAGGTCGATGGCGGCATACTCACCGTCCGCTTTACCTATCGCGGCAGTGTGATTCGTATATTTGGCGCCGGTTACTGGCGAAAGGGAAAGGCAATTTATGAGCACGAAAATCAAATATACCGATGAGCCCATTGAGGCCAAGGTCATTCAAGACTTTCTCCCTCCACCCGAAGAACTTGCCTTTCGGGAGGAAGGGGTGAAGGTGACTATGGCTCTTAGCAAGAAGAGCGTTGAGTTCTTCAAAGCTGAGGCCACGAAACACCATACCCAGTATCAGCGCATGATCCGCAGGCTCATCGATAGCTATGTGGATGCCTATGACAAACCCCTAACATCGCGCTCAACTCGGACCGCCCGCAAGCGGGCGTCCGGTTAGCTTCAACGTTGAAGCTGTAGAAAAACCCCTTTTCAACCGCAAAGCCCCCTATGAAAGGCGCGATCAGAATCGCGCCTTTCATCATTTCATCGATTGAATTTCCTGCGCGCCGTACCGCCAGCGCCGACTTTCAAAGAAGGCAGCCCGCATCCTGAGGATTCAGGGTTTTCTTGCCCCGGTTCCCCTACTGTGCATACCCATGATGCGCCAGCTTCTCGATGTTATGCACCAGGCAGAAGAGCTGCCATTACCCGTCGGCCTTCTGCCGTCCGCGCAGGGTGAAGCGGTTCAACCGCTTGTTGTGGCGCAGGTTGCCAAACACCGGTTCCACTGTCGCGAAGCGCCGGCCGTAAAGCTGCCGGCCGCGTTCCAAATCGATGGCCTGTTTCATCCGGTCACTGGCGCTCAGGGTCGAATTTGCCATGCCCCGGAAGAACATCACCTGCCGCGCCTTCGTCTGCTCCGGCATGCGTAGAGATTTCTCGCGCAATTCGCAGGGCACGCAATCCCGTAGCACCCCCTGAAACTTCGTGCCGATCAGACCCTTGTGATTGCAGTTGGCCCCGTTCTGATACAACTGCTTGCCCGCCGGACAGTGACAGGTGCCGGCGGCCGGGTTGCAGTTGAAGTCCTTGGGGCGGTAATGCTTCGCCCCTTTCTTCGGGTGCGCCTCGTCGTAGAGCGGAGCAGGCAGGGCTTTGTATTTGTCCTGGTCCTTGAAGCGCTCGTCGCGCATTCTCATGCCGGTGCCGGCGACAAGGGCTGGTAGCTGTTGTTCGGCCAGAGCAGCGATGTTGGCCTCGGAGTGATAGCCGGCATCGGCGGTGACCAGGGTCTGGTCGGTGCGCAGGGATTCGGTGGCCTGGATGACGGGCAGCAGCAGTTCCTGTTCGGAACCGGTGCCGTGGGCCTGCGCTTCGACGATGATCTGGTGCCGGTCATCGGCCGCCGCCACGCCGGTGTAGCCCTGGATGACGCCCTTGCTGGTGGCCATCTTGACCGACTGGTTGTCGGTGTGGTTGCTCTTCCTGATGCTGCCCTTGGCGCCCTTCCGGTCTTCCGGGTGGGCCGCCAGCCAGTCGCGTAGTTGGGAGGCATCGCCTTGCAGGCGGGCGATGCGACGCTGTGCCTTCTCGTCGCGGCCGGGTTCGCTGGGCAGAGTGTCGTTCGCGCGTGCGCGGGCGAGCATATGCTGCGCGGCGGCTTCGAGCTTGGCGATGGCGTCGCCCAAGCCGGTGACGAAGGCGGCAAGGGTGCTGTAGTGCGGGGCCGAATCTCCCGATAGCGCAATGAAGGTGATGTGCTCGCGACAGGCGCGTTCGATGCCGCGTGAGCTGACGATGCCTTGGCTGTAGGCGAACAGTACGACCTTGAGCAGCATGGCCGGCGGGTAGGCGGCAGCGCCGGTATGGTCGTTCTTGTAGCGGGCGTCGCAGCCGGATAAATCCAGTTCGTGGTCAATCAGGTGGTTGAGCGCGTGCTCGAAGGTGCCGGGCAGTAGCTGCCGTTCAAGATCAACGGCAATGAAGCGCGGGCTATTGATATTTCCTTAAAACATGACAATATTCTCCAATATCACCCTTGGAGATACAACGCTTCAGATGATCAAAGG
>DDXB01000070.1 GCA_002347405.1 Rhodocyclaceae bacterium UBA2271 | reverse complement strand
TCGTCCTTATCGCCCCCAAGTTCAAGACCATATCGGGGCGACAACTATTCTAACGCAGGGGGGGGCAACATTCGTTCAACATACCCCTATGCCGAATTGCTTTTCTGCTTTCAGGAATACGCCGTTTGATTCATCCGGCCAGCGCTGGCCGGCGTCCATGTTGCTGAATTCTCTGGATTCCGGCATGCGCCGGAATGACGGCCCCGGATTTGATCCACGGATGCTACCGCTCAGGTGGCTGCTGTTGTGCGCCTGCGCGCTGCTGGCCGAGGCTGGTTTCGGCAACTGCTGCCGCGAACCAGTCGATGCTTTCAGCGACGCCCACCCTTGTTTAAATCATTCACAATCACTATGATTGCAAATGACCAACTTTGACAGGAAAGCGCCATGGGACATGCAGAAACCAAAGTCTTTACCGCACACGTGCCGCTATCGCTGGCTGAAAAAGTCGATCGCTTGGCCGTCCGCCTTGACCGCTCGCGCGGCTGGATCGTCAAGCAGGCGTTAGCTGCCTGGATTGACCAGGAAGAGGAGCGCACACGGCTGACCGGCGAGGCATTGGCAGACGTGGATGCCGGAAGAGTCATTGACCATCAAGCCGTACAGGCGTGGGCAGCTAGTCTCGGTTCCGACCAACCGCTGCCGCGCCCCCGCTGATGGAGCTGAGCTGGACCAGTAAAGGTCTGTCCGATTTGGCGCGTCTGTACGATTTTCTGGCGCCGGTGAACCAATCCGCCGCTGCCCGCGCAGTGCAAGCGCTTGTGGCAGCACCCGCCAGTCTGTTGGCCAATCCGCGTATCGGTGAAAAACTGGAAGAGTTCGAGCCGCGCGAGGTGCGCCGGATTCTCGTCGGCAAGTATGAAATGCGCTACGAAATACAGGAATCCACGATTTACATACTGCGACTGTGGCACACCCGCGAAGATCGGTAGAAATGCTCGCCAGATTCAATCGAGACCTTGGGTAGGCGGATTAAGCGTTTCCCCCTGCGCTTCCTGTGTTTCCCGAGTTTCCCGCCAGACCCGATAAACCCGCAGCGCCACCTGCGCATCGTTTGCCGCATACAGCAGTTGCTGTGCGGTCAAACGCCGGCTGGCCCAGTTGCTGGTGCCGATGCGCTTGTGCTTCTGGAGCTTCTGCCCGAAGAAATGCGCCACGGCGACTTTGGCGCCAACCGTTCCGCGATGGCCGGGACCGCGCAAAACCTCGCCCATGTCGATCAGGTTGTGCACCTCGATCCCCAGGCGGGACCGCAATACTGCGCGGTCATTGCCCAGGCCAAAACCGACTTTCAGGACCAAGGGTGACTCAAGAATGGTCTTCAGCACGGCGTGGCCTGGCGTCCATGATATGGGGAAGAGATACGCCCGGGTTTCCGTGGCGAGTTGGATCAGATGGGGGCCGGTCGATACCTCCCCCTTCAGGAAGGTCGGTTTTGATTCGGTGTCGAAGCCGATCACGTCGGCCCCCAGCAGAGCCATCAGCGCCGCGTCAGCCTGCTCGTCAGAAACAACCAGGCTCACATCGGCAAGCGCGATGCCCGGATAGGCTGGCAACTCGGTCGTTCTCAGGGACGACCGGCTCAGTTTTACGTCGTTCAATTCAGCCCGCCGCCATTCTGGTCCGGAGCCAGCCGCCGATGAGTTCGATTTCTTCGAGACAGATGGAGTGCGGCATAGGATATTCATGCCATTCAAGCATATAGCCGCACTTCTTAAAGTAATCTCTTGCCTGCAGTCCGAGCTGAATGGCAACCACGTCGTCCGCGGTGCCATGGGCGGCAAAGATCGGCGTGGCCCGATTGGCTTCGGTGGCTTCTTCGGCCAGCAGACGCTGGCTGGGCAGATAAGTCGATAGGGCAATCACGCCGGCCAAAGGCTCCGGATGAGTCAGCGCCGCGGTGTAGGCGATGGCACCGCCTTGCGAAAAGCCGGCGAGAAAAATCCTGCGGCTCGGAATTCCGCGCTGGTTCTCGCGCGCGATCAGGGTGCGAATCATTTGCCGGGATTGCACGATTCCCGCTTCATCGACCTGCCGACTCCCCGGCTCAAGTGACATGATGTCGTACCAGGCCCGCATGACATAACCACCGTTGCAGGTGACCGGAATCTCGGGTGCGTGGGGAAAGACGAAACGGACCGCCGGCGTGTCACCCAGCCCCAATTCGGGCACGACGGGAACAAAATCGGAGCCATCCGCGCCAAGGCCATGCATCCAGATCACCGCGAATTCCGGATTGGGGCTGGTCTCGATTTCGATGGGGGCTTGCGGGTCTTTCACTGGTTTTCCGTAGGCCTCGACTGGGCGCATCAATTATCTAGGGAATTACTGATCACGTCCGTCACACCGGCGCAGGCCGGTGTCCAGCTTGTTGATTTTCCTGGATTCCGGCTTTCGCCGGAATGACGAATCTGGACTTGATCAGCATATCTTTAGATATCCTGAGTCATCTCGGGGAAGAGTACATCGGTAAAGCCAAAACGGGTGAAATCCCGCATTCGCATCGGGTACAACTTCCCGATCAGGTGATCGCACTCGTGCTGCACCACCCGGGCATGAAAACCATCCACCGTGCGGTCAATTGGTTTTCGGTCCGGATCGAAGCCGCGGTAACGGATGCGTTTATACCGCGGCACCTCGCCGCGCAGGCCGGGAACCGACAGGCACCCTTCCCAGCCCAACTCCTCCTCGTCCGTCAGGGGAGTAATGACGGGATTGATCAGGATGGTCTGCGGCACGGCTTCGGCTTCGGGATAGCGTTCGCTTTTCTCGAAGCCGAAGATCACCACCTGCAAACCGCGGCCGATCTGCGGTGCCGCCAGGCCGACGCCACCCGCCGCCGCCATGGTGTCGAACATGTCCTCGATCAGGCCAGCGAGTTGCGGATCGGCGAAGTCTTGGACAGGCCGGGCAATCTCCAGCAAGCGGGGATCGCCCATGCGCAGAATGGTTTGGATACTCATGTCTCTCTCATTTCTTCGCGACAAATCCGAAATTGACGAGTTCGGCGGCAATGCCTTCGGCAAGCTTGCGGTATCCCGCCGCGTTCGGGTGGATGTGATCGGATTTCAGCTTGGGATCGGCGAGCACCCTGGCGAAGATGGCCGGTACCAGTGGAACCTGTTCTTCTTCGGCAAGTTCCGCGTAGATCGGGGAATCCGGTAACAGGCCGATCGCAGCCCCAAGCGGGGAGAACTTGGGTGTCGCAACCAGCACCACCGGAATCCCCGTCTGCCGGATGCGTTTCAGGATGGCGCGAACGTTCTCTTTTGTTTCGGCTTCTGGTTGGCGACGCAGAAAGTCGTTGCCGCCAATTTCGACGATCACCAGCGCGGGATTCGTTTCACTGAGCACCGTGTCGACTCTTGCCTGCAACCCGGCAGAGGTGTCCCCGGGAATGCCGTGGTTCAGGATGGCCCAACCGGTGATGGATGCCAGTTGCGTCGGGTAATCCTCGCCGGGCGCGGCACCGGTGCCGAAGGTCACGCTGTCACCAATCGCCAGAACGACCGTTCCCGGTGGCAAGGACGGGTGCGTTGGCTCACGGCCGCAGGCACCCAGCAGAAGCAATGCCACAAACGTCGATGCAATAAGCAGCGTGCGCAAGTTGAGATTCATGGTGACAGGTCTTTAACCCGGCGGTTCAAAAGCACCAAACTTTACATGTTTACCGCGCGCACAGATCGGCGACATTAAGCCAGAATAGTCACCATGCTGATCTGGTTCGATACTTTCTGGGAAACGTTGATCAATTCGTCACACCGGCGCAGGCCGGTGTCCAGGTTATTGAATCCACTGGATTCCGGCATGCGCCGGAATGACGGAGCCGGAGTTGATCTGCGGTTATTGCCGCTCAGATGGCTGCTGTTGTGCGCCTGCGCGCTGCTGACCGCCTGCGCTCCGTTGCCGACCGGTGCGCCCGGGCAGCCGATTGTCGTGCCGTCGCCGAACCATGACGAGCGGCGACCCAACTACGTGATCCTGCACCAGACGTCGAACGACCGTGCGGCGGATGCGCTGCGCACGCTGACCGACCCGGCCCGCAAGGTGAGCTCGCATTACCTGATCGACCGCGACGGCACGCTCTACCAACTGGTGGATGAACGCCGGCGGGCCTGGCATGCCGGCGTTTCATACTGGGGCGGCAACACCGACCTCAACTCGGCATCGATCGGCATCGAACTGGACAACAACGGCGCTGAACCCTTCCCGGAAGTCCAGATCACCGCCCTGCTCGCCCTGTTGCAGGATTTGCAGACGCGCTACCCGTTTCCGCCGGCGAATGTTCTCGGCCATGGCGATGTCGCGCCGCGCCGCAAGGTCGATCCGAGCCGCTATTTCCCCTGGCAGCGTCTGGCGGAGGCCGGTTTCGGGGTCTGGTGCCGGCAACCGTCCCCGACGCCGCTCGAATCCGCCGATGCGAACTTGTTATTGCGGGCTTTCGGCTACGACGTGTCCGACCCGCAGGCCGCCCTGACCGCCTTCCGGCGGCATTTTCGCGGGGAGGATTCCGACGCCGCGGTTACGCCCGACGAGTTGGCCCTGCTGCGCTGCCTGATCGAGGAAAAGAACGGCTTTTGATGGGTTCGCCGCCGATCAGGCGCAACCGGGTACGTTTATTGCGTAAGAGATGCATGTCTTTCCCGATATTCCCTAGCCCATGGCCCGCATCCTCGTAATCGACGAATCGCAGAAGCGTGCGGTGGATATCTGCAGCGGGCTGATCCAGGCCGGGCATCAGGTTGCTGCCGTGCTGCCCTCGGCGCAGGAACTGATCGAGCGCATCGAGGAGATAAAGCCGGACATCATCCTGATCGAAACCGAATCGCCGTCACGCGACACGCTGGAGCATCTGGCGGTGATGAACCGCGACATGCCGCGCCCGGTGGTGATGTTCTCGCAGGACGGCGACAGCGGCACGATCCGCTCGGCGATCCAGGCCGGCGTGGCCGCCTATGTCGTCGATGGCTTCGACATCGGCCGCCTGAAACCGGTCGTCGATGTCGCGGTCGCGCGTTTCGATGAACATCAATCCATGAAGCGCGAACTGGCCGATGCCGGCCGCAAGCTGTCCGAGCGCAAGCTCATCGACAAGGCCAAGGGCATCCTGATGAAAAGCCGCGGCCTCGACGAGGATGCCGCCTACGCCGCCTTGCGCAAACTGGCGATGGAGCAGTCGCAGCCGCTCGCCAAGGTGGCCGCCAATCTGGTCGATATGGCCAGGTTGCTGCTTTGACCTACGCCCCGGTTTGGTGCCTTTATAAGCATTCCCGCACATATGCAGTGCAGCATGGAGGACGGCGACGCCGTACCGCCAGCGCCGACTTTCATATCCAAGCACATGAATCATATTGATATTGTCGACTTGAATGGGAACTGGCACGGCGATTGCTGAATAGACATTGAGTGTCGAGCCAACGGCGGTTCGACCAACAGACAACGGCGTCTGATCTTTGCCCCGTATTTTTTATCGGGCAGTGATCGACGCCGTTTTTTATTGTCCTTCGGAGATCGAGATGAAACATGAACCCACTATCCTGCCTGCCTGCCCTGCTCCCGTCGAAACTTCCAAGCGCGACTTCCTGCGCCATGGTCTGCAATTGGCCGCCGGTGCCGCGCTCATGAGCGCCCTGCCCCCCGGACTTCGTTCCGCGGCATGGGCAGCCGGTTCCGACAAGCCCGAGAAGGAAGAAGTGCGCATCGGTTTCATCCCGCTCACCGACTGTGCCTCCGTCGTCATGGCGTCGGTAATGGGTTTCGACAAGAAATACGGCATCAAGATCGTGCCGACCAAGGAAGCCTCGTGGGCTGGCGTGCGTGACAAGTTGGTCAACGGCGAACTCGATGCCGCCCATGTGCTCTATGGCCTGATCTACGGTGTGCAACTCGGCATTGGTGGCCCGAAGAAGGACATGTCGGTGCTCATGACGATCAACAACAACGGCCAGGGTATCTCGCTGGCGAACCAGATGAAGGACAAGGGCGCAATAGATGGCCCGAGCCTGGCCGCGCTGGTGGCGAAGAAGGAAAAGGAATACACCTTCGCCCAGACTTTTCCGACCGGCACGCACGCCATGTGGCTCTATTACTGGCTGGCGACCTACGGCATCAACCCGATCAAGGACGTCAAGACCATCGTCGTGCCGCCGCCGCAGATGGTGGCCAACGCGCGCGTGGGCAGCATGGACGGTTTCTGCGTCGGCGAGCCCTGGAACCAGCGCGCCATCATCGACAAGGTGGGCTTCACTGCCGCCACCTCGCAGGACATCTGGGTCGATCACCCGGAGAAAGTGCTGGGTACGACCGCCGATTTCACAAATAAATATCCGAACACCGCTCGCGCCATGATCATGGCCGTGCTGGAAGCCTCGATGTGGATCGATGCTTCCGCCGCCAACCGCAGCAAGACAGCAGAGACCATCGCGGCCAAGTCTTACGTCAATACCGACGTCGACGTGATTCGCGGCCGCATGATCGGTCAGTATGAAAACGGCATCGGCAAGGGCTGGTCGGATAAGAACTACATGAAGTTCCACAACGATGGCGCGGTGAACTTCCCCTATCTGTCGGATGGCATGTGGTTTTTGACCCAGCACAAGCGCTGGGGTCTGCTCAAGGACCATCCCGACTACCTCGCCGTGGCGAAGAAGGTCAACCAGATCGCGCTCTACAAGGAAGCCGCCAGCCAGCTCAAGGTTGCCGTGCCCAAGAGCGAGATGCGCGAATCGAAGCTGATCGACGGCGTGGTCTGGAACGGCAAGGACCCGAAGAAGTATGCCGACGGCTTCAAGGTCAAGGTGTAAGGACACATGCACAAGGAGAGCGAGATGACCGCGATTACCGTCGATGCACTTGAAAAAGTCGGCGCTGGCGGGACGGCGGCGCCGGTCACCCCGATCCGCAAAGTCGGGCTGAGTGTCCCGCCGCCGCCGGCGCCTTCGCAACTCGCCGGGCCGAGCAGCATGGAGCAGGATGCCGCAGTCATGCGGGCATTCCTCGCTGCGGTGCTGCCGCCACTGATCGGCATGGCCCTGCTGATCGGCATCTGGCATCTGGCGACGGTGAACGGTGGCAGCATCCCGACGCCAGGCAAAACCTGGGACGCCGCGGCCATTCTCTTCGCCGACCCGTTCTACAGCAACGGGCCGAACGACCAGGGCATCGGCTGGAACATTCTCGCCTCGCTGGAACGCGTCGGTATCGGCTTCGGCATCGCTGCGCTGGTGGGCATCCCGGTTGGCTTCATTCTCGGCCGCTTCGCCACCATGGCCAGCATGATCAACCCGATCATCAGCCTGCTGCGGCCGGTCAGCCCCCTGGCCTGGTTGCCGATCGGCCTGCTGGTGTTTCAACGGGCCGACCCGGCCGCCATCTGGACGATCTTCATCTGCTCCATCTGGCCGATGATCATGAACACCGCCCAGGGCGTGATGCGCGTGCCACAGGATTATCTCAACGTCGCGCGCGTGCTCAACCTCTCCGAGTGGAAGATTCTCACCAAGATCCTCTTACCCAGCGTGCTGCCCTACATGCTCACCGGCATCCGGCTGTCGATCGGGACTGCGTGGCTGGTAATCGTCGCGGCGGAGATGCTCACCGGCGGCGTCGGCATCGGCTTCTGGGTGTGGGACGAGTGGAACAACCTCAAGGTCGAGCACATCATCATCGCCATCTTCGTCATCGGCATCGTCGGGCTGATTCTCGAACAGGCGTTAGTGTTCCTGGCCAAGCGCCTGCATACGGAGTCCTGATATGAGCCCAGAAAAATTCGTACAAGTCGAAAAGGTCGGCATGAGTTTCGACACCAAGAAGGGCAAGTTCGTCGCCCTCACCGACATCCACCTGAACATCCGTCAGGGTGAGTTCGTCTCGCTGATCGGCCACTCGGGCTGCGGCAAGTCCACCCTGCTCAACCTGATCGCCGGCCTCACGCTGCCGACCTCCGGCGTGATGCTCTGCGCCGGGCGCGAGATTCCCGGCCCCGGCCCGGAACGTGCGGTGGTGTTTCAGAACCACTCGCTGCTGCCCTGGCTGAGCTGTTTCGAGAACGTCCATCTCGGCGTCGAACGGGTGTTCAGCAAGACTGAATCGAAACAGCAATTGAAGGAACGCACCACGCGCGTCCTCGAAATGGTCGGCCTTGGCCACGCCATGCACAAGTATCCGGGCGAGATCTCCGGCG
Source organism: Rhodocyclaceae bacterium UBA2271 (assembly GCA_002347405.1). Classification (GTDB taxonomy): domain Bacteria; phylum Pseudomonadota; class Gammaproteobacteria; order Burkholderiales; family Rhodocyclaceae; genus Sulfuricystis. Next base: position 34,048 of record DDXB01000070.1, on the reverse strand, counting down.
GCATGAAGCAGCGCGTCGGTATCGCCCGTGCGCTGGCGATGGAGCCGAAGGTGCTGCTGATGGACGAGCCCTTCGGCGCGCTCGACGCCCTCACCCGCGCCCGCTTGCAGGATGAGCTGATGAAAATCTGCGACGCCACCCAGGCGACCGTGGTGATGGTCACGCACGATGTCGATGAGGCGGTGCTGCTCTCCGACCGCATCGTCATGATGACCAACGGCCCGGCGGCCACCATCGGCGAAATCCTCAGCATCGATCTGCCGCGCCCGCGCAACCGCATCGCGCTGGCGCACGACCCGCGCTACATGGATTGCCGCTCGGCGGTGATCGAGTTCCTTTACGCCAAACAGAGTCACCCCATCGCCGCCTAAGGATATCTTCATGAATAAACAGAAACTCGTCATGGTCGGCAACGGCATGGCCGGCTGCCGCACCCTCGAAGAACTGCTCAAGCTCGCGCCCGATCTCTACGAGATCACCGTGTTCGGCGCCGAGCCGCATCCCAACTACAACCGCATCCTGCTCTCGCCGGTGCTGGCCGGCGAGATGACGCTGCCCGACATCGTCCTCAACGACCTGGACTGGTACCGCGACAACGGCATCACCCTGCACACCGGCAAGCAGGTGACGAAGATCGATCGCAAGGCACGCAAGGTCATCGCTGCCGACGGCACTGAAACCAGCTACGACAGGCTATTGCTCGCCACCGGCTCCGCGCCTTTCATCCTGCCGGTACCGGGCAAGGACCTGCCGGGGGTGATCGCCTATCGGGACATCGCCGACACGGAAGCGATGATCGAGGCAGCCAAGCATCACAGTCACGCCGTCGTGATCGGCGCCGGGCTGCTCGGCCTGGAGGCGGCCAACGGCCTCAAGCTCCGGGGCATGGACGTCACCGTCGTGCATCTGGCCGACTGGATCATGGAGCGCCAGCTCGACAAGACCGCCGCCGACCTGCTGCAGGCCTCGCTCGAAGCCAAGGGGCTGAAGTTCCTGCTCGGCAAGCAGACGGCGGAACTGGTTGCCGGAGAAAGCGGCCGCGTCGCCGCCATCCGCTTCAAGGACGGCACGGGCATCCCGGCCGACCTGGTCGTGATGGCCGTCGGCATCCGCCCCAATACCGCGCTGGCCGAATCGGCCGGCATCCGCTGCGAACGAGGCATCGTCGTCGACGACACGCTGCAGACCTACGACCCGAAGATATATGCCGTCGGCGAATGCGTCGCGCACCGGGGGATCGCCTACGGTCTGGTTGCCCCGCTCTTCGAACAGGCCAGGGTCTGCGCCAACCACCTCGCGCAGATGGGCATCGGCCGTTACAGCGGCTCGGTCACGTCGACCAAGCTCAAGGTCACCGGCATCGATGTGTTCTCGGCCGGCAACTTCATGGGCGGCGAGGGGATGGAAGAAATCGTCCTCGCCGATCCGTCCGGCGGCGTCTACAAGAAACTCGTCATCCAGGGTGATCATCTCGCCGGCGCCGTGCTCTACGGCGACACCGCCGACGGTACCTGGTATTTCCAGTTGCTGAAGAACCAGCAGAGCATCGCCGCAATTCGCGATCACCTGATGTTCGGACAGAACCATGTGGGCGCTTATCACACTGGTGATGCGGGCCACTCCGGGCAGGTCAAGGCGGCCACGATGCCCGACACGGCCGAAGTTTGCGGCTGCAACGGCGTCTGCAAGGGCGACATCGTCCGCGCGATCAAGACGCATGGCCTATTTACGGTGGAGGACGTGCGCAAGCACACCAAGGCGTCGTCGAGCTGTGGCTCCTGCACCGGGCTCGTCGAACAACTGCTCGCCTCGACCGTCGGCGGTGCCTACCAGCCGTCGGACAGCAAGAACAAGCCGGTGTGCGGTTGCACGGACCACACGCATGGCGAGGTGCGGGCCGCCATCCGTGACCAGCACCTGCTGAACATTCCGGACACCCTGCGGGCGCTCGACTGGAAAACGCCGAACGGCTGCGCCACCTGCCGCCCGGCCCTCAACTACTATCTGATCTCGTCCTGGCCGAAAGAAGCCGAGGACGACCCGCAAAGCCGTTTCATCAACGAACGCGCCCACGCCAACATTCAGCGGGACGGCACCTTCTCGGTCGTGCCGCGCATGTGGGGCGGCCTGACCACGCCGAACGAACTGCGCGTGATCGCCGCCGTCGCCGAGAAATACCAGGTGCCGACCGTCAAGATGACCGGCGGCGCGCGCATCGACCTGCTCGGCATCCGCAAGGGCGACCTGCCCAAGGTCTGGGAAGATTTGGGCAAGGCCGGGCTGGTTTCCGGCCACGCCTACGGCAAGTCGATCCGCACCGTGAAAACCTGCGTCGGCGCCGAGCACTGCCGCTTCGGCACCCAGCTCTCGATGAGCATGGGCGTCAAGCTGGAGAAAATGCTTTTCGGCATGTGGGCGCCGCACAAGGTGAAACTCGCGGTCAGCGGTTGTCCGCGGAACTGTGCCGAAGCCGGCATCAAGGACATCGGCGTGATCGGTGTCGACTCGGGTTATGAGCTCTACGTCGCCGGCAACGGCGGCATCAAGACCGAGATCGCCATGTTCCTGTGCAAGGTGGGCAGTGATGCCGAGGTTCTTGAATATTCAGGAGCCTTCCTGCAGCTCTATCGCGAGGAAGCCTATTACCTCGAACGCACCTGCCACTATGTCGCAAGGGTAGGCCTCGATTATGTAAAGCAGATCGTCGTCGCGGATGCGGCGCGGCGCGGTGAACTTTACGAGCGCCTGCTGTACGCGCTGCAGGACTACGAAGACCCCTGGGCGCACGCAGTCGCCCAGCCGGCGGCGCGCCGCGAATATGAAACCCTGGAGATATGAAACCATGAACGATTGGAAAAAACTCTGCGCGCTGGACGACATTCCCCGCCTTGGCAGCCGCGTCGTCAAATCGCCGAAGGGCGACATCGCGGTCTTCCGCACGGCCGACGACGAAGTCTTCGCCCTGCACGACAAATGTCCGCACAAGGGGGGGCAACTGTCGCAGGGCTTGGTCGCCGGCAAGATCGTCACCTGCCCGATGCACTCGTGGAAGATCCAGCTCGAAAGCGGGGAAGCCGTGGCGCCTGACCAGGGGTGCGCCAAGTCCTTCGCCGTCAAGCTGACGGACGGCGTGGTGTGGATCGACGTGTGATGAACCGCGACCTCGTGGAGACCCGCAGCATCTGCTGCTATTGCGGCGTCGGCTGCGGCGTGATTATCCAGTCGGCCGGCAATCACATTGTCGGGGTCAGGGGTGATCCGGATCATCCGGCCAACTACGGCAAGCTCTGCTCGAAAGGCAACACCCTGCACCTGGCCGCCGTGCAAACCGGCCGCGCCACCGTGCCGCTGTTGCGCGAGAGCCGCACCGTCCTGCCAGCGCCGACTTCCTGGGACCGCGCCCTCGATGTCGCCGCCGAGCGCTTCGCGGCGATCATCAAAGAACACGGACCCGATGCCGTCGCCTTCTACGTCTCCGGCCAGTTGCTGACCGAGGATTACTACGTCTTCAACAAACTGGCACGGGCGCTGGTCGGCACCAACAACATCGACTCGAACTCGCGCCTGTGCATGTCGTCGGCCGTCGCCGCCTACAAGGCGACGCTCGGTTCCGATGCGGTTCCCTGCAGCTATGCGGACATCGACCTGGCCGATCTGATGCTGATTGCCGGCTCGAATACCGCCTACGCGCACCCCGTCGTCTTCCGCCGCATCGAGGCGGCGCGCGAGAAAAATCCAGAGCTGAAGCTCATCGTCGTCGATCCGCGTCGCACCGACACCGCCGCCGGCGCCGACCTGCATCTCGCCATCGCGCCGGGTGCCGACGCCCTGCTCTATTCGGCCATGCTCCACGTGCTGCTCTGGGAGGGCCTGACCGACAATGCCTTCATCGCGGAACACACTAGCGGATTCGGCGACCTGCGCGCCCAACTCGCCGAATTCACCCCCGGCGCGGTGGCCGCCGCGTGCGGGCTGAAAGCCGAAGAAATCGTCACCGCCGCGCGGATGTTCGGCACCGCGCGGGCCCCGCTCTCCTTCTGGTGCCAGGGCCTCAATCAGTCCATTCATGGCACCAGCAACGGCGCCGCGCTTATCCACCTGCATCTCGCCACCGGCAAGATCGGCCAGCCCGGCATGGGGCCGTTCTCGCTGACCGGCCAGCCCAACGCCATGGGCGGCCGCGAAACCGGCACGATGGCCAACCTGTTGCCCGGCCATCGCAACCTGGCCTCCGCCGCAGACCGCACCGAACTCGCGCAGCTCTGGGGCATCCCCGCGCTGCCGGAAAAACCGGGCAAGACCGCCGTTGAGCTCTTCGATGCGCTGGCCGATGGCAGCATCAAGGCGGTCTGGATCGCCTGCACCAACCCGGCCCAGTCGCTGCCCGACCTGACGAAAGTCCGCACTGCCCTGACCAATGCCGAATTCGTCGTTGTGCAGGACGCCTGGGGCGACACGGAAACCGCGGCCTACGCCGACCTGCTGCTGCCCGCCGCGACCTGGGGCGAAAAGGACGGCACGGTGACCAACTCCGAACGCCGCATCTCGCGCGTACGCGCCGCCGTGCCGCCGCCCGGGGAGGCGCGCGCCGACTGGCGCATCGCCCGCGACTTCGCGCTCGCGCTGGGCCGGAAAGTCGGCGCTGGCGAGACGGCAACTCAAGGAGCGCGCGGCGCGGTGGGAGCGCGCGGCACGGTGAATGACTTGGCGCGCGCAGAACGCTTCGCCTTTGCTTCTCCCGCCGAGGTCTACGCCGAATACGTTAACACCACCGTCGGCCGCGACCTCGACATCGGCGGCCTGTCGCACGCCATACTCGATGAGCGCGGCCCGCAGCAGTGGCCCTTTCCCGCCGGCGCGAGTTCAGGAAAGGAGCGGCTCTATGAAGATCGCCGTTTCGCCAGCGCCGACTTTCGGGCGAAGTTCATCCCCATCGATACCCGCCTCACCGCCGAATCGCCCGACGCCCGCCATCCCTTCCGCCTCATCACCGGCCGGCTGCGCGACCAGTGGCACGGCATGAGCCGCACTGGCCGCATCCCGCGCCTCTACGCCCACGAACCCGAGCCGTGCCTGCAAATCCACGCGTCCGACCTGCAACGGCGTGGCTGGCAGGCGGGCCAGTTGATGCGGGTGAAGAGCCGGCGCGGCGAAATCGTCCTGCCACTGGCGGCCAGCGATGAAGTCAAGCCGGGACAGGTTTTTCTCGCCATGCACTGGGGGCGGCGCAGCCTGTCGCATGACGGCGTCAATGCCCTGACGCTCTCCAGTTGCGACCCCATTTCGAAGCAGCCCGAACTCAAGCACGCCGCCCTGCGCATCGCCCCGGCAGAACTGCCCTGGCGCATGCTCATGCTGCGTTCGGCGGATAGCACGCAGCACGCCGAGGAACAGGTGCTGTGCTGGCGTGCGCGCCTCGAACCGCTGCTCGCCGATTTCGATTATGCCGCGCTGACACTGGACGGTCGCGAACGACCGCTCATCGCCCTGCGCCTCGCCTGTGCAAGCCCGCTGCCGGCGGGACGCATCGAAGCGCTGGCCCATGCGCTCGACCTGCCCGCCGACACCTGCCTCAACTATCAGGACCCGGCCAAAAATATTGTCAAACGCGCGTGCGTTCAGGAAGGCCGGCTGACCGGCATGCTGCTCGCCGGCGAGGATGCCGCTGGCGGCTGGCTGCGCACCGCGATCCGCGACGGCCTGCCGATCGAGGAGTTGCGCCGCTGGATTTTCGCTCCCCGCGCCGCGCCGCCCATCGCCGCCGCCGCGCCGCGCCACATCATCTGCAACTGCCTCGACGTGCCGGAAGACGCGATCCGCCGCGAAATCGCCGCCGGCGCCGACCTGGCCGCCTTGCAGGAAAAGCTCAAGTGCGGAACCACTTGCGGTTCCTGTGTGCCGGAACTGAAAAGATTGCTGGTCAGGCCGTAGCCCGCAGTTGCAGGATGCGCCGTGCGCCGTTGAGCACCAGCAAGGCAATCAACAGGCCGATCACCAGGTCGGGAATATTGGAACCGGTCCAGGCCACCAGCGCGCCGGCAAGGATCACGCCGAGATTGGCGAGCACATCGTTGGTCGAGAAGATCCAGCTCGCCCGCATGTGCGCGCCGCCATCGCGGTGCCGCGCCAGCAGTGCCAGGCAGGCCACGTTGGCCACCAGGGCGAGCAGCGCGATGCCCATCATCGGCAGCGGTTCGGGCGCGCTGCCGAACAGCCAGCGCCGCACCACCTCGCTCAGGACGCCGAACGCCAGCAGCATTTGCAGCCAGCCGGACAGCCGCGCCGCGCCGAGCTGGCGGCCGGCGTGACCAACGGCGTAAAGGGCGAGCCCGTAGACCGCCGCGTCGGCAAGCATGTCCAGCGAATCGGCGATCAAACCGGTCGATTGCGCCAGCCAGCCCGTGACGATTTCCACGACAAACATGAGCGCATTGATGCCGAGCAGCCAGCGCAGGGTTTTCGCTTCCGCGGTTGCGGCAGCGGCAGCGCAGCTACACGAATTATTGCAGTCGGTCATTGAATCTAAAAACCTCAGTTCGCACCACGGAGATCACGGAGGGCACGGAGAAACGGCGCAAGCACACAAAATTCAGGCACACCCAAAGGGCGATATTCCCTTATTTCGTAACGCCTGGTTTTTTCTCCATGATCACCGTGTCCTCCGTGGTGAACTGCTTTTTCCAGGTTGAATCTAAAAACCTCAGTTCGCACCACGGAGATCACGGAGGACACGGAGAAACGGCGCAAGCACACAAAATTCAGGCACACCCAAAGGGCGATATTCCCTTATTTCGTAACGCCTGGTTTTTTCTCCGTGATCACCGTGTCCTCCGTGGTGAACTGCTTTTTCCAGGTTGATGAGGCTTGGCGTGGAAAGTCAGGGTGACCGCAGGAAACCGCTGCGGGAATGATGGTAGATATTATCCCGCAGCTGGCATGAAATGCCGCGCATGGGATACGGCGCGAAAATCCGCGCTAGGCTGACAAGGCCTTGCGCAAGCCGCGCAGCACGCCGCCCAGCAGCGGCAGCTTCATGTACAGCTCTTCGGCGGTATCCCAGTAGTCGCGATGGAAGCAGACCTTGCCGGCGGCATCGAACCTGAGGTGCGACATGCCGCGCATGATCATGGCTTCCTTGTGTCCCAGCCGGCGCGTGCGAAAACCGAGCTCCCAGACCAGCATCGCCGTATCGCCAGCGCCGACTTTCGCGGTGATGACGAAGCGCGGTTCCGTCACCTGGGTAAACATGTGGGTGAAGATGCGCTGGATGGCGGTCAGCCCGCGCACCTCGTTGAACGGGTCCTTGAAGTAGGCATCGTCGCTGTAGAAGCTGCCGAAATCCGCGACGCTCGCCGGCGTCAGGTTCTGATAGAAGTCGATCAGGGGTTCAAGTTGCATGTCATTCTCCGGTAAAGCGGCGGATCAGGGGAAAGTACCAGCGATACGGCAGTAGCGCGAGCAGTTTCATGACGCGGGTGAAGCGCCGCGGAAAGTGGATCTCGAAACGGCTGGCGCGGAACCCGGCGAGCATGGCCTGCGCGGCCTGTGGCGGGGTGAGCAGCGCCGGCATGGCGAAATCGTTCTGCGCCGTCAGGCGCGTGGCGACAAAGCCGGGATTGATGACCCAGACCCCCACCCCGCGCGGGGCCAGTTCAAGATGCAGGCATTCGGCGAAGTGGATCAGCGCTGCCTTGCCCGGCCCGTAGGCAAGCGCGCGCGGCAGGCCGCGATAGCCGGCAACGCTGGCGACGAAGGCGATACCGCCGCCGGGCTGCAGGTCGGGCAGCACGCAGGCGGCCAGTTTCATGGCGCCAGTGAAATTCACCGCCACGATGCGTTCCGCCTGTGTCAGGTCGAAATCGGCCGCCCCCATCGGCCGGTAGTCGCCGGCCAGATAGATCACCAGGTCGATGCCGCCCCAGGCGTCCAGCAATGCCTGGCGCGCGGCGGCGAGACTCGCCGCGTCGGTGACGTCGCAAGGCAGCAGCAGCGCCCCGGAGCAGCCCAGTGATTCGAGCCTGCCGCGCGAGCGCGCCGACAGGGCGAGGTGTGCGCCCTGCCCGGCCAGTTGCTGTGCCAGCGCCGCACCAATGCCCGTCGAGGCACCCACCAGCCAGACGCGCCGGCCCTGCCAGTCCCGAATCCGCGGATTCATCGCTTGATGAAACTGAGTGTGACTTCGCCGAGGTGGAAACCCCACTTCGACATCGTCGAGCGATTCAGCATCACCTTGTCGTCCATGAGGAACATCCAGTCGTCGAAATCGACGTGATAGGTCTTGCCATCAACCGGCACGGCCATGACATAGCGCCAGTGCAGGGCATTACCGGCCAGCTTGCCGATCGCTTCGCCGATCACGTCGTCCGCTTTGCCGCGGTAGCTGCCATCCGGCTGGCGGATCAGCGTCCAGATGCGCTGCGATTCGGTGCCGTCGGACCAGCGGAAGTGCTCGTCGAGCACGCCGATGCCGTCATTCCAGCGTGCGTCGATGACGACGTGGAAGCGTTTTTTGACCTCGCCGGAACGGCCCTGGAACATGCCCCAGGCTTCGAGCCGTCCGTTGAAATAGTGTTCCAGCTGCAACACGGGTGTTGCGGCGCGATATTCCTCGACGCCTGTGGTGGCGCAACCGGCCAGGCCGAGAGCGAGGGCGGCGGCAATCAGCAGTTTCATTTGTCGATCTCCAGAAAATGGCGCCAGCGCCACAACAACATGGCCGCCAGCAGCTTGAAGGCCAGTGGCAGGATGGCGTAGGCAAAGCTCAGGGCCGGCAGCCCAGCGGACCCGCCCGGCACGTAACCCAAGCCACCCAACAGCGGCAGGGCCAGACCCGCGGCGAGGGCGAGGTTGAGCTTGGTGACGAAATTCCACACGCCGAAACAGGCGCCGCTTTGTCCCTGGCGCTCGCCCAGGTCTGCCGCCATGGCGGCCGGCAGCGCGAGGTCGGCACCCAGGGTCAGACCCGAGGCCAGGCAGATCACCGTGAACACCGCCACATCGCCGGGACCGAGCTGGCTGGCGCCGGCGAAGGCCACCATCGCCAGCAGCATCGACGCCAGCCAGGCGACAACGCGGCCACGCCGGGCAGCCAAGCTCACCCAAAGCGGCAGTGAGGCGGCACCGGCGATGAAGTAGAGCGCCAGCAATGCGCCGCTCACCCGTTCGGCCTGCAGCACATCGGCAACGAAGAACAGGAACAAGGTTGCCGGCAGCGCCGCGGCAATGCCGTTGGCGACGAAGACCGCCAGCAGACGCCGGAAAGCGGCATCGGCCAGGGTGGCGCGCAGGCTCGACCATAGCGGACGCAAGGGTCGGGCTTGCAGCGTGGATGTCGCACCCATGCCGAGATGCCAGAAAGTGGTCGCCGCAGCGCCTAACAGGAGCGGCGGCAGTATCCAGGCCAGTAGCGCGATGCCGTGGGCTGGCTGCGGCGCGAGCAGGCCGGGCAGCGCCGCAGCCAGAACCACGCCGACCAGACCGAAGCCTTCGCGCGCCGCGGTGAGGCGCGTGCGCTGGCGCGGATCGCTGCCGATCTCTGCACCCCAGGCCTGATAGGCCACGGTGGCGGCGGAAAAGCCGAGGTAGGTCAGGGCCAGCGCACCGAACAGCCAAGCCGCTGCACCTGTTGCGGGTGGATTCAGCAAGGCGAAGAAGCCGCAGGCAAAGGGCAACAGCGCCCAGGCAAGCATGTGCGGTCGGCGCACGCGATCGGCCAGCCAGCCGAACCAGGGATCGGTGCCGGCGTCGAGCAGGCGCGCCACCAGCAGGATCACCCCCAGCGTGGCGAGTTCGAGCCCCGTCGTTTCGGCATAGAAACGCGGCACGTGGACATACAGCGGCAGGGCGGCGAAGGCCAGCGGCAAGCCAAGCACGCCGTAGGCGAGGACAGGCGCGGCTGGCATGCTCAGGCGGCGCGGCGCAGCAGGGCGGCACGCAATTCCGGCTCACGGGTTTTTTCATCGAGCCAGATGCCGAAGAAGGCGCGGGCGAATGCTGCGTCCTGCACCCGGCCGAGCAGTCGCTCGCCCTGGTGAAAGCTCACCGCGTCACCCTGCCAGACGCCGAGGATATGGTCTCCGTCACTGACGTCCGGGAAGATCGCAGCCATGCGCGCTTGCCAGTCCGCCAGCGGCGCGGCATCGGCCAACAAGGGGCGCATGGCTTTGATACTCGCCCGGGCGATGTCATGGCCGGCGATGCTGCGCTTGTAGTCGAGGCGCAAGGCCAGCGGCGGGCGCAGCGGATCGTCAGCCGCCCACAACGTCGCCTCATAGACGAGGAAGCCGAAATAACGGTATTCCCCCCGACCCCAGCGGCTCATTCCGGGCGGGAAAGCCGTGGTGGCAAAGCCCGCCAGCGGCCAGCCCAGCAAGGCCAGCAGCAGGCTACGCCGGGCGCTGGACAAGAGTGAACTGGACGACATCGATGTTGCCGGCACGGAAGCCGGCTTCGCAATAGCACAGATACATGCGCCACAGACGGCGGAAGCGCTCGTCGAAACCGAGCTTGGCGATGCGCGGCCAGTTTGCCTCGAAGGCCTCGCGCCAGAGGACCAGCGTGCGCGCATAGTCGGCGCCGAAGGCGAACTCGTCGGTGACGGCAAGGCCGGCACGCGCGGCGGCAGTTCGGAAAGCAGTGCGCGACGGCAGCATGCCGCCGGGAAAGACGTACTGCTGGATGAAGTCGGTGCCCTTCCGGTAAGCGGAGAACAGGTCGTCGCGGATGACAATGCTCTGGATCACCGCCCTGCCCTGTGGCGCGAGCGCAGCGGCCACGGTGCGGAAGTAGCCCGGCCACCAGCGCTCGCCGACCGCCTCGAACATCTCGACCGAGACGATATGGTCGAAACGTCCGCGCAGGTCGCGGTAATCCTGCAGGCGAAAGTCGGCGTTGGCGACACGGCGCTGCGCCCACGCCAACTGGGCCGGCGAGAGCGTCAGGCCGGTGACTTGCAAGCCCTCCCGCTCGGCGAGTTCGGCAAAGCCGCCCCAGCCACAGCCCAGTTCCAGCACCCGCTGTCCCGGCATTGCCCGCAGCCGCTTGAGGATGCGCCGGTTCTTGGCGTCCTGCGCCTGTTCCATGGTCATGTCGGGGGCAATGAAGAGCGCGGCCGAGTAACTCATGCCCGGGTCGAGCCAGAGTCGATAGAAATCGTTGCCGAGATCGTAGTGCGCCATGATGTTGCGCCGGCTGCCGTCGCGGCTGTTGCGGTTGAACCAGTGGCGCACGCGCGCCGCCAGCAATGCATGCCAGGCGCCATAGACGGCTTTCCTGAGGTTGTCGCGGTTCCTCGCCAGCAGCGTCAGCAGTCCCGCGAGGTCCGGCGAATCCCACAGCCCGTCGAGATACGATTCGGCCAGGCCGATGTCGCCACGCGCCAGCACCAGTCCGAACATCCTTTCGTCATGCACTCTGAGAATGGCCGTCGGTTGGCCGTCACCGAATACGCTGGCCGAACCATCCGGCAGACGTACCTCGAGCAGGCCGTCACGCAAGCCTTCAAGCAGTTTGAAGACCTGGCGCGTATCGCGTGCCATCGGCATTGAGTTGCGCAGGGTCAGGGTTTCTTCGTTCATTTAGTCGGCTCCTGTTGGGGAATGGTTTGTTTTGCGTCTGGCCCGGGACGCGCCCCACGAAAAGGCACCCCCTTGAGCCAGAGCTTCAGTGCCTGCCAGTGGATGCGCGCCACGACGCCGAAAGTCAGCAGCGGCATGCGCAGAAACGCCAGCAGCAGGCGTCCGGAAGTTATCGGCAGGGATTTGCCGGAAATGCTGGTGAGCAGCAGCGGCCCCGCGGCGTCGTCATAGTCGATGCATGCCCGGGGCACGGCGCGGTCGAGGAAAAAACGGAAACGGTAGCCGCCGGCCACCGCGCAGAAGGGCGAGACGTGGAAGCGTTTCTCGCTGCGCAACACCTGGCCGTCGGCCAGCGGGGCGCCGTCGGGGTTGTGCAGCAGGTAGCTATGGGTGCCGCCGAAGGTATTGTTGACCTCGGCCAGCACCGCGACCAGCTCACCGCTGCGATCATGGCAGAACCAGAAACTGACGGGATTGAACACAAAGCCGCAGACGCGCGGCATGGTCTGCAACATGATCATGCCGTCGTCGGGCAGGCCGCGTTCGCGCAGGCGGGCCTGAATCCATGGCAGCAGCGGACTGCCGTCACGTGCGCCGTGGTCGCCGGTGCGGAAGCTCAGCAGGTTGGCGCGATCGACCGAGAAGATGCCGCGGCTGCAGTTCGCCAGCCCTTGCAGCGGCAACCGCAGGTAGAACACCGGATAGACGAAGGCGTGCACCACCGGGCGCAGGCGCCGGTGCATGACATGGCCGACCAGCAGTTGCGCTTGTGTCTGCATCGATCAGGCTGCCACCGGAAGGCTGGCGCCCTGCCAGGGCGCCAGCACGCCCATCTGGTTGGCGACACGCAGCGCGGACAGCAGACCGTCTTCATGGAAGCCATAACGGCTCCAGGCGCCGGCCAGCCAGATGCCGCCGTCGCCCTGGACCTGCGGCAGGGTTTGCTGGGCCGCGATGGCGGCGCGGTCGAAGATCGGATGCTCGTAGTCGAACTCGGCGATGACCTGTTGCGGATCGGGTTCGCGCGCCGGATTGAGCGAGACCATGAGCGGTGTCGCGAAGGGCAGCGGCTGCAGGCGGTTGATCAGGTACGACACGCCGACCGGCTGCGTGCCGGGCTCGCCGCTGCCGGCGAGGTAGTTCCAGGCCGCCCAGAGCGTACGGTTGCGCGGCAGCAGCGCCGCATCGGTATGCAGCACGGCACGGTTCGGCTGGTAGCGCACCGCAGCCAGCACCACACGTTGTGCCGGGCTGGCCGTGTCACCCAGAATCCGCAGAGACTGGTTGCTATGGCAGGCCATCACGACTTGGTCGAAGCGCTCGGCGCCGCCGGCATGCGACAGCGTCAATCCTTCCGCATCGCGCGTGACCGCAACAACGGGGCACGCCAGGCGCACATCATCCAGCTGTGCGGCGATGCGCCGGACATACTCGCGACCCCCGCCTTTCAGCGTGCGCCACAGCGGCCGGTCGAAGACCTGCAGCAAGCCGTGGTTCTGGCAGAAGCGCACGAAGGTGGCCAGCGGCATGTCGAGCATCTGCCCGGTCGGACAGGACCAGATCGCCGCCGCCATGGGTAGCAGGTACCAGTCGGCAAAGGCGCTTGAATAGTGCCCGGCGACGAGGAAGTCGCGCACCGTCCTGTCCGCGTCAGCGTGCCGTGCCAGCCATGCGGCGCTTTCACGGTTGAAGCGCAGGATGTCGGACAGCATGCGCCAGAACGGGCGCCGCAGCAGATTCTTCTTCTGCCCGAACACCGTTGCCAGGCTGCTGCCGGCCCACTCCAGGTCCGGATTCGCCAGGCTGACCGAGAAACTCATCTCGGTTTCGACACTGTCCACCCCCAACAGGCTGAACATTGCCAGCAAGTTCGGATAGGTCTTTTCGTTGAACACGAGAAATCCGGTATCCACCGGGTGGGTCATGCCTTCGAGCGTGACATCGACGGTATTGGTGTGACCACCAAGATAGCTACCCGCCTCGAAGAGGGTGACTTCGTGGTGTCGGCTGAGCAGCCAGGCAGTTGACAGCCCGGCAATCCCGGCGCCGACAACGGCAATACGATTTCCTGCCTTCATGCTTACCTCCTTAAATTGTCCTGGACAAAACATAATTCTGTTTGTACGATACCGATATGAATTGTGTTTGTCAACACTTTGTCCAGGACAATTATGAACAATATCACCTACAATATTGCTGCTGTCGAACGCGATACCGGACTCTCGAAGGACGTACTGCGCGTCTGGGAGCGGCGCTATGGATTTCCGCAACCGGAACGCGACAGCAATGGCGACCGCCTCTATCCAACCGCACAGGTGGAACGCTTGCGCCTAGTCAGGCGCCTTATGGATCAAGGACATAGGCCGGGTAAATTGCTGGCTCTGAGCGACGAAGAGCTCGCCACGCTGCCCTCCCGCCACAAGACGGACAAGCCTGAAGAGCCGACAGCAATCGCCGAAACCGAGCTCGACGAGCTGCTGGAACCCATCCGCCGCCACCATGCCGCCGACTTTATGATGGCAATGCAGCAACGCCTGGCGCGCCAGGGGATGCTAGGCTTTGTCGAGGACACAATCGCTCCGCTGACCGAGTTTGTCGGCAAGGCCTGGGAAAGCGGCGCGATCAAAGTATTCGAGGAGCATCTCTACACAGAACTGACCAAGCGTCTGCTGCGTCAGGCGATCGCTACCCTGCCGGCACGACCGCAAGGGCGCCGCATCCTGCTCACCACCGTCCCGGACGAAAGGCACGCCCTCGGTCTGTTGATGGTGGAGGCGGTATTGACCATCGAAGGCGCCCACTGCATCCAGCTCGGACCGCAGATGCCGCTGATCGAGATCGCCCGGGCGGCTGCGGCACACCAGGTTGAGGTCGTCGCGCTATCGTTTTCTTCAGCCTTTCCGCAACGACAGATCACGGGACTGTTGCAGCAACTCGAAACCCTGCTGCCGGCTGGTGTCGAACTCTGGGCCGGCGGCGCCGGCATCGCCAACCTGCCGGATACTCCCGGCATCCGGTTTGTTACCACACTCGCCAGCGCACGCCAGGCGCTAGACGCTTGATTTAAGCCAATGCGGCGCCCGTTACCCTATTTATAATGGCCCGCGTGAACACTCTCCCTCCCCTCCTCGACAAGCTCGGCCGTCCGGTGCGCGACCTGCGCATTTCGGTCACCGACCGCTGCAATTTCCGCTGCGTGTATTGCATGCCGAAGACGGTGTTCGGTCGCGACTATCCGTTCCTGCCGCGCCAGGGCCTGCTCTCCTTCGAGGAAATTACCCGTCTGGCGCGGGTTTTCGCGGCACGCGGGGTGAGGAAGATGCGCCTGACCGGTGGCGAGCCGATGTTGCGGCATGGCATCGACAAGCTGATCGGCATGCTGGCGGAGATTCCCGACATTGAAATCACGCTGACTACGAATGGCTCGCTGCTGCCGCAGAAATCGGCGCTGCTGCGGGCCGCCGGCCTCCAGCGCGTTACGGTGAGTCTCGATGCGCTGGACGATGCGATTTTCAAGCGCATGAACGATGTCGATTTCCCGGTGGCCAAGGTGCTGGATGGCATTGCAGTGGCCGCCGCTGCCGGTCTGGGACCGATCAAGATCAATATGGTGGTCAAGCGCGGCGTCAACGATCACGAGATTCTCGCCCTGGCGCGCCATTTCCGCGGCTCGGGCCATATCCTGCGCTTCATCGAGTACATGGACGTCGGCAGCAGCAACGGCTGGAAGCTCGACGAGGTGGTGCCGTCCGCCGAGGTGGTGCGCCGCATCGACGCGATTTTTCCGCTCGAACCCATCGACGCGAACTATCCCGGCGAAGTCGCCCAGCGCTGGCGCTACAAGGATGGCGCCGGCGAGATCGGCGTGATTTCCTCGGTGACGCGGGCGTTTTGCGATACCTGCACGCGCATCCGCTTGTCCACCGAGGGCAAGCTCTACACCTGCCTGTTCGCACAATCCGGCCACGACCTGCGCGACCTGCTGCGCGATGGCAAGAGCGATGCCGAACTGGATGCCGCGATTGCAGCCATCTGGCAGGCGCGGGAAGATCGTTATTCGCAGTTGCGCATGGCGGCGACGCCGCATCTGCAGAAGATCGAGATGTCCTACATCGGTGGCTGATGCACCTGGCCGACAGGTTACTGGATTGATCCTCGCCGGAGGCGAAGGCCGGCGCATGGGCGGCGCCGACAAGGGCCTGCTGAATTTTCAGGGCCGTCCGCTGGTGGCGCATGTGCTGGCGCGCCTGACGCCGCAGGTCGCTGGCCTGCTGATCAGCGCCAACCGAAACCTCGATGAATATCGCACCTTCGGCCCGGCGGTGCTGCCCGATGCCACGGACGAACGCCTGGGCCCGTTGGCCGGCCTGCAGGCAGGGCTCGCCGCCTGCGCCACGCCCTGGCTGGTCACCTGCCCCTGCGATTGCCCGGCCCTGCCTGTTGATCTGGTCGCCCGCCTGCTGGCGGCAGCCGAGGCGCAAGGCGCAGTGCTGGCGGTGGCAGTCACTGCGGATGGCCTGCAGCCGACGTTTCAACTCTGTCGCCGTGAATTGCTGCCGCAGCTCACCGCCTATCTTGCCGGCGGCGGACGCAAACTGCTTACCTGGTGCAAAGAGCAAGGCGCCATCGAGGTCGCGTTCCCTGACCCGCAGGCCTTCGCCAACCTGAATTCCCCCGCGGATCTGTCTGCGGCGGGCTGAGCGCCTGCCGTCAATTCACTGGTTGTGCTTGTTGCCCGGGATGCGCGCGTTTCCGCCACAGGGCGGACAGCCTCAGCTCGACCTGGCGATAGAAAACGATCGCCGCCAGATTGCTCGCCGCCCAGGCCAGTAAGATGCCCAGCGCATTCCACTGCGGGTCGTGCGGCGCCAGTTGATGGAAGACGGCATTGACGATCAGACAGACCGGAAAGTGCACCAGAAACAAGGCGTAGGACATGCGGCCGAGGCTGGCCAGCAGCTCGCTGCCGCGATTGCCCCGGGTCCGCAGATGCAACTGGGCCAGCCCCAGCATGAGTGCCACGACCAAGGCCACGGCAATGCGCGGCCTAAAATCGAACCACAATGCCGTTACACCGATCAGGGCTAGCAGCGACAGGAACCAATAGGGTCGCGCCGACTGTACCGCCCAACTGCTGCCGACGCCCAGCGCATAGGCGCCGAAGAAATACAACGCCGTGGCATCCCAGGCATCGCGCTGGTTGAAAAAGAACAGCGAAGCGAGCGCGATAATCAAAACCAGCAGCGGTCCGACAAAGTCGGTGCCGGGCCGTCCCAAGCCGACTTCAGCCCCCCCGTCACCGCTTCGGGTGATTTCATGGGGGGCAGCGAGCCGGGGTTGCGAGCGTGGGGGACCAGTAAAGTCGGTGCTGGCGGGATGAAATGCCCCGTAGCGGGTATGGCGTGCGACCCACAGCAGCAGCACCAGCAGCGCATACAGCTGGAAATCCATAGCGATGTACCAGACGCCCGCCGAAAGCGCTTCGAAATCGAGCAGGTCGTGCAACAGGAACAGATGGGCGAAAAACTGCCAGAAGGCCGGGGCTGCCCCAATCGAGTCATGCACCATCCACTGGCGCGCAATCGCTGCGCTGGCCATTGCCAGCAGCAGGGCGACGGCATAGGGCCCGACCAGCCGCAGATAGCGCTGGATGATCATCTGCAAAGGCGACTTGTCATGCGGCAAGCCACGCGGCGACAGGCTCTGCGCGGCCAGATAGCCAGCGACCGCAAGGAATGCCGCGACGGCATATCGGCCATATTCGGCCAGCCAGCTCTGCCCTGTGCTCAGCAAGGGCGAAGCGGTTGCGGCAACATCGCTCATCGGCCCGAACCAGGCCAGGTGATGCAGAACAATCAACTGCGCGGCAACTACCTTGATGGTGTCGATCAGCGGCACACGGGAACTGCTATGCACGCTGCACGCTCGAAACTCCGGGGACTTCGCCCAGCACGGTGAGGATGCGCTGCAACTGGGCGGAACTGCCTAGTTCGACGGTAAATGCCATGCGCGCCACGCCAACCTTGGTCTGCGTTTTCACCGCCGTGACATTCACTTTTTCTTTCGACAGCACGTCGGATATGTCGCGCAGCAGACCCTGGCGATCCGCGGCCTCGACCCGCAGATCGCAGGCATACAGGCTTTCCTGCTTGCCACCCCACTGTGCGTCGATGACGCGTTCCGGATTGCGCGCGGCCATGTTGCGGAAGTTCTGGCATTCGACCCGATGTACCGAAACGCCCCGTCCACGCGTGACAAAGCCGGCGATGGCGTCGGGTGGCACCGGCTTGCAACAGCTGCCCAGTTGCGTCAGCAACTTGTCCATGCCAACTACCAGAATCTGGCCGCTGCTGCCCGGCTCGGCCTTGGCGTCGTGCGTCTGGATCTCGGGCTCGGGTTCGGTCGGTGCCGCTTCGCCGCGCAAGGCGACCTGAATCGCCCGCATGCCTACCTCGCCGCGTGCGGCGGCAAGGAACAGGTCATTGGCGTGCTTGAAACCGAGCTTGTGCGCCAGGTCTTCGTGATTGGCTTGCGCCGCGCCGTCACGCTGCAATTCACGCAGCACGAAGGCGCGCCCTTCCGCCAGCATCTGCGCTTCCTGCTGGGCGGCAAACCAGGCCTTGACCTTGGTCTTGGCGCGCGAACTGGCCAGATAGCCCTGCGTCGCCGACAGCCAGTCGCGCGACGGACCGCCGCTCTTGGCCACGGTGATCTCGACCTGCTGACCGCTTTGCAAGGGGGTGTTGAGCGGCACGAGATGACCGTCGACCTTCGCGCCGCGACAGCGGTGGCCCAGGTCGGTATGCACGCGATAGGCGAAATCGATCGGCGTCGCGCCCTTGGCGAGATCGATGACGCGGCCCTGCGGCGTCATCACGTAAATGGTGTCGTCGAGCGCGGCACGCTTGAACTGCTCGACCCACACCGCCGAGTCGGTGATCTCGTCGCGCCACGACAGGAGCTGCCGCAGCCAGGCAATCTTGTCGTCATATGCCGAATCGGCCTTGGCCGCGCTTTTGCCAACAGCGCTGGATTCCTTGTAGCGCCAGTGGGCGGCGACGCCCATCTCGGCGTGCTGGTGCATCTCCTGGGTGCGAATCTGCACCTCGAGCGCCCGCCCCTCCTCGTCCATCACGGCGGTATGCAGGGAGCGGTAATGATTACCTTTCGGGTGCGAAATGTAATCGTCGAATTCGCCATGAATCGGCTGCCACAGCGCATGCACGATGCCGAGTGCCGTGTAGCAGTCACGCACCGAGTCGAGGACGATGCGCAGCGCCCGCACGTCATACACCTGGTCGAACTCAATATGCTTCTGGCGCATCTTGTTCCAGATGCTGTAGATGTGCTTGGGCCGGCCCTGCACCTCGGCATGGGTGACGCCCGATTTCGCCAGTTCATCCTTCAGCCGGGCGATGGCGGCGGTAATGAAGGACTCGCGCTCCAGGCGTTTTTCGTCGAGCATCTTGGCGATGCGCTTGTAAGTGGCCGGATCGACAAAACGGAACGACAGGTCCTCGATCTCCCACTTGATCTGCCAGACGCCGAGGCGGTTGGCGAGCGGCGCATAGATCTGCTGGCTCTCGCGCGCGATGTCGGCGCGTTCCGGCGTGTCGTGGTCGGCGTACCAGCGCAGCGTCTGCGTGCGCGAGGCCAGCCGCACCAGCACGACGCGGATGTCGGCGGCCAGCGCCATGAGCATCTTGCGCATGATTTCGGCTTGCGCCTGCACGCCCTGGGCACTTTGTGCCGTCGCCAGCGTCAGTGGCCGCAGGTGCTTGAGGCGAGACAGCCGATCGACCAGGTCGGCTACCGCCGCGCCCCAGCGAGCGGTCATGGTTTCGCGGGGATCTTCGAGATGGTCGGGCGCGGCAAACAACAGAGCGGCCAGGCGGCTGTCGAGGTCGAGATTGAGTGAGGCAAGAATCAATGTCGTCCCGAGCGCATGCCCGAACGCCGTCTCGCCAGTACCGATTATCGACTCGCCATAGACTTCGCGGGCATAGCCGATGGCCTCAACCAGGCGATCAACGCCTTCAGCGTCAAGCCCGGCGGCGAGGCGGCTCAGGGTGGCTTCATCGATACCCGAATCGGGCAGGGAGTGGACAACGGAAACCATAAGGCTAAGGATGGGCTATTTCGGGGATACCGCAAGGCACTAAGGAAGCGCTGATCAAGTCCGTCACACCGGCGTAGGCCGGTGTCCAGCTTGTTGATTTTCCTGGATTCCGGCTTGCGCCGGAATGACAAATCTGGACTTGATCAGCATTTCCCTAACGCGGTCAGCAGGCTTGATTATTCGGATGGGAGGGCATTTTACAAGGAGAAGCACAGTCGACCGGCCCGTCACGCAATCCGCGTGCAAATTGTCAAAGCTTGTGCCAGAGTTAAGGAACGCGGGTTACCTTGGAAAATGCGTCTTTGCTAAGCCACTCACGCCATGCTCAACCAGACTCCCTTGCCGCCGGACGCCCTGTTCACCCCGTGCGACCCGGCCACCATAGATTTCACCGATACCGCAGCGCTGCCCGATCTCGATGCGGCGCAAATCCATCCACGCGCCATCGAGGCGTTGCATCTCGGACTTGACCTCAAGCACAAGGGCTACAACCTGTTCGTGCTGGGCGACCCGGGCAGCGGACGGCACGCCATCATCAAGCAGTTGCTCGAAGCCGAGCGCAAGAGCGGCGCCGCGCCAGCGGACTGGTGTTACGTCAACAACTTTGCCGCGGCGGCGCGGCCGCGCCTGTTGCGCCTGCCCTGCGGACGTGGCGCCCGCCTGCACGACGCCATGGAACATTTTGTCGATGAACTGGGCACGACCATCGGCGCGGTCTTCGACAGCGACGAATATCGCCAACGCATCGAATCCCTGCAGGAGGAAGAGAAGAATCGGGAAGAAGCGGCCTTGCGCCAACTGGGGCAGGCTTCGGGCGAGAAAGGCGTCGCCCTGCTGCACACGCCGCATGGCTTCATCTTTTCGCCCCTGAAGAACGGCGAGGAAACACTCTCTCCGGAGGAATTCGAGAAATTGCCGGAGGAGCGGCAGCAGGAACTCGGCCGGGTGATGGAAGAATTCCACGAAAAACTGCACCAGCTGATGAAAGAATTTCCGCGCTGGCGACGGGAAACGCAAAACAAACTCAAGGCCGCCGGTCGGGACGCACTCAAACTCGCCGTGGAGCACATGATCGACGAGCTCCGCCCCGACTATGCCGACCTGCCCGACGTCACCGCCTTTCTCGACGCGGTCATGCAGGACATCGTCGCCAGCAGCGAGGCCCTGCGCGAATCGACCAAGAGCGACGAGGATTCCGAAACCACCTTCTATACCGGCACCATTTCGATCCAGCGCTACCGGGTCAACCTGCTGGTGGAAAACCCGGCGAGCGGCGAACGCCCCGTCGTGTACGAAGACCACCCGACCCTGCAGAACCTGGTCGGACGCATCGAGCATCTGGTGCACATGGGCACGCTGGTCAGCAACTTCACGCTGATCAAGGCGGGCGCCCTGCACCGCGCCAATGGCGGCTTCCTGATTCTCGATGCCCTGAAAGTGCTGAACCAGCCGTATGCCTGGGAAGGCCTCAAGCGGACGCTGAAGGCGGGCGAGATCCGCATCGAGTCGCTGGCCGAACTGATCGGCCTGTCCAGCACCACCCAGATGGAGCCGGAACCGGTGCCACTCGACACCAAGATCGTGCTGATCGGCGAGCGCCTTATCTACTTTCTGCTTTCCGAGCTTGATCCGGACTTCGCGGCGCTGTTCAAGATCAACGCCGACATGGCGAGCGAGATCGAACGCAACCCGGAAAACACCGGGCACTACGCGCGACTGATCGCCACGCTGGCCCGGCGTGCCGGGCTGCGCCCCTTGTCCGCCGCCGCCGTGGCGCGCCTCATCGAACATGCCGCCCGCCTGGCGAACGATGCCCAGCGGCTGACCACCCAGACCCAGCCGCTCGACAACCTGATGCACGAGGCCGAACATTTTGCCGCGCAGGCCAATGCCTCCCGCATCGAACGCGAGCATCTCGAAAAAGCCCTGGAGGCCCACCGGCGCCGCCACGAACGCCTGCGCGAACGCTATCAGGAAGAAATTCTGCGCGGGCAATGGCTGGTCGATTCGACGGGAGTGCATGTCGGGCAGATCAACGGCCTGGCCGTGGTGCCGCTGGGCGAAAGCAGTTTCGCGCACCCGGTGCGCATCACCGCGACAGTGCGCATGGGCGAAGGCGAAGTGATCGACATCGAACGCGAAGTCGAACTCGGCGGGCCGATTCATTCCAAGGGCGTGCTGATCCTTTCTTCCTTCCTGGCCGCCCGTTTTGGTTGGGCCACGCCGCTCTCGCTCAAGGCCAGCCTGGTGTTCGAGCAATCCTACGGCGGCGTCGAAGGCGACAGCGCCTCGCTGGCCGAACTGGCCGCCCTGCTCTCTGCTCTATCAGGGATTCCGCTCCGCCAGTCGCTGGCGGTGACAGGCTCGATCAATCAGTTCGGCGTGGTGCAAGCAGTCGGCGGCATCAACGAGAAGATCGAGGGTTTCTTCGACATCTGTGCCGCGCGCGGACTATCCGGCGAACAGGGCGTCCTGATTCCCGCCGCCAATGTCTGCCATCTGATGCTGCGCGAGGATGTCGTCACGGCGGTACGGGAAGGACGCTTCCGCATCTGGGCGGTCGACAGCATCGACGCCGCGATGGAACTGCTGACCGGCCTGCCCGCCGGCGAGCCCGATGAAAAGGGCGAGATTCCCCAAGGCTCGATCAATTACCAGATTGCCATGCAACTCGCCGAACTGGCGCAGATGCACCAGGAATTCAGCAACCCGAAGCCACCGTCCAGCCAAAGAAAAAAGGCAAAGCCCACCTCCAAGCCGACAAAGCCGCCGCCGGCGCCAAAAGGCGATCGTTAACGTGAAACAACGCCCGTGTAGGTCGGGCGCAAGCCCGACTGTCGGGCTTGCGCCCGACCTACATTAATTGGCATGGCGTAAGACTTTCATTATTCGTGGCGGCCTTGACGACCATGAAAGTTAATGCGGCGCAGAGAGCCGCGCCACGACCCGCCGCCGCAGCCATTTGCGCGCCTCCTCGGCCACCCCCAGCAGCAGGACAAAGGGCAGCGCGAAGAGCCAGACGTCAGCTGACAAAGGCGCCGTACCGAACAGGTGATTGCCCCACGGGGTGTAAACGATGGCCAGCAGCAGGCCGGCTTCGGCGGCAAGGCCAGCCAGCAGCAGGCGATTTTCGAACAAGGGAAAGCGCCAGGCGGGCAAGAGCGGATGCCGGCAGACGAAGACGTTGACCATCTGCGCCAGCACGATGGCGACGAGGCAGGCGGTCGTGGCGGCAAGGTAGGCCGGATACAGCGGATCGCCCGGCACGGGTATCTGGCCGTACTGCCAGCCGCTGGCGCCGAGGACGAAGAAGAATGCGGCCAACGCCCCCAGCGCCTCGAGCGGACCGAGGAACAGATAGGCCCGCGCCAGCACCGGCCATGACAGCAGCCGCTCGTGGCGCGGTCGCGGTGGCCGGCGCATCACGTCGGCGTGCGGCCGTTCGGCGCCCAGCGCCAGCGCCGGCAGCATGTCGGTGCCGAGATCGACCGCCAGAATCTGGATCACGGTGAGCGGCAGCGGAATGCGGAACAGCACGAAGGCCAGGTAGGGCACGATCTCGGGGATGTTCGAGGTCAGGATGTAGGTGAGGAACTTGCGGATGTTCTCGAACACCGCGCGGCCTTCCTCGATGGCATTGACGATGGTGGCGAAGTGGTCGTCGAGCAGCACGATGTCGGCCGCTTCGCGGGCGACGTCGGTACCGGACAGGCCCATGGCAATGCCGATGTCGGCAGTCTTCAACGCCGGTGCGTCGTTGACGCCGTCGCCGGTCACCGCGACGATCTCGCCCTTGCGCTGCAAGGCCTGGACGATGAGCATCTTCTGTTCGGCACTGACGCGCGCAAACAGGATCTCCGGCGCATCGAGCGCCAGATGCAGGTGGGCCGCATCCATCCGCCGCACCTGCTCGCCGGTGATCACCAGCGGCGCCGGCGTGCGCACCACATCCACTTCGCGCGCCAGCGCCACGGCCGTTTGCGGGTGGTCGCCGGTGACCATGATGACGCGGATGCCGGCCTCATGGCAGCGGGTCACCGCCTCATGCACGTCGGGACGCGGCGGATCTTCGAGGCCGACCAGGCCGCACAATTCCAGGCCGTCCTCAGTGGGTTCAACAGTGGCGGCGGCGGCAAGGGGTTTCCAGGCCAGTGCCAGCACGCGCATGCCACGGTGGGTCATGTCTTCGTGGGCGCGGTGAAAGATGTCCTGCGCTGCCGCATCGAAAGGCCGCGCAGCGTCGCCGTCGAGCCAGGTCGCGCACAGCGGCAGCAGCGTCTCGGGCGCACCCTTGCTCCACAGAAAACCGCCCCCCCCGGATTCCCGCGTGATGACAGACATGCGCCGCCGTTCGGCGTCAAACGCTATTTCACCCGCGCGCTGGCCAAGCTCGGGAATGGCCCCGGCGAACTGCCACAGGGCGACTTCCATCGGGTCGCCGCTGGGTGCCAAATTCCCCTCGGTTCCCTCCGGAAACTTGAGGCCGTGGCAGAAGCGGGCAACGGCGCGCAAGCGCAGGTCGTCGGCGCGCGGCCAGCGTTCCGCTGCGAGATGATGACGCCCACCGACGAACAGTTCCCGCACCGTCATGCGATTCTGCGTCAGGGTGCCGGTCTTGTCGGTCAGGATGACGGTTGCGCTGCCGAGTGTCTCAACCGCCGGCAGGTGGCGCACCAGCGCATTGCGCCGGGCCATGCGCTGGGTCGCCAGGGCCAGGGAGAGCGTTACCGTCGGCAGCAGCCCCTCCGGCACGTTGGCCACAATGATGCCGATGGCGAACATGAAATTGACCCAGAACGGCAGGCCGATGGCCTGGCCAATCGCAAAAAACAGGATGCCCAGACCCAGCGCAAGCAGGGCGACCAACCGCGAAACGCGGCGGATCTCGATCTGCAATGGCGATTCGACTTCACCGGCGGTCTGCGCCAGGTGGGCGATGCGGCCGAACTCGGTGCGCATGCCGGTGGCGTAAACGACAGCGCTGCATTCGCCCGCGACGATCAGCGTGCCGGCCAGCACCAGGCTGCGCGCGGCCAGTGGATCGGCCGTCGCATCGAGCCCAACCGCCGCGCTGCGCGCCATGGGTTTCGACTCACCGGTCAACGTGGCGAGGTTCACACGCAGGCCCCAGCTCTCCACCAGACGGCAATCCGCCGGCACCTTGACGCCCTCGGCCAGCAGCACCAGATCACCGGGCACCAGTTCGGCCGCCGGCACTTCGCGGGTATGGCCGTCGCGCCGCACCTCGACCTGTTGCGGCAGCAACTGGCGCAATGCCGCCAGCGCCTGTTCGGCACGATAGCTCTGCCAGAAGGAAAAACCACCGTTGACGACGATCACGCCAATGATGGCCAAACCCAGTTCGGCCATGCCCTGCCCCGGCTCGAAGTGCGCCGCCAGAAAGGCCAGCCCCGCCGCCAGCCAGAGAATCAGTGCAAAGAAGTGGCTGAATTCGCGCAGCAGCGTCAACCACAAGTGCTCGCGGGGGGCAGCCTCGACCCGGTTGAAGCCGAATTCCGCCAGACGCCTGCGCGCCTCGTCTGCCGACAAGCCCTGCGCACCGCTTCTCAACGCGGCCAGCGCCGCCTCGGGCGCCTGTTGGGCAATGCTCATGCCGGGAGAATTCATGGTCGCCAAACCCGCGTTGGCTGTTCGCTAGCAAGTCCTCTGCTTCATGATAGTCAACCCCATCCGGATCACCATGCGCTGCGGAGCAGCAAGACTGCACATACAATATTCATTCCATCACCATTGCATGCCAGCCCGCCATGACCCCAGCCGACCTAGCCGCCCTTGAAACCGTTGTCCGCATTGCGGCGCGCGAGGAATTGCTCGAACGCTTTCGCAGCACCACGCGCCACGAGAAGGCGGACGGCAGTTGGTTGACCGAGGCCGACCTCGCGATGCAGTCGCGCCTGAAGTCGGCGCTGGCGGCACGGCACCCCGGCATCGCCCTGCTCGGCGAAGAGATGACCGCGGCGGAACAGCAACGGCTGCTGGTCGAGGCCGGCGTGGCGCCTGGCGATGAAGACGGCGGGCTGTGGATTCTCGATCCACTCGACGGCACCAGCAACTTCGCCGCCGGCATCCCGATGTTCGCCGTTTCGCTGGCCCTGATGCGCCAGGGCCGCATCGAGGCCGGCATCGTTTTCGACCCGATGCACGATGAATCCTTCGCCGCCCTGCGCGGTCACGGCGCCACGCTCAACGGCACAGCACTGCGCGCCCCGTCGCCCGGCATCCCGCTCGCCAAGGCCACGGCCTGCATCGACTTCAAACGCCTGCCCGCCGCGCTGGCCGCGCGCATCGCCGCGACGCCCCCCTACTCATCGCAGCGCTCGATCGGCTCGGTGGCGCTCGACTGGTGCTGGGTGGCGGCAGGCCGCTTCCATCTCTACCTGCATGGCCGCCAAAGCCTCTGGGACTACGCCGCCGGCAGCCTGATCCTCGCGGAGGCCGGCGGCCATGCCGACACCCTCGACGGCCAACCCGCACATCTGGACCTCGTGCCGCGTTCAGCCGTCTGCGCCGCCGACCGGCGCCTGTTCGAGCAATGGCGCGACTACCTGCGGGCAGGCTGACCCCTTCTCCTGGCAGCGGCCTTGCCTCAGTAACTGCTGTTGAACGCTGATGGCACCCGGACTGGTCTTGCCGCCACTTGAGTTTTGTCGTGGCGTCAGGCCCAGCCAGGCGGCGAACTGACGCCCGCTCTTGAATGCCCGAGCATTTCCCACGCGGGTAACCAATGCCGCGGCGGTAATGGGCCGATGCCTTCCAATGCCATGAGCCGGCCACCGGCACCGATTTCGGCGAGCAGCCGGCGTACTTGTGCCGTATCGAATGTCAGCAGCGAGCGACCATGCCCAGCCGATTTACGTGCGGCAGCGTACGGACATTCATACGCCGGCCAGTTATTCTTCGCCAACCTCATCGATCTTTCTCGTTGGCAAGACTCGTAGGATGGCATGCCTGCATCGGTCGGCGAAAAGTGCTCGTAGTCTGAAATCGCTCAGCCGAGCATCTAGTGCAAAGGAAACGGCATGACAAGTCAAATAACGCACGCAAGTGAACATACCTGGTCGGCATCCTGATGGTTTCGACGGCGCTCGGTTGTGCGTTGACAGCAAAGCAGGAAGGCACACGCGAGCCCGCGATTGACCAGGTTGCGGCAATGGCGCACCATGTAGTGGACAAGGCGGCTGCGTCAGTCGCCCTGGCTGCCGAGTGGCTTGGCGAACAGGGCGAATGTCTGAATGCCACACAGAAGAAGCTGGTCACTGATACGTCGGCCTATATTGCGGCGAACCCGCTCATGTCTGCGGGCCTACCGGACAACGCGGACTCTGCTGCGGCGGCATCCAGTCGAGTTCTCGTGCGGACGCTCATCTCGCTCCATGGCGCGCAGCTGTTGGCGTTTGTCCTTCAGCACGGCGCGGCGGCATTGAAGCGCCGCGGGCCACCCTCCCCACCGCCATGACGCTGCCGCGTTCGCTCAAAGTGATAGGCGGAGTTTTTCTCACGCTTATCGTGCTGACCATTCTGGTCGTCGCGTTCTTCGACTGGAACTCGTTGCGCGACCCGATCGCGCGCAAGGTCATCAGTTCCACCGGCAGAACCTTTGCCATCAATGGCGATTTGAACGTCCATCTTTCATTGCGACCGCGCATCGTTGCCAACGATATTGTCATCGGGAACGCGGCATGGGGTCGCGAGCCCACGATGGCCACGCTCAAGCGCCTCGATTTCAGAATTGACCTTTTGAAATTGCTGGCCGGCCGAGTGGAATTTCCCGCGATAGCCTTATCCGAACCTCATTTTGCGTTTGAAGTAAGCCCGGACGGCACACCCAACTGGACCTTCACTGAGCGGAGCAAGAACAAGCCGCTTGAATTTCCGACCGTCGATGTACTAACCATTGATCACGGCAGTGCAACGTATCGCGATCCGACAACCAAAACCGACCTGGCGCTTGACGTCAAAACGCTTGCAGCCGAAAAAGACCATCCCGAAGACAGCCTGGAAGTCACGGGAAAAGGGCGCATCAAGGGTCTGCCGGCCTCGTTCTACGCGCGAGGCGGGGCTTTGCTGAGTCTGCGCAGCGCGGACCGTCCGTACCCGATCAAGGCGAACGCAATGCTCGGGACAACCAAAGCCAGCGTCGCAGGTACGTTGCTTGATCCTCTGCGCCTAAAGGGAGAGAAACTGAACTTCACGATCGAGGGCAGCGACCTTGCGCTGCTCTTTCCGATCATAGGTGTGCCGATTCCACCCACACCGCCATACAAGCTCGCCGGATTCCTGAATCATACCGATGACATGTGGGTTTTTGACCACTTCAAAGGTATCGTCGGACGCAGCGATCTCGCCGGAGAATTCGCGGTCGACCGGGGCAAGCGTCCGCAAATGATAACCGCCAACCTGGTGTCGCAAAAACTGGATATGAAAGATTTTGGCGGCTTCATAGGAGCTGACCGTGGCACGAAGTCGAGCCAGATTCCGCCGCCCAAAGACAGGGTGCTGCCGGCCGAGCCGTTCAGCCTTGAAAAACTGTTAGCAGCGGACGCAAATGTACATTTTCGTGGCGAGAATATTCTCACCGAGAAAATGCCGCTCGAGAAAATGAGTGCGCATCTCATCGTCAGCAACGGTAAGCTAAAGCTTGCGCCGCTGGATTTCAGGGTGGCCGGCGGAAATCTGGTGTCGCAAATCGAAATGGACGGGCGTAAACCTAGCATCCTGACACACGCAGACATTACCGCGAAAGGTCTGCAACTGGATCGGATGTTCCCGGCTTCCAAGCTGGCTGGCGCCAGTACCGGCACCATTGGGGGGCGCGCCAAACTCGATGCCAAAGGCAACTCGATCGCGCAAATGCTCGCATCAGCGAACGGCGAAGCAGCGCTGATCATGGATGGCGGGTCGGTCAGCGAGTTAATGCTCAGGCTGTCGAACCTCGACATCGCCAATTCGATCGGGGTGCTGCTGGGCGGCGACACGCAGGTCCCGATTCATTGCATGGTGGGTAATTTCAAAGCGGTCGATGGTGATTTCAAAGTAGAGGCCTTGGTGCTTGATACGTCCAAGGTCAACATTACCGGTAGCGGCCATGTGAACTTTGCCGACGAATCGCTGCACCTCAGATTGGTGTCTCAGAGCAAGGGTTTTAGTCTGGCATCGCTGCGCGGCCCCATCGCGGTCAACGGAACGTTCAAGACCCCGCTGGTGCGGCCTGAAGCGGGCGGCGCGCTCGCGCGCGGCGGTCTCGCGGTGGCTCTGGGTGTGGCGACAGCAGGAATAGGCGCGCTGATACCGCTGCTCGACTTTGGCAAGGACAAGAATAGCAACTGCACCGCGCTCATGAGCCAGGCCAAATCGGATGCCGGTGTGAAGGCGAGCGACATGACGCCGCGCCCCGCTAAATGACAGTCAGCCGGCTTACTCTTGTGGTGGCGGAATCCAGGCCGGTGCCTCGGTGGTCGGTGGTGTAGCCAACACTGTCACTGTGGCGCATCGAGGCCGGCATCGTTTTCGACCCGATGCACGATGAATCCTTCGCCGCCCTGCGCGGTCACGGCGCCACGCTCAACGGCGCGACTACCTGCGGGCAGGCTGAAGCCTTCTCCTGGCAGCGGCTTACCTCAGTTGAAACTCCGTCACACGCCAACACCCCAGATACTCTTCAATCCCGGCACTGATCAGGCGCTTGCCAAGGAGCCAAGAAATAAAAAAACGAATCATTGACGATGTTGAGGTGCAACGCAGTTCTGGCAATGTCTTTGCCGATTCGGGTCTGCCCGATGCCGACAAGCTCAAGATCAAGATCAAATCCGGTTTGGCGAGATCAGGAAGGCCATGCGCCGGCTTGGGCTTACCCAGCAAGAAGCAGCAAAGCGCATGGGGATCACCCAACCGAAGGTGTCCGACATGATGCGTGGCGACTTTTCCAATCTGTCCGAGCGCAAGCTGATGGATTGCCTGAATCGGCTCGGCTACGACATCGAAATCAAGGTGAAGCCAGCCGCCGATCCGGTTGGGCATTTGATGCTGGATATCGCTTGACGGCTGACGGTCCTCTTTAGGAAATCTCGCGTCCTTCCCCCGGCTCTTCCACCGTCCTTCCGTCGCGAATGTGATAGATCCGCTTGAAGGTCGGAATGATTTTTTCGTCGTGGGTGACGACAATAATCGCGGTCTGGTATTGGCTCGCCATCTGGTTGAGGATGCGCACCACGGCCAGTGCCCGCTGGCTGTCGAGCGGTGCGGTGGGTTCGTCGGCGAGGATCACCGGGGGCTGATTGGCCAGCGCGCGGGCGATCGAGACGCGCTGCTGCTCGCCACCGGAAAGCTCGCTCGGTTGCGCCTTGGCGCGATGCGCGACGTCGAGCGCCTGCAGCAGTTCCAGCGCACGCACCCGGGATGTGCCATTCGCGCGTCCCGCCAGCATCGGTAGCAGGGCGACGTTGTCGGTGACATCGAGGAAGGGAATCAGGTAGGGCGCCTGGAAGATGAAGCCGATGCGGTCGCGCCGCAAGGCGCGCAAATCCTTGGTTTTCCAGCCGCCCTGCTCACTGTCGTAGATCACTTCTCCGCCGAGGATCATGCGGCCGCGCGTCGGTTCGATTACCGCGCCGAGGCACTTGAGTAGCGTGGTCTTGCCCGATCCGCTGGGACCGACCAGGCCGACCACCTCGCCGGGCGCGATGCGCATGTTGACGTCCTTCAACGCATCGACGGCGGTGTCGCCCGCGCCGTAGCGTTTACTGAGGCCTTCGATGTGTATCCCTTCGTCCATCTCAGCCTCCGATCGCCGTCGCCGGGTCGACCTTCAGCGCGGCGCGAATGGCCAGCGTACTGGCCAGCGCGCAGACCAGCATGACGATGGCCAGGGCGCGCATGGCGTCCGCCGTCTCCAACAGCACGTATTTGGGAAAGGCCGGCGCCCACAGCGTGGCGGAGATCTTGCCGACCACGAAGCCGATCAGGCCGAGGCCGAGCGCCTGTTGCAGGATCATGCCGGCGATGGTGCGATTGCGGGTGCCGATCAGTTTCAGCACGGCGATTTCGCGAATCTTGCCCAGCGTCATGGTGTAGATGATGAAGGCGACAATCGCCGCGCTGACGATGGTGAGGATGGCGAGGAACATGCCGATCTGCTTGGCCGAAGTGGCGATCAGCTTGGCGATCAGGATCTCCTCCATCTGCTCGCGGGTGTAGGCCTGCAGGTGTTTCCAGCGGCGGATTTCCTGCGCCACGGTTTCCGCCGTATCGCCAGCGCCGACTTTTACCAGCACCGCATTGACGCTGTGATTGATGGTCTGCGACGCCGTCACCGCGTCGAGCAGGCCGGGCACGCCGGGGCGGTTCAGGGCGGGGTTGGCCGCCGTGCGCGCGCGGTCGGCGATGATCGCGTCGTTGTCCTTGAGAAACTGCGCTTCCTGCGCGTCCTTGAGCGGAATGAAAACCATCGGATCGCCACCGGACGACACCATCCGCTGCGTCAGGCCGACCACTTCGTAATCGTGGCGGCGGATGCGGATGCGGTCGCCGAGGCGGAAGCCGGTTTTCACATCGGCGATGGCTTCGTAGTGACTGCGCACCAGGCGTCGCCCCGCCACCAGATAGCCCGGCTCTCCGGGTTGTCCCGGTTCGAATCCGACCACCATGCTGCGACTCTCGCGGGCGCCATGGCGCACCTGCATAGTCAGGTAGGTCACGTTCGCCGCCTGCGCCACGCCGGGCATGCCGAGCAGGCCGCGATACACATCGTCGCGGATGCTGGACGCCTCGGCATACGGTCCCTGGGTGTCCTTCTGCACCACCCAGATGTCGGCACCGCTGTTGGTCAGCAGTACCCGCGCGTCATCGACCATGCCGCGATAGACGCCGGCCATGGTCAGCGTGGCGCCGATCAGGAGGCCGAGACCGATCCCGGTGAGGACGAACTTGCCCCAGGAATGCAGGATGTCGCGGCCGGCGAGACTGATCATGACGGGCTCACGAACCCGTGAGGGTGGAAACCACCTTGATGCGGCTGTCCTCGGTCAGTTCACCTTCGCTGTACACGATTACCATATCGCCCTCCTTGAGGCCGTCGATGATCTGAACCCTGCCGTCGGCGCCGCTGGTGCCCGTCTTGACCGGGACAAACTCCGGCTTGCCGGCAGCCAGCAGCCAGACGCCGGTCTTGCCTCCGTGCAGGCGCACTGCCGCACTGGGCACGGCCAGCGCCTGCTTGACGCCCGGCGGGTGCAAGGTGATTTCGCTCATTTCGCCGATGGACACGTCCTTCGGCGGCGTGTCGAAGGCCACCTGGGCGATGCGCTCTTCGGTCACGCTGTCGCCGAGCATTTCAATGCGTGCGACTTTTCCGGGAAGCAGTTGGCCGGGACGTGAGCGCAACACGATTTCAGCCGGGAGCCCCACTTGCAGGCCGGCCGAACGATGCTGATCGAGGCGCAGTTTGAGCCACAGGCTGTCGGCTGCGACCAGCCGCACGACGGCCTGTCCGGCGACCACGGTCGAGCCCGGCTCGGCATCGCGCGCGGTCACTACGCCGTCCGCCGGCGCCAGCAGGCGCAGGTTGCTGCGCTGCTGTTGCGCGCCAGCGCGTTCGGCATCAAGGCGGGCCAGATCCTGGCGCGAGCCGGCCAGCGCGGCTTCGGCGGCGGCAACCTGTGCCGTCGCGGAATTCATCTCTTGTGTCTTGCCCTCGGTCACGCTGGAACTGACGAAACCCTTGCGCCCCAACTCCTCATAGCGGCGCGCATTGGCGGCAGCCACATTGCGTCGGGCGGCACTGTCGGCAAGTTGCGCCGCCGCCGTATCGACAGCACTCTGTGCGCGGTGAACGGCCGCGCTGGTTGCGGCAAGACGCTGATCGAGGTCGACCGGGTCCATCTCCGCCAGCAACTGGCCGGCTTTCACGACTTCGCCGACATCCACGGCGACGAAGCGCACGCGCCCGGCAGTGGTGGGGCCGACCAGATAGCTGCGCCGCGCTTCGACGACGCCGATGCCGAACAGCAATGGCGCCAGATCGACCCGCGCGACCGGCGCGACAGTGACGCGCATCGACGCCAGTGGCCCGCTGCGCGCGACGAACAGCAGCAAAACGGCGACCAGCAGGACAGCGGCGGCAATGAGGATGGTACGACGATCGAAGGAGAAGTTCATCGCGGGTTACTCCTCACCGCGGTCGCCTTCATGGCACGCAGGGCGACCAGAGCCACCGCGATCCAGAACAGCGATCGCAGCGACAGGGCGCCGACGGTGCGCGCTTCAAATGCCCCGCCGGTAACAATGTATGCCGCAAAGACCAGGAAGACGAGAACGGTCGACACCGCCAGGAGTATGGCCATCGGGGCAGCCCAGCGTCGCGCCATCAATAGCGCCACACCGGCGAGGACATAGACAAAACCGGCCAGGAAATTAAACCAGAGTACGAAGGGCACGATGTTGCCAAGCTCGGCGCGCGCCTCCATACCGCCGAACAATGCGCGGCCACCGCTGAACACGGTCAGGATGCCAAAAATCATGGCGGCAATGGCCAGCCATTTGAGTATGCGTTCAGACTTCATGTGGCACTCCTGATTCCGCGACGGTAAATGGCGAAAGCGCCTGGTGCGTCGGCCCGCATCTGTCCCGCCTTGCCGCTCAGCAGCGATTGCATGACCAGACCCTGGATGCTGCCGATGAAAGCGATGACGGCCGCTGCAGTATCGATATCCGGCGCCACTTCGCCGCGCGCCTTCCCTACATCAATCAGGCCGCTCAGACGTTCCCGGTAACACCCGATCAGGGTGCGCGCCATGCGTTTGGCGGGAGTGTCCTCGGCGCGCTGCAGTTCGCCGAACAGCAGGCGCGGCACCCCGGGATGCGCGACAACAAATTCGATATGAGTCATAAACGCCGCTTCCAACGCCTGAAGCGGCGAGTCCGCGCCTTGAATGGCGCGATCCACCCGCTGCAGCAATCGCTCGGCCACCCATTCCATGACCGCCTGCCAGATTGCATCCTTGCTGGGAAAGTGACGGAAAAGCGCGCCCTGCGTGAGATTCATTCGCTGGGCAATTGCGGCAGTAGTTATATCACCCGGATTCTGCTCGGCCGTCAGTTCGATAACCGCTTCAACGGTGACAGCCCGGCGCTGGTCTGCGGGTAAGTTCTTCGGTCTCGATTCAATAGACATCGCAAGTCAATAAGTGAGTAATCAGTTACTATCTTATTCCAGAAGTCTAGGTCGATCAAGTAATCCTTGCAGAAGCCACTTGTTCCGGGAGTGGCAGATGAAGCCAAAGGAAGTGAAAAAAGAAAATAAAAGGGTTCAGGCTCGATTTAATTTACGATTTCACCA